>JAVBSC010000086.1:0-4553 GCA_031547305.1 Desulfovibrionaceae bacterium
GCCTAAAATCCGTACTCGCCGTGCTGCCCGCCTGCTACCGGGGCGCCCGGCGCTGGACAGAGTCCTTCGGTTTTACGGAGCGCCTGCGCCTGCCAGGCGCGCTCAGGCTGGCCAGGGAATCCGGACAGGCCGGCGGACGGAGTACCGACGCGGTGCTGTACGTGAAGGATCTTTCCGCCTGAACAATGCGGATACCGGCGGAGGCATGGGTCAATGCTCCGCTTCTGGCGCAAGCGACTCTAACCAAAGGAGCAAAGATATGGGGGGCGGGGGCGCGGGCAACATGAACGGTGGAAAAAGCGCTTCAATGATGGCTCCGTCCACGGTGACGGAAGCCCCCAAGCCGTACGCGCGGGGGGAGGAAGAGCAGGCGCGGCAAAACACGGCGATAAAACCGGCGGGCGATCCAACAATCGACCAGGTGACGAAAAGGCCTTTCCCGGACGCTTATTACAGGCAAACCGGCGATGGCGAGTTGAAAGACATCGACGAAGAATCAGGCCTGACCTGGACCGGAAAGCCTCAATACCCTGGACATATTGACGACTGGCAGCCTGTAAGCGCCAAAGAACGGCAAATGCCGCAACAAAAATACTGGCCGGTGCGTGAACTGCGCAATCCGCCTGAAGGCCAGAAAAAACCGGAACGAAGATATTATGTGATCGGAGAAAGGATTTTAGAAGGCGCCCTGGCGCAAGGCGATAAAAAACACCACGCGCAGTTCATTGCCAACGATGGCGCTAACATCGGGCACTTTCCGGACGGCTTTCACGAAGATGATCGAAAAAATCTACACCGTTACCTGTACAGGGACGAAAAACGTTATGATGCTGACAGGCTTGAGCAAGCCATGCGGATATATGCAGAACGCATACAAGACTATCGTCAAGAATTCAAAGACGCAGTAAAGCCAGAACCTAGTCAATATTATACAGATAACATGCCGCACGTACTTACAGACTATTCATTACCATTTAACAATTGCCAAGATTACATAAATGATGTTTTAAAAATATATTATAGCCTTGAAAAAGATTATAGCGAATAATATGTTGATATTCTGTACAAAAAGCGTCCAAAATAAACAATCATGGAATAGAAAAGTGATGTTGCGAATATTGCTCCAAATCCGTATGGCAATTTAGTGTAATCCTTTATTAAGATATACGCGGCTGATATCTCAAATGCCACTACGAATGGCGCGAGGAGAAACGTCATATACCAGCCTAAATTACTATTTCCAGGATCATACGGACCTCTGCTGTATTCATATAGTTCAGCGGTAAAAAACGCCATCTGTCCTGAAATGTCTGATGCTATCAATAGCAGGGACAGAACAAAAAGAGCCATGCTGACAAGCCAGAATTTCTCCTCTTTTTTAATTTTTACCTGGCAAACTATGCAGATAATAGTGATCGAAATAAAGTATAAAGCCAAAGTTGTTTCCATGCCCGTATCCATTCCTCTCGTATTTGCATTATCTCCACAGTCCAGACTGCCATCTTGCGGATAATCGGCCCTGTTTCGCGGATCATTGTCTATTTCATCAATAAGATCAAGAAACTCCGCAATCAATGGATAATCATGACCGGCGCTGAACCAGCCTGAGCGCCGCGAATCTCAACTTACGCGAACAATCTTTCGGCATGAAAAACGCCGAACAGCCGCCCTTCCGGTTGCTTACTTCAAGCAGGGCCGGCTGACCATAAAAGGAAGATATGACTCAAGACTGAACAGAGAGAAAATTGGACGAGACATGGAGCCCGGTGAAGGCGCGCGGACGGATTACCGACGCGGCGCTGTACGTGAAGGCTCTTTCCGCCTGAACAATGCGGATACCGGCAAAGGCATGAATCAACGCGCTGTTTTAGCGCGACTAACTCTAAACCAAAGGAGCAAACTATGGGTGGCGGTGGAGGAAAAAGCGGTTCGGCGGCATCGGCGGCTCCGCCCACGGTGGCGGAAGCCCCCAAGCCTTACGCGCAGGAACAGGCCATGGACGACGCGGCCCAGAGCGCCAGAGAAGCCCAGCTTAAAAAGGCCAGGGCGGCCCTTGGCCAGGAAGGCAGCATTCTGACCAGTCCCTTCGGCTCGCAGCAGCAAGCGCAGAATCAGCAGCAGAAAAACATCCTCGGAGGCTGAAAACGGGCGGATTTTTCCGCCCATTTTCAGGCACTGCAGGAATGCTCCCCCTGAAAATCGCTTTTTAATTGAATAAGACAGCCTGGAAGGCGTCTTAAGGAGTCGTATGGGCGTATACCCGCAAGTGGATTACGGCCAGAGCGGCGGGGCCTGGGTTCCGGCCTCACGCGGGCCTGTTTACCAGGCCATGGAACGCGCGCGGGCGGACCCGGCCTTTGCCCGCCTATTCGCGGCGGACATTTTGTTCGGACGGGAAGAAAGCGGCGGACATTACTGGACGGATGAGCAGACCCGCAAAACCTGCCGCTGGCTGTACAACGAAAATACTCTTAATGCCTCCCAAACCTGGGTTGCCCTGCTCTTTGGCCCGCCGTCCACGCTGCTGGACGGCGTCTGGCTGAAAGTCGGCGCGCTCTGCACAGGCTCCGACTGGGGGTTTGTGGCGGAAAGCCCGCTCACGGGTGATACCCTGCGCATGCTGGAGGAAGGGCATTGGGCTTTTTCCGCCATGGGCCGCAACGGCGTGCTGGCGCGCGTGCCCTACGCCACTGATTCAAAGCCCCTTAAAACATACCGTGGCCGCATTGAGTGCGGCAACAGCAAAAAGATCCCGCAGAGGCTTTACTACAAATGAACGGGCGAGTTTTTGACTTTATCCGCGTCAGGCTTGCCCTCCTTCCTGAAAGCAAAACTTCGCCCGTTCAGAAGATGCGGGCGTCTTTCTGACAAAAAATCAGTATTGACTTGGCCGGCTTGGAAGGGCTGGGCGGCGCTTCGCGGATTGGCGCGTTTTGATTAACGCCCCCCGGCGCTCCCTCGCCCCTTCCACGCTCCCACCGGCGGCGACTCCCGGCCCGGCATCATGCCCGGCCGGCGCCGCCCTCACCCGGATTCCGAGTCCAGCCGCCTTCCCGCGGCTCCGGAAGCGGAACCCTTGCCTGGCGCGGACGTTATCCATCGGCCCGCGCCAGGCCCCACCCCCGACAAGGCCATATTATGCGCGAAAAACTCCTTGCCCAACTCCGACGCCACGAAGGCGCGAAAAAAGATTCCCTTGGCCGGCATACGCCTTACCGCTGCCCGGCCGGCCGGTTGAGCGTGGGCTACGGCCACAACCTGGACGCCAACCCCGTACCCGGCCTGGGGCCGGATTCCCCGCTTACCGAAGACCAGGCCCGCCGCCTGCTGGACCTGGACACGGCGGTTTGCGAGCATCAGGTGCTCAAAGCCCTGCCCTGGGCGGCCGGCCTTGATTACCCGCGCTTTGCCGCCCTGGTGAACATGTGCTTCAATTTGGGCCTGAACGGGCTTCTGGGATTTAAAAACACGCTGGCCAAAGTGCGGGCCGGGGATTTTGCCGGGGCCGCGCAAGGCATGCTTGATTCGCGCTGGGCCGGGCAGGTGCGGGGGCGGGCACTTGAGTTGGCCAGACAAATGGAGACAGGAGCGTGGCGGTAATGGGCCTTGTTTCATTCATTCCCATCATCGGCACTGCTGTGGAAAAGCTGCTGGGACTTATTCCGGACCCCAACGAGCGCGCCCGGGCCGAGGCGGAGTTTCAGCGCCAGATGCTGGCCGCCGTGGTCGAGGAAGGCAAGGACCAGCGCGAAATCAACAAAGTTGAAGCCGCCCACCAGTCCATATTCGTGGCCGGCTGGCGGCCGTTCATCGGCTGGGTCTGCGGCCTGGCGCTGGCTTTTGAATATCTGATCCGGCCGTTCTGGATCTGGGTTTCCGCCAACTGGTTCCCCGGCGCGGTCACCCCGCCCGGCCTGGACGGCATGCTCTGGGAACTGATGTTCGGCATGCTGGGCATTGGCGGGCTCAGAACCTTTGAAAAAGTAAAGGGAGCGGGACGGAAATGAACGGAAAGTACTTCGGCCCGGAGCGCCGCCAGGCGGCTCATGACGAGCTTATCAGAACAGCGGTCAGAGAGGCGGTCAGCGAGGCGCTCAGAAGCGCCAATCTTATTGACGGCCCCACGCACGTGGCCCACCACCAGATGCTGGAAGAGCAGATCGCCCTGGTGCGGCACGCCAAAAAGGGCATTTTGAGCGCCATTGTGACCGGTTTGTGCGCCCTGCTGGCCTGGGGGCTGTGGGCCTGGGCGCATGGGAGCGGAAAACCATAGCCTGAACGGGCGGATTTTTGAATTTGTCCGCGTCTTTCTTCCGCGACTTGGCGGCCTGGATGCGAAATGAGCTTCGCTCATTTCGCGCCGCCGGCGTCGCTGCAAGGCGCTACCGCGCCGGCCTCCGGCCCGGTTAGGGGCCGCCGCCCATGCCGGAAAAGTCCTCCTGATATAACTACCTAAAAAGACAGCATTTTTCAAAAAACGCGATTTTTTCAAAAACCTGTCCAGCGTTTCCCAACGTTTCCCGGCGTTTCCCAGCGTTTCCCAGCGATCCGCT
>JAVBSC010000099.1:0-10549 GCA_031547305.1 Desulfovibrionaceae bacterium
GGCCGTTGTTTCGCGGTTTAACCCCCCCGTGTGGGGGGGCACCCACAGGGCCGCCCCCCGGGGGGCCCCCCCCCCCACCCCCCCTTAACCCTTTAATGGGGGTTGATTCATGTTTTTAATTTTTGCTGATTGCTCAACACGTCAAGGGGTTTAGTTAATGCTTCAAATACAAAACCAATCCCATAACGCGGATAAGGGGGTGGGGGTTTGGGGGCGGGGCCTCAAGGGGGTCACCCCCTTGTGGTCCCGCCCCCAATTCCTCAGCACATATGCCTGAAGTCATCCTCAGCGTTGGCATAGACGTGGGCACGACCACGACGCAGCTGCTGTTCAGCCGGCTGGAGTTGGAGAACACGGCGGCCACAACGGCGGTGCCGCGTGTGCGCATTGCGCGGCGCGAGGTTTTTTACCGCGGGCCGGTGTATTTCACGCCGCTGAAGGATCGGGAGACCATCGACGCTACGGCCTTGCGGGCGATTGTGGAAGCGGAATACGCGGCGGCCGGGGTGAGCCCGGAGCGGATCAGCGCGGGCGCGGTGATCATCACCGGCGAAACAGCGCGTAAAAGCAACGCCAGGGCGGTCTTGGACGGGTTGGCCGGACTGGCCGGAGAATTCGTGGTCACCAGCGCGGGCGCGGATCTGGAATCCCTGCTGGCCGGCCGGGGAGCGGGCGCGGCCAGACTCTCCAACGAGTCCGGCCTGACCTTGGCCAATCTGGATATTGGCGGCGGCACAACCAACATTGCTGTTTTTCGCAATGGAGAGATGACTGACTCCTCCTGCCTGGATATTGGCGGACGCCATGTGTTGATTGAGCCTCAGACCTTTGCGGTAAAGGCCGTCACTCCGCAATGCGCCCGCCTGATCGCCTCCCTTGGCCTGGATATCCGGGAAGGATGGCGGTGCAATATTGCGGAACTGCGCAAGCTTACGGATCGCCTGGCCGGACTGCTGGCGGAGATTCTGCGCGTAGCGCCGGCCAGCCCGGAACTGGAGCCGCTGATTACCAACCACGATTTCAAGCACCCGGAGCGGCTTAAGGAGCTTCAGGGCATCACCTTTTCCGGCGGCGTGGCCGCGGCCATGGGCGAGAGTTTCGATACCCCCGGCGCCCCGTCATCCTGGCTGGCCTATGGGGATATCGGCATACTCCTGGCCCATTCCATAAAGTCTTCCGTTTTGTGCCACAGCCTGAGCGTATACCCGGCCGCGGAAACCATCCGGGCCACCGTGGTGGGCGTGGGCGTACACATTGTGGAACTCAGCGGCAGCACGGTTTTTTATTCCCGGCCGGACCCCCTGCCTCTGAAGAATATCCCGATCCTCAAGCTCACGCCGGAAGACGAGGCCAACGGTCCGGAACACCTGGCCGAGCGTCTTGCCGCCAAAATAGCCTGGTTCCGCGAAGGCGGCCAGGCGGAGACCGTCGGCCTGGCCCTGAAGGGAATCCAGGACCCTTCCTATGCTGCCGTGGCGGAACTGGCCGGTGCAATCGCCAGAGGCGGCCGCGAGATGCTAAAGCACACCAACACCCTGGTCGTGCTGGTGGAACATGATATGGCCAAGGCCCTGGGCAATGCCTTACGTCTGGCCCTCAGCCCAAAGATCGACATCTTCAGCCTGGATTCCGTGGCTGTGGAAAGCGGAGACCACATAGACATAGGCAAACCCGTGGCCGGCGGCCGCGTCCTGCCTGTGGTGGCAAAAACTTTATTATTCGGAAAGTGAGTTTATTTGAGGGAGGGAACCATGCGTTTAAAGACCGTCTTGTCCGGCAGGACTTACGCCTTTAAGAGCGTTAATGAGGTTCTGGCCAAGGCCAGTGAGGAAAAATCCGGCGATGCGATCCTGGGAATCGCGGCCGGGAACGCTTCGGAACGCATGGCCGCGCGCGTGGTGCTGGCGGATTTGACGGTTGAGGACTTGCGGAACAACCCGGCCGTGCCCTGCGAACTGGACGAAGTGTCGCGCATTGGCGAGGCCTTGCTGGACACTGGCGTGTATGGGGAAATTAAAGGCTGGAGCATTGGTGAACTGCGGGATTGGTTGCTGGCGCACGATACGGGCGGAGCGGACATAGCCAGGCTTTCGCGCGGGCTGACCGCCGAATGCGTGGCCGGGGTGGCCAAGCTGATGTCGGCCATGGATCTGGTCTACGCGGCCAAAAAGATCCGCAATCCCTCCACCTGCGCCACCACCATCGGCCTGCCGGGGCGCCTGTCCTCCAGGCTGCAGCCCAACCACCCCACGGACAGCGTGGAAGGCATTCTGGCTTCAATCATGGAAGGGTTGTCCTTTGGCCAGGGGGACGCCCTGATTGGCATTAACCCGGTGGACGACGGTGTGGACAACACCCGGCGGGTACTGGACGGGGTCTGGGAGTTTATGCGCAAATGGGACATTCCCACCCAGAACTGCGTGCTCTCGCACATCACCACCCAGATGCGCGCGGTGCGGGAAGGAGCCAAAGTCTGCACGCTCTTCCAGAGCGTGGCCGGCACGGAGCAGGCCAACAAGGCCTTTGGCATAAACGCGTCCATGATTAAAGAGGCCTATGACCTTATTGAGGAATTCGGGCAGGCCAGTGGACCGAACCGTATGTATTTTGAAACCGGACAGGGATCGGAGATGTCCATCAACGCGGCGGGCGGCGCGGACATGATGACCCTGGAGGCGCGCTGCTACACCTTTGCCAAGGCTTTCCGGCCGTTCATGGTGAACAACGTGTCCGGCTTCATCGGTTCGGAAACCTTGTACGATGGCCGCCAGGTCGTCCGGGCCAGCCTGGAGGACCACTTCATGGGCAAGCTGTCCGGCCTGCCCATGGGCATGGCCCCCTGCTACACCAATCATACTCCCATTGATCAGAACGATCAGGAAACAGCCACCATGCTTCTGACCATGGCCGGGGCCAACTTCTTTATGGCCGTGCCCATGGGCGACGACGTAATGCTGGCCTACCAGGACACCAGCCACCACGACAACGCCACCCTGCGCGAAATGTTCGGGCTCCTGCCAACTCCGGAATTCCATGCCTGGCTGATGCGGCACGGGATTATGGACAAAGCGGGCAAACTTGCCGCCAAAGCCGGAGACGCTTCAGTATTCGCCGGGTAAAATGTTAAGGGGGGCTGAAGCCCCCCTTAACATTTTACCCTTCACCTGTTCACGTTTTATTGTTGTCCCAGATCGCCGGCCACGCGCCTGACGAAAATGGTTCTTTTCAGCAGCCGGAACAGCGGCGGGAGCGCCACGATCGCGATGGTCAGGGCAAAGAGGGTGGCGGTGAGCGGCCGCGAATAGAAAATGCTCAGGCTGCCCTGGGAAAGCATGAGCGACTGCATCAGGGAGTTTTCCAGCATAGGCCCGATCACCAGGGCCAGGACCATGGGCGCGGTGGAAAAACCCCAGCGGTTCAGGAAGAACCCGGCCACGCCGAAGAGGATCATGATCCAGATGTCGGAAATGGCGTTGTTGATGGCGAACACGCCCACAATGCAGAAAAGCAGGATGATCGGCATGAGCAGGTTGCTGGGCACGCGCAGCACCTTTACGAACAGCCCCACCAGGGGCAGGTTCAGAACGACCAGCATCAGATTGCCTATGTACATGCTGCCTATAAGCCCCCAGAACACGGCCGGATGCTCCTGGATGAGCAGCGGGCCGGGGGTGACCCCGTGTATGAGCATGGCGGAAAGAAGCAGAGCCGTGGGCGGCGCAAAGGGTATGCCCAGGGAAAGTACGGGCACAAAGGCGCCTATGGCCGCCGAGTTGTTGGCCGATTCCGGTCCGGCCACGCCCTCCGGCGCGCCCTTGCCGAATTCATCGGGGTTCTTGCTCAGCTTTCTTTCCAGCGTATAGGAGACAAAAGTGGAAATAACCGCGGCCGGGCCGGGAATCAGGCCGATAAGAAAGCCCACGAAGGAGCCGCGGATGGTCGGACCCACGGAGCGCTTGGCCTCTTCCTTATTGGGCAGAAGCTCCCGGAAGCGCACCTTGATGATCTCCTGCTTCTCGTGCAGCTTCTGAGAGGCCACGTCCAGTATTTCCGCCACGCCGAACAGGCCCATGGCCACGGGCACGAAATCTATGCCCTTCTGCAAATCGTTAAAGCCAAAAGTGAACCTGGTCTGGCCGCTTATGTCGTCCATGCCGATTGTGCCCAGGCCCAGCCCAAGGGCGACCATGATAAAGGATTTGAGCATGCCCTGGCCGCTGAGTTGGGAAAGAACGAAAAGCCCCAGCACGGCTATGGCGAAGTATTCCGGAGGGCCGAAGCGCAGGGCGACGCCGGCCAGGGCCGGGGCCAGAAAGGTAAGCAGCAGAAGGCCTATGGTGCCGGCCACGAACGAGCCCATGGCCGCAAGGCATAAAGCCGCCCCGCCCCGCCCCCTGCGAGCCATCTGGTATCCGTCAATGGCCGTGACCACGGAACTGGCTTCACCCGGTATGTTCACCAGAATGGAGGTGGTGGAGCCGCCGTACATGGAGCCGTAATAAATTCCGGCAAACATGATCAGGGCCGTGGTCGGCTCAAGTCCGTAAGTCAGGCCCAGCAGCAGGGCCATGGAACCCACCGGGCCTATGCCGGGCAACACGCCCACCAGTGTGCCCAAGAAGGCGCCGACAAAACAGAACAACAGGTTCGTCGGCGTGATCGCAACGCTCAATCCGTATAACAGGCCTTCCATATTCCGGCTTCCTTATAAATCAGTCTATGCCGCAGAAAGGTCTTCGGCGGGTTTAAAACAGTGTCGCTTCCGGAAACAGCAGCACTTTGAGCCAATACTCAAAAATAAAGTAGGTGACGGCCACGCTGATGGCGGCCACCGCTAACGACCAGATGTGGTTGCGGTATTCGAAAATGCGCAGCACAAGATAAACTAGCGCAAACGTGGCTGCAATGAAGCCGAAATATGGCAGGATCAGCGGGTAGATCACCATTATGACCATAAGGATCAGGGGTCGCTTCCAGGAAAAATCTTCCACCACGCCGGTCTCGGATTCCGGGAGGGAACTTTCCACATGCGCGGGATGGTAAAAAATTTCTTTTGCAATAAGCGCCACGCATAAGGCCAGGAGGGTGACCGCGATAATCATCGGCACAAACCCTTCCTGAGGCATTCTGGCGGTGCCTAAATCCAGGTGGCGCGCCTGCGCCAGGTAGATCAGGCCCAGTACGGCGGAGCAAAGCGCTCCCTTGATGCTGTTGGAGAGTTTCAGCATAGGCTGGCCCGGTTTTCCTTTTGGTTAACTGAGTATACACAGCGCGAGGCCCGGCCTCGCCAAGCCTCGCGCGTACTTGTCCAAACCCGGCTTACTTGGGCATTTCCTCCAGCAACTTCTTCATGATCGGGCCCTGGGTGTTGAAGTAGTTTTCCACTTCCTGGCCGGTCATGGGTTCCACCATCAGGTAGATGTCGGCCATGGACTTCAGGAATTCCGGATCCTTGAGCACTTTTTGCAGCACGTCCACCAGCGTGGCGCGCGCGTCGGCGGGCAGGCCCTTGGGCGCGAATATGAACTTGCGCACACCCATGTCTATCTTAAAGCCCTTTTCCTGCATGGTGGGCACGTCCGGCAGATCCGGGAAGCGCGCCGGGGAGGAAACGGCCAGGGGGCGTAGCGTGCCGGCCTTGATGTGCGGGATGGCTTCGCCGGGGTGGCAGGCCAGAGCATCGACGTGCCCGCCAAGGATGGCGGTAATGGCCGGAGCGCCGCCCTTAAAGGGCACGGCCTGGGATTTTACGCCGGCCAGTTGGAACAGATAGGCAAGAGCAAGCTGGGGGAAGCCGCCCATGCCGGAGTTGCTGTAGCTGATGACTTTATCTTCTTTTTTTGCGGCGGCCAGCAGGTCTTCCAGCGTCTTGTAGGGGGAGCTGGCCTGCACGGACAGCAGAATGGGCTCGTTGGTCAGGCCGATCAGAAAGTCAAAATCGTTCTGCTTGTAGCCCAGGCTTTTCTGGGTATAGGGCTGGGTGATAAAAAGCCCGCTGGCTCCCTGAACGATTGTGTAGCCGTCCGCCTTGGTTTTGGACGCTTCCGTTGTGGCCACCATGCCGTTGGCCCCGTCACGGTTGATGACCACCATGGGCTTGGGCAGATGTTTGTTGGCGGACTGAGCTATGGCCCGCACCAGCAGGTCGCTGGAGCCGCCCGGAGGCCAGGGGCAGATAAAGGTGATTTCTTTGGACGGAAAGGCGTCGGCCGCCAGGGATTTTGAAGCCCCGGCAAAGCCGGAAACCAGACAAAGAGCCAGCAACGCCAGGAACATCCGGAAAGCGATCGTCTTTTTCACGTTAATCCCTCCAAAATGCTGATGGTTGTTTTCCATGTGAGGCGGGCATCATCGGGTGCGCCTGGGGCGCCGGTCAAACTTTGGACAAAAGGGAGAACTGGAATTCCTGCTCCAAATCCTTAAGCGTATCAAAAAGCAGCTTTTCCTCGTCAGAGGTCAGGTCGCGCATGGGGCTCCTGTGGTAGGCTTCCGCAATGCCGCGTTTGCGCATGATGGCCACTCTCGGCGTGAAGAAAGGCAGCTTCATGAACAACAGGCGCAGGCGGGAAGCCAGGAACTGCAGACGCATGGCCTCGTCCAGCTTGCCCTGGCGGGTCAGGTTGAAAATGGTCGCCATCAGTTCCGGGTTGTGCGCGGCCATGGCGCAGATGCCCCCGGCCCCGCCGGTGATCATGGCCGCCACGCACATGGCGTCGCTGCCCATTAGGCAGTCAAAATCCCTGCCCATCACGTCCACATAATCAATAAAGCGCGTGAAGTCCTGGGTGGTGTCCTTCACCCCGCACAGGTTGGGGATTTCCTTCTTCATGCGGCTGAGCAGGGCCGGGACCACGTCGTTGGCCGCGAACATGGGAATGTTGTAAACATAAAACGGCAGCTCCGGGTTGACGGCCGCTATTTTGGCAAAGTAGGCGGTCAGGGCCGCGCCGTCATACTTAAAATAATAGGGCGGCACCGCGGCTATGCTGTCCGCGCCGGCCTTGCCGGCATGGGCGGCCAGATCCATGGTCTGGGATTCCGTATCCGATCCGACGTGGATGCACAGGGGCACACGGCCGTCAACGGCCTTCACAAAGGCTTCGGCCGCCACTTTCCGTTCCTCGGTGCTGAACAGGGGGAAATTCCCTGTCGAACCGACGGCGAAAACAGCTTCCGCGCCCTTGGCTATGTGCGCGTCCACCATGACCTTGACCAGACCCTGTTCAAACTCTCCATTTTTATTCAGCGGCGTAACGGGTGCGACGATCATGCCGCGCAATCTTTTGCCTTTCATTCTGAACTCCTGTTCCACTGGTTATTGATTAGTTAGCTCTCCGGCCTCGTTGAACCGCAAAGCGTATGGTTTGCTGATTACCTCGCAGCCCCTGGCGCGCATTTCTTCCGCCATATGGGCGGCAACCTCCAGAGTTTCCAACTCCATGGTGTTTTTGACGCGCAAAAAGCGGATCTTGTCCGGATTTTCCGCATTGCAGGTTTTCACCGCGGCCCGGATGACGTCAAAATCCGAAGGCAGGGCGCAGGGCATACGCGATCCCACAACCACAGTTGAAGTTATGCCGTTGGCATACACAGCCTCAAAATCGATCTTGTCGCGCAGCCGCCAGGTAATGAAATCCGCCATGCCCATGCCCACGGCATTGCCCTCGCTTTCCGGGGTCAGATCCAGCACGGCCAGCTTGTTCACCCTGGGGCCTCCCTTGAGAAAAGGCACCGTGTAGCGGCCGAGCACATTGGGGTCCATGCCGGAACCGGAAATGTTCTTGCCCATTTCGTCCAGCACCAGCACATGGGCCAGACCGGCCGGCCGGCCGTACTCCAGGGGCAGTCTGGGGAGCTTGTCCCAGGCCGTGCGCAGCAGGGCGGCATCCCGCGCGATCATCTCTTTTGCCGGCACGGCTTCCACCAGGCAGGGACGGTGCGCGGCGTTTTCCACCACAGCCATCCCGCCCAGCACCGGGGCGTGTTCGGTCAAATACGCGGCCACAGCGTTCATGCGTTCCGGCAGGCCTTCAAAGCCCAAAGCGTGGCAGGATTCCGCGCCTTTCTGCTTGCCCAGGCCCACGGCCAGCATTTTCACTATGCCACTCTCATTCGCCGCGCGAAAAGCGTTGTGCGGCTTGACCCGGTTGATCACCAGCACGCCGTCCGCCCCGGCCGCATGGCGGTCCATCCAGGCCTCCAGGCCCGGCGCGACCTCGCCTATGCGCGCCGCCTTCATATCCGACTTGACCAGACATCCCATGCTCTCTTCACTGACGCCCAACTCCGCCAGCAAGGCCTTCTGGCTTTCCGCCCGGCCGCCGCCGTGGCTGCCCATGGCCGGCACGATAAACGGCTCGGCTCCACGTGCGCGCAGCCAGTCCAGCACCCCGCGCACCAGCGCCGGCATATTGTAAATACCCCTGGAACCGACACCCACGGCCACGCGCATGCCGGGCGCAACCCGCCCCGCCAGCCCGGAGCGTTCCATGGCCAGTTGGGCCTCGGCCCGTAGATCCGCTATGCCGCCGGAACAATCCAGCGGCTGGCGCACCCGCACCACCCGCGGAATTTTTACCCCTTCCAGGATCTCTAAAACTTTCCGCATAGATTTCACTATTTGGTATTTTGTATTGTTTCTTATTGAGAGGCGCGACCCGTAAACGGACTCCAAGGGGGCAGCCCCTTGGCGGAGGAGCTTGGGGAGGCGTAGCCTCCCCAAATCTGAACTCAGTCACATTCCTAATAAATATCCGGCTCCGGCAATCTCTCCGAGCCTTGCAAAAAGTCCAGGTCGCAGCCGTCCGGGGCTTGGGTGACGTGGGCGCAGTACAAGGCGCCGTAGCCCCGGGTATAGTGGGGGGCCGGGGCTTTCCAGGCGGCGCGGCGTTTGGCCAGCTCCGCTTCGTCCACCAGGAGGTTAAGTTTTCTTTCCGGCACGTTCAGTTCGATGAGGTCGCCGTCCTTTACCAGGGCCAAGGGGCCGCCAACGGCGGATTCCGGGGCCACGTGCAGGACCACGGTGCCATAGTGGGTGCCGCTCATGCGCGCGTCGGAGATGCGCACCATGTCGCGCACACCTTTTTGCAGAAGTTTTTTGGGTATGGTCATGCCGCCCCATTCCGGCATGCCGGGGGCGCCGACCGGGCCGCCTGTTTTCATGACCAGCACGGAGTTTTCATCCACGTCCAGGTCAGGATCGTCCACGCGGGCGTACAGGTCGGCCACGCCGTCAAATACCACGGCCTTGCCGGTGTGGACGAGCAGACTTTTTGTAGCCGCGCTGGGTTTGATGATTGCGCCGTCCGGGGCCAGGTTGCCCCTCAGAACGGCCAGGGATTCAACACCGGTCAGAGGAGCGTCCAGAGTGCGGACGACTTCGTCGTCGTGGCAACGGGAATCCTTGAGGTTGTCGCCCAGGGTTTTGCCGTTCACGGTCAGGCAGTCCAGGTTCAGGTGCGTCCGGATGCGCGAAAGCACGGCGGAAAGTCCGCCGGCGTAGAAGAGGTCTTCCATAAGGAAGCGCCCGGCCGGGAGCATATCCACGATTACCCGGAGTTGGCGGGAGATCGCGTCAAAGTCGTCCAGAGACAGGGGTATTCCAGCCCGGCCCGCCATGGCGGTCATGTGGATGGGCGCATTGGTGGAACCGCCTATGGCCATGAGGCAGGCTATGCCGTTCAGGAAAGCTTCGCGGGTGACTATTTTCTCCGGGGTCAGGCCTTCCCAGACCATTTCCACGATGCGCTCGCCACAGTCCGCGGCCATGCGCGGGTGGGCGGAATCCACGGCCGGAATGGCGATGGTGTTGGGCAGGGTCAGGCCCATGGCTTCCACGATGGAGGTCATGGTGGAGGCCGTGCCCATGGTGTTGCAGGTTCCGTTGGAGCGGCAGATGGCTTCCTCTATTTCCTGCCAGTCGGATTGGGTAATGGAGCCGGAGCGCAGCTCTTCCCAGTATTTTTTTGTGTGCGTTCCCGCGCCTAGGGTCACCTTGCGCCAATGCCCGTTAAGCATGGGGCCCGCCGGAACAAAGATAAAAGGCACGCCGGCGCTGAGCGCGCCCATGACCAGGCCGGGTACGGTTTTATCGCAGCCGCCCAGCAGGAGCGCGCCGTCCAGGGGATGACTGCGGATGATTTCTTCCACTTCCATGGCCAGAAGGTTGCGGTAGAGCATGGTGGTGGGCTTGACCATAACCTCGCCCAGGCCCAGGGCGAAAAACTCCAGCGGAAACCCGCCGGCCGCCCAGATGCCCCGGCGCGCCTCGTTGGCGCGTTCCTTAAGGTGGTAGTGGCAGGTGGAAAGTTCGTTCCAGGTATTGATGATGCCGATGATCGGCTTGCCGGTGAAGTCTTTGCGTCTGAAGCCCATTTGCAGGGTACGCTGCCGGTGGGCGGAAGCCCGGATGGTGTTGGGGCCGTACCAGCGGTGGCTTCTGAGATCTTCCGGACGGAGTCGTTTGGGGGTGCTCAGTGATACGCTCCTTAAATGAAAAACGGGGGTGGTTGGGTCTATTTATTAAGATTAAGACAGGATAAATTTTTGT
>JAVBSC010000045.1:0-51867 GCA_031547305.1 Desulfovibrionaceae bacterium
CAGAACCGTATAATACACAAACATAATCCGGCCCACAAGAGACTTCCACAGGGCCGGGCCGGATAAATGCGCCCATGCCGCCGGGAGCGTTCCGGCCCCAAGAGCCGCGCCGGCGCGCAACTGCCCGGCCGGCGGATTTTGCGAGATGTTCACGCCCAGACCGGCCAGAATCAGGCCTCCACGCTCCTCTAAAAGCAACCCGCCCACCTTGGCAGGGCCGGCCGGACCATCCAGCACCAGATCATTTGGCCATTTCAGAAGCGGGTTCAGGCCAAGCTCTTCAAATGCCCGGCAGATCATCAGGCCAGCCAGCACGGACGAGGCTTCGCCGGAAAAAATTCCGCCCGCGGGCAGGCGAAAACTCACGTACAGATTGCCCGGCGGGGAAAGCCAGGGCCGCCGGAGCTGTCCGCGCCCGCCGCTTTGCGTGACGGCCAGCACCGCGCCCCATTCGGGCAGCTTGCCGCGCCCGGCCAAGTCCCAGGCCGGCTCAAAAGTGGAAGCGCAGCTTTGGCAGGCATAGACCGGAGCCGGCCACTTCCAGCCGGCAAACTCCGCCCACATGGCGGCCGGGCCGCCATCCGCGGAGGCGGAAGACAAAAGGCCCGCATCCAGAGGCGTCAGGGAATATTCTTCGGAAAGCTGATAAGTCATGCCATTTGGAAATAAATGTTTGCAGACCGCAAACTAGCTGCTAAACATATGTTCATGCGTTATTTTCTTGTTGGCGGAGTGGTCCGCGATCTTCTGCTCGGGCTTGTTCCGCGCGACCAGGACTGGACTTTTGAAGGCGCGGACCAGGAATTCTTAGCGCTGAATCCGACGGCGCGCAAGCTCGGAAACAAGATATCGACCTATATTTTATCCGGCGCGGAATATTCCGCCCTTAAAGGGAGCACTCCGCAAGAGGATATTCTGGGCCGTGATTTCACCGTCAACGCCTTCTTGCTGGAACCCGGCGGCCGTCTGCACATGCACCCGGAATCCCTCAAAGATCTGCAATCAGGCGTCATCCGCCCGGTCCGGCCTGGCGCGTTGTCGGACGACCCGTTGCGCGTGTTCCGGGCCGCCAGGTTTTACGCCACGCTGGAGGGCTTCCGCCTGGCCCCTGAAACCCTGGACCAGATGCGCGAAGCAGCCAAGACTCCGGCTTTTGCCGCCCTGGCCCCGGAGCGCGTGGGCGGAGAGTTGCGTAAAGCCCTGGCCGGACTAAAGCCGGGCAATTTCCTGCGCGCCCTGAACCAGGCGGGCTGCCTTGCTCCCTGGTTTGCCGAACTGGACGGCGCGGACGCCATTCCGGCCGGGCCCCCCGCTTTTCATCAGCATTCCGTGCTGGAGCACACCGCCCAGGTAATGGACCTTTGCCGGGCCCAGGCCTGGCCGCCGGAAGGATTTGAAACGGACGACCCGGCCGAGCCCAAAGAAGACCCGCGCTCCCTGGCCGCCTGGATGGCCATGATCCACGATCTGGGCAAAGTGACCACTGAGGCGGGCATCCTTCCGCACCACTACGGACACGAAACCAGAAGCCAGGCCGCCCTGCCCGGCCTGTTCAGACGGCTGCGCCTGCCCGGCCATTTTTTAAAAGCCGGCCTGCTGTCCGCCAAGCACCATATGAAAGCCGGACGCTACGAAATACACCGGCCTGGCGTAAGGGTGGACATGCTGCTGGAACTGCACCGGGCCGGCCTGATAACGCCTTTCTTCATCCTGGCCCAGGCGGATTCCCGCCGCCGGGATTTGCTGAAGCTGGCCTCTGAAGAACTTCAAGTAATACTTAATGTTCATCTGCCAAAAGACAAACAAGGATTGGGGGAAAAATCCGGGCGGTATTTGCGGGATTTGCAATGCATTGCCATGGCTGATTGGCTTGGAGAAAAAAAAACGGGGAAGGGAGTATAGGTGGAACTCATTCCAGCGACAAATAGCGACCTGGCCCTCTGTACCAGACTCATCCAAAAATTCTACGCCCAGGAGCCTGGCATGCGGCCCCTGGACGATGCGGAAGCCCGGAGCAAAGTCCAGGATATTTTCGCGGCCGGGGCGGACAAACGGGTTTATTGCCTGCTCCTGCGCCATACCGGAAACATAGTTGGCTATGCGCTCATGGTTCCGTATTTTTCCAGCGAGTATGGCGGCTGCGTGGTGGTGCTGGACGAGCTGTTCATACTGCCGGAATTGCAGGGGCAAGGTCTTGGCGGCCGGGCTCTGGAGGCCCTGAAGGCCTGGAGCCGGGAACAGGGTATGAAGCGCGTCATTCTTGAAGTGACGGAAAAAAATTCGCGGGTGATGCGCCTTTATGAGCGCGGCGGTTTTACCCGGCTGGACCGCCGGCTGATGTCCTGGGAAACAAATGACTGGGGAAGCGGAGCCTCCCCAGTCTGATAATAAAGATACTACCCTTTAAAGACCGCCTCAAACTTGGGCACAACGTCCTTTTTGCGGCTCATGACCTTGGGCAGCCAGACGCTCTTGGCCCCTTCCACGCCAAAGGCCTTTTTGACCACGGAGGCATCGTCGGAGGCGATGAGCATTTCCGATCCTTCCTTCATGATGTCGGTTAGCAGCAGGAAAGCGCTGTGGCGGCCGTCCGCCTTCACTTTCTTGAGTTCCTCATACAAGGCGTCCTTGACTTTATCCAGCATGGACAGGTCAATTACTTCAAGCTGGCCGATGCCGACCTTCTTGCCGCTCATGTCAAAGTCCTTGTAGTCGCGGAAAACCAAATCCCTGGCGGGCACTCCGTCCACGGCGGACTTGACCTTGAACATTTCCATGCCCAGGGCTTTGTAGTCGGCAACGCCGGCGATTTTGGCCAGGGCTTCCACGGCCTTTTTGTCGTCATCCGTGGTGGTTGGGGACTTGAAGATGACCGTGTCGGACAGGATGGCGCAAAGCAGCCCGCCGGCGATGTTTTTGGGGATCTCTATGCCGTAGAAATCATACATGGCCTTGATGACCGTGCAGCTACAGCCGGCTGGCCAGACCCACATGAGCAGGGGGCTGGGGGTTGTCACGTCGCCCAGCTTGTGGTGGTCCACAATGGCGATGACTTCGGCTTCCTTAATGTCCGCCGGGGCCTGGGGCAGGTCGGAGTGGTCCACCAGAATGACTTTTTTGCCGGCCACGGAAGTGGTGATTTCCGGGGCTTTCAGGCCGAATTGTTTAAGCACGAACTCCGTTTCCGGAGTGGGCGCGCCCTGGGCGGCCGGCTGGGCCGGCACGCCGCGCTTGCTCATAAGGTCCGCCACGCCTATCGCGGAAATAATGCTGTCCGTATCCGGGTTTTTATGTCCAATCACCAATGCTGACATGTTTATCCTCCATGTGGGTTGTGGGGTATTTGTGCTTTCTAGCACAAGACATTATGGTTGCCAATATCCCCACGCATTTTATCCTTGATAAAAGAAATAAAAAAATAACAGAGGCGTCCTGTTTTGAAAAAAAGCTCCATGCTATGCAAAAATAAAGAGAGCTACGCGAAGATGAACATACGATAAAGCAATGTACATGGAGCTGATTGGTCAGATAAACAATGACGCCAGCAAAATTGCAAGCCCAGCCCAGAATGTTGCAAATGCCCAACGTATGCGCAATGCAAGAATTCCGCCTCCGGAGGCAATCAGCCAGAGCACCGGCCAGGTAGGGGCTGACGAAGCCGGCAGGTCTGGCAAAAACAAGCGGAACATCCAGATAAGCAGGTAAAAGACCGCTGTTCCGGCTGTGAAGGCCAGAAAACTGAACAGGAATATTTGTGAAATTGAGGACAAGACAGCCCGTGAGGTGGCGGCGGATAACAGAGCGTAGGAAGATCCGGCGTCGATCACTCTGTTATAGCCAAGAGTATCCAGTTTTCTCTGCCAGGTTTCCAGGCGGGCGCCCAGAATGGCCAGGGGCAGACTAAGGGCCATAGGGAAGGCCAGATCGGGCGCGTCGGCGATATGGAGCCGCCCGGCCAGAAAAAGCATGGCCAGCAGGGAAAAGACGCCGTTTGGAGGCACATAAGTGCCCACATGGAAGAGATCCAGCCAGAACAACTCAAAAAATATGGCCAGAGGCAGAGCCGGCATGACTTCGCCGGTGGCGGCCCACCATAAGAGGCCGATCAGCAGCGGCCGATCCGCCAGGGGAAGGCTGAGTGAAGACTTCAGGACCGAATGCAGGGCAAAAAAAAAGCGAGGCCCAAGAGAGGCAGGAGCAACGGCAGATTCTCAGACAGGGGCATTCCAGTCCTCCACTTGCGGCAGATCGTCCGGCACGCAACGGAAATCCAGGTTTACGGACAAGCTTTTCAAACGGTCCAGGCATTCCGCGTCCCCCTGGGAAAGCGCCACATGCGTGCAGACCTGTTTTTTGTCCGGCCCGTAATGCAGGTTGCCCACATTGAGCACGGTAGGCTTAAAGCCGCCCTGCACCGCCCGCCAGACATCAGCGCAATCCGCGAACAGGATCAGGCCTTTTTCGTGCGCGGTTTCCAGGTCTTTCAGCAGGAGCGGCAATTCGGCGATGCGGGAAAAAAACGCGTTAATCCGCGCCGGTATAGCCAACTGCATGATCTGGCGCTGCAAATAATCGCCGGCCACGGCGTCATTGGCCACCACCAGAAAGGAAGCGCCCAGGTACGGCAGCCAGGCTTCCACAACCTGGCCGTGCACCAGGCGGTTGTCCACCCGGCACCAAATCATTCGCACTCTCTTTTGCGTGTTTTACCGCGCAAAACGTCGCCGGCCACCAGAATACCCTCTTTGCCCGCCTCGCAGGCCAGCACCGCCAGTTCCGGCAGCGGCAGCCCACGGCTGCCGAAGACTTTGAGCAGCATGGGCAGATTAACTCCGGTGACAACTTCAATGTTCGGCCCGTTTTTGCCCAGGAGCGACAGGCTCAGGTTTGTGGGCGTGCCGCCGAACATGTCCGTGAGCACCATCACACCAAGCCCGTTGTCCAGGAGCGCGGAGGCTTCTTGCAGGCGCTTCACGGTTTCGGAAACCTCAAGGGTCACGTCCACCTGAATTGTGGCGCAATCGCTGAGCGGTCCCAGAATCTGCTCCGCGGCGCGCAGCAGGGCGGCTCCGTAGTCAACATGGGTAACGACTATGACCCCGACCTGGGCCTTTTCTTTATCCTTATCCACACCCATATGTTTACCCCAATTCAAGGTGGCGGTGTTCCAGACTTACCGTACAGTCAAGTCCGGCCAGGGCGCGGCCCAAAGCTTCGGCCACGGCCACGGAACGATGCCTGCCGCCTGTGCAGCCTATGCCCAGGGTAACCCGGTAACGGCCCTCTTGCTTATACAAAGGCAGCAGGTAGTGTAAAAAATCCAGCAGGCGCACGAAAAAATCCCGCCCCGGAGCCTCGGCCAGCACAAAATCCGCCACTCTGCCGTCCAGGCCGGAAAGCGGCTTCAAAGACTCATTAAAGTACGGGTTGGGCAAAAAGCGCAAGTCAAAAATCATGTCCGCCTCCGAGGGCGTGCCGTACTTGAAGCCGAAAGAAATGACATGCACCCGGAACAGCTTTGAGTTTTCGCCGAAGTACTGCCGGCTGTTCTGGACCTCGCGCCGCAGATCGTGAATGGAGTAGGCGGAGGTGTCGATGATCGTGTCCGCTATGGCTCTTACGCGCACCAGCCGGGAACGTTCCCTCTCTATGGCCTGGGAAAGCCCGATGCCCTCGCTTTCCAGCGGGTGGGGACGGCGGGTGGATGCATAGCGGCGCACCAGCACGGAAAGATCCGCTTCCACAAACAGGACACAGGGAGTGATGCCCTCCTGGCGCAGGGTGCGGATTGCCGTCTTAAAGTCGTCCACCGCGCCCGGTTGGCGCAAATCCACGCCAAAGACGGAGCCCTGATAATCCTTGAGGCTGTCGCGGTTCAACACTTTGACCATGGCCGGCAGCAGAGCCGGGGGCAGGCCTTCCATGGTGAAGT
Organism: Desulfovibrionaceae bacterium; assembly: GCA_031547305.1. Lineage (GTDB taxonomy): Bacteria > Desulfobacterota > Desulfovibrionia > Desulfovibrionales > Desulfovibrionaceae > JAVBSC01. Next base: position 5,933 of record JAVBSC010000045.1, read on the forward strand.
ACCGCATATCTTCAAAGGCGTTCTGCACAGTGCTTTTGCCCGCCCCGGAAAGGCCGGTCAGGATCACCAGGCTGAAAGCCTTGTCCGTTTCGCATCGCTCGTTCATAACCTGGTCAGGAATTCCCACAGGGTCTTGCGATCCGGCGGGGTGAAAAAATTATTCCGAAAGGACGCTGACCTGATAATCCTGGCCAAGTGCCCGAGGTACCCCAAGTGTCTGCCGCGCTCGCCTTCCGGCGTAAGGAGCAGAAAAAAATCCGGCAGGGGATCAGATCCGGCGCATCAAAGTCTATGCCCCGGCTGCTTCGCCCCACAGCCAGAATGGCGCCGCCGCAACAGCCAAGTTTGCCGTGCGGCATGGCCACGCCGTCACCCAGGCCGGTGCTGCCCAGGCGCTCCCGCTCCTGAAGCACGGCAAGCACCCCGGGCCTGTCCAGGGCCGGGTAAGCGGCACAGACCACGGAGACCAGTTCCGCCAGAACTTCCCCCTTGTTGCAAGAGGAAAGTTCCGGCAGAACGCAGTCCTCTTTCAGGCAATCCGCCAGATTCATCAAACGCCCGGAGCGATCAGCCCGTAATTGCCGTCCTTCTGTTTATACAAGACGTTAACTTTTTCGCTTTCCGCCTCCAGAAAGACCAAAAACTCACCGCCGCGCTGCTCCAGTTGCATGGCGGCCTCGTCAACGTGCAGCGGTTTCGGATTGAAGTTGTCCACATCCACTATGACGCGCTCCCGGCTTTCGCCGCCTTCGTCATAATTGTAAACCTGCATGCTGCTCTGGCCGCGCCCGCCCCGGCGTTTTTACTTAAGCTTTTCCGAATGCTTTTTAAGCTGAGTTTCCACCTTGTCGAAAATCATATCCACGGTGGCGTACATATCCTCGGACTGCTCCACCGCGCTTATATTCAGATTGTCGCCGGAAAACTGGACTTCCGCCTTGTGGCGGAATTTATCCACGGAAAGAGCAACGCTTACTTCAACGTTTCCGTCTTTGTGCAGAAAACGCCCGAGTTTTTCAAAGCGGCGACGCGCATATTTTTTCAGGTGATCGGAGGGTTCGAAATTTTTGAAGGAAAAAACGATGTTCATGCGGTCCTCCTGGGCTGTAACGGTTAATATTCCTATATATGGTTATAGGGTTAGTACAAATAATAAGGAATCAGCCGGAATAGTAAAGAATAATCTTGAAGCTGGCTTGATAAAAACGCCGGTAGACAAAAAAACTCAAAAAAACTGCCGCCTTTTGGAGGAAGAGGCTATGCCCAGGGTTGTCCTGTATTTGGCCACGGTACGCCTGGCAATGTTGACCTTGAGCTCTTCCTTGAGCATATCGCAAAGGCGCTCGTCGCTTAAAGGATCTTTTGGGTCTTCTTCGGAAATGAATTTTTTGACCAGCACTTTTACGCTTTCAGAGCCCACCTCGCTGCCGTCGTCCAAAGACAGGGCGCTGTTGAAGAAAAATTTGAGCTCGAACACCCCGTGCGGGGTGGCCACGTATTTATTGGAAGTAACCCGGCTTATGGTGGATTCGTGCATGCTCACGTCATCGGCGATTTCCTTGAGGATCAGGGGTTTCAGCTTGGACGGCCCATGCCGGAAAAATTCTTCCTGGTGCTTGACTATGCTTTCGGTAACTTTGAACAATGTGCGTTGACGCTGGTGCAGGCTTTTAATCAGCCAGGAGGCGGCCCGCATTTTCTCCTGAAAATACTCCCGCTCCTTGCCCTTGCTGGCGGCCAGGCTGTCTGAATACAGGGAGGAAAGCTGAAGCTGGGGCAGGCCCTCCTCGTTTAGGGCGATCACAAACGTCCCTTCGTACTCGTAAACATAGACGTCCGGGGCCACGTAGCTGGGCTCCGCCTCGCCGTAGCTGGCGCCGGGCAAAGGATCCAGATCCTGGATTATGTCCAGGTATTCCTTAAGGTCTTCCAGAGTCAGCTTGAATTTGCGCAAAATCGGCTTGTAGCGCTTGGCTTCCAGATCTTCCAGGTGCTCCTTGATCAAGGAGACGAGAATAGGATCCCGATCGTATTTAAGGAATTCCAACTGCACCAGCAGGCATTCCTGCGGGGTGCGCGCGGCCACGCCAACGGGATCGAAGCGCTGCATGACTTTAAGAACGGCTTCCACCTCTTCGTTTGACGCGGAGGCAAGTTCGGCCATTTCCGCCACGGAAGCCTGGAGATAACCGGAGGAACTGAGATTGCCGATAATGGTGACGCCAATGTCTTTTTGCTTTTCCGTAAGGCTGGAAAGGCGCAACTGCCACATCAAGTGGCCTTCCAGAGACGGGCTGGTGGCATAGCGGGCGTCCAGGGCTGTGCCTTCTTCCGGCAACTCGCTTTCTCGTTGCGAGGATTGCCGCGAGGTGCTGGCGAAGTCGCCGAGGTAGTCTTCCCAATCGGCGTTTTTAGCGACTTCCGAGGCATAGACGTCGCCGGAATCCTCTGAAGCGGGCCGATCTTCCGTAACCGCGGCCGGGACTTCCTCGTAAACTTCTTCAAGGCAGGGATTTTCCAGAAGCTCCTGCTGAACGGTCTGCAAAAGTTCCAGATGCGAAAGCTGCAACAGCTTGATGGCCTGCTGCAATTGCGGGGTCATCACCAACTGTTGGGCAAGCTTGAGCTGTTGCCTTAATTCCAAACCCATATGCCTACACCTTTACAATTATAGACTTGCCTCTCTCTCCGTATGCCAAAATCATGCCATATTCGACGGCCTATGGCAAGCATTTAAAATTTATGAGGGGTAAGCTAAAAAAAGAAAGAACAACGGGGGGCATGAAGGGGCTCAGGTTATGCTGGCAAATAAGCTAGAGGCAGAAAGTCTCGCCAAGATAAACGCGTCTGGCTCTGGGGTCGGCCACAATAACTTCCGGGCTGCCCTCAATGATTACCTGGCCCTCGTGCACAAGGTAGGCCCGATCGCAGATGCGCAGAGTCTCGCGCACGTTGTGATCGGAAATAAGCACGCCTATGCCCTTGGAGCGCAACTCCGCAATAAGGGCCTGAATATCGTCCACAGCCAGCGGGTCTATGCCGGCAAAAGGCTCGTCCAGGAGCACGAATTTCGGTTCGCGGATAAGGGCGCGGGCGATTTCCAGACGACGACGCTCGCCGCCGGAAAGATGCGAGGCAAAAGAGTCGGCCAGATGCGCAATGTGAAATTCATCAAGCAACGATTGAGCTTTTTCTTTTTGCCGCGCCTTGGAAAGGCCGGTGTACTCCAGAATGATCCGTATATTATCCAAAACCGTAAGATGCCGGAAAATAGAACTTTCTTGCGGCAGATAGGAAAGCCCCACTCTGGCCCGGCGGTGCAGGGGCCAGTCGGCTATGTCCACGTCGTTCAGGTGCACATGCCCGGCGCTGGGCTTGCGGATGCCGGTGATCATGTAAAAAGTGGTGGTTTTGCCCGCGCCGTTTGGGCCGAGCAGCCCGACTATCTCGCCGGTGCTGACCTGGAGCGAGACATCGCGGACCACTTCGCGGTCCCCGTAACGTTTGCACAATCCTTCCGCCCGCAGTTTATCCGTGGCCATCGCCTATTTGCCCGCCCCGCCCAAGGCTTCCGTTGGGGATTGTTTTTCCTGGGTGGTAAAGTCCGCCTTCACTCCGCCGAGCACTTCGCTGCGGTTTTCCCTGGTATAGAAATTAATGACTTTACCTCTGATTTTGTTATCTTTTTCCGACAAAATCGGATTGCCTTCCATTACAAACTTGCCGTCCGCCAGGGTATAGGTGGCTTTTTCGCATTCGCCCACCCTGCCCTCCTGGGTCATGTGCACGTCGTTTTCCGCCACAATACGGTCTATTTTGCCGCCCCCCATATCAAAAGCCGCGGAAGAGTCGGACTTGCCGCTATTTTTGGCCGCGCTCAGGTACAGGGTAAGCTTGGCGGAACGCAGGTCAAAATCCGGCCGGTTCACATGCACATTGCCCTCAAAAATTACAAACTGCCCCTTGGGATCGTAGCGCATGCGGTCAGCGGTGACTCTTGTGGTCACGTTTTTTTCCGTTTTTTCCGCCGCTTCCGCATGGCCGGCCGGAACCAGAGCGGCAAAAAAAAGGCTGCCCAGGGCGAATAAAAACAGTCTCTTCAGTTTTGATGAAATCATTGAGTGGTCCTTGTCCGCACAGACTGTTTTTTATTGGCGGCGCTTTTGTTTGCTTTTGGCGCGGCCTTCTTTTGTGCGGAGGCCGGCTTTTGGGACTGAATTTGCTTTTGGGCCGGAGTTGTCTGTTGTACCATGCCCGCCGGAGCCGTTTGATTGCCGGCGGCGACAGCTTGCTGGCTCGCCTCCACAGGGGCGACGGCCGCCGGCGCTTCCGGCTTGGCTTGTTCCGGCGCCGCCGTGGACTCCGGGGTGGCGGACGGCTTGTCCGCGCCGTCAGGCACGGACGTGGACGCCGCCGGGATTTCCCCGATTCCCTGGCCGCCCAGAAAAGGATCCCGTCCGCTGTCCGTCCAGTCCACAGTCACCCCGCCCGAGGCGCTTATAACCTTGGTAAACATATCCCAGACCACATTTCCGGCCGTGCCGTTCACACCCGGGCTGAAAAACCGCGCCCCATCCGGCAGTTGCATGCTTTTGGCCGCGCCGTCGTAGCGCATCAGGTCGGCCCGCATGGTGCTGTTGCCTGTTCTGGCCAACACATCGCCTATAAACTGGATATCCTTGCTCTTCTGATTGATTGTTCCCTGTTGTGAAGTGACGCGCAATTCCTCGTTGTCCGGCTGCATGAAATAGACCAGGGATGGTTCCTTTATTTCAATCATGTCGCCTTCCTTGAGCACGCTGGCCCAATTGGCCTTAAGACGCCACAGCTCAATGCCGTTTTCCCCCTGGGCCAGATTGATGCCTTTTAGGGCCAGGGCGGTCAGATCTTCGGTGCCGTTCTGATCCAGGTACTGTTTGGCCACGGCTTCAACGAGTTTCCCCTGGACCGCCGCGTCCTTTCGCGCGTAGGACCAATAAAAATACGCCCCGCCGCCCACGAGCAGCAGGCTCACCAGCAAAAAAACAAACTTGCGAATCATCACTCGCCCGCCCAGGCGGCCAGAACATCGGAAAAAACCCCGCGGCTGATCAGGAAATTGCGAATCACTTCCCGCACCGCGCCCCGGCCGCCTTCATTCCTGGTAACATACAGGGACAGGGCTTTAACCTCCGGCTGGGCGTTGGCCACAGCCATGGGCAGGCCGACGTGCCTGAGCGGAGCCAGATCCACCCAGTCATCGCCCAGAAAAGCCACTTCCTCCCAGGTAAGGTTGTACTTTTGCCTGATGCTGTCAAGAGCGTCCAGCTTTTTAATAAATCCGCAGTGGTAGTCCACAATTCCGAGCATTTCCATGCGCCGGGCCACGGGCGGGGAATCCATGCCCGTGATGATCGCCACGACCATGCCGCAGTCCTGGGCTATCTTTATGCCCAGGCCGTCCTGCACGTCAAAACGCTTTATCGCCAGGCCGGATTCGTCAAAATACAGCCCGCCGTCCGTAAGCACTCCGTCCACATCCAGAACCAGCAGCCGCACTTTGGCTGCTCTGGCGGCGGGAAACCCGGCATCCGGCTCAAATTGGCCCATCATTAAGCTCCCATATGGCGGCCAGTGATTTCAGCACCCGCGGCAAATCCTTAAGGTTAAGGCTGTTCGGGCCGTCGCACAGGGCCTTGTCCGGGTCCGGGTGACACTCCATGAACACGCCGTCCGCTCCGGCGGCCGCGGCAGCCCTGGCCAGGGCCGGCACAAAACGGCGATCCCCGCCGGAAGCGCCGCCTTTGCCGCCGGGGTTCTGCACGGCGTGGGTGGCGTCCATGATCAGCGGCAGGCCCAGATCCCGCATAATCACAAAGGAGCGCATGTCCACCACCAGATTGTTGTAGCCAAAGGTGCTGCCGCGCTCGGTGATCATAATGCGCCCGTTGCCCGTGGAGCGGATTTTTTCCGCCAGGGGCGGCATGTCCCACGGCGCGGAAAACTGCCCTTTTTTAACGTTGACCACCTTGCCTGTGGCTCCGGCGGCCAGAAGCAGACTGGTCTGGCGGCACAGAAAGGCCGGAATCTGCAGAACGTCCACGGCCTGGGCCGCTATGGCGGCGTCAGGGCTTTCGTGGATATCCGTAAGCACCGGCAGGCCGGATTCCTCGCGGATGCGCGCCAGCCACTCCAGGCCCTCTGCCATGCCCGGCCCCCGGAAATTGCCCAGGGACGTCCGGTTGGCCTTGTCATAGGAGCTTTTGAATACAGCGAACAGGCCGGCGGCCCGGGCCGCCTCGCGCACGGCAAAGGCGCACTCTTGCGCCAGGCCGTAGCTTTCCAGCACGCATGGGCCGGCAATGACAAAACGCCCCTGGCGCAGCCGCGCGTACAAGTCGTCGCCGTCAAAGCCCTTTTGCGAATCAGTCATGCTTCAACTCTTCTTTTGCCCATATTCTTTGGCCGCCCGGATAAAGTCGCGGAACAGGGGGTGCGGACGCATGGGGGTGGATTTGAGTTCCGGGTGGAACTGGCAGCCAAGAAACCAGGGATGATCCGTCAGCTCGATTATTTCCGCCAGCTTGCCGTCCGGGGACATGCCGCTGAAGACCAGGCCGGCTTTTTCCAGGCTGTCCCGGTAAGCCATGTTAAATTCGAAACGGTGCCGGTGCCGCTCATTTATTTTGTCCTTTCCGTAAGCGGACCGGACGATGGAGGACGGCGCGAGCTCGCATGGGTAGGAGCCCAGGCGCATGGTGCCGCCCAGGTTGCTGTGGCAATCCCGCTGCTCCAGGGTTTTCTTGCGCGGGTCGTACCATTCCTGCATCAGGTAGATGACTTTGTCCGCGCAATCCGGGTCAAACTCCTCGGAGTTGGCCCCGGCCAGACCGGCCACGTCGCGGGCGAATTCGATGACCGCGCACTGCATGCCCAGGCAGATCCCGAAAAACGGCACCTTACGTTCCCTGGCGCGTTTGACCGTGAGAATCTTGCCCTCAATGCCGCGCTTGCCGAACCCGCCGGGCACCAGAATGCCGTCCAGGCCGGCCAGCAGGGAATCCACGCTGTCCGGGGTGACTTCCTCCGAATTCACATAGCGCAAATCCACCTGCGCGCCGTTGGCCACCCCGCCGTGGGTCAGGGCCTCATGCAGGCTTTTGTAGGCTTCCTTAAGCTCCACGTATTTGCCCACAATGCCTATGGTCACTTTGCTTTGCGGGTTGGCGATGGCCCGCACCAGGTCGCGCCAGGGCGTCAGATCCGGGTTTTTGGCCGGCAGGCGCAGCATGATGGCGGTTTTTTGATCCAGGCCTTCCTCGTAAAATTTAAGCGGCACTTCATAAATGCTTTTAACATCAACGGAAGAAAACACCGCGTCCGCGTCAACGTCGCAAAACAAGGCGATCTTGCGCTTGAGTTCCTGGCTGATCGGCTCCTCGCAACGGCACAGGATGATGTCCGGCTGAATGCCGATGCCGCGCAATTCCTTGACGCTGTGCTGGGTGGGCTTGGTCTTGTGCTCTCCGGCCGCGCGCAGGTAAGGCACCAGGGTCAGGTGGATGTACAGGCAGCGGTCCTTGCCCAGATCCCCGCGCAACTGGCGGATTGCCTCCAGAAAAGGCTGGCCTTCTATATCGCCCACCGTACCGCCTATTTCCACCATGGCCACATCCGCGTCCTGCTCCATCAGGCCAAGAATAGCGCTCTTGATCTCATCCGTGATGTGTGGAATAACCTGCACGGTGCCGCCCAAATAGTCGCCGCGCCGCTCCTTCCTGATGACGTTGTAATAAATGCTGCCGGAAGTGTAGTTGTTGCGCTGGGTCATGGATTCGCCCAAAAAGCGCTCGTAGTGCCCCAGGTCCAGGTCGGTTTCCGCTCCGTCGTCAGTAACGTATACTTCGCCATGCTGGGTGGGATTCATGGTGCCAGGATCCACATTTATGTATGGGTCCAGCTTCTGAATGGTCACCTTCAGCCCCCTGGCCTTGAGAAGCGCGCCCAGAGAAGCCGCGGCCAGCCCTTTGCCCAGGGAGGAAAGCACCCCGCCGGTTATAAAGATAAACTTAGTCTTTTTCATGAAAAATCCTCAGGGTTGTGTCGTAATGGACTTCCATAGCGGCAAGCGCGCCAAAAAACATATTAACGAGTCCACATACACCTTTTTTATTTTTTCGTCAGCGGTTGACTGTATTTTATCCTGAAGATATGCTTAAAGTTCACCCCTTGATCAAAGATGCTTCAGATTGTTGCTTAACGGCGAGCGAAGCACAAACTCCGTGTCCGCGACTCGCCAGCGCCAATCTGGCGGAGCGGGCGGGCATTTTCAATGTCAATCCGCTTTGCGAACAACCACAGAACCGCGCTCCGGCCGTCCGCGGCCGTGACATGAAGGACTTCAAATGGCTTCTCAAGTCAGCACCCTGGTAATAACCGGATACGGCACCAACTGCGAGGAGGAATGCGCCCATGCCGCGCGGGAGGCCGGAGCGGACCGGGTGGACATACGGCATTTTTCCGCCTTGCTGTCAGGGCTTTGCCGGCTGGAGGAATACAATTTCATAGTTTTTCCGGGCGGTTTTCTGGACGGAGACGATCTGGGGGCGGCCCAGGCGGCGGCCCAACGCTGGAAGCACGCCAAAGACCAGGACGACGTCCCGCTGGTGGATCAGCTCATGGAACTGATCGCCAAGGGCGGTCTGGTTCTGGGCATCTGCAACGGCTTTCAGCTTATGGTCAAGCTGGGCCTTTTGCCCGCCCTGGACGGCAAGTACCTGGAGCGCCAGGTTTCTCTGGCCCACAACGCCTCGGCACGCTACGAGGACCGCTGGTGCCGCCTGAAAATCAATGCCCGGAGTCCTTGCGTATTCACCAAAGGGCTTAATGATTTATACCTGCCGGTGCGGCACGGCGAAGGCCGCCTGGTGCCCCTGGACGACCGGATTCTGGATCGCCTGGTCAGGGAAAACCTGGTCGTGCTCAGCTACGCGCACCCGGAAACTCTGGAGAGCACCCAGGAATATCCCCACAATCCCAACGGCTCCCCCCTGGGCATAGCCGGGCTGTGCGACCCAAGCGGCCGCCTGTTCGGCCTGATGCCGCACCCGGAAGCCTTTAACCACAAGACGAACCACCCTGGCTGGACGCGGGGGGAAAACGACCGCACCGGACTGATTATTTTTGAAAATGCGGTCCAATACCTGAAAGCGGCGCGCTGACGGCATGATCCCCTGCCACGTGTGCGGAGTGGACGCCGCGACCAACTGGGTAAAAGGCTACCCCACCGCGCCGGACAGCCGAAAATTCGCCCTCTGCCCCCTGCACGACACCGAGGAGAACCGCTCCAAAGTGCTGGTGGCCTGGAATCTGAGCATTTTAAAGGAAGTTCGCGGTCTGACCGAACAGGCCGCGCGCAGGTCCGGCGGCGCAAAGCTTCTGACCGTCAGTTTTTCCGGCGGCGGATCGCTCTCCCTGCCCTGCGTCTCCTGCGCGCCCACGGAACACGAAACCCTGAAGGTGGAAACCCCGAACGGCGAAACCGTGTTCTTTCCCTTAAAGCAGCTCAAACAATACACGGTCAGCCCGTCCGGGGCGGTACAGGGAAAAGCCGAACAATCCGCCTTCCCCGCAAAAAAATAAATATCACTATCTGTCCGGCCGGGCGGATACCGGCGTGCCTTCGCCCCTGGCGTAGGCCACGGCCACTTTGGCCATGATCCGGTTGGGATCGATCAGGGGTACGGCATAGCGTTCCTCGGCCAAAATGACCGGAATTTCCGTGCAGCCCATGATCAGCGCCTGGGCGCCGCGTTCCGCCATGCGGTCCGAGACTGCCAGCAGCGCGGTCTTGGAAGGGCCGATTCTCCAGGTATGCTTAAAATCCAAGATGGCCTTGATAATCGACTTCTCTTCATCAGGCAGGGGCGAAATCGGCTCCAGGCCGGCTTGAATCAGGTGGTCCTGAAACATATTGGTCCGCAAAGCGCCGGGGGAAGCCAGAATGCCCACCCGTTTGACTTCCGGCAGGGTCGCCTGCATTTCCGCCACGCATTCTTCAATGATGTGCAGGATGGGCACGGGCACGCCCTTTTGCACGTCCGCGTGGAACCAGTGCGAGGTATGCGAGCCGAAGATGAGAAAATCCGCTCCGGACCGGGCCAGCAGCAGGCAGCTTTCAATCATGGCCGGCACCGGGGAAGGGCCGTTATGCAAAATGGCGTCCTGGCGGCTGGGCATCTTGGGATTGTTGTCGATGAGGATGCGCAGATGCTCCTCGTTGTCCACGGCCGGGGTGGCCATGACGATCTTCTGGAATATGTCTATTGTGGCGTCCGGCCCCATGCCGCCCAAGATTCCGACGATTTTCTCCCGCATGGCGTTCCTCCGAATATTGAATTGAAAACCCCCGGACGGCGGCTGTGGCGCGCCGCCCGGGGGCCGGTCATTTTAGATCTTGCGGGAGCAAGGGTCAGCTCGGCTGGGCCTGGCCCGCCTTGATCTCGCCGTTTTCAACAGGAGCGGCGTCCCAGTAGGGGGAGGTCTTGCGGTCGAACATTTTTTCCGAACCGCCAATCACGAACACGCCCACCACGTCGCCCAGAACGTTCATGGTGGTCAGGCCGTAGTCCATAATCCGGAACACGCCCATAAGCAGGGCGATGACTTCCAGAGGATAGCCCAGGGCGGACAGGAATATGGTGGAAGCGATGAAGATGCCGCCGGGGATGCCGGGGCTGCCCATAACCAGGATGACGCCCAGAAAGACCACTTTGGCCAGTTCGAAGAAGTCCATGGGCAGGCCGTAAATCTGGCAGGTGAAAACCGCCAGAAGGCCCATCCAGATGGCGTTTCCGTCCGAGTTCATGGTGGCGCCCAGCGGCAGGCCGAAGCCCACGAGCTTGGGCGGCAGGCCCAGCTTGTTTTCCGCCACTTCCATTTCCACCGGCAGGGAAGCCTGGCTGCTGCAAGTGGTCAGGGCCGTGGTCCAGATAGGCATGGTCTTTTTAAGGAATTCGCCGGGACGTACCCGGACGGCGATATACAACGCGACGAAGTAAACCAGGCAAAGCTGCAGGATAACAGCCACATAGGTCGCCAGGGTAAACTTGCCGAGAGCGCCGAAGACCGAGGTGCCGAACTTGGCCACGGTAACGATGGTAAGGGCGGCAATGCCGTAAGGGGCAAAGCCCATGACCACCATTATCAGGCGGAGCATCATCTTGGCCAGGGTGCTGAACCAGCCGCTGACGCGCTCTTGTTCCTCGCGCGGCAGGTTGAGGATGGCCACGCCCAGGAAGATGGCGAACACGATGACCTGGACCAGCTTGCCGGTGGACATGGCCTCAAGGCCGTTGACCGGAATAAAGTCCAGCAGGGTGGAAGCGAAGGTGGGAGACGCTCCGGCGGCCTTGGGGGCCGCGGCGTCCGCCGGAACGGTCACGCCAACGCCCGGCTCGAATATAAAGCCCATGAGTATGCCCCAGACGGCGGCCACGCTCATGGTGAAAAGATAGTAGCACAGCAGCTTGCCGCCCACCTTGCCGAAACTGGAGGCGTCTTTCATCTGGGCGATGCCGGACACGATGTTGAAGAAAATCAGCGGGACGACACCCATGCGCAAAAGGCGCATGAACAGATCGCCGACGGCCTGGCAGACGCCGACAACGCCAGCGACGGTCTCTTTATTGTCCGGCGCCATGAAATCGAGAATCAGCCCGACGACCAGGCCGACCACCATGCCGACGACTATCTTTGTACCCAACCCCATTTTTTTGGTCATACACTCCTCCAGCGCTGCGTGTTGTTCCTGTTACAATCAACCTTTAGCCCATCCGCCAGTTTGACTGTCTTCGCCAATTCCACTTGGTGAAAAAATTCAAAAATTCCCGACTGTAACGCAAGTATCTTCCCGATAATTGTTCACGGAAACAATATGTGAAAATAAAGCTGAGTCAACAACTAATTATATTAATATATTTTATTATGTTATAGCTATTTTTCAGCTATTTTCGCATAGAAACGCGTGCTGAGCACACCAGTTTGGAGATTTTGCATTATATTCAGAAAATAAAACCCGCTCATCCGGAAGTCATTTCTAATTCACTACGGAATGACTTCCAGCGCCGGGCAGTGGTCCGGCGGCTGAGGTAGCCGCGTTTGCTATTTTCCCTAAAATGCGTTTTATGAATGCGACACTGAACACCAAGATCATTCTTACTTTGAAACAGTGGCTCAACAGTGAAAAGGCCTGGATTCCGGTGTCACGGGAATCCAGGCCTTCATTCTTTATGTTGTAGCCGCTATTTCGGCCTGGCGCCGGCGGTTTGGCCCATATCCATGTCCAGGGCCAGATCCTTGGCCGCCTTGATGGATAAAAACTCCATCATGGTCATGGCCGCGTTGCCCTGCCCATTGGCCTGGCCGCCCGCCTGCCCGCCGGTGACGATCTGCGGCACCCAGGCGCCCTGGTAGGCCGCGATGGCCGCGGTGAATTTGTCCACGGCGTACTTGTAGGCTTCCAGCTTCTGAGCCAGCGCGCCATCCGCCTCCATAACCTTGCGCTTGTATGTGGCGTCCGCTTCGGCCCGCAGAATCTGGGCGTCCTTGTACAGGCCGGCGGTCACCTTTTCCTGCTCCGCCACCTCGCGCTTCTTGTTGGCCTCGATCACGGCCACTTCCTTGTCCCGGTCCGCCTCAATGCGCTGGATAGTGGCGATTTTACGCGCGTTTTCCGTTTCTTCCGCCGCTCTGGTCTTGGCCCGCCATTCCGCCGTGGCCGCGTCCGCCTTGCCTTTTTCCTCGGCGGTCTTTCTGTCCTGCTCCGCCTTTTTTGCGTTCAGCGTGGCCACCTGAATGTCCGAAGCCGCCGCGAACAGGGCGTCCACACGTTGCTGCACCTTGGGCGAATAGGAAATATTGTTGGTGGTGAAGTTGGACAGGGTTATGCCGTACTTGGAGAGCACGGATTCCTCCTGGCGCTTCAGGCCGCCCGGCGAACCGGAGTCCTTGATGGGCTCCGCCTGCTTGATGGTCTTTTTCTCCTTGGTGAACTCGTCCTCCATGATGATGTCCCTGGTAATCACGTCGTACAGGCCGTTTCTGGCCTGATCTTCAATGACTTTCGGCAGATCCGCCCGGCGGGACATAAAGCTGTCGATGGAGGACATCAGCGGGCCGGACATATAGATGGAGCGCTCCACGGTCTTTTCAATCAACCCTCTTTTGACGTTGTCATGACCGTAGAACATCTTGTGCAGCACTTCCATCTTTTTCACTTCAAGCGGGTACTCATAGCGAATGGAGCCGCTGATCCAGGCCTCGCCGCCATCGTTGAAAGTGATTTTGAGGGAATCGTCCTGAGCCGGGTTATAATAGCGTACCTGGCTGGTATCGTTGGGGTCCACGGGCTGGTTGAACTCAAAAACGCCGGCCCTTGGGTAAAGCGTGACTTTGCCGAATTTTTGTAACTTCAGGCCCGGCTCCGTGTACACGGTCAACTCGCCGTCAATGGGCGACTGGATCACGCAGATGAATCCGGCCGGCACGTTTTCAAACATGCCCACGCAGGAAATGCCGCAGCCGGCCAGGATAAGCAGAATAAGCAGCCAGCCGAGCATTCTCCTCATGCCCGCCGGCACGCCTTTTTTCTCTCCGGCGGGGCGCTGCACCGCCAGTTCCGTATTACTCATTTTCCCCCCGATATTTCAGTGAAGTGTTCAAATTACAGCCCGCCGCCGGACCTTGGAACATATTCATTTTGAGATTGGCGCTTAACGGCTGAAAGCCGGCCCAAGCCAATCCCGCGCAAGGATTTACCGGCAAATCCTTGCGGAACGGATGAATATTTTCAACGTTAATCCACTCTAGCGTTTGCGCCGGAACATCCAGAACAGTTCGTATTTTGGATTGATCAGCGGTAGAGCCAAATTCAGAATAAGAACAACGGCCAGAACGAAAAAAAACAGGTCAAGAATCAGGTTCACCAACATTGTCCAGTACTCCCCCAGGCGGCTGCCCAGGCTTATGCCGGCCCGCCGCCCACCGAAATAACCCAACAAAGGAGTTATTGTAAAGCGTTGTCTGCACGCCCGCAAAAAAGCCGGCCCGCCCTGTGCCGAACAGGGCGGGCCCTTAAGATAAGGCTGCTTGCGACTGTCATCGCTATAAAAAAGTCTGGCCGGACGCAAGGAACCGGCCGCATATCCAAGGGGCCGGGGGAAATCATTTCCCCCGGCGGGGTCTGGGGAGTGTCCCGGAATCTAGGCCACAGCGAGGTCCAGCAAATTTAACTTTCGTAATATGTCCGCAGGGTCTGGCTGCGCACTGGGTGGCGGAGCTTGCGCAGGGCCTTGGCTTCAATCTGGCGGATGCGCTCGCGGGTGACGTTAAAAAGCTTGCCAACTTCTTCCAGAGTATGATCGCTCTTTTCGCCGATGCCGAAGCGCTTGCGCAGCACCTGCTCCTCGCGCGGAGTAAGATCGGCCAGCACGCTGGCGATCTGCTCGGAAAGCTTGGTGTTGACCACTTCCTCGGCCGGGGCCACGGCTTTTTTATCCTCAATGAAATCGCCCAGGCTGGAATCTTCCTCGTCGCCGATGGGAGTTTCCAAGGAAATGGGCTCCTTGGCGATTTTCAGGACTTTCTTGACCTTGTCTATGGGGTAATCCATGCGCTCGGCGATTTCCTCCGGCGTGGGATCCCGGCCCAGTTCCTGCACCAGGTAGCGCGAGGTGCGGATGAGCTTGTTGATGGTTTCAATCATATGCACTGGTATGCGGATGGTCCGGGCCTGGTCCGCGATGGCACGGGTGATGGCCTGGCGGATCCACCAGGTGGCGTAAGTGGAAAACTTGTAGCCGCGCTGGTACTCAAACTTGTCCACAGCCTTCATCAGGCCGATGTTGCCTTCCTGGATGAGATCCAGGAACTGCAGGCCGCGGTTGGTGTATTTTTTGGCAATGGAAACCACCAGGCGCAGGTTGGAGCGGATCAGTTCCTGCTTGGCGCGCATGGCCGCCGTGTTGCCGCGCTTGATGCGCCAGAGCACTTCTTCCAGGTCCGTGACGTTGTGGCAGCATTTTTCCTGCAGGCGCGAAAGGATTTCTATTTTACCCAGGATCATTTCCTTAAAGGAAAAAAGCTCCTCAATGGTCAGGTTCAGGCTTTCCGCGGCCAGGACCGGGTTGATGGAGCGCTCGTCCAGGCGGTTGAAGATCTCCATGATTTCCAGTTGGGTCTTGCCTGTGGACAGGATGTAGGCGGAGAGATCCCGCTGGCAGTTGTGCATCTGGCGCACGTAGTCTTCCACGGTTTCAATGATCCGGTCGATCAGGGTTTTTTCCAGCTTGATGTCGCGCAGGCGCACGACGATCTCGTCCTTGAAGTTGACGATGTCCTTTTGCAGGGCGGTGACCCGGCGCTCCAAGGTGCAGCATTCATCCAGGCGGGTGTAAATCTTGCGCTTCTTCTTGAAGGTGGCCTTGACCTCGTCCAGCAGGAAAATGACCCTCTGTCGCTGATTCATTTCGTCTTCGCTGGGATCGTCTTCCTCAATGGTTTTGACCACATCCTTGAGCTTGATGCGGTTCTGCTTGAGATCCTCGCCCACGTTGACCAGTTCTTCCACGGCCACCGGCACTTCCACCAGAGCGTACAAAACGTCCTGCTCGCCGTTTTCGATCTTTTTGGCGATCAGGACTTCGCCTTCGCGATCCAGAAGAGGCACGGCGCCCATTTCGCGCAGGTACATGCGCACCGGGTCCGTGCTGCGTGAGGAATAATCCGCGCTCTCCTCCTCTTCCACCAGATCCAGGGGGCCGTCGCCCACCGGCTCGTCTTCCGGTTCGCCGGCGGAAACGCTGAGCTTCTTTCCGTCTTTTTCGGAATCCACAATGGCTATTTCCAACTGGTCGAAAATGCCGATTATTTCTTCCATCTGTTCAGGGGAGCTGGCTTCGGACGGCAGGGCTTTGTTGACCTCGTCAAAGGTCAAAAAGCCAAGAGCTTTGCCTTTGGCTATAAGCACTTTGATCTGCTGGATATCTTTAATATTCCCCATTACTTTTCTCCGTTATTCGGATTCGGAACCAGGCTGCTGCGCGCGCAGCTTGGCCTGCACAGCCCGCAAAAGTTCCATCTCATTACCCCCGGCCCGGCCTGAATGCAATATGGCCTGCTGCCAGGATTTACTCTGCTGCTTAAAATAAAACCGCTGGATCCAGGCGCTTATTTCCGCGAATTCCTCCTCTTCCCGGCCTGGCGGCGGGGCGTCGAAATCACGGTTACGGGTCCAGAAGGCTCTCTCTTTATCGTCCAGTTTATGCAAAATCTCAGAGGCGGAATACTCCGGAGCGCAGGATTTTATATTTTCCAGCAGGCTCCGGTAAAAAGGATCGCCAAAAAGCATGTCCGCGCCCAAAGCTTCCAGGCGGGGAAAATACTGCGGGCAGCGGACCAGGAACAGCATCAAGCGCTGTTCCGCTTCGCCAAGATTTTGCGGCACGGCCGCCTGTTCCCGCCCGCCATCTTCCGGCCCGGCCTGGGCCGGCCGGGCGCTCCGCTCCGTGGCCGAGCGGCGCAGTTCACTCTCGTCCAGGCCAAGGCCCCGGCTCAAATCCGTAATATAGCGGGAGAGCAGCTCTTTTTGCTCCACGGCCCGCAAAAATTCCCTGGACCACTCCAGGTGCTCGCGCGGGGCGAAATCCCGGTTCAGAGTCCGGATGCAAAAATCCAGACCGTCCGGGGCCATCCGCCGCAAAGCCTCAAAAGCTTCCGTCCCTTTGCCGTGCAGCAGGCTGTCTATGTCCTCGCCGTCCGGCAAAAGCGTCACCCGGCAGCGCAAGCCTTTGGCCAGAATCATCTGGCAACCGCGCATGGCCGCCTTGCGGCCCGGACCGTCGCCGTCAAAAAGCAGCTCAAAATCCGAACAGAACCCGGCCAGCCGGTGTACCTGCTCCTGGGTGAGGGCCGTGCCCAGAACTCCGCAGGCGTTTTTGTAGCCGAACTGGTGCAGGGTCAGAACATCCATGTACCCTTCGGTCAGCAGCGCGCTCTTGGCGATGCTGATGGCCCGGCGGGCCTGAAACAGGCCGTAGAGGTTGTCGCCCTTCTTATAGATGGGCGAATCCGAGCTGTTGATGTATTTGGCCGCGTCCTCTCCGCCGATGATCCGGCCGCCGAAGGCAATGATCTGGCCGGACAGGTTTTTGATCGGGAACATCAGCCGGCCGCGGAATCTATCGTAATACGATCCGCGTTCGCTGCGGCTGAGCAGCCCGGCCCTGGCGCCGTCCTCCTGGCTGAAGCCGGAACGGGTCAGGGTGTTGGACAAGCCGCTCCATTCATCCGTGCTCCAGCCCAGTTCAAAAGTTTCGATTATTTCCGGGGCGATCAACCGCTTCTCGATATACTCCCGGCATTTCGCTCCTGACTCGCCATGCAGCGCGCGCTGAAAATACGTTCTGGCCAGCTCGTGCATTTTGACGGCGGCCTGGCGAAAATCGCGATCCTCTTTAGCTTTGGGGTTTTCCCGAAAGTTTTTCAGTTCCACCCCGGCTTCTTCGGCCAGTTGAATCAGGCTTTCCTTAAAATCCAACCCGTTGATCCGGCCGTAAAAATGAAAAATATCGCCGGAGGCCTGGCAACCGAAGCAATAAAAAACCCCGCGCTGCTCGTCCACGGAAAAAGACGGCTTGGTCTCCTGATGAAAAGGACAAGGAGCCACCCAACGGCTGCCCGCCCGCTGCAACTGCACGTAGCGCCGCACGATATCCAGAATATTCAGGCGGGCTTTTACTTCTTCCACCGCCGAGGAGGAAAATCCCCTGGCCATCAGCGCAACTCCACAATGGTCATGCCGTCGCCACCCTGATCTTCCGGCGCCAGCTTAAAGCCGCGCACGGCCGGAAAAGTCCGCAAAAACTCATGCACCTCACGCCGCAAGGCGCCGGTGCCCCGGCCGTGAACCACTTCGAGCACGTCGCAACCGGTCAGAATGGTCGAGTCCAGTTTGGCGGCCAGCTCCTTTAGAGCAACATCAGCACGCATGCCGCGCAAGTCAAGGCGTTGGGCGAATTTTATTTCCGGCCTGGAGGGTTCCGCCTGCGCGGCCGGCCCTGGAGCGACCTGCGCGGCCGGCCTGACGCCCTTCTCCGCATCCGGCAAAAGCACATCGGCCAGATCCACCCAAATGCTTACCCCGGACAAATCCAGACGGACTTTATTTCTGCGGCTGTCCAGTTCCAGAACCACGCCCTTGCGGCCCCAGGGGGCGTAAACAACCACCTGGCCGCTGACCAGCAATTTAATATCCGCCACGGCCGCGCCGGAGTCGTCCGGCTGGTCTTTTTGCAGCAGCGCGGCGCGCACGCCGGCCAGATCCTTAAGGGCCTGCTTGTGGCTTATTTTGGCCTTTTTCCATTCCCGGAGCACGGTTTGCGAATCAGCCTTGAGGCGCTCAAAAAGCTGCCGGCGCTCCTCTTCAAAGCGCTCTTCCAGGCGGGAGCGCTTCCGGATGAATTTTTCCCGCTCCTCTTTCAGGCCGTCCAGCTCTTTTTCCTTAAGCACGGCCAGGCTGTTCAGGCGTTCCACCAGGGCGGCGCTGTCGTCGCCGTCAAGAAGCAGGTACTGTTCCGCCTTTTTCAGAATCGCTTCCGGCAGGCCGTGCTCCCTGGCCACGTCCAGAGCCCGGCTGGCCCCGACCTGATCATAGGCCAGACGGAACATGGGCTTTTGCGTCCGGGGATCGAAGATGACCGAAGCGGCCCGCACCTCCGGCCTGGACAGGGCATAGGCCTTAAGGGCCGGGAAATGCGTGGCCGCCAGCACGTGCGCGCCGCGATCCAGCAGGCTGTCCAGCACGGCCTGGGCCAGGGCGGCGCCCTGGGCCGGGTCCGTGCCCGCGCCGAATTCGTCCAGAATGACCAGGCTTCCCGGCCCCACCCCGCTCCACAAACCGGCAAGCTGGCGGATCTGGGCGGTAAAGGTGGAAACGTGGTCCTCCAGGCTCTGGTCGTCGCCGATAAAGGCCTGGATGTTCTTCCAGAACGGCAATGAGCTGCCCGGCGCCACAGGCGCGGGCAGGCCACACATGCCCATGAGGGCGATGATGCCCAAAGTCTTGAGGCAGACCGTTTTGCCGCCGGCGTTGCCGCCGCTTACGATCAGAGCGCGCTGGCCGCTTTTAAGCGTGATGTCCACGGGAACGGCCGAAGTTTTTCCTCCGGCCTTGCCGGGCGGTCCGCCCGCCGGTCCTTCAGCCAGGGCCAGCAAAGGGTGCCTGGCGGACAGCAGATTAATGGGCTTGTCTTCGCCAAATTCCACCATGCGGCCGTCATAAGCCTGGGCCAGGGCCAGGCGGGCCTGAAGCGCGTCTGTTTCCACCAGCAGCGCATAGGCCTCTTTAAGGCCCGGAAGTTCCAAGCGCAAAAGATCGCTCAGGTAGATCAGGACCTTGCGTTCTTCCTCGCGCTCTTCCCTCTTGAGCTCCTGCAGGCGGTTGTTCAACTCCACCAGGAACAGCGGCTCAAAATAGCAGGTTTCCCCGGTCTGGGAATAATCATGGATGATGCCCTGGACCCGGCCCTTGAAGTTGGCCTTGAGCGGCAGGACGTAGCGGTCCGAGGACAAGGTCATGAAGTCGTCCTGCAGAAAAGGGGCGAGGCCATGTTGCTGGGTAAAATCCTTGACCCGGCGCGTGCACTGCTGGTGCAGGCGGCGCAGTTCGCCGCGCGCCTGCGAAAGCGCCGGAGACGCCTCGTCGCGCAAATATCCGTCGTCAGACAGGCAGCGCGTCAGGCCGTTCAGGCTCTGGGCGGGCATCTGGAAAGCGGCGTAGCGCTCTCTGACCATTGGCCAACCCCCGGCCGGACCCTCCAGCCGGGCGGAGTCCACCACCTGGCTTGCCTGTTTGAGAGCCTGGCGCAGAGCCCACAGGGCCTCCGGCTCCAGCACCCTGGCCGGGTTTTCCAGAAAAGACAGTACGCCGTCCAGCGTGGGAAATGAGCAAAGCCTGAAGCCGGTGAATTCCAGCCATTGGCGCCCCTGGTTGAAAAAAGCCGCCTCGCGGCTGACTTCCGCAAGGTCGCTTTTAGGGCGCAGAGCCAGACAAGCGCCCTGCCCGGCTTCCGAAACGGCAAACCCGGCAAGGCGCCGCAAAAGTTTTGGAAGCTCCAAAACCTGCGCAACCCGGCTTTCGTGTGAACTCATAAGGACTGAAGTTTGGCTTTGACCAGCTCGCTGAGCAGTTTCCCATCGGCCCGGCCCTTGAGGGGCTGCATAAGGGCCTGCATAACCCGGCCCATGTCCTTGGGGCCTGTCGCGCCCAGGGCGGCCACCGCCTCGTCCACGGCTTTGCGGATGGCGGCTTCATCCATGGCTTCCGGCATGTAGGCGCGCAAAACGTCCAATTCGGCTTTTTCCTTATCCGCCAGATCCATACGACCAGCGGCGCTGAACTGCTCTATGGAATCCTGGCGCTGCTTGCACTGCTTGGCCAGCACATCCAGCAGCTCGCCTTCATCCAGGGGGCGCATAAGCTCCACCTGGCGGTTTTTGGCCGCGGTCTTGATAAGGCGCAGCACGTTAAGGCGCAGGGAATCCTTGGCCTTGTAAGCGGCTATATAGTCCTGCTCGATTCGGGATGAAAGATTCATAAACTGGCTCCGGCGGGAGATGGAAAAATCGGCAAATGCGTAAACCCCGGCCGTAACCGGGGTTTACGCGGCAAAAACAAAACTACACGAAACCAAACATCTTCAGGGCTTGTCAACGCGCCCCGCCCTAACCCATGTTCAGTTTTCTGATCTTCTTCATCAGCCTTTTGCGGGCGGCCGCCTTTTTCTTTTTACGCATCACGCTGGGCTTTTCATAGTGCTGGCGCTTCTTCATTTCGGAAAGAATGCCGGCTTTTTCCACCTGCTTATTAAAGCGGCGCAAAGCGAAGTCGAAGTTATATTCGTCTTCGTTAAGAAATACACCTGGCAAGCGAATCACCCCCTTCGGGCATAAAATAAAAGAAGAAAACGGGATATTATCCCGTTCTCTCCTCAAAAGCAACTGTTTTTTTCCGTTAATGCCCGCAATGTCCGCCGGAGCTCTGGGCATCCTTGAGCGACTTGGCCAGCACATAGGCCAGGCCGCCGCCGATCACCAGCAGCACCGCGTAAAACACTCCAAAGAATATGGCGTGGTCAGGCATCCACCAGGGAATGTCCTGGGGAAGCGCGCTTTGAATGGTTTCACCATGCAACATCTGCATACTCCTGTTTATTTACGCGAAGCCGAAAACTTCGACAGACAAATAAGACTTTTCCCAGGGGATTTCAAGCCCAGGGAATGATTAATTCACGGAGTCCTTAAGGTTTTTGCCCGGACGGAACTTTACGACTTTGGAGGCGGGAATCTTGATAACGGCGCCGGTGCGCGGGTTACGGCCCTTGCGCTCTTTGCGCTTTTCCACGGCGAAGGTGCCGAAGCCGGTAAGGGTAAGTTTGCCTTCGCTGCTCAGGACGGCCTGCACGGAATCAATAAAGGCGTTCAGGGAGCGTTCGGCGGCGGCTTTGGTCATGTTGACTTTCGCGGCGATTTTTTCAACCAGATCAGCTTTGGTCATAAGAGTCCCTCCTCCAGGGTATTTTTGAGTTCAGGGTCTTTCGGAAAATTGAAAGATCTCCTTTGCGTAGACGGCCAAAACCTAAGAATCGATATAAAACAGCTTAGTCTATAACCTGAAAATATACTTCCGGCAACAAGAGTCTGTTAAATTCGCATTCAAAAAAATGCCGCAACACCTGGAACACCGGCTGGACCAAGAAGCGCCCCCCCTTTTCCGGTAGCGCCAGACAACATGATTTTCCAACTAAAGTCAAGCGGACGAACGATATTTAACGATTGCCGGGCGTTTTTTCATGAACCGGAGGAGATAGCGACACTATCGCCTATGGCCTGAAACTGGCCACAATCAAGCGTTTCCGGACGCAAGGCCTGATTTATGCCCAGGCGCTCCAAAACAGCCTGATCCAGCCCGTTGTTTTTAAAAATCACTCCCAACTGCTTGCGTCTTTGCTGAAAACAAATCCGCAGTATCCGGGCCAGCCCCTGCTGGTCAAAATCAGGCCGGCCTGAAGCGGGTGGAACAAAGGAGAGCACCGCGGAGTCCACTTTGGGCCTGGGGTGGAACACCTGAGGCGGCACAATGAATTCCAGCTTAGGCCGCACATGGCTCCGCACCCATACGGACAGCGCCCCGTATTGCCCGCTGCCAGGCCCGGCCAGAATGCGCTGCCCCACTTCCTTCTGAATCATGAAGACCGCCCGGGCAAGGCCCGGCGCCTGGCTGAAGATGTCCCACATCAGCGGCGAGGCCACGTTGTACGGCAAATTCCCGATGATCTTCCAGGGGGCGGAAAAACGCGGCCAGTCCAGCGTGAGGGCGTCGGCCAGGAGCACGGAAAAGCCCGGCGAACCCAGGCCGACGGCAAAGCGCTCCCCTGCCCAGTGATAGTCCTTTTCCACCAGAACCAGGCGGCGCGGCCCGGCTTTTTGCAAAAACGCGGTCAGGGCTCCGGGGCCGGGGCCTATTTCCAGCACCGCGTCTTCCGGGCGGATTTCCAGGGCCCGGACTATTTTTTCCGCGATGTTTTTATCCCGCAGAAAATTCTGGCCAAGGCTCTTTTTAGCTCTGGGCTGGCTTTGTTCACGCATCAGAATCAAACCGAATCAAAGCGGTCAAAGCTCATGTTAAAACCGGCCCGCCCCTGTGTGGCGGAACGCAGGGCAGTGGAAAAACCGAACAGCTCGCGCATGGGGGCCATGGCGCTCACGGTTTTCTGCCCGCCCCGCTCGCCCATGTCCTCTATTTTGCCGCCGCGCATGCTCAAAATGGCCAACACCGGCCCCAGGTGGGCTTCCGGAACGTTTATGTCCAGACGCATTATCGGCTCCAGCAGCATGGGCGCGGCTTTGGGCAAAGCTTCCTTCATGGCCGCAACCGCCGCCATGTGGAACCCGGCCGGAGTGGAAACCGACTCCTTGCGCCGCAACTCCGTGACCGTGACCGCCACGTCCTGCACCGGGTAGCCTTTAAATACCCCGGATTGCAGGCTGTCCTCAACGCCCTGCCTCACGGACTCCAACCAGACTTTCGGCAGGGCGGTTTTGGGGTTGTCCTGCCCAGGCAGGGCAAAAACGATGCTGTTGCCCGCGCCACGCGCCCTGGGTTCAAGACGCAAAGCCACCCAGCCGTGGTGCCGCACTTCCCCGAGCTCGCGGTCGAACTCGCCCTGGGCATCGGCGGCGCGGCCGACGCTTTCCCGGCAGAGCACCTGGGGCTGGCCGTAGCGCGGCGCAAGATTGTATTCGCGTTTCAGGCGGTCGCGCACCACTTCCAGGTGCAGCTCGCCCATGCCGGACAAAATGCGCTGGCCGGTGTTCTCGTCCGTTTCCACGCGCAGGGTTGGATCCTCCAGGCAGAAGCGCTCCAGGGCCTCATCCAGCTTTTCGCCTTCCTCTTTGTTTTTTGGCTCCAGGGCCAGGGAGATGACCGGCCGGTACGAGGCTATATCTTCAAGCAGGACAGCTTTTTCCGGAGCGCACAAAGAATCGCCGGTGCTGACGAAGCGCAGCCCCTGCACAGCCACGATCTCGCCCGGCCCGGCCTGGGGCAGTTGCTCCCGCCTGTCCGCATGCAGACGGTAAATGCGCATGATCCGCTCGTTCCGCTCGCGCGCGACGTTGCGGCAGGCCTGGCCTTCCTTGAGCGTGCCCGCATAAATGCGCAAAAGGGCCAGCCGGCGGCCGCCCTCCATGATCACCTTAAAAGCCAGGGCGCAGAACGGCGCGTCGGAATCCGCCGCCACCCGGATTTCCTCTTCGGAATCCGCCAGCCGGCCGAGCGCCGGCAAAGTTTCCGCCGGACCGGGCAAAAAGGCGCAAATGCCGTCCAGAAGCGGCTGTACGCCCAGGTTGCGCAGAGCCGCCCCGGCAAAAACCGGCACTAAATGATTGGCTAACGCCCCCTTGCGCAGGGCGGATTCCAGAAGCTCCACGGACGGCTCGGCCCCGGCCAGGTAAAGCTCCATCAGGGCATCGTCCTCGTCCGCGGCCTGCTCCAGCAGTTTGTCCCGCCAAGGCGCGGCCAGAGCCGCTTCCGCCCCGTCCAGCGGCCGGCGGCTGACTTCCCGCCCCTGGCTTTGCTCGTCAAAATGCAGTTTTTCCAGGCGCACCAGATCAATAAGCCCATCAAGCTCGTCGCCCTGGCCAACAGGCAGGATGAGCAAGGCCGGATTGGCGTTCAGGCGCTCGCGCATGGCTTGCAGCACCATCTCAAAGGAAGCGCCGGGGCGATCCAGCTTGTTGATGAAGGCCAGCCTGGGAATGTGGAATTTTTCCGCCTGGCGCCAGACTGTTTCCGACTGCGGCTCCACCCCGCCCACGGCGCAGAACACGCCCACGGCCCCGTCCAGCACCCGCAGGCTGCGCTCCACTTCTATGGTGAAGTCCACATGGCCCGGTGTGTCTATCATATTAATGGAATAATCGCCCCACAGGCAGGTGGTGCAGGCCGAGGCTATGGTGATGCCACGCTCCTGTTCTTCCGGCATGAAGTCCATGGTGGCCGCGCCTTCATGCACTTCGCCCATGCGGTGGATCTTGCGGGTGTAAAAAAGAACGCGCTCGCTGAGTGTGGTCTTGCCCGCGTCAATGTGCGCGATTATGCCTATGTTTCGAATGTGGGAAAGGTCTGAGGGCATGGCTACTCCGCTTCGCCAGAGCATATTCGCTTTGAGATTGCCGCTTATGGCTAATTTGGGCCGCGTCCCTTCTTTCCGCTTAGCGGTACAGCAAGAAACGAAAGGATAACTCCAGTGAATTCCGCTTTCAAAGTTCATCCGCTCCAAGGCCGAACATGAAGTCGTGCCGGATAAAAAAATCCGGGCCGCAGTCCGGCCAGCGCCACAAAGCTTCGCAGCCGGGGCCGTAAACGGCCGGCGCCGGCCAGGAGCCCGTGCCGCAAGTATCCACCCGGCCGAAGATTGCGTCCAGGTCCGCCGGAAACCGGCCATCCTCGGGCAAATCCGCAAACAACGCGCCGGGATAGGCCCAGCCCAGCAGATCGGCGTCCGGTCCGGCCTGTTTATCCAGCCCCAGCTTCAATCGGCGGGAGTAATCACGCCGGGGCGGGCTAGCGCGTCCGGCCAGAGCGGCCGCCGCCCCCCCCAGAAGGACCAGACGGCCAGAGTCCGGCCGCCCCGCCTGAATAAGACCATCCAGCAACTCCGCCGCCTGTGCTTCCGACAGTTGAAAAACCTGGTCCTGACCCAGCAGATCCAGAGCGGCCAAAACTTCCGGCGCGGCCGGCGGTTCTTTGCCTTTGCGCAGGACGCAGGGCAGGATGCGGAAAACCCCGGCCAGCAGGGCCGGCAGAACGGCCGCCACCAGGCAGGGCGCGGAGCGGAAATCGCCGGACATCAGAAATAAAGCCCAATCCGCCGGCTCGCGCCGTTCGCGGATGGTCAGGCCGGAAGAAAGACGGCGCTCAAGAGTTGTGCCGGCCTCCAGGCCGGCGCCCCACAGGGCGTGAAGCGCGGCGATCTGTTTTTTCAAAAGCGCGCGCCGCCGCGCCGGCATGGCCTCATAGGCCCCGGCGCATTCGGAATCCGGCACGCGGCAGCCGTCCAGCCAGTCCGGCAAGGGAAGGTCCGGCACTTCTCTCACCCTCCCAGCACGGGCAGCCCCAGGCTGCGCTTCATGTACGAAACCAGGAGCTGGGCAATCATCTCTTGCCGGGACAACGACTTGCAATACCCGCCGTCTTTGAGCAGAGACTGGAATTCGGAACGGGCGGGCACGTCGTAGTCCTTGGATTTTGCTTCAGCGGCCTGGCAGTACGGGGCCAGCTCCGCGCGCAGGTTATCTTCCGACAAGCCGTACAGCCGGCGCACTTCCGTGCTGATGGCGTCCGCCGGGGGACGCCTGGGCGATTCCAGAATGCTCTTCATGCAGTTGAAGGAGCGTTCCGCGCCGGAACGTATATGTTTGCTCTTGACCACATTCAGGCCGGACCAGCCGGCGTTCAGCCATTTCAGCATGCCGTAGCCGGTAGCTCCGCTTTTGGCCGGGTCATCAAAAAACGCCATGACGCTGCATGACTTGTACATGTAGGTGTCCATCCAGCCTATGCCCTGGGTGGTCATGCCTGGCTCGGACGTATAAATGAAGTCCCAGGTTTCCGGCCCGCCCAGGGAGGCCGCCTTTTTACCAACGTCCGACTGCCCGCGCTGCCAGGAAACAGACAGCAGCACGGTCTTGCCCTTGTAGGAGGTGAGTATGAGCAGGCGATCCAGATTATACTTATAGTAGGAGCCGCTGAAGTCGTCCGGCGCGATTTCCTCGTATTCCGCGCCGCGCAGGACGATCCGATCTTTCAGCCCTTTCAGGCGTTCCCAGAGCGGCGGAGACAATTCAAGGATGTCGCTGCCCTTGAGCCAGGCCCCGCGCCGGATGGAGGCCGGGAACATGGCTTCTGAAGGCACGCCCGGGTTGTACAGGTAGTGCAGCACGTCGGACAGGGGAACAGCCAGCGAGGAGCGAAAATACGTCCCGTCGCCTTCCGCGCGCGCCGGCGGATCGTAATCCGCCGGAACGGCCTGCCCGGCAAAAAAGAAATCCAGAAGAGGAGCCAGGACGTCATCCCCTGGCGGGGTCGAACTTTTATCCGCGCTGCCGAGGAGCGCGTCAAGCGCCGCGCTGGCCTCCGGAGACAACGTGGGGCCGGCGGCCTGGGGTTGCCCAGGCAATACCAGAATCAGCAGCAATGACACAGAAATAATCCGCAAAATCTTTTTCATAATTGGGCATAACCGATAAGGTTGAAATTACTGAATATTAAAAGCAATAACATATATACCACCAGCCGATCCAGCACGGCGGACAATACGTGTGACTCTGAAAAATTACAACCATCCGCGCGGCCGCGAATCATAAAAAATCACTTACAACCCCTCCCCGGTTTTCCGGACAGCTTATATTGTTGATTCATCCGTCAACGCCAGCCGGCGGCGCTGGATGACGAACTGCCAGGGACATCAATGGAGGAAAGTACGCCCTGGGGTAAATAGCCAGAATCCGGCCTGATTTTCAGGAGGTTTAAAATTTATTTTGCCGGACCGGATTTACGGCGATTTTACGGCCCTTGCCTTGAACGGCGTTTGACTTTATAGCAAGTAGGCATTGAAACACGCCCTCACCATTGGAGTCCACATGTCTTTTTTAAAAAGCAGCAGCTCGTTTTCCCGGCTTAAAATCACGGATTCCGTGCCGGCGGAACTCTGGCCCGCCATTCCGGACAAGCTGCGCCAGTATGCCTTTAAAGATATTGACGAGTTGCCGGAAGAACGTTCCTGGGGCTGGGTGGCCTTTGAGGATTTCATAGACACCGCCTGGAACGAAAACCCGCCCTCCAAAGGCGAATACATCACCTTCAGCCTGCGCCTGGACACCCGGCGCGTGCCCCCGGCGGTGATCAAAAAGCACCTGGCCCTGGCCCTGAAGGCCGAGGAAGCTAAAATGCGCGAAATGGGAAAAAGCTATGTGGCCCGCGAACGCAAAAAAGAGCTGAAGGAACAAGTCATCTTGCGTTTGCGCCAGCGTTTTCTGCCCATTCCGGCGGAGTTTCAGGTGGTCTGGAACAGCGGCACGAATATCGTCTACTTCGCCTCCACCCAGGCAAAAATGCTGGACCTGTTCCAGGAATACTTCACCCTTTCCTTCAACCTGCACCTGGAACCCCTTACGCCATACGGGCTGGCCGCCCATTTGCTCGGCGAGGCGGAGCAGGCCAAGCTGGACGCCCTGGAACCCACAAAATTCATATAGGATGTTTTTATGAGCGACGTTCCCTACCTGGGGCAAACCACGGATCTGGCTCTGGGCCAGGATTTTCTTACCTGGCTGTGGTTCCGCAGTGAAATAAAGAATACTTTTGCCGACTCCGGCGGCCGCCCCTTTACGGTGAGCATGGAAAAACGCATCGTGGTCCAGGGCGGCGAAGGCGAAAACCTGGAAACCGCCAGCGTTTCCGGACCCATGTCCGAACTGCGCGAAGCCCGTTTGGGCCTGAACATCGGCAAAAAGGTCACCCGGGCGCAGATAGTCCTGAGCCAGGACCCGGAAGAATGGGGGCTTACCCTGAAGGCCGAGGATTTTACCCTGAACGGCCTGAAAACCCCGGCTGTGGTCACGGAAAAGGACGGTGACGGAGACCCGGACGCCCTGTTTTTTGAAAAAATCCACCTGATCGAAACCTGCCTGGACTTCATGGATTCCATTTACAAGGAATTCCTGAGCCTGCGCCTTTCCAGGGACTGGGAAGACCAGGTCGCCCAGGCGCGCGCCTGGATGCAATCCAACCAGTAACGACTAGAGCATTTTGCTTTTTAGATTATACAATAGAGGTTTTGTAAGCGCTACAGGATGTTGCATGTGATAATGCGAAATTGCAAGAATAAGCAACACGCTTCGCGGGCATCCGCTTCGCGTCTGCCGAGCAATTCCAAAGTGAAATTGCTCTAGCCATGGCAACGGACGCGACGGAACATAAAGGGCGTTCCCCGGCCGCCGGCAGGTGGGCCGCCCTGTTGCTGCGGCTGCTGCAAAAAACCCTCTGGTTGGCCGTGGTCTTTTTCGGCATCACCCTGGTCAGCTTCTGGGTCATTCATCTGGCCCCCGGCTCGCCCACGGACATGGAGACCACCATGAACCCCATGGCCGACGCGGCGGCCGCGCAACGCCTGAAGGAGCTCTACGGCCTGGACAAGCCACTGCACGAGCAGTACGCCAACTGGCTGGCCAGGCTGGCGCGCCTGGATTTCGGCAATTCCATGAGCAGCGACGCCCGGCCGGTCTGGGATAAAATAAAAGAGCGCCTGCCCCTGACCGTGGGCATGAACCTTGCGTCCCTGGTTCTGACCCTGTGCATCGCCATCCCCATAGGCGTGTACGCCGCGCACCGGCGCGGCTCCGCCTTTGACCGCCTGACCACGGTGATTGTCTTCATCGGTTTTGCCATGCCCGGCTTCTGGCTGGCCCTGCTCCTGATGCTCTTTTTTTCCGTGCAGCTGCACTGGCTGCCCATTTCCGGGCTGGTCTCCTTTAACTTCGACAGCCTGGGCTTTGGCGGCAAAATGCTGGACCTGGCCAAACACTTGGCCATGCCGCTGTTTATTTACACCTTCGGCAGTCTGGCCGGCCTGTCGCGCTTCATGCGCTCCTCCATGCTGGAAGTGCTGCGCCAGGACTATATTCTGACCGCCAGGGCCAAAGGGCTTTCCCAACGTGTGGTCATTTTCCGCCACGCCATGCGCAACGCCCTTCTGCCGGTGATCACCCTGCTGGGCCTGTCCCTGCCGGGGCTTATAGGCGGCAGCGTGATCGTGGAGCAGATCTTCGCCCTGCCCGGCCTGGGCCAGCTTTTTTACGGCGCGGTCATGGCCCGCGACTATCCGCTGATCATGGGCAACCTGGTTTTGGGCGCGGTGCTGACCATGGCCGGCAACCTGCTGGCGGATTTGTGCTACGGGCTGGCGGACCCGCGCATCCGCAGCGGAGCGGCCTGAGCATGAAAATCCCGTACCTCAGGCTTTCCCGCAATTGGATGCTCCTGCTGGGCCTGAGCATTGTGTCGGCCATGGCCCTGGCGGCCGTATTCGCGCCCTGGCTGGCCCCGCACGATCCCCTTGCCCTTAACCTGGACAAAATCTACGCCGCGCCCTGTTGGGAATTTCCCCTGGGCGCGGACGCCCTGGGCCGGGACGTGTTTTCCCGCATGCTTTACGGGGCCAGGGTCTCGCTCTGGGTGGGCTTTGTGTCCGTTGGCATATCCGTGGCCATCGGCCTGGTGCTGGACCTGATTTCCGGTTACTTCGGCAAGCTGGCGGACGAGGCGATCATGCGCTTGGTGGACGTGATGCTCTGCTTCCCGTCATTTTTCCTGATCCTTACGGTCATCGCCTTTTTGGACGCCAACCTGCTCAACATCATGCTGGTCATCGGCCTGACCTCCTGGATGGGCGTGACCCGGCTGGTCAGAGCGGAAACCCTGTCCCTGCGCGAGCGCGACTTTATCGCGGCCGCCCGACTGGCCGGGGCGGGCAGCCGGCGTATTCTGTTCCGGCACATCCTGCCCAACGCCCTGGCCCCGGTGCTGGTCTCCGCCACCCTGGGCATTGCCGGCGCCATTCTCACGGAATCCGCCCTGTCCTTCCTGGGCCTGGGCATGCAGCCCCCCTGGCCCACCTGGGGCAACATGCTGCTGGAAGGCAAGCAAAGCCTGGAGATAGCCTGGTGGCTTTCGCTGTTCCCCGGCCTGGCCATCCTGATCACCGTGCTGGGCTATAACTTCCTGGGCGAGAGCCTGCGCGACATTCTGGACCCGCGCCTGAAGCGATGAACATACTCTGCCTGGATTCCCCCCTTGCGGGCGCGCTCAAAGCCCTGGGGCACACCGTGCTCGACCTCAGTCCGGAGCCGGGACTGGTCTCGCTGGACTGGCTGCTGGGCAAACACGGCTTTGCGCCTGACCTGCTGATCCAGCACGAACGCCTGGGCAACCGGGCGCTGATCTCCGATCTGGCCGCCGCGCCCTGCCCCACGGTCTTCATCAGTGTGGACGCCCATTTGAATTTATTCTGGCAGCGGCATTACGCCCGGCTGTTCGATGTAACGGCCACGCCGCACGTCAGCCTTTTTAACACTCTGCCCGCACAGGAGCGCAATTACACCCCGCTGCGCTTCAACCACCTGGGGGCGGACCGGCCCTGGCGGACGCACGCGGCGCGGCAACACCAACTCGGCCTGTGCGGCCGCCTTAACGAACATCGCAAGATCCGGCTCTGGCTGTCTGAATTGCTGCAAAAGCGTTGCGGCCTGCATCTGGAAAGCGACCTGCCATTTGCGGCCATGCTGGATTTTTACAGCGACACCCGGATCATCCCCAACGAGTCCATCGCCTATGAAGTGAACTTCCGCCTGTTCGAAGGCGCGTCCTGCGGCTGCCTGACCCTGAATCAGGACATCGGCGCGGACCAGGACAGCGCGTTTGAGCCTGGCCGGGAAATGCTCGTCTACCGCGACGGCCTGGAACTTCTGGAACAAATCGCCTATTATTCCAAGCATCAGGACCAGGCGGAGCGAATCGGCCTGGCCGGCTGGAAGCGCGTTCAGGCGGAGCACCTGCCCGCGCGCCGGGCGCAAACCCTGGCCGATCTGGCCACGGCGCCCAGGGCGCGCCTTGCCGGGCAGGAGGCGGAAACCGCCCTCTGGCTGGCCCTGGCCATGCTGGCCAGGCACGGCAGCCACCCCTGGGCGTTGGACTGGCTGCTCAAACGCGCTTTGGCCATTCCCCCATCCCCGGCCGTGGTCAGCGCCAAAATCGCCCTGCTGGCCGAAGCATCCGGCCCGGATTCCCATCTGCGCGGCCAGGGGGCTTTTGCGCCGGACTTCTTGCGGGAGCAGGCCAGGGTTCTGTGTCTGCAAGGGCTGCTGGAACAAGAGGATCAGGGCTTGCGCAATTACGCGGCCGCCTCGGGTTGCGCCCTGTTTCTGGGGGATTTCCGCCTGGCCCTGAAGCTCTGGCAGCGCGGCCTCTTTTTTCAGCCGGCCGCGGCCGCCCGCTCCGCTCCAGCCCCGGAAACACCTTACGAGCTTTGCCTGCTCTGGGCGGAGAGCCTGAAAAAGGAAGAGCAGTCCCGCCCGGGCTTTAAATTCACGCCGGAAACCAATATTCCGGAATGCGCCTATGAATTTCTGCTGCTGGCCGCCACTTTGGCTCCAGGGAAGGACGTGCGCTGGGTAAAGCAAATCCAGGCCCTAAGTGCCGCCCGGCCGGGCTATACGGTCTTCAGCCACGGTTTTCTGGCCGAGCTTTGCCTTGCCGAGCCGCAAAACTGGCGCTATCAACTGGACTACGGCCTGCTTAACCTGAAAGTCTGCCGGGTGGAGGAAGGTTTGTTTGAAGTTCGTGAAGCCGGGCTCAAGGCGGCCAAAGCCGGACGGAGCGCGCTGTTCCGGAACATCCTGGCCGCTTCGCCGTCCGGCCGCCGCATAGCGCAAGCCCTGAACCTTGCCACTTTGTGAGTGGGATATATGCTGGAATATCTACGCATCAAAGACCTGGCCCTGATTGAGGACATGGCCCTGGAATTTTCCCAGGGCATCAATGTGCTGACCGGAGAAACCGGCGCCGGCAAAAGCTTTATCCTAAAGGCCATCAATTTTCTGCTCGGAGAGCGCCTGACCGCGGATCTGGTGCGTCCGGGCAAGGAAAAAGCCCTGGCCGAAGCCTTGTTCGCCCTGCCGGAGGGGGATCTCATCCTGCGCCGGGAACTGGCCGCGGATACCGGGCGCAGCCGCCTGTTCATCAACGACAAGCTCAGCTCCCAGGAAGGCGTGCGCGGCCTGAAGTCCAGGCTGATCGCCCACACCAGCCAGCACGGCCAGCAAAAGCTGCTTCAGCCCGCTTTTCAGGCCAGAATCCTGGATGAGTTCATGGATCGGCCGGATCTTCTGGATCAGCGCGAAGGCCTGCTCAAAGACATGGCGGACCTGGCGGACAAACGCCGCGCCCTGGAGAAACGCGCCGCCAGCCTGGCGGAAAAACGCGACCTGTTGGAATTCCAGCAGCAGGAAATAGCTAAAATCAATCCCCAGGCCGGAGAAGAGGAAGAACTGCAGGCCGAGCGCGAAATCCTGCGCCGGCAGGCCGGCACCGCGGCCAACGCGGAGCGCCTGTTGACGCTGCTCTACGGCGAAAATAGGGAAAGCGGCCTGCTCGGCCTGTTCAGCCAGTTGGAAAAACCCCTGAAAACCCTGGCTGAGGCGGACCCCACCTTCACCCCCTACCAGGAAGATCTGGAGAAATGCCAGCCCACCCTGAACGATCTGGCCGCCAGGCTGCGCGGCGGCACGCTCAAAGCCGGGGACCCGTCCAAGGCGGAGCGCCTGGAAGCCCGCTTGTTCGCCCTGGCCCAGCTCAAACGCAAATTGCGGCGCTCTTTGCCGGAAATCCTGGCACTGCGGGATGAACTGGCGGCAAACCTGTCCTTTCTGGATTCATGCGCCCTGGATCTGAAGCAGCTGGCCCGCGAGGAAAACGCTTTGTGCGAAAAACTTAAAGCGTTGCTTGATGTTTTAAATCCCGCCCGGCATAATGCGGCGGAACAACTAAAAAAACTCCTGGAACAGGAGTTGCGCGGCCTGGGATTTTCCGAGCACGTGGCCGTGGAATTCGTCTTCAGCCCCCGGCCCCTGCATCCGGACAAGGACCATTGCGCGCCCTGCCTGGAAGACCAGGCCCAGTTGCTTTGGCGCCCCAACCCCGGCCAGGCGCCGCAAGCCCTGGAAAAAATCGCCTCCGGCGGCGAGTTGTCGCGCTTTCTCCTGGCCTTGGCCAGCCTGATGAGCAGCCGGAGCGAGGAAACCCCCACCCTGCTCTTTGACGAGGTGGACGCCGGCGTGGGCGGCCTGACCCTGAACAGCCTGGCCGATAAACTCAAAAGCCTTGGCGAACGCCGCCAGATGCTTCTGATCACCCACTGGCCCCAGCTTGCCTGCCTGGCGGACCGGCATTTCCAGGTCCGCAAAGAGGTCAGGGACAACCGGACCTACACCATCTGCACCCGCCTGGACGAAGACGCCGTAAAAAAAGAACTGGCCCGTATGGCTGGCGGCGACAAGGGCCTGGCTTTGGCGGAAGCGCTGCTGAAGTAAATCCTTCAGTCTTACGTCAGCGGCCAATTTTCGGCCATATGGATGACGCGCAAAATCCGCATGCTTCTTCCTTTGACCAGGTAGGCAAGAAAATAGGGAACATCACGCAAGACAAGTGCCGGGCGCCCGGCCCGTACGCCCGCGCTCCGGGGAACGAATCAAGTATTCTTCGTGATTTCCGTGCCTATGCCGCTGTCCGTGAACAGCTCCAGCAGGATGCAGTTTTCCACGCGGCCGTCAATGATCATGGCTTTGTCCACGCCTTCCTGGAGGGCCTCCAGGCAGCATTTGATCTTGGGGATCATGCCGCCCTGGATTGTGCCGTCCGCGAACAGGGACCAGGCGTCCCTGACGGTCAGGGAGCGGATCAGCTCCCTGCTTTTATCCAGCAGGCCGGCCACGTCCGTAAGCAGAAGGAGCCGTTTGGCCTTCAGCGCTCCGGCCACGGCCCCGGCCACGGAATCCGCATTGATGTTGTAGGTGGTGCCTTCGTCGTCCACGCCCACCGGGGCGATCACCGGAATGAAGCCGTCGCGGGCCAGGGAGTCCAGCAGGCGTGTTTCCACGCCCATGACCTCGCCCACCTTGCCCAGGTCGATGATTTCCGGGGCGCGGGATTCCTGGTTGACGACCATTTCCAGCCGCCGGGCCTTGAGCAGGCGGCCGTCCTTGCCGGAAAGACCCACGGCCCGCAGGCCGGCCAGGTTGAGCTGGTTGACGATTTCCTTGTTCACCCGGCCCACCAGGACCATTTCCACCACGTCCATGGTGGCGTCGTCCGTAATGCGCTGGCCTTCGCGGAAAGTCGGCTCGATGTTGAGCTGCTTGAGCATCTGGTTGATCTGCGGCCCGCCGCCGTGCACGACCACCGGGTTGATGCCCACGTGCTTGAGCAGGGCCACGTTAAGGGCGAAGGCCCGCTTCAAGGCTTCGTCCTTCATGGCGTGTCCGCCGTATTTTATGACCACGGTTTCGCCGCTGAAGCGCCGCATGTAGGGAAGGCATTCAATAAGCAGTTTGGCACGTTCCTGGGTGCGATCCATCATTATTACCTCTTTTCAGAGCATTTTGACTTTGAGATTAAACAATGCAAGTTTCCCAAGCGGTATAGGGTTTCGCTTGTAACAATGCGAGATTCTCAAGATAAACGACACGCTTCACGCCTGCCGAGCAATTTCGAAGTGAACCTGTCTAATATTCAGGGTCCGGCAGCGACGCTATCCTGCGGCACTGGGCCAGTATTTTTTCCTCAGCGGCCTGTCCGGTCAGAACCGGCGGCTTGGGCTGGGCCGGGTCCGGCACTACTCCCTGTTTTTCCTCCAGGGCCAGCAGTCTGGCTTCCAGGTGCTCGTCCTCCGGGGAAGGATCCTCAATCAGCAGCCAGTACATGGATGTGTACGAAGGATCCCGGTGCGAAATCTGCGTGCCCAATACCAGCCAGTCCCGCCGGCCGTTGCCGTTATAATCCAGGGTGGCGAAAACCACAAAGCTGCACAGCAGCTCATAAGAGTCCGCGGAGCAGACATCGCGCCGGACGATTGCATCGCGCCAGCCCGGCTGTTTGAGAAACTGCATGCCCTGCGGGGAAAGCGCCTTGGCCAGGGAGGAGAAGGAGCGCAAATACAGTTTGTCGCGCAACACTTCGCCATAGGAGGCCGGCAGGTATTCCGACGGGTTCAGGGCCGGATCCGGCGGGATGTACGGGGCGGTCCGCCATTCCGGGGGAAGGTTTATGGGAACCCGCACGGCCAGTGACGGGCTGACGGCCAGAAAATCCCCCATGATGCCGGGATCGCAGACTTCCACCGGAAGCTCCGCGCCGTTGCGCTTGAAATGAAGAAATCCCTCAACGCAGCCGAAGCAGAGAACCGGCAGAAGGAACAGGGCCAGGATGGCGCGCTTGGAAAACATAAAAATCCTTTAGGACAATCTTTCACGCAGGGCCAGGGAAGTCCTTGTCAGGCCCAGGCCGCCCACGGTGCAGCGCAGCGAAAGAGGCAACTGCCGGCCCGCGTCATATACCGCCGCGATAGTTTCATCAAGAGGGATGACCTTGTCAAAGCCGGCCAGGGCCATGTTGGCGCAGGCCACGGCGTTAAGCGCGCCCAGGATGTTCTTGCCCAGGCAGGGCACCTCCACCCGGTCAGCCACGGGATCGCAGGCCAGGCCGGTTAAGTTCTGCAGGGCCATGGACGCCGCGTCCAGGCAATGCCGGGCCGTGCCGCCCAAAAGATGGGCGATGCCGGCCGCGGCCATGGCGGAACCGGCCCCGCATTCCACCTGGCACCCGGCCACTTCGGCCGCGAAGGTGGCGGATTCCGCAATGAACACGCCGATCATCCCGGCCGCCAGCATGGCCTTGACCAGTTCCGCCCGCTCCGTGCCCATGGCCCGGCCGTAACCGAGCAGCGCGCCGGGCAGGCAGCCGCAGGAGCCGGCCGTTGGCGCGGCCACAATCACCCGCATGGCGCTCTTGGCCTCCATGATGGCGGTCACGCACTCGATCACGCTGTTCAGCCAGGCGCTGCGCACCAGTGCGCCGTTTTTCCGGCCCTCGGCGATTTTATACGCTTGCGGCCCCAGGATGCGGTCCGGGTAATCCGTACCGGCCAGCCCCTCGGCCAGGCTGTTTTCCATAATGGCGAACAGCTCGCCCATTTGCGTAAAAACATGCTCGTCGGAAGCCCCGCCACGCCGGCTTTCATATACACAGGCCAGACGCCACAGGGGCAAGGCATCTTCTTCCGCGTAAGCCAGCAGTTCCTCGGCGGTCCTGAACGGCACGCCGCAACCCGGCCTGGATGGCGTCGGCAGGAAGGGCGTGAGGTGGACCCCATCCCGCAGGCCTGGCAGGGCTTGCAGGGCGTTCAGTGCGGAGGCGGAAAAAGGAGCGGCCCGCTTGAGGTTGAAAAATCGCCGCTCCGCGCTTTCCGCCGTCTGGATTACAGCTTCCGGCCCGGCCAGGGCTTGCAGGGCGGCGCGAAGTTCCGCTTGCGGAGCGCTCCCGGCCTTATCAAAAAGCAGCAGGCTTTCAAACCAGCCTCCGTCAATGCTCACGGAAAAGCCTTCAAAGGCGCGCATCTCGATCATGCCGCCGCCGACGGAAACGCCTTCCCAGGACCGGGAAACGCCGCCCGGCCCAAAGGCCCGGATGCGGTAATTATTGGGATGCTCCGCTCCGTAGTCGCTGATTTGGAAGCTGACGTCCAGGCCCTGACGTTGCGCCATGGCCAGGGCTTCAGGCACGCGGGGGTCCGCCAGATCCAGACCGAGCAGGCCGCTGACAAAGCCCATGTCCGTGCCGTGCCCGTGGTAGGATGCCGCCAGGGAGCCGTTGGCGTCGAATTCCACGACCGCCCGGCTGACCAGACCGCCCAATGACTGGCGTACCAAAGCGCCGATGCGGGCCGATCCGGCCACATGGGAACTGGATGCCCCGCGCATGACCGGGCCGATGACATCGTTAAAAATACTGGCCGGCTGTTTATCCATTTTTTGCCCCTAAGCATGAAAGCGGGAGTACAAATTACCCCAGAACGGGCTGGAATACAGGCGCACCCGGCTGAGCAGCCAGGCGCCGCTTTTGCTTTTAGCCTTGAAGCGCCGCACGGCCAACGGGCTGCCGGGTTGGTTGGCCCCGCTTTTTACGGTGTAAAACACCCTGAAGCCGGCTTCTTGCCCCGCTTCCAGAGCCGCCCGGCAATAGGTCCCCCAGGGCCAGCAAAAGCTGTTGACCGCATGCCCCAATTCCCGCGTGAGAATATCCCGGCAGGCCAACATTTCTCCGGCCAGGCGCGCGGACCGTTCCGCCTCGCTTTCGTAAGCGCCCAGGTTGCCGGCAAAGGAAGCCAGAAGCGCTTGCAGCTCCCGCCGGCCGGATTCCCGGCGGAAAAACTCCACAGCCCCGGCGTAATTCTGCGGCACCAGCTTTTTTATGGCTTCGGCCAGGGATGGGTTGGGCACAAAGGCGCGCTCGGCCAAGGCGGATTTTTGCTTAAATTTCGGCAGCCCCCAGATTATCGGATGCAGGCTTCGGTAAAAGGTTCGCACCTGGTGCCCAGGCTCGTAAAAGCCCTGATATTCCGGACCATTAAAAACACCCAGATGCCCCATGGAATGCGCGGCCACGGCCATGACGCCGCTTTTTTCCATCAGCCTGGCCTCTTCCCAGTTCAGGAACAAATCCAGGCGCTCCTTGTGCCCAAGGGCGTTCGGCTTAACCGGTTCGTCCACTTTGGGCAGATCTTCCGCCCCCACCCTGCCGGCCCACAGGTCTTCCAGGGTGGAACGCGCCGGGCCGCCCGGCTCCAGGCGTTCGCACACCGCGAAAACGACGCCGCAGTGCCCGTATTTGCGCAAGATAGGCCAGGCATAGACGTAATTGTCCAGATAGCCGTCGTCAAAGGTGATCAGCGCCGATTTGGGCGGCAGAGGCGCGCCTTCGGCCAGAAAAGCCTCGGCCTCGGCCAGGCTCACGCCGCGCCAGCCGGCCCTGGCCAGGGCGGCGCAATGCTCCTCGAACAATTCCGGGCTGACTGATATGGAATTCGGATAGCGGCTTATATAGTGATACATAAGCACGGGCAGGCTTTTTAATATTCCGCGCATGAAAACCTTTTTAACCTTATCCTTATTGCTTGACTAGCGGCTCCCCGCGCTTATTTTTTAAAGGGTTGCAGGCAGCCTGAATGAAGGAGAGCTATACGAGATGGCCGTTGAATACAAGGACTATTACAAACTGCTGGGGGTTTCCCGCGGCGCGTCCAAAGAAGAAATCAGCAAGGCGTATAAAAAGCTCGCCCGCAAGTATCATCCGGATTTAAACCCGGACAACAAAGGCGCGGAAGCGAAGTTTAAAGACATTAACGAAGCCTACGAAGTCCTGAAGGACGACGAAAAGCGCCGTTTGTACGACCAGTTGGGCCCCAACTGGCAGCACGGCCAGAATTTTCAGCGCCCGCAGGGTTTTGAGAATTTTCAGTTCAACTTTGGCGGGCCTGGCGGCGGACAGCGCTTTGACGCTTCCGGGTTCAGCGACTTTTTTGAAACGTTGTTCGGCGGCGCGGGGCGCGGGGCGGGTTTCGGCCCGGATCCTTTCGGCGGTTTTTCCCAGCGTTCCCGCCGGGGCCGCGACGTAGAGGCGACTCTGGCCCTGACCCTGGAAGAAGCTTACACGGGCGGCAAAAAAAACCTGACCCTCCAGTCGCCGGAAGGTCCAAAAAATCTGGCCGTGAACATTCCGGCCGGAGTGCGCGAAGGCGCGCGCATTCGCCTGGCCAGGCAGGGCCAGCCGGCCCAGAGCGGCGGCGAGCCCGGAGATTTATACCTGCGGGTGGAACTGTCCAGGCACAATAAATTCGGCCTGGACGGCAACAACGTCATCTACACCCTTAATCTGGCCCCCTGGGAGGCGGTCCTGGGCGTGAAAGCGCGCATTCCCACCCTGGACGGCGCGGTTGATTTGACCATCCCGCCGGGCCAGAGCAGCGGGAAAAAACTGCGTCTGCGCGGCAAAGGGATGGGCGGCGGACAGGACAAAGGGGATCAGTTCGTGGTCATCAACATTGTGGTGCCGGAATTCTCAAGCCCCAAGGAATTGGAACTCTGGAAAAAGCTGGCTGAATCCTCAACATTTTCCGCCAGAGGTTGATCATGGACATAAAAGCCAAAGAAAGCGCCCTGCCGGATCGTTCCGTGTACGTGGCTTTTGAGGAACTGGTGGTCATTTGCGACAGCACCCCGGACCGCCTTAACGAACTGCTGGACCTTGGCTGGCTTTCGCCGGTAACCACGGCCAACAAGGAATCTTTGTTCCGATCGGACGATGTATACAAAGTGCGCAAACTGGAACGCATCTGCGCGGATTTTGAAATACCCACCCTGGGCGGCACGATCATCGTGGATCTTCTGGCCCGCATCCAGAGGCTGGAGTCGCGCGTTCATGACTTGCAGGATCTTTTGAACACAAGGCCCTGATAGATATTTTCTTTTTCATGTTGACAAAATGCAACAAGCGCTAATCTTAAAGCATAGCTTTAAGATCTTATTGAGAGAGGAAGACTATGGACCTTAAACAATTTACCGAAAAATCCCAGCAAGCCGTGGCCGAGGCCCAAAGCGCGGCCGTGCGCCTGGGGCACCAGGCCGTGGATGCCGAGCACCTTGCTCTTGCCCTTGTTGAGCAGGAAGACGGCCTGGTGCCGCGCCTGTTGGAGCGGGCCGGGTACAATCCCAAAACCTATGCGGGCACCCTGCTGGCCGAGCTGAAAAAGAAGCCCTCCGTGAGCGGGCCGGGAGCCAGCCAGGAACTGGGGGCCACCAACCGGCTGCGCGAGGTGCTCCTGCGCGCCCACGAGGCGGCCAAACGCATGAAGGACGAATACGTCAGCGTGGAGCATATTTTTTGCGAGCTGGCGGCCGAGTCCGCTTCCACGCCCATCGGCAAAGTAAACAAAACATTCTCTCTGAATCCGGAAAAGCTCCTGACCGCCCTGACCCAGATTCGCGGCTCGCAACGCGTGACCAGCCCCACCCCGGAAGACAGTTACGAAGCCCTGAGCAAGTACGGCCGCGACCTGGTGGAGGACGCCCGCAAGGGCAAACTGGACCCGGTAATCGGCCGGGATGCGGAAATCCGGCGCTGCATCCGCATTCTTTCGCGCCGCACCAAGAACAACCCGGTGCTCATAGGCGAGCCGGGCGTGGGCAAAACCGCCATTGTGGAAGGCCTGGCCCATCGTATTCTAAAGGGCGACGTGCCGGAAAGCCTTAAAGGCAAGTCACTGTTCGCCCTGGATATGGGCGCGCTGATCGCCGGGGCCAAATACCGCGGCGAATTTGAGGAACGCCTGAAGGCCGTGCTCAAGGAAGTGGAAAAATCCGATGGACGCATCCTGCTGTTCATTGACGAACTGCACACCATCGTGGGCGCCGGCCGCACGGATGGAGCCATGGACGCCAGCAACATTCTCAAGCCGATGCTGGCGCGCGGAGAACTGCACTGCATCGGCGCGACCACCCTGGACGAGTACAGCAAATATATTGAAAAAGATCCGGCTCTGGAGCGCCGCTTCCAGCCGCTGCTGGTGGACGAACCCGGCCTGGAGGATGCCATTTCCATCCTGCGCGGCCTTAAGGAGCGCTTTGAGGTGCACCACGGCGTGCGCATAGCTGACGCGGCCATCGTGGAGGCGGTGACGCTTTCCGTGCGCTACATCAGCGACCGCCAGCTTCCGGACAAGGCCATTGACCTGATTGACGAGGCGGCCGCCAAAATCCGCACGGAAATAGACTCCATGCCATCGGATCTGGACGAAGCGGGCCGCAAGATCATGCAGTTGGAAATAGAGCGCGAAGCCCTGCGCCGGGAAACGGACGTTGCTTCCCGCGAGCGCCTGGAGCGTCTGGAAAACGAACTGGCCGACCTGCGCGCCAGGCAGGCCGGGTTGCTGTCCCGCTGGGAAAAGGAAAAAGGCTCAATCGATAAAATCCGCACTATTAAGGAAGAAATCGAAAAAACCAGACGCGACATTGAAGAGGCCGAACGCGCCTATGACCTGAACCGGGCGGCCGAGCTTAAATATTCCACCCTGCACCGTCTGGAAAAAGAACTGGCCGAAGCGGACAGCGGCGAGGACCAGCCCGCAGCCCGCCTGCTCAAAGAAGAGGTGCGGCCCGAGGACGTGGCGGAAATAGTCGCCCACTGGACCGGCATACCGGTGACCAGGCTGCTGGAGTCGGAACGGGAAAAACTGCTCCGCCTGCCGGACGTGCTGCACGAGCGGGTCATCGGCCAGGATGAGGCCGTAACCGCCGTGTCCGAGGCCGTGCTGCGCTCCAGGGCCGGGTTGTCCGACCCCAACAGGCCCCTGGGCTCGTTCATCTTCCTCGGCCCCACCGGCGTGGGCAAGACCGAGCTGTGCAAGACCCTGGCCCAGGCCCTGTTTGACACGCAGGAGAACATGGTCCGCCTGGACATGAGCGAGTACATGGAAAAACACGCCGTGGCCCGCCTGATCGGCGCCCCCCCGGGCTATGTGGGATACGACGAGGGCGGCCAGCTTACCGAGGCCGTGCGCCGCAAGCCCTACAGCGTCATCCTGTTTGACGAAATTGAAAAAGCCCATCCGGACGTGTTCAACACCCTGCTCCAGATTCTGGACGACGGGCGTCTTACAGACAGCCACGGCCGCACGGTGGACTTTAAAAACACCATAATCATCATGACCTCGAACATCGGCTCGAACCTGCTCCTGGAAGGCATCAGCCCGGACGGCGAATTCGGGGACGGCGCGCGCGAGGCGGTCATGGGCGAGCTGCGCCGCCATTTCCGGCCGGAATTCCTGAACCGCGTGGACGAGACCGTGCTTTTCCGGCCCCTGCTGCGGGACCAGATCAAGAGCATTGTGGAACTTATGCTCAAACAGCTGCGCGTCCGCCTGGAAGACCGCAAGATCAGCCTGGAGCTTTCGCCGGAAGCGGCGAATTTCATCGCGGACGCGGCTTACGATCCGGTTTACGGCGCCCGGCCCCTGCGCCGCTACCTGCAACAACGCGTGGAAACCCCGCTGGCCCGCAAGCTCATCAGCGGAGAACTGCGTGACGGACAAAAAGTGGAGATTGGCTTGAAGGACGAGGATTTGGTTTTTGAATAAAAAAATAAGCGAGGGGGCCACGGCCCCCTCGCTTATTTTTTTATTCTTTAATGGTGGCGATCAACTCTTTGAGCACCTGGTCGGCTTTTTCCACCGGCACCTGGCAGGTGCCCACGCGCGGGTGCCCGCCGCCGCCGTACTTGAGCATCAGACTGCCCACGTCCGTTTTACAGCCTCGATTCAGGATGGAGTGCCCGACGGTCAGGACGATGTTCCGGCGCTGAAAACCCCACATGACCTGGATGCTTATGTTGCATTCCGGATACATGGCGTAGGCGCTGAAGCGGTTGCCGGTGTAAATTTCCTCCTGCTCGCGCAGGTCAATGACCAGCACGTTGCCGTGCAGGGCCGAGCGCTCCTTGAGCATTTCCCGGAAAAGTTTTTCCTGGGAAAAATAGCGGTCAGTGCGTTCGATCACGTCCGGCAGGGCCAGAATGGCCGAGGAATTCATGGTCATGCAGTAATTGATGAGATCCAGCATGAGCTGGTAGTTGCTGATGCGGTAGTCGTGATAACGGCCCAGGCCGGTGCGCGGATCCATGACAAAGCCGATCAGCACCCAGTCCTTGGGGTCCAGAATGTCGGATTTGTCAAGCATGCCGCTGTCCACTTTATCCACGGCGGCCAGAAGCTCGTCCAAAACAGGCGAGAACTTGGCGTGCCCGCCGTAGTATTCCCAAACAACCCTGGCGCAGCTTGGCAGCATTTTTACCAAGCCGTCGCACCGCACGTCCTTGTTGCGCTCCAACTCGCTGGTGTGGTGGTCAAACCACATGCCGCAACCCGGGGAATACGGAACGTTGGCCAGCACATCGTCCGGCCCCACATCCACCAGGCCGTCCTGCAAATCCTTGGGGTGCACGAATTTATATTCAGTGACCACGCCGACCATTTTCAGCAAAACGCCGCAGACCAGGCCGTCAAAATCAGATCGGGTGACCAGCCGCATGCAACTTCCTCGCAAGGTTATTGTGGAACAACTTCAGCCCTTTCCTGATACCCTGTGCCGGAAGTTCTGGCAAGGGGATATCGTGAGTGGGATAACGCCGGGGGGCGCTTCCAAATAACGGATTGCGCGCCAATGGTAAGAAAAGCGGGCCTTTTTGCGCGGGGAGCGTACTCTTATGGTACCCGACCGGAGCAAAAAAGCCCGCTTGACGCAGCCATCGGACAAAAGCCGTATTTGGAAGCCGCCCCTCCTATTGGGCCCTGGGGCTGTTATCCACCGCCTGGGAGGCGCCCCTTTTTAGAGAATGAAAAAGCGGCACGGAATCCTTGAAGCCGCAAAAAATCTCCTCCGTACTGGCCGGCAAGGCCAGGGGCAGCACCTCGTCCACGTGCTCCACAAAAACTATTTTAAGGCCCCTGAGTATTTCCGAGGGTACTTCCTTAAGATCCTTCTCGTTGTCCTTGGGAATAAGCACTTTGCTGATCAGGCCGCGGTGCGCGGCCAGCAGTTTTTCGCGCAGGCCGCCTATGGGCAGCACCCGGCCGCGCAGGGTTATTTCTCCGGTCATAGCCACATCGTGGCGCACCGGAATGCCCAGCAGGGCGGAAACCAGCGAGGTGGTCAGGGTGATGCCGGCCGAAGGCCCGTCCTTGGGAGTGGCGCCTTCAGGCACATGGATGTGGATGTCTATGTCCTTGTAAAAATCCGGACGCAGGCCAAACATGTCGGAACGCGAGCGCACGTAGGAAAGCGCGGCCTGGGCGGATTCGGTCATGACCTCACCCAGCTTGCCGGTGGTGCTCACCTTGCCGGAGCCGGGCATGATGGCGGTTTCAACCATAAGCATTTCCCCGCCCAGCTCCGTATAGGCCAAGCCGTTGCACACGCCCACCTGGGGCTGGTCCTCCCGCTCGCCGTGGCGGTATTTTTTAACGCCCAGAAACTGCGGTATGTTCTGCTTGGTTACGTTTACAACCGCCCGCGCGTCGCCTTTTTCCACAATGCTCATAGCGCTTTTGCGGCAGACCGTGGCCAGTTCGCGTTCCAGGTTGCGCACCCCGGCTTCCCTGGTATAGGTGCGGATTATTTCCAGAACAGCGCTGTCGGAAATGCGCAGGTTTTCCGGCTGGAGTCCGTTGGCCTCAATCTGCTTGGGCAAAAGGAATCTGCCGGCTATGCTGCGTTTTTCCGTTTCCAGATAGCCGGACAACCTGATTATCTCCATGCGGTCCTGCAGAGGCAGGGGAATGGAATGCAGGCTGTTGGCCGTGGTGATGAAAAAGACCTGGGACAGATCATAGTCCATGTCCAGGTAATGATCGTTGAAGGTGTTGTTCTGTTCCGGGTCCAGCACTTCCAGCAGGGCGGACGAAGGATCGCCCCGGAAGTCCATGCTCATTTTATCTATTTCATCCAGACAAAACAATGGGTTATTGTACTTGGTGCGTTTGAGCGACTGGATGATCTTGCCCGGCAGCGCGCCCACATAGGTGCGCCTATGCCCGCGTATTTCCGCTTCGTCACGCACACCGCCCAGGGAAAGCCGGATAAACTCGCGGCCGG
This sequence comes from Desulfovibrionaceae bacterium, assembly GCA_031547305.1. Taxonomy (GTDB): domain Bacteria; phylum Desulfobacterota; class Desulfovibrionia; order Desulfovibrionales; family Desulfovibrionaceae; genus JAVBSC01. Next base: position 50,843 of record JAVBSC010000045.1, read on the forward strand.
TGGCTCTGGCCACGGATTTGGCCAGAGAAGTCTTGCCCACGCCCGGGGGGCCGACCAGGCAGAGAATCGGGCCTTTGAGCTTGTTGGCCATTTTCTGCACGGCCAGATATTCCAGAATGCGCTCTTTGGGTTTTTCCAGGCCAAAGTGATCTTCGTCCAGAATCCGCCTGGCCTCGGCAATGTCTATGCTGGTCTCTTTAAGCACGTTCCAGGGCAGATCCAGAATCCAGTCCACATAGTTGTGCACCACCGTGTACTCGGCGGAAGAAGGCGGCATCTGGCGCAATTTTTTCAGCTCGCGCCGGGCTTTTTCCCGCGATTCCTCGGACATGCTCTTTTCATTCAGACGGCGCTCCAGCTCGGAGGCTTCGGCCTGGGGATCGTCTTCCCGGCCCATTTCCTTGTGAATGGCCTTGATTTGCTCGTTCAGGTAAAAATCGCGCTGGTTACGCTCAATCTGGCTCTTCACCCGGTTTTTCAGGCGTTTTTCCATGGAGGAAATGGTCACTTCGCCTTGCAGAAGCTCCAGCACTTTTTCCAGGCGGGCCAAGGGATCGAGTATTTCCAGCACTTCCTGCTTTTTTTGGTAGTCCAGCTTGAGGTGCGGCATGAGCGAATCCGCCAGGCGGCCCGGCGTGTTCAGGGAAGCGATGGCCTGCAAACTTTCCGGGGTGAGCTTTTTGTTGATCTTGCCGTATTCCTCCAGCACCTCGTGCATGGTCCGGATGGCCGCCTCGGCTTCCGGCGAAATGGCGTCGTATTCCTCCACCTCGCTGACCGCGACAACGTTCAGGTAATCCCGATCGTCCGCTGTGCCCGTCAGCCCGGTGGGCCAAGCGTGCCCTTCCAGATCCATTCTGGCCCGGTACAGTCCTTCAAAGAGAACTTTGACCGTGCCGTCCGGCAGCCGGAGCATCTGCAAAACCCGGCTGACCGTTCCCATTTCAAAAAGATCCCCCAGTGTCGGGTGATCCAGATCCGCGCTGCGCTGGGAAACCAGAAAAATCTGCTTGTCGTAATCCGCG
>JAVBSC010000003.1:0-25765 GCA_031547305.1 Desulfovibrionaceae bacterium
GCCGTAAAAAGCCCCCTGGAGGGCATGCCGCGCCTGTCCGCGCGCACGGGCAACAATATATATCTGAAGCGCGAGGACTTGCAGCCCGTGTTTTCCTTCAAGCTGCGCGGGGCATACAACCGCATGGCCCGCCTGACGGAGGCGGAAAAAAAGGCCGGGGTCATTTGCGCCTCGGCCGGCAACCATGCCCAGGGCGTGGCCCTTTCCGCCCGGCGCATGGGCTTGCGCGCCCTGATCGTCATGCCCCAGAGCACTCCGCCCATCAAAGTGCGGGCGGTCAAAAGCCTGGGCGGCGAAGTGCTGCTGCACGGCGAAGCCTTTGACGACGCTTACGCCAGGGCGAGGGAACTGGAAAAAGAACAGGGCCTGACCTTTATTCATCCCTTTGACGACGAGGACGTGATTGCCGGACAGGGCACCATCGCCAGGGAACTCCTGGAACAGAACCCGGATCTGAACGCCGTTTTCGTGCCTGTGGGCGGCGGAGGCCTGGCCGCCGGCATTGCCGCCTACGTAAAATTCCTGCGTCCGGACATAAAAGTCATTGGCGTGGAGCCGGTGGACGCGGCCTCCATGCATGATTCCCTGGCCGCCGGCAAACGCCTGGCCCTGGACCAGGTGGGCGTGTTTGCGGACGGCGTGGCCGTTCGCGAGCCCGGTCCGCGCACCTTTGAATTGTGCAGCAAACTGCTGGACGAGATAGTCCTGGTCAACACGGACGAAACCTGCGCGGCCATCAAGGACATTTTTGACAACAACCGGGCCATTGCCGAGCCTTCCGGCGCGCTGGCCGTGGCCGGGGCGAAAAAATACCTGGCCCGCGAAAAATTAACGGGACTGAACGTGGCCGCGGTGAACAGCGGGGCGAACATGAACTTCGACCGCTTGCGCCACGTGGCCGAGCGCGCGGAAATAGGCGAAACCCGCGAAGCCCTGTTTGCCGTGACCATTCCGGAAAAGCCAGGCGCATACAAACGCCTGATCAAAACCCTGGGCGATCGCAATGTCACGGAATTCAACTACCGTTACAGCCACGACAGCCAGGCCCATATATTCATCGGCCTGCAAACGCCGGGCGGCCTGGCCGAGCGGGGAGCCATCCAAAAACTCCTGTCCGAAAGCGGCTACCCGGTCAGCAACCTGAGCGACAATGAAATCGCCAAGCTGCACATTCGCTACATGGTTGGCGGACACGCCCACGGCGTATGCGACGAAAGGCTTTTCCACTTCGAATTTCCGGAGCGCCAGGGCGCGCTGCTCAAGTTTTTGGACAGTTTGTCCACAGCCTGGAACATCAGTCTATTCCACTATCGGAACCACGGATCGGACTATGGGCGGGTGCTCTGCGGCATCCAGGTGCCGCCGGCGGATAACGAGATCTTCATCGCCGCGCTGGATAAACTGGGGTATACCTACCGCGAGGAGACGCTGAATCCGGCCTACCGGTTCTTTTTGAGTTGTGATTTATAAATCGGCAAAGGCATGGAGTCCCGCATGCGGGAAATTCATGCCTTTGATTTTTGCGCCTTTGTTTAAGGCTTGGTAGTCCTACCGCGCGGCAAAAGCCATACCCAGCATTTTCGCCGCCATAGCCGCCAACAACTTCACTCCAGGCACCAACTGCCGTTCATCAATCCTGAACTTCGGCGAATGATGCGGATAATGCGTGCCCAGCGTCTCATCACCCATGCCCAAAAAAAAGAACACCCCCGGCACTTTTTCCTGATACAAGCTGAAATCCTCGGAAATAGTCTGGAACTCCGGCTCCGTTAACGCCCGCTCCCCCAAAATCTCCCTCACGCATTCCCGCACCATCCCGCACAGCTCCGGCTCATTGTTCACCACAGCCGTGCCGCCAGGCTCCAGACCGAACTCCGCCTTACAGCGCCAGACAGCCGCCGTGTCTTTGGCCAGTGCGGCCAAGCGTGCCGGAATATGCCGGAGCATCTCACGCGAAAAGGTCCGCATAGTGCCGCGCAGGGCCACACGCTCCGGAATGACGTTGGGCGCGCCGGCGGCCTCCAGACTGCCCACGCTTACGATGTTCGGGGTTTGCGGGGAAAGCTCCCGGCTGATCATGGCCTGGACGGACAAAATAAACTGGGCGGCCGGAATGGTAGGGTCCACGGCCTTGTGCGGCATGCCTCCATGGCCGCCGCAGCCGGTGAACACAGCGCGCCAGATGCGGCCGGCGGCCATGAACGGGCCTTCGCGCAGGCCTACTGTTCCAGCCGGCAGATGCGAAATAAGATGCAGGCCGGCAACGGCTTTAACTCCTTCCAGGCCGCCGGCCTTAATGACCGCGCCAGCGCCGCCCCGGATCAGGTCTTCTTCCGCCGGCTGAAAAATAAAGCGCACGGAACCGGGCAGTTCCGCCCTGCGCTCAGCCAAAATTTTAGCCGCGCCCAGCAGGCAGGCGATGTGGCCGTCGTGGCCGCAGGCATGCATGGCTCCGGGGTTGACCGAGGCAAAAGGCTCGCCGCTCTCCTCGCTCACGGGCAGAGCGTCTATGTCCGCGCGCAGGGCCACGCAAGGGGTTTGCCCCGGGTTAAGGTCCGCCAGCGCGCCCAGGCCCGGTTCTCCGATATCACTTTGAATATTCTCGTAGCCCCATTCGCGCAGCCTGGCGATGATAAACCGGGTGGTTTCCCGCTCTTGCCAGCTTGGTTCCGGATGGGCGTGCAAATGGCGGCGCCAGGCCGCAAGCTCTCCCCGCAACGCATCCGCTTTGGCCAGAGTTGCTGGAATATCCATATAAAATTCTCCATTATATAATAACTTATTAAAAAAACTCAAGGCTTATTCTGCAACATACAAGTACGTCGCGCAAGCGGTTTAAGGTTATAAAATGACTAAAAAGCAGGGCCTGAGCCAATTTTCATATTGTGCTGAAGAAACTCTTCTGGTAAGGAAACCCATCTTCGGCGCGGGGTTATTTCCGCGCACGGCGAAATTTTGCGGTTGGAGGAAATTGTATGGCAACATCCGAACAGGAAATGGGGCAGGAAGCTGAACTCAGCTTTGAAAGCGCCCTGGAAAACTACCTGAACCCGGATTTCGGGGATCTTGAGGAAGGCACCATCGTCAAAGGCGAAGTGGTGCGTGTTGACGGCGACGCCGTGCTGGTGGACGTCAACTTCAAATCCGAAGGCCAGATCCCGGCATCCGAGTTTATGGATTCGTCCGGCAAGCTCAAGGTATCCGTGGGAGACCGCCTGGACGTTTTTGTGGTGCGCAAAAACGAACAGGAAGGCACTATCACTTTATCCTACGAAAAAGCCAAGCGCATGCAGCTCTTTGATCAACTGGAAACCGTTCAGGAACAGAACGGCATCTGCAAAGGCTGTATCCTGCGCCGCATCAAGGGCGGCTACACTGTGGATCTGGGCGGGGTGGAAGCCTTTTTGCCCGGTTCGCATGTGGATTTGCGCCCGGTTCCGGATATGGACGCCCTGGTCAACCAGGAGTTCGAATTCCGGGTACTCAAGATCAACCGCCGCCGGAGCAATGTCATCGTTTCCCGCCGCGTGCTCCTTGAAGAAGAACGCGACTCCAAGCGTCAGGATCTGCTCGGCACCCTGGACGAAAGTCAGGTGGTCAAGGGCCGGGTAAAAAATATCACCGAATACGGCGTGTTCGTGGACTTGGGCGGCCTGGACGGCCTGCTGCACATCACCGACATGTCCTGGAAGCGCATTCGCCACCCCAAGGAACTGGTCAGCCTGGGGCAGGAACTGGAACTGAAGGTGCTTTCCTTTGACCGCGAGCACAACAAGGTTTCTCTGGGCCTGAAGCAGCTTGTTTCCGACCCGTGGCAGGACATCACCGCCAAGTTCCCCATTGGGGCGCGCTTTAACGGCAAGGTGACCAACCTGGTCGACTACGGCGCCTTTGTGGAACTGGAGCCAGGCGTGGAAGGCCTGGTGCATATTTCTGAAATGTCCTGGACCCGCAAGCTGCGCCATCCTTCCCAGATGGTCAAGCCGGGCGAGGAAGTCGACGTGGTGGTTCTGGGCGTGGACCAGGACAAGAAGCGCATCTCTCTGGGCATGAAGCAGGTGCGGCCTAACCCGTGGGAAGTGGTGGCGGAAAAATACCCTGAAGGCACCATTTTGGAAGGGGTTATTAAAAACATCACTGAATTCGGCATGTTCATCGGCATTGAAGACGGCATAGACGGCCTGATCCATGTCTCTGACATAAGCTGGACCAAAAAAATCCGCCATCCCAGCGAAGTTTACCAGGTGGGCGAAACCGTGCAGGCCAAGGTGCTTACCGTGGACCAGGAAAGCGAAAAATTCACCCTGGGCGTAAAGCAGCTTACCGAAGACCCGTGGAGCTACGTGCCGGACAAATACCCGGTGGATTCCCTGGCGGAAGGCGTGATCACCAACATCACGGACTTCGGCCTGTTTGTGGAAGTGGAGGAAGGGATTGAAGGCCTGGTGCATGTTTCGGAAATCAGCAGCAAAAAGATCAAGTCTCCCTCCGAGTTGTTCAAGGAAGGCGTGAGCATCCAGGCCAAGGTCATTCACGTTTCCGCCGAGGAGCGCCGCCTGGGCTTGTCCATCAAGCAGCTCAAGGAAGAAGAGGAAAAGAAAAAGCCCAAGGAGTTTCGCGCCGGGCCGGCTGAGGCCGGCGGGCAGAACCTGGGCGACCTGCTGAAGCAAAAGCTGGAGGAAGATTCCGAAGGCGACAAAGAATAAGCTGGTTGAGCGGCAAAGCCATGAAAACCTCCCCGCGAAGCGCGCTTCGCGGGGAGGTTTTCATGCAAAAGGCACTTTTTCGGTAGTTACAGCCAATCCCCACATTCCGGCACGGACAGATCCGGGCTCTTCCCCCACTGGGCGGCAAAATTAGCGGCATTATAAGAAGTCATGGCTTTTTGCCGCACCAGTTCCGGAGTGCTGAGCGCCTTGTTATCCTCAAATATGAACGCAGCCGTCTCCAGGGTAATCACCGGGATGTTGAAATCCCGCCTGGCCCGCAGGCACAGATCCGCGTCCTCGTAAAAGGCCGGGGCGAAACGCGTGGCAAAACCGCCCAGGCCGGCGAACAGATCCTTGCCGAGCATAAGGCAATGCAGGGAAGCGCAGTCCGGCCCGGGCGAAGCATCCCCTTGCTCCAAAGCGGGCAGGGCATTGACGCGCCCGTCTTCCCGCAGTCCGCCGCCGCAATAAACCTGGCCGCTTCCAGATTGCAGGGGCACGGTAACTATGGCACGGCCGCCCGCTTCCCTGAGCCGGTCGAGCATATCTTCCAGCCCGCCCGGCCTGGGCCGCAGGGCCGGGCTGATGAATAAAAGAGTTTCGCCTCTTGCATACTGAAGCGCCTGGTTCAGAGCCAGCACCCGCCCCACCGGCCGGGCGCGGCGGATTACGGTCAAATCGCCCTTGGGGCTTGCGGCCAGCTTGTCCGCCAGTTCGTCAGGCTCGTCCAGAATCAGCACCAATTCCGCATCCTCCGGCCAGGCCTTGTTCAGGGCGGCCAGACAGGCGCGCAAGCCGGGCAGTCCGGCCTTGTCCGCATACAGCAGCACGCTCAGGCGGCATTTTGGATTAGCGGCCCGCTTCAAAACTTCGGTGCCGCGCATGTTCGCGGCCAGTTCCTCCACCCTGGGCAGGCGTTCCAGAAAACCGGCCAGCTTGCGCACGTGAAACCAGGTTTCCTTCATGCCCTCCTCGTTGCCGGACAAAGAATCCCCACCGGCCCGGACCATGTATTCGCAGGTGGGATGCGGCACATGCCCGAAGGTGTAAAAGCGGGACATGCGCAGCCAGAGATCCCAGTCCTCGTGCGCGCCCAGATGGGTTTTGAAATAGCCGGCCACCTCCAGGCAGCGCCGGTCGTGCATGATGCACAGGGTGGGAATGTAGTTGCCGCGCAGGAGCTTTTGCGCGTCAAAATCATAAGAAAAATTAATCCGCCGGTTCACCGTGGTCCAGCGGCCGTCAATCTTGCGCATCAGGGCCTGGTTGCCGTCGGAATAGGCCACGGATACCCCGCCCTCCCGCAGCATGGTGGTCAAAAAATCCAAATGGTTCTCATAATACAAGTCATCATCATCAAGGTACGCTATGTACCGGCCGGAAGCGGCCCGCATTCCGGCGTTGCGCGTCGCGGCCACGCCCATATTCCGGGGATTTTCATGATAACTCAAACGCAACTTGCCGGAATATTTTTCAATGACCGGCCGGGCGTCCACCTGGCCGTCATCCACAATGACCGCCTCAAAATCCTTGAAGGTCTGCCAGCACAGGCTATCCAGAGCCAGAGCCAGGCTCTCCGGCCGGTTGCAGGTGGGAATAATCACCGAAACCAACGGATTTGTCCCGGCATCCATCAAAGGTCCACCTCCGGTTTGGCTTCTTCCTTTTTAGCTTTCGCTTTGCAGGTTCGCAGCAGGCGATCGTAGATGAAGATTTCCAGATTCGCGCCCTGGGTGGCCTGGATTGGAAATTCCGCCCTGGCCATGGCTTTGTGCCCGCCGGCGGAGCCAAGCTCGCCAAAATGCGTCGTGGCCATGCGCCCCAGATCCAGGCTCACCCCGTCGCCCCTGAAGATGACCACCACGGTGTCTTCGTACAACCCGGCCACGGCCACCCAGCGTATCTCGTATACCCGCATGAAAAAATCCGCGATGCCCACCAGAAGATCCGGGTTTTCCACTGAGCCAAGATAAACGTACTCGCCGCTTCGCGCCTTGTGCATGCTGGTGCAGGCCTTGGCAAAGTAGTCCAGCCAGGACCTGTGGAACTCGCTGCGCACAATGCGCGACAACAACCCCGGATTGGCGAACCGGGCAAGAAAATGGTAAGCGCGCAGATCCACTTCGCAAAAATGGCGCTGAAAATTGGCGGTATCGCTCTTTATGCCGAACTGCAGGGCTGTGGCCAGGAGAGCGCCGGGCCGCAGCCCCAGGTTATAGAGATATTCGGTAAGCATGGTGCTGGTGGCGCCGTAGTCCGGCTTTATCTCAATATATGGCGCTTCATAAGGCGGATCGGAAACAGGATGGTGGTCAATGACCAGGGAAAACTTCAGGCTGCTGAAGGATGGATGATGCCCCGGCTGGGAATCCAGCAGGGCGAATTTGTCGTACTGGGCGCTCAGAAGCGGGGAAAGCTTGTCCATGCGCAACCGGGTGTAACGGATCATGGCCAGGTTGTCCGGGCGGGTTATTTCATTGACCCTGGCTATATCCACCTTTTCCACCCGGCCGGCCATAATGCGCCGCAGGGCCAGGGCCGAGGCCATGGCGTCCGGGTCCGCGTTGACGGCAATCAGCCAGCGGTCCTCACGCCGGAAGAGATCCAGCATTTCCGGAAGTTTGGAAAGTTTTCTGAAGTAGGCCATGGCGCCTCGTTAGACGTGTTGATACGCCCCGGAGCATTTTACGCTAAAAATGCCCTAAGGTTACAACCAATTGCGCAGGACCGGCATGGAATCCTCTATGTCCCGCCAGGTGAACAATTCCAGCATATGCACGCAGTCCGGCGGCAAAGCCCGAAAAAATTTACGGGCGGTCAATTCCGCCGTTCCACCCAGCAGACTGAGCGGACCATGCCAGGAGGGCTTGCCCGGCTTTGGCGCGTTCAGGTGCGCCATACGCGCGCGGCAGAGCAGTTCCGGCCGCCTGAGCAGATCCTCATGCCCATAGGACAATATATGCCCCAGATCCGGGCACAGGGAGCAGTCCCATCCTACTATGAATCGCTCCCAGGGCACAAGGCTTGCCCCATTAATATTTTCCAGCAGAATATCCCGCGCCTCGCGCCCTCCGCCCAGCCAGGCGCCGGTAAATTCCTCCAGCAGCCTCAACGCTTCATCGGCATCACGCAATACCGGGGGGTGCAGCACCGCCCGCCGGACATCCAGGAATTCCAGCTTGTCCATGAGCTTAAGGCAGATCTCCGCCTCTTTCCTCCCGCTCTCCCAGCGCAGATCCACGGGCAGATGCACATGCCAGCTGAGCGGCAAATCCCGCAACTCCAGCGGCAAGTCATCCCGCCCGTAAGCCAGGGAGCTTTCCGACTCCATAAACAACAGGCCCACTTCCCGCACCCGCCCGGCCAGAAAGCGGCAATTCTCCACGATGCTCCCAGGCGTTACCCAGGACGGCGCGGCTATTGGATATGGAAATAAGCCAGGGGGCTCCGCCCCGCCTTCCTGTCGCATCAGCGGCGGCTTAGGTGCGTAACCGGCAAAGTTCATTTGACGCCGCCTTGCCGCTCCAGGCGGCTAACGCCGCACACCTCCGGTCCGGTCGGGGAATGAAGAATCCTCCCCAAGGCGCCGGGGTTCTTGGTCTTTTTATTGGTATGGCTGTTCCGCTTCGCGGAACAGCCATACCGTAAATGGGAACCAAAGAGCGTGGCCCCTTGGCCGGGGGCACGGTGGACGGAGTCCGCCGATCATAATACGACATTATTCATCAGCCAGTTGAATGCCGGAGGTATTGTAGCCGGCGTCCACAAACATGACTTCGCCGGTTACGCCGGAGGCCAGGGGGGAGGCCAGGAACAGGGCGGCGTTGCCCACGTCGTCGATATCCACGTTTTTATTCAGGGGGCTGTGCTTTTCAATGTGGCTGAGGATTCTGCCAAAACCGGAAATGCCGGAGGCGGCCAAAGTTTTGATGGGGCCGGCGCTGATGGCGTTGACGCGGATGCTCCTGACGCCCAGATCATAGGCCAGGTACCGCACGGAGGCCTGAAGGGCCGCCTTGGCCACGCCCATGACGTTGTAGTTGGTGATGAAGCGGTCCGCACCGTAATAGGTCAGGGTAAGAATAGAAGCGTTATCCGTAAGGATAGGTTCAAAAGCATGGCAGAGCGCGGTCAGGGAATAGGCGGATATGTCCAGGGCAAGGGCAAAACCGGCGCGGGAGGTGTCGATAAAGCGGCCCTGCAAATCCTCGCGGTTGGCAAAGGCCACTGCGTGCACCAGAATATCCGCCTGGCCCCAGTTTTTTTTCACGATTTCCGCGGCGGACGCGATCTGCTCGTCGCTGGTCACGTCACAGGGAAAGGTGAAGGACCCGCCCAGTTCTTTGGCCAACGGCTCCACCCGTTTCTGGATGGCTTCCCCAGGCCAGGAAAAGGCCAGCTCCGCGCCGTTGTCCTTGAACGCCTTGGCAATGCCGTAGGCAATACTGCGATTGTTCGCGAGTCCGAAAATGATGGCTTTTTTACCTTTGAGCAGCATTGCTCCTCCTAAATAGATAGCTGTTGATATCTTTGTTAAATAATTAAACTTTTTCCGGTAAGCCTACGGTAAGCGTCCAGATAGCGCTCCTGGCTTTGCTCGACAATCTCCGCGCTCAGGGGCGGAGCCGGGGCTTTTTTATTCCAGGGCCGGGTTTCCAGCCAGTCGCGCAAGAGCTGTTTGTCAAAGCTGGGCTGGCTTTTGCCAGGCGCATATCCGGCGCGGGGCCAGAAGCGCGAGGAATCCGGCGTGAGCACTTCGTCTATCAGAATCACTTGGCCCTGCACAAGCCCGAATTCAAATTTGGTGTCCGCGATGATTATGCCCAAATCCCTGGCGTAATCCCGGCCGGCTTTAAAAATGGCCAAGGACGCATCCCGGACTTTGGAATAAACAGCCTGGCCGAGCAGTTTTTCCGCTTCCGCCGGAGTGATGTTCTCATCATGGCTGCCCAGGGCCGCCTTGGTCGACGGGGTAAATATGGGCGCATCCAGGATCTGGCATTCCAGAAGCCCGGCCGGCAGGGTCTGGCCGCAGACTTTGCCGGCGGCCTGGTAATCCTTCCAGCCGGAACCGGCCAAGGCGCCGCGCACCACGCATTCCACAGGCAGGGGAGCGGCTTTGCGCACCAGCACGGAACGCCCCTCCAACATCGGCTTATACCCTTGCAAGAGCGCGGGGAAGCGCTCCACTCGCGATTCCCGCATATGGTTCGGGATTATGTCCCTGAACTTGTCCATCCAGAATAGGGTGAGCTGGTTTAGCACCACGCCCTTGTAAGGGATGGGTTTGTCCAGAATCACGTCAAAGGCGGACATGCGGTCCGTTGTGACAATGAGCAGGGTTTCGGAATCGATTTCATAAATATCCCGGACTTTGCCGCGTGAAAGTAACGGGTACTCCTTGATCTCGGTCTTTGTAACGACTTGCATAAACCATTCCTTTACCGGGGAGGCTCAACTCCACCGGGGCAGACCCAGCCTGAGCCGAGCCCGTTACCCGCGCCCGTCTCACCGGCGCGCCGTTACGCAAAGCGTACCGGCACGCCATAAACGGACTCCAAGGGGCATTGCCCCCTGGCGGGACGCGGGGCGGAGCCCCGCAGCATTACCAGACAAAATACAACTTATCCCAATCTAATCAAAGCCGAGCGGGCGTGGGCCTCCAGCTCTTCCAAACGGGCCAGGCGGGCCACCAGTGGGGCGCTGCTCCGGGTGAAGTCCCGGCTGGGGGCCAGCAGACTGGTTTTTTTGCAAAAGGTCTGCACGCCTAGGGCGGAGGAAAATCTGGCCGTGCCCATGGTGGGCAGGACGTGGTTTGGCCCGGCAAAATAGTCGCCAAGGGGTTCCGGGGCGTAATGGCCCATGAATACGGCCCCGGCGTTGCGGATTTTCGGCAGCAGGGCCCAGGGATCATCCACCAGCAGCTCAAGATGCTCCGGGGCGATGCGGTTGGCGATTTGCAGGGCCAGATCCAGGTCCGGCACAACCGCTATGGCCCCCCAGTCCTTCAGGGATTGGGCCGCTATCTGGAGGCGGGGCAGCGTTGTAAGCTGGCAGGACAGCTCGGCGGCCACGGATTCGGCCAGGGCCGGGGAATCCGTGAGCAGCACGGAGCAGGCCAGAGGATCGTGTTCGGCCTGGGAAAGCATATCCGCAGCGACCCAGGCCGCCTTGGCGCTTTTGTCGGCCAGGATCAGGATCTCGCTGGGGCCGGCCAGCATGTCTATGCCCACCGTGCCGATGAGCAGGCGCTTGGCCGTGGCCACCCAGATGTTGCCCGGTCCGGCGATCAGATCCACAGGCTTGAGCGAGCCGGCCCCGTAGGCCAGGGCGGCCACGGCCCAGGCCCCGCCGCAGGCGTGGACCTCGCCTATGTCCAAAAGCCGGGCGGCGGCCAAAATGTACGGGTTAAGGGTTCCGTCCCTGCGCGGGGGCGAGACCACGGCCAGTTCCCGCACGCCGGCCACCCTGGCCGGCACGGCGTTCATGAGCAGGCTGGAAATGAGCGGGGTTTCTCCGCCGCGCCCGCCGGGCACATACAGGCCGGCCCGGTCCACCGGACTGACCAGTTGGCCAAGCAGGCCGCCGTCCGGACTGGTCTGAAACCAGGATTGCGCTTTCTGGGCCTCGTGAAAAGCGCGGATATTGGCTATGGCGGCGCGCAGGATGCCCAGATCCTCGGCGGAAACTGTTTTGACGGCCGCGTCCAGCTCCGAGGCGGAAACGCGGAATGAGGTTTCGGCAAAATCCGGACAGTCGAAGCGCCGGGTGTACTCCAGTACAGCTGGCAAGCCTTCGGCGCGCACCCTGGCCAGGATGGCCCGGACGTCTTCTTCAACGCCGGCGTCCACCGCGTCTCTGCTCCGGAGGCCGGCGCACAGATCCGAAGCCGCTTCAAGATCGGGTATTTTCAATATGTTGCAAGGCATAAAACCTCTGATCAGCATCATTTTCGCAAGGGAGAATTGTAGCCGGGATGAGCGCAAAAGTCGAGGCCGGACGGCATAAAAACACGCTCCCGGCGGGAGTCCGCATCGGGAGCGCTTACATAACCGAGCCAGCGTTGTTTGCATCAACGCTCAGGCCTGGAGAAAAAGCGGCGAAACCGGAACTATTTATCGTTCAGTTCCGCGCGAAACTTCCTGGACAGCCTGAACACCACCACCTTGCGCGGGGGCAGGACTATGGTTTCATCGGTCTGCGGGTTACGCCCCTTGCGCGCCTTTTTGGCATAGGCCTCAAACTTGCCGAAGCCGCTGACCAGCAGGGCGTGATCCTTTTTTATCGCCTGCTTGACGATGCGCAGAAGCGATTCCACAACATCCTTGATTTCTGAACGGTTTCTGTTGGTCTTTTCATAAATCATGTCGACAATGTCGGCTTTCGTCAGCGTGTTTCCACTCATGTGACACTCCGGGGCCAATTTAGTTATATGATCCTGGTTAATTACAGCCTACTGATTATGCCGGCGGCCATTTCGGATATACGCGCCTGGCTTTCGTACTTGCCTGGCGCCCAGGGCATCAACCCGTCCCTGTTGAAGCGCGGAATAAGATGCCAATGAACGTGAAAAACCATCTGCCCGGCGGCCGCGAAATTGTTCTGCACGCAGTTCAGGCCGTCGGCCTTGCAGGCCTCCATTACCGCCCTGCCGAGCTTGCCCGCGACCTTCAGGACGGGTTCGCCAAGTTCCGGCGGCAGGTCCATCAATGTGGCAAAGTGCGCTTTGGGCACAAGCAGACTGTGCCCTGGGCAAACCGGGTTTATATCCAGGAAGGCGATCACTTTGTCGTCTTCGTAAAGCTTGGCGCAAGGCAATTCGCCACGGATAATCCGGCAGAACACGCACCCGGCCGCGCTCTGTTCAGGCGTTCCAGCCATAAACCATTCCTTTCCGGCAACGTAACCGGCCTTGGCTGTTACTTATTGTTTTGAACTTACAGTTAAATGCCGGTTGGAGCAAGAATTTTTTGGCATTTGCCGCAAAAAATACGGAGAAGTTTTGCATAATTACCTGAACTGGAACTCTTTGCTTTACCCGAAAAAATGTTTATCCTCCGTAAATGGATTTTTATCACCCGGAACCGCGAAACTCCGCCCACGTTATATATCCCGTGTTTATACCTTTTGCCGGCTGCGCCCGGCGCTGCATATTCTGCGCCCAGACCGCCCAGACCGGGCAGGCGGAACGCACCGCGCAAGCCGCGCTGGCGGGGCTTGCGCAAGCTCTTAAGTTGCGTGCCGTCCAGGGGGGTGCGCCGGTGGAGTTGGCTTTTTACGGCGGCACCTTCAGCGCCCTGCCCCTGGCGGAGCAACTGGCCTGCCTGGAACTGGCAGCCGAGTTGCGGGAAAAAGGCCTGCTTTGCGCCCTGCGCTGTTCCACCAGGCCGGACGCCATTGATGAGAAAATTCTGGCGCGCTTCAAAGAATATGGGCTGAACACCGTGGAGTTGGGCGTGCAAAGCTTCAGCCCGGCCGCCCTGGCCGCTTCCGGCCGGGCCTACGACGGCGCCCTGGCGGTGCGGGCTTGCGAGATGGTGCGGGAGTATGGCCTGGTCCTGGGTATCCAGCTTTTGCCAGGTTTGCCCGGCTCCAGCCCGGAAGATTTTTTACGGGATATTGAAACGACAGCCGGGCTGGCTCCTGACTTCGCCCGCCTTTATCCTTGCCTGGTGCTGGAAGGGACAGGCCTGGCGGAACTCTGGCGCGCCGGCTCTTACGCGCCATGGGAGCTGGAGCCTTGCCTGGACCGGCTGGCCGCCGCCCTGCCGCGGCTCTGGAACGCGGGCATAAAGGTCGTCCGCCTGGGCCTGGCCCAGGAGCAAAGCCTGGCCGGACAAATCCTGGCCGGCCCGGTTCACCCCAACCTTGGCGGCCGGGCCAGAGCCAGGGCCTTGCTCGACCTTGTCCGGAACGCCCTGGCCGCCTTTGGCAAAACGCCGCAAGCGCTTTACTGCCCCAGACGCTTTCAGGGGGAAATCTGGGGGCAGTCCGGGGAACTTAAGCCCATCTATGCCGGGCTTGATCTTTTGCCGGAAAAATTGCACTGGTGGGATGAAGATTATTTCCGGCTGCTTTAGAGCCGCCGCCGGAGCCCGTGCTCCATCATAACCCAAAGCAATACTGGACCAGCTATGACAAAAAAACCTGCCGAGTTTTTTATGGAATATATAGCCTCACGCGGGTTGAAGTTCACGCCGCAGCGGAGGCTGATCGCGGAAACCCTGTTCGCCGGGTCCGGGCACCTGAGCAGCGAGGAACTGTACCACAAATTACGCGAGCTGGATTCCTCCATAGGCCAGGCCACTGTGTACCGCACCTTGAAGCTGCTCTGCGAATCCGGCTTGGCCAAAGAAGTGAACTTCGGGGACGGCATTGCCCGCTTTGAACCCAGGCACGACAATACCCATCATGATCACCTGATTTGCGAAAAATGCGGCAAGACCCAGGAAATACTGGATGAAAATATTGAAAAGCTTCAGGTGGAGGTGGCCGCCAAATACGGCTACACCCTGACCTCGCACAAAATGTACTTGTACGGACTGTGCCAGGACTGCCGGAAGGCCAAATAAGAAGAAGCCGGAAGACTCAGCCTTCCCGGGCTTGAGACTGTTGGCAAAGTCAGCGGACCGCCGCGCTGGCGTGAGCGAAGCTTGTTTCGCCGTTAAGCACCGGAACCGGCGTCTTAAAGTTAGAATATTCAAAGTCCGGGAGGCTTCGCCTCCCGGACTTTTTCATTTTTCCTACTTATTCGACTCTTCCACCGTGGCCACGCACAAGGCGCTCACCTCCTGATAGCCCAGGCTGCCGGCCACCTTGACCGAGGTCTTGCGGTCGCCAAAGACCGCCGCGCCAGGCACGCGGAATTTCCGCACATCCAGCCGCTCCACCGGACGCTCTTCCGGCTTGGGTTCCTGAGGCACCCATGAATAAGGCAGACGATAAGCCCGGTAAACCATGTTCAGGGGCATAAGCTTGCCCTTGTACGGGTTGATGTATTCCCAGACCGTTTCATGCTCTTTGGTGACTTCAAACACCCGCCCGCAGGAGCCTTCACAGATCATGGTATTGCCGTTGGGCAAGCGCTGCATGCCGCTGATAAACGGGCTGTAAAAGCGCGAGGCGTCGTGCGGTATAAGCAGGCCGCCCTCGGCCGGGGTGTATTGCCAAACTATTTTCCTGGCCACCGGGTCTATTTCCAGCACCCGCGAATAATCGCGCCGGGCGGCCTTGTTGCCGGTGGGCGCGCCGGGGTTGGGCACGTCGTAGCCGGCCCAACCGCCGTTGTCAAAAACCAGAATATTGCCCTCGCCGGGCAGGCCCTTTGGGATCATATGGGCGTGGTGCTGGCCGATTATCCAGCCTATGGCGCGTTCTTCCGGGGTGCGGTCGTAATCCGGACCGAGCTTCCAGACGATCTTGCCGGTCTTTTTGTCCAGAATGAAGATGATGTTGGTTTCCCGCCCGTCCGCGATGATGTTGTCCGGATGGAAGCGCGCATCTCCCTGCTCGAACCACTTGTTCGGCCCGAGGGCGGACATGGAGTTGATGTGCATCCAGTCGCCCATGCCCCGGCCCCGGAAGTTCGGGTTGCGGGCCAGGGTGTTCTTTGGCCCCTCGCGGAAGTCGAATTCGTCAAAATGCTCGCTGCACAGCCATTCCCAGATAATTTCCCCTTCCCAGTTCACTTCCACCATCAGATCGTCAACAAGCTCTTTGTCGGAAATTTTTTTGTTAAAGACCGTCCGGTGCGACAGCACCAGGGTGTTGCCGGAAAAAACCTGCGGTTCCAGGCCGGGCGCGTAGTAACCCACCGGGTTGCCCTGGCGCTGGTAGTCATGGTGCTGCCGGGCCATCCAGCGCGGGGTTTCGCCCGGATCCTCAACGTACTCCACCTTGTCAAAAGACCAGACCACGTTGCCGTCATAATCCAGCTGCACCAGATCCACCTTGTCCTGAAAACCGTACTTGCCGCTGCGTTCGCCCAGGCTGCCGAAGACATAGCCGCCGGGGAGCATCTTGTTTGGGAAACCGTGCAGGCCTTCCCAGACCCGCACTTCGCGGCCGCTCATGTCAATGAGCACGCAGCCCATATCCTCCGCGGGAAACACGGTGTAGCCGCTCCAGCATTTGTCCGGGTTGTAGATAGTGACCCCGGTGGGATAAACGGAAGGATGTCCCATTGCAATCTCCTTAGTTTGGAATGTGAAATATTTTTAGGCGTAATCAGTTGAACAAACCGCACATGCGCCACCACGGGTAGGCCACGACCATCAGGAAAACCAGCCCCAGAAAAAACCGCAGGGCCAGGACCGCGGCGATCTGCTTGATGGACGCCCAGCCTGATGAGTAGAAAAGCAGCAACGCGCTTATTTCGTATGGGAACAAATACTGATCCGTGCCGTAAGAGAAAGCATAGGCCACCGGCAGAGGATTGGCCCCAAAACCAACGGCCATGTCCGCGAGCGGCACGGTCAGGGCGGCCAGGGCGGCCAGCGGGGTGAGCAGAAAATTCAACAGCGAGCCGGCCACGTAGGTTGACACAAGCATATAAAGATCCGACCCGCCCAGGAACGGCATGATCAGACCGGCCAACGACTGCCCCGCGCCGGTGGCCTTGGCGGCGGACCCTATGCACATGCTGCCCACCACAAAAAACACGGCGCCGTACGGCAGCTTTTCCACCGTTTCATTGGTGGTCAGCCGAATGCCGGGCAAAGCCGTGGCCACGCCCAGGAGGAGCAGGAGCCAGCCGGAATCAAGCTTGTGCAGGCTTTCTGTGATAAAAACCGCGATCATCAGCAAAATAAAGGCCATGGCCTTTATTTCGTCCGAACTGACAGCCGGGAGCGCGGCATGTTGCGCGTCGATGTATTCCCTGGCCCCCAGGGCCGGCCTGGGCCGCAGGACAAGCAAAACGGCCGCAAGGCTCAAAATGCTGTAAATTATGGCCGGAATGCCGTTGTGGATCAGGTAGCCTGTCCAGGATATCGCCGTTCCAGTGGCCTCCGTGAACAGCCTGGTGTACAGGATCACGTCGCTTCCGGCGGTCAAAAAAATCAGGCGGGACGCGGAGACGGCCATAAAGCCGGCCATCAGCACCGCCGCCGCCTCGCGGGAATGCCGCTTCAGCCCCAGGGCTTGGCATATGCCCGCGCAGATCACGACAAGAATTGCGCCCTTGCCGGTGGGGCTGGGCGAGCACGGCGCCAGAAGGATGCCGGCCATAAGAATGCCCCAGAGCAGACGGGTGAAGGAACCACGGGTTACGTACATGGCCCATACGGCGATGCGCCCGGCCAGGCCGGTGCGGATCATGGCCGCCCCGAGCATCAGACTGCCCAGAAGCAGCCAGCCTATGGAAGATGTCCAGGACTCCAGCATCTCCTTTGGCGCGCCAACGGAAAACAGAATGTACAGGCCAGGCAGGGCCACGGCCACCAGAACTTCGGACATCACGCCCAGCGCCCAGGCGGCCAGGGCGGCGGAAGTCAGGCTGTAAAAAGCCCCCTGGTTCTGGGCAATGCCCGCCCGCAAACAGAAAAACCATACCGCCACGGGCAAAAGCGCCACCACACCCCACTTCAGGACTATACTTTTTTGCTCTTCCAGCGGCCGGATTTCGGGCATATCGATATTCCGTAAAAGTAAAACAGTCGCAACAGCGCGGGATTTTTACAGCCGCGCGCCGGCCGCGAGGCCGGCCAGACCAGTGCCATGTGCATAAAAGTACAAACAAGGGCCTGAAAATTCTGTAGCTCTTGTTACAAAATATTCGGAATGTGGTGGAGAAGGCGTGGCTGGGTGGCTATTTAAAACTTTTGCCCGTGGCGTTTTCCATAACTTTGCGGCCTTCGGCGTAATCGCGCAACAGGGCCAGATCGTCAAGTTCCAGCAGGCGCTTGGTGAACTTGCCTATGGCTCCTTCCCGGCGCAGGACGCCCAGGGCGCGGTTAAGCTGCACCCGGTGCACGCCCAGCATTTGGCTGAAGGTTTCCTGAGTCAGGCCGGGGTTGACGTGGCGGCTGTTAGGGGTGGGTTCGCCACGCACCGCCGGGCAGTTATTCCCCAGGTGCAGCAAGAGGATCGCCAGCAGGCGCTTCCAACTCGCGCCGGATTGCCCGCAGGCCCTGGTGGTCATGTGCCTGCCCATATTGGCCAGATATTCCAGCAGGTTCAGCAATAGATGGCGGGGAACGTCGTTATAGATGGTCTCGCGGGAAAACAAATAGACGGTGCAGTCGGCCTGCACCTGCCAGAAACTCTGGCAGACGCGGTCGTGGAAAAATGGGATAATGCCCAGTATGGAGTTGGCGCGCACCGAAGTCAGCGGCACAGACTTGGCCGCCGGCAAATAATTGGAGATAAGCACGGCGCCCTTGGTCAGCAGGTACAGGTGGTTCACCGGGTCGCCCGGCATTTTCATGGTCGTGCCCTGGCTGAATTCGCGTTTCACGCCCAGGTGCAGTATTTCGCGCCATTGGCGGTTAAGCTGGTAAGTAACCGGGCCAGCGCCCAGAATGGACAGGCCGGGGGCGGCAAGAGGAGCCGGGGCGTTTCTTTTCATAGCAACCATATCGCTTCAGGGGGTGAACATATTGTGACATTACCTTTGAATTGAAGCGATGCCCAGGGTCCGCCCGCGGCGGCAGCAACGCGAAAAGCGCATTTTTTGCTTTGCGCTCCTCACACCGGACCGACATGCCAGATGTGACGTGACACTAGTCCTTAGCCCCGTTGACCGCCAAGGCGGGCTTTCAGAGCCAAAATTCTGGCGTAAGATTCTCTGATGCGCGCCTCGGATATTTTACCGGCGCGCGCCAGATCCAGAATGGCGCGGTGTGTCTTGCGTCCCTGCAGAGAATCGTGCTCCAGGTTGTTGCCCACCAGAATGATATCCGCCCCGGACTGGATGGCCAGAAGCATGGCTTCCTCCCGGCCGTAGGCGTCGGTTACGGCCTTCATTTGCAGATCATCCGTAATCACCACGCCCTGCCAGCCAAGCTGGCCGCGCAAAAGTCCGCCGATGATCCGATTGGACAACGAGGCGGGAAACTCCGGATCCAGACCGGAGTTAAAAACGTGGGCGGCCATAACCATGCCCGGCATATTCTTTTGCAGCAACCTGCGGTAGGGATCCAATTCTTTGGCGGACCAGGTTTTACTCACATCCGTCAGGCCGGCGTGCGTGTCTCCGGCGGCGCTGCCGTGCCCCGGAAAATGCTTGAAGCAGTATAAGACGCCGCTCTGAGCCAGGCCGGCGGCAAAAGCGCCGGCCGAATCCGCCACCCGCTCCGGGTCGGCGGCAAAAGCCCTCTCCTTGGCGCCGATGGCCGGGCTGTTCTGGTTGACGTCCACATCCAGACTGGGCGCAAAATCCAGGTTGATGCCCAGGTCGGATAAATAGCGGCCCAGTTTAAGGCCCTCCCGCAGGACAAGCTCTCTGGGCATTTTGCCCATTTTCCGGGCCGAAGGGGTGTCCGGTGCGCCCATGGCCGGTTTGAGGCGGCGCACCAGCCCACCTTCCTGATCCACAGCGACAAACAGCGGGATAGCCGCCTCTTTTTGCAGCAGGCCGGCCAGATTGCGCACCTGTTGCCCTGATTTGACGTTGCGCGGGCCCTTTGTCAGGTGGTCCGGCTCGAATAAGATTACGCCGCCAATTCTTCCCGCCCGGATATCCTCCAGCAGATAGAGCAGATCCTCGCTCAGGGGAGATTCCCCTGTGCCGCGGAAACCCACCATGACCATCTGCCCGATCATCTCCTCCAAAGAGGGTGTCCGGCTCTGTTCAGCACGGGCCAAAGATCCGGGCGCCAGTATGGCCAGAAAGAATATTAGAAGAAAAACTTTCATCCCTAAAACATCTGCTTGAGCAAATCCTCTCCGCTATCCTTGGGCGCGCTCTGGCCTGAAGACTGACGCGGCTCCGTGCCGGCGATAAATGGCAGGGACAGGGATTTCTGGGTATGCGGGCCGCTGAGCAGGCCGGTATCCGCGTCTATGGACTTCATGACGATGTCCGGCGGCACCGGGAAGTCGTCCGGCGGGTATTCCGCGTCCACAGCCTGGTGATAGTAGATGAATACGGGAATGGCTGTTCTGCCGCCGGTTTCCTGCTTGCCCAGGGGGGTCATATCGTCGTTGCCTATATATATGCTGCTGACCAGATAAGGGGTAAAGCCTATGAACCAGGCGTCGCGCTCCTCGTTGGAGGTGCCGGTTTTGCCGGCCACGGGCCGGCCCAGGACTTTGACCCGGGTGGCCGTACCCGCGTTGACCACGTCCTTGAGCAGACTGGCCATGAGGTAAGCGTTCTGCGGAGTGATGACCTGCTCCATCTGCGGGGGGAATTCCTGAATGGTCTTGCCCCAGACATTGGTTATGGCGGTGATCATGCGCGGCTTGACGTGCAGGCCGCCCGTGGCGAAGGCCGTGTAAGCCTCGGCCATGCTCAGCGGCGGCAGGGCGTAAGCGCCCAGGCTTATGGCCAGCTCCTGCGGAATGTTCCCGGTAATACCCAACTGATGGGCGCGCTCCACCACCGCGTCCATGCCCACTTGCTGGTCCACGCGCACGGTGCACAAATTGCGTGAGCGGGCGATGGCGTTGCGCAAAAGGGTCGGGCCGTAAAACACGCCGTCAAAATTGCCGGGCCGCCAGATTTTGGCCCCATCCTCGCCGGGAATGACGAAGGGCGAATCCAGAATCATGCTGGCCGCGGTAAAACCATGATCCAAGGCCGCGGAATAAACCACAGCCTTAAAGGAGGAGCCGGGCTGGCGCCTGGCCTGGGTGGCCCGGTTGAACTGGCTGTTTTTATAGGACCAGCCGCCCACCAGGGCCACCAAATCCCCGGTCTTCGTCTCTATGGAAGAAACAGCGCCCTGGACTATTGGTTCCTGCTCCAGGCTGAGGGCAATGGGCTTGGCCGGAGCCACGGTGGAAGGATCATATGCCGGCACGGCCTCTTTGCCTTCCTTGGCCGGCCTGGCCGCCGGATAGCTGGTGCCTTTGGCCCCCACGGCGGAAACCCAGATCGCGTCGCCCTCCAGGACAGGCCGGTTCGCATTGCGCTGCTGTTCCGCGAGCTGCTCGGCGACCTTGGAATTGAAATTGCGGGTCCAGGCCAGGCTTTTGGCGTCTATAAAGCCCTTGTAGTCAGTGCCCAGCCGCACTTCAAGGCCGGCTGGGGTGACTCTTTCCACCAGGGCCTTGACCCAGTTGGAATCATCCAGGTCCTGCGGCGAAAAAGGGTTGTCTTTGAGGAATTTATCCCGCTCCGGGGCGGGAATGTTGGCGATCGGACCGTTCCAGCCGTATCGCCTGGCCGCTTCCCACAGCCCCTGGCGCAACGAGGTTTCCGCGGCCTGCTGATGTTCCGGGTCCATGCCCGTATAGATGTTCAGGCCGGCGTTGTATAATGCATCGCGGCCAAAGCGATCCAACGGCAGTTTTAAAGCGTGGACATTGGCTTCGCTCAGGTAATCTATCAGGTAGCGCCGCACTTCCTCCAGATACCAGGCTCCAAGCTTCCAGGAGGGATCCGGCGTGCTCCGGTAGGCCAGGGGCTGAGACAAGGCGGCCTGGTACTCCGCCTGGGTGATGAAGCCCACTGTGAGCATGCGTTGCAATACGACATGTTGGCGAATCTTGGTCCTGGCCGGGTCCCTATAAGGGTTAACGTCCGAAGGAGCCCTGGCCAGACCGGCGATAACCGCGCATTCCGCCATGGTGAGCTCTTCCGCGTGCTTGCCGAAGTACGTGCGGGCCGCGGCTTCCACCCCATAGGCCCCGCTGCCCAGGTAGATCTGGTTGAGGTATATGTTCAGGATTTCATCTTTGCTCAGGTATTTTTCCAGGCGGTAGGCGAGAATGGCTTCTTTAAGCTTGCGGGTGTACGTCTGCTCCGGGCTCAGGACAAGGCGTTTGATGAGCTGCTGGGTGATGGTGCTGCCCCCCCTGGTTTTCCTGCCGGAGCGCATGTTGTCTATGAAGGCGCTCACAATGGCCACCGGGTCCACACCGCTGTGGTTGTAGAACTGGTCGTCCTCCACGGCGATAAAAGCCTTTGGCAGCATGGGCGCCATTTGAGAAAGAGTGATCAAAAAGCGCTTTTCGTCATAAAAATAGCCCAGAACGCTGCCGTCCCTGGCGTACACCGTGGTCACCTGCGGGGGGCGGTAGTCGGAAACCTTGGTAAAACTCGGCAAATCATTGGAGGCCCAGATAATCAGGGCCGTGGCCGCGAAAGCGGCAATAGCCGTGCCGGCCAGAATTACAACCATGGAGTATAAAAGAAAGCGTTTCATATATTCATAAACTCTATTTTATAAACAGACCGCGAATTTCATAAACTATAAAGAAATTTTCGCTCAGGCAATTTTTATTTTGAATTGAGCTGAACGGCTTTTTTGCCAATTTTGCTTTTGGCCCAGCCAATGACCACCGGCAGGACGGAAACCGCCACTATGCCGTAAACTATGACGCTGAAATTTTTCTGAACCAGCGGCATGTTGCCCAACAAAAAACCCGCGCTGACCAGCCCGAACACCCAGAGCCCGGCCCCAGCGATGTTAAAAAACAAAAAACGGCCCTGGTGCATGCCGGCCACCCCGGCTACGAAAGGAGCGAAGGTGCGCACCAGAGGCACAAAACGGGCCAGAATGATCGCCTTTCCGCCGTGCCGTTCATAAAACGCCTGGGCCTGCAACAAATGGTCGCGTCTCAGAAAGCGGCGATCCTTTTCAAATACCGGCGGGCCGAAGTAACGGCCGATGCGATAGTTGACGCTGTCGCCCAGAACAGCCGCGCCCAGAATCACCACCACCAGCGCAAAATAAGAAAGGCTGCCCACGCCGGCCAGGGTGCCGGCGGCAAAGAGCAGGGAATCGCCAGGCAAAACCGGGGTTACCACCAAGCCGGTTTCGCAGAATATAATCACGAAGATCAAAAGGTAAATCCAGATTCCGTATTCCGCGGTAATCTGGATCAGATACTTATCAACGTGCAGGACTATGTCAAAAAACCTTAATGCAACATCCAAAAAAGCGGCAAGTATATCCATTAACCCGACTCTTTTTCCGGAATGGCGGCAGGTCCGGCTATAAGGTTAAGTTCTTCCATTCGCAGGTAAACGGCCCGGCTGGCCCAGGCGTCGGTGGCCGCGTAGGCTATTTGCTGCTGGCTGAGTTCCCGGTTGGCCCAGTTGGAACACTGGGCGCTCTTGGAAATGCGCAGGCCCAGAAAGTTCGCGACCAGATTGCGCAGCCCCTGGGACTTCAGCCCGTTGCGTTTGGCCTCTTCCCCCAAATCCACAATGCCGGCTTCCTCAAAGTCGCACAGCCGCTTGAGCAGGCGGATGTCTTCACGCACGGCCACTCCGGTCTTGATGATTTTTCTATTGCCCAAAATTTTTATAAGCGGCGCGCAAATCGGGGAATTAAAAGGCAGATGCCCGAGCTGGATCAAAAAAACCGCTCTTTCCCCCGCCAGTTGGACAAGGGAAGGGTTGTGGTTCTTGCCCTTGAAAAAACTGGGCCGGGTTTCCGTGTCAAACCCCAGTACCCTTTCACGCTCCAGTTCCGGCAGTATCTCTTCAAGCTCCTCTGGGGCGCGCACCAAGTGAATCGGACCGTCATACTTGAATAACGGACAGATGTTGATGTCTTCCCGGCTCAAATACTGCCTGAATGCTTCCATAATGTTGACCACGCGATTAAAGCGGTTCCCTTTTGAAACGCTCTACTTACGCTCCGGACAATAAAAAGACCAACGCAGGACCTATACCCCAAGCAGGCCCCCCGCGCAAGCCGGGAGTATCATTTTTGCGGTTTTGGCACCAAGTTTGCTAAATACGAACCATAAAGACGCCATCAGGCGTGAGAACATTCAAATAAACATTAATATATAAACAAAATTCAATAGTTATGCCTCAGACCCTTGAAATGCCCGTCAGTCAAAAAACCAGCAGCCGCCTGGGGCCGTGCCTCTGCGTGCTTGTTGTTCTGGCCGTATTCATCGGATCAGGCGCATATTTTTTCAAGCCGGAACAAAAATTGCCCATCAACGTGGTGCGTCTGCCCATGATTCGGGAAACAGCCGCTGTTGATCCGGTTCAAACCTTGGCGCGGGAAGCCGAAGCAATTCCGGAGCAATACCGCCAAAAGCTTCGTTCCGGCTCCAGAGCTGCCCGACAGGCCAAGATTCACGAGGAAAACACGGCCAGAAGGCGGGAGCTTCCCGCGGCGCCCGGCCTGGTCCGCTTTGAGGCCGGGGAAGTCAGCGTGGCCACATCCAGCGGCTATATTCCGGTTTCGCGATTGCGCGAGAGCGACACCGGCGATCTGTTCACCCCGCTGGATCCCTATGACGACATCAAATTCCGCCAGGCCACAGCCGGCAGCATGGGCGAATTCTTCCTGCTGCACGCGGACTGGTTTGACGCGCGCCTGGAAAGCGGACGGGACTTTTCCCTATTCCTGAACGGGGAATGCAGCCTGTTCGGCCCCCCGGCCGTGGCCGGAATTATCAATCCCCTGCTCCGCAAGGACGGAGCCCAGGGCGGGGCGGATTTCTTGCGGGCCGGCAAATACCGTGATTTTGTGGAGGCCGTGGCCGCGCGCTTCAAGCTTTCTCCAGATCTGATCTACGCCATCATCAGCACTGAAAGCAATTTCAACCCCATGGCCATCAGCCGTTCCAACGCCCTTGGTCTTATGCAGGTGGTGCCGGAAAGCGCCGGCGGCGAAGCCCACGCTTTTCTGACCGGTTCGCGCGGCCAGCCGGACACGGACGTCCTGTTCGCGCCGGAGCAGAACATCCGTTACGGCGCGGCCTACCTGCATCTTCTGGATAAACGCCACTTCGTCGGCGTGCAGGACGAAGTGGCGCGCGAGCTGTGCATCATCGCCGCTTACAACGGCGGCCCCGGCGCGGTTCTCAGGGTCTTCGACGTGGATAAAGACAAGGCGGTGGAACGCATCAACAGCCTTACCTACCAGGAAGTTTACGCCAAGCTCATCACCTGCATGCCCAGGCTGGAATCCCGGCAGTATGTGGACAAAGTGCTTCAGGCCATGAATGCCCTGAGCCACCTGAACCAGACCGGAGCCACGGCCGCGCTCAAAGGCCTGACTTTCTCCAAAAGCCTGCCAACGGCAAATTAATCCGCACAAGTTTTTCTCCCGACTATTGTCTTACGCCTGGAAAGCGCGTAAAGCAATGCAACGTTTTGGCCCTGCCCGGCCTTTCTTATTCGGCCCGTGGGCGGAATTTTTGAATTTTTAAAAAATATCCCGGCCTTTTTTACTTTAAAACGCTCTTAACAAGATGGAGTTACAAATGCGCATGATTGTTCGGGTATTGCTTGTGGCGCTACTGGCGCTCGGACTCGCGGCCTGCCAGCAGGAACAGCCCAAGCCGAAGCCTTCCGTGGGCGTGGTGGACATGGAGACGGTCTTTAAGACCAGCCAGGGCGGCAAAGACGCCGTGGCCCATCTGGAAACCATCGGCAAGAGCCTGGAAACGGAATTCGGCCGGCTGCAGGAAATCGGCCAGAACGCCCCGGAGAACGTGGAACTCCAGCAGCAGTTGGGCACGATCTTCCAGGGACTGCAGAAAAGCTTTGAAGGCGCGCAACAGGAAGATTTTAACGTCCTGAACGAATCTTATCTGGCCGCCCTGGAAAAATGCCGCGTCGAAGCCGGCATGCTCGTCGTCCTGAACAAGCAGGCCGTGCAGAAGGCTGACCCTTCCGTGGACCTCACAGACAAAGTCATCGCCGAAATGAACAAAACCAAGATCGCCTTCAAGGAATTCAAACTGCCGGAAATACCGGCCATCAACACTAATTCCACCAATTCCACCAAGGCCGCCCCGGAAGCCAACGCTACAGCCCCGGCTCCGGTCACCAACTCCACCGCTAAATAATTATTGAGGGGAGGCGCCGCCCCGGCGTTCTTCCACTTCTTGGCCGCATGGACGCGGCCTAATGAAGAAGGCCTCCACCACTCCCGGCCCGCAATTTACAACGCCGCCGGCTCGCAAAGCGAAAC
>JAVBSC010000094.1:0-35771 GCA_031547305.1 Desulfovibrionaceae bacterium
TGTTTCTTGTTTGTGGGGCGGCGCCGCCCCCGCGCGCCCCGCGCGGCCGCGCCCCCCGCCCCCCCCCCCACGGCCGTAAATGGGTAAGTGTTGCCTTTTTAGAGGGCCAATATTAAGGACGGAGTCCCCTGATCAAGTAAACGATATTTCCTAATTCCCTATAACATCCCGATTTGCCAGTTGAACTCGCTGCTGCGTTTAGGAGTGGGGACTGCTGGGGGCGGGGTTTCGTCGATGTTGATGAAAAAGCTGTAGCCGGCGGCTTCCAGTTCAGGACGGTGGGCGGTCAAATCCAGGGGCCAGGCCGGGTAGATCCAGGTATTGCGGCCGTGGCGGCGAGCCCAGAAATCCTCGCCTTTAGGGCTTTGGAAGGGGTCGCCGGGCTTGAGCGGCTCCACGCCGTGCCTGGTGATGCCCACGGGCCAGTAGCCGGAGAGAGTCAGGCCTAGCGGCAGCGGACTTTGCCTGGGCAGGGCCAGGATATCCTCGCGTCCCAGTTCCGGTCCGATGATGGCGGCGGAAAACCCCAGCCGGGCTATGACCGCCACGGCCGGCCCGTTGCTCAGGTTGCAGAAGGGACCGGCAATAAGGTTCAGGCCGTCCCTGCGCTCGAACAATGCGGCCTGCCAGGGCGCGTTGCAGACAAAAGACCGGGCGCCGCCGGCCAGAGCGGCGTGAAGCTGGCGTTTCAGCGCGTCTTCCTCTTCCGGCCAGATCACCGGGGGCAGCCACCAGAAAATACGGGAGAACAAGGTGCGGGAAACCTCGTCCAAAGCTTTGGGCGAAAGCCACAAGCCACGGGATATGCCGCCGCGCAGGCCTTCCTTGGACGCCTTGCCGCGGGCCAGACCGCCGGCCAGCAAGATGTCCGGCAGACGGGCCGGCTTGGCGGGCCTGGGCAAAGCGGGCTCAAACTCCATAAGCTTGGGGTCCTCTTTGATGCGCGCGTCGCGGCCGTCAAACAAGTCTTTCCACTCCGCCAGCACGGCCTTGAGTTCCGGCTCGCGCCGGTCGATCAAAAATACGGGAGTGCCGGATTTTGGGGTCTTGTGGCGTGGCGGGGATACAGTCAGGCTGCCGCCCTTGGGGACACGGCGGGTTACGGATAGGGTATCGTGCCAGGGTTCGTCTTCGTAGCCTATGCGCAGGTAGTCTCCGGGCAGAAGATCGAACCGGGGCTTGAGGATGAAGCGGACGCCTTTTTCGTTTTTGGCGGCCCGGCCTTTGGCCGGCGTTTCCGCCTGGTCCGGGACCAGCTTGCCGGCCAGCAGGCCGGAGGAAGTCTGGCCGTCCAGGCTGACCGGGCTGCCGGAGCGTTGCGGCAGAAAGCGGGCGTGCGTGGTGGGCCGGCCAAGGGCCAGGCCCAGAATGCGCTCCGCCTCGCGCCGCACCGCGGAATCGCCGGGCTCGTCGCGCAGCATGCGGTAGGCGGTGGTCGCATAATAAACGTAATGCGGGCCTTTGCGGCGTCCTTCAATTTTCCAGGAGGCCAGGCCGGGGATATCCAGCAGGGTTTTGGCCAGAACGTCCAGCGAAAGATCCCGGCAGGAAAAAAAGCGTCCTTCCTTGCCCTTTTGGCGGTACAGGCGGCGGCAGGGCTGCACGCAACGGCCGCGCAGGCCGCTTTTGCCGCCCAGGTAAGCGGACCACCAGCAGCGGCCGGATACGCAAAAGCACAGGGCGCCATGCACGAAAATTTCCAGCTTCAGCCCTTCCGGCCGGGCCGCGTCCATTTGGCGCACTTCGTCCAAAGAGAGTTCACGCGGCAGAATCACCCTGGAAGCCCCAAGGTCCGCGGCCGCTTTAAGGGCGGCCTGGTGCGTGACGTTGGCCAGTGTGGAAAGATGCAATTCGCCGGCAAATCCGGCCTGCCGGGCCAGGTCAAAGACCGCCGGGTCCTGGGCGATCAGGGCGTCCGGGCAGGGCCCGAGGGTGAGGCGGCGGATCATTCGCGTTGCGGCGCCCAACTCCTCCGGTTTGATCAAAGTGTTCAGGGCCACAAAGATCTTACGGCCTTCGGAGTGGGCCAGGTCCACCAGGCGGGCCAGATCGCGGGAAGCGAAGTTTTCCGACTGCATGCGGGCGGAAAACTGCTTCAGGCCCAGATACAGGGCATCCGCCCCGGCGGCCAGGCCGGCCAGGGCGCAGTTGAGATCCCCGGCTGGAGCCAGGATTTCGGGCAGATCAGACATTGAAAGTCACCTTTGTCAGGCGGTGGGTTAAAAAGCCGCCTTTGCCAAGCTGCTAGTGTTATGAACTGATTTTTATATAACTTACCGCCAGTGTATTCAAGGGCAAAAGTTTACGCTGTTTTGACAGCCATGCTCCGCTAGGTTATGCAACGCGAATTGATTCCGGATTCAACAACAAGAGGAGCTTTTTATGAGCAAACCGGAGAGAGAGAGCCTGGGAAGCCGTCTGGGTTTTTTGTTTCTTGCGGCCGGCTGCGCCATAGGCCTGGGCAATGTCTGGCGTTTTCCATTTATTACCGGGCAATACGGCGGGGCGGCCTTTGTGCTGTTCTATCTGCTCTTTCTGGTGTTTCTGGCGTTACCGATCCTGGTCATGGAATTTTCCGTTGGCCGGGCCTCGCGCCTGAACATCGGCGGAGCCTTCAAAAAGCTCTGCCCGCAGCGCCCCGGCTGGCAAATCTTCGGCTATCTGGGCATCTGCGGCAACTACCTGCTCATGATGTTCTACACCACGGTTTGCGGCTGGATGCTCGCCTACTGCTGGTACATAGCCGGCGGACAGCTCAGCGGCCTTTCGCCGGAGGCGGTCGGCGCGTTCTTCGGGGGCAGCCTGGAAAGCCCGTATGTCCAGGTGGCCTGGATGGTCGTGTCCGTAATCCTGGGGTACTGGGTGTGTTCCCTGGGCCTGCGCAACGGGGTGGAGCGCATTACCAAGGCCATGATGAGCGGGCTTTTCGCCATCATTATAGTTCTGGTGGTCCGCTCCGTGACACTGCCCGGCGCCTGGGAGGGCATAAAGTTCTATCTTATGCCGGACTTCGGCAAGCTGATGGACCAGGGCCTGGGCAAAAGCCTGTACGCGGCTCTTGGCCAGGCCTTTTTCACCATGAGCATCGGCATAGGCAGCATGAGCATATTCGGCAGCTACCTGAACAAAGAACGCACCCTGACCGGTGAATCCGTAAATATTATGATCCTGGACACCTTTGTGGCCATTATGTCCGGCCTGGTGATTTTTCCGGCCTGCTTCGCCTTTGGCGTCAACCCGGATGCCGGGCCGGGACTGATCTTTGTAACCCTGCCCAATATTTTCAACCATATGCCTCTGGGGCAGTTGTGGGGGGTGCTGTTTTTCGTGTTCATGAGTTTTGCCGCCCTGTCCACGGTTATCGCGGTATTTGAGAATATCGTGTCCTTCGGCATTGACGTGCTCGGGCTGAACCGCCGGTCTTCCGTGCTGATCAACGCGGCGATCACGATTGTCCTTTCCCTGCCCTGCTCCCTGGGCTTCAACGCCCTCAAGAACATAACCCCCATGGGACCTGGCACGAACATCCTGGACCTGGAAGATTTTATCCTGAGCAACAACCTGCTGCCCCTGGGCGCGCTGGTGTTTCTGCTCTTCTGCACCATGCGCTATGGTTGGGGCTGGGACAACTTCATTGCAGAGGCGGACACGGGCAACGGACTTAAATTCCCAAAATTCCTGAAAACTTATTTTCAGTATGTGGTGCCGGTGATTATGGTGGCCATTTTCATTCAAGGGTATTACGGCGTGTTTTTTAAGTAACCGCGTCGGGATGACTCTTTGCCCGTCTTCCCGCGGCGGGAGCCGCCGTCAGCTCAGGCAGGGCATTTCAAAGTTGGAATGCCCTAATCTGACCCGCGTTTCGGTTTCATCCGGGCGCGGGCTGTTTTTTACCGATCCGCTCCGATTTTTTTAGTCCCTGGGAGAAATGTCGAAAACACGCTGGACTTTGTCTGAAAAAGATGAATATATATTATATTGAACCACAATAATCCCGCGCGTCCGCCAGGATTCGCGGCAACACCGCCGCCTTGCGGCTGAATCAAAGGAGAGCGTAATGTCCTTCAACCTGAAAAAGCACATCATGGATTACATGGACCACGGCGACAGCAAGGCAAAACGCGCTGGCGGCGGCTGCGTGGCCAGAATTGATGAAGGAAACGACCAGGCGCACGAAGAGCTGATGAAGATCAAGTCCGTGCTCAAAGGCTACATGCAGGATCTGCCGGAGGGCTATGAAATGCACGTGTTGGGCTGCTGCGACGGAACGGCCCAGGACCAGGTGATTTTTGTGCTCGGCCGGGAAATGTCCTACCGCGACAAGGCTTCCTTTGCCGTATTTGACGACTACACCCGCATTGAGCACATAACCAGGCAGGCGCCGTACCTCAAATTCACTCTGTCGCCCAAATGCAGCACGCTGCTGGCCGTGATTGACGTTCCGGCCGGGCACAAGACGGAAAAAGAAATCCCCTTCAGCGACGATTACGAAGGCGTTGTGTCCGACCTGGTCAAAAAGTACGCCGGCATTATATTCCCGGTGGATTGACCACGGATGGCCATTGCCGGATTACCGGCAAAGGCATGTATTCACGCGTGCGCGGGAATGACCTAAGAGTATTGCAACGCAGCGAAATTACTCAACGGTCATTCCGCCCTAAAGCGGGGATTCATGCCTTTTTCTTTTATCCCCCGGGTTTATCCGCAGTCTGGAGGCAGCGTACGCCGCTTCACTGGAAAGGCCGGACTTTCGGGGCGTCCTTGTCCACAGTGGCCAGCGCGGACATGATGCGCAAAAGCGCGCCGGCCCGCACGCCGGCGGCCAGCGCTATGATAAAATCCGGATTGGCGCCGTTGTACATGGGAGAACAATAGTTCGCATACGAACTATTATCAAATACCATTTCCATTTTGGGACGGAACACGTTCATCTTGTGAAATTACCAGAAATAACGCCTTGTTGCAGGCTAAGGCACTGGAGGTTCAGCCCGGCTTTTGGCAGCGCTTATTTTTTCCGCCTGCCAGCCGGCCAGCTTACGGCAGACTTCGGCCAGGAATTCGTCGGTCAGGGGGCATCCCGCGGACACGGTACAGCCGCCAGCCTGCAGGGCCGGCTCGCGGCCGGAAAGACCGTGCCGGGATATTTCCAAAAAACAGCTTACGGTGTGCACTTCCGCGTCCACGCCATACTCGGCCAGATGGCGGCGGAGCAGACGTTCGGCCTCCATAAGCCGGCCATTGTCCACATCCAGAAGGCGAAGGATCAGTTTGTCGTTTTCCATCCGCTGATTTTAGCGTGAAACCGCTTTACCAGGCAATGGTCAGAGCAATGATTTTGGGATTGCGCAGGATCGAGTTCTTCACCCCGCCAGCGCCATCCAGAGCCAGGGAATAAGTGTCGTAATTCACGGAGCAGACAAAGCCGCGCGCCGCAATCCTTTGGCCGGCCTCGCTGATGTATTTGCCGCACTCGCGCTCGTCCGCGTAGTCCGCCACCTCAAACTTGACGACAATGGAATTCTCCCCCCGGCCGCCGGCCTCGCGGATCAACCGGGCAATCTCCGGAAAATAGCGCCCCAGCACGACGGAATCGACCGCGGGATCCGCTTTAAGCATGGCCTTTGCGTTATTCTTAAATTCCCTTGCCTGGGGGAAGGAAGACATATCAAAAACAACCATCGCATACTCCGTTTTTGTCAATTGGACTTCCCCGGTCAGCCGACGGGGAGTGCTCCAAAGCCGCCGCGGCCACCGGACAGAGCTTGAAAGGACCTGGTCCGCCAAACTCTTCCAGGCCTTTTCATCATGCTTGCCTTACTTAGATCCGCAAGCCTTCACGGGCGGCATGCAAAGGGCCGGCGCCCGCATGCCGCCAAGCCTCCCAGGCGCTTTTACGAACTCCTCAGCTCTCCGATGTACAGTTTCAGCATTTGCAGCAGTTCCTTGGCTTTTGCCGGCTCTTTTTCGATGATGTTTTCCAGTTGGCGGGGATCCTTGCGGCGGTCGTACATTTCGTCTTTTTCCGGCAGGATTACTTCCGCTCCCGGGGTACAGGTCCACATTTCCTCTTTCATGACCAGGGCGGCGGAGACCTTGCCGGCCGCGCCGCCCTGATAAATGTTGTCAAAAAAGAGTTTTCCCATTTCCTGGGCCGTGGGGATTTCCCGCAGCCAGTGGATGTAGGTGTAATCCTCGGTGATCAGGGACCAGGAAAAACCGTAGTATCCGGATATGGCGATGTCGCGGATTTTGTCCGCCTCGCCTCGGGCCAGTGGCAGCAGGCTTACGCCTTGCATGTCGGAGGCGGAGTAAGAGTTGATGGCCTCGTGCCCGCGTTCCCTAAGGGCGGCTTCACCGTAGAGGCCCAGGCCGTCCAGTATGGTCGGGGCGATGTCGCAGGACTGGGTGAAGGCTTTTACGCGTCTTCCGCCGGCCACGCCGGGCATACGGATGATCAGCGGCACGTGGGAGGTTTCCTCGTATGGCCAGGGCCGGCACTTGCGAAGGATGCCGTGACCGTGCGCGCCTTCGCCCATGGGCTGGCCGTGGTCGCTGGTCAGGATGACGATGGTGTTATCGTCCAGGCCCAGGGTGCGGATCTTGTCCAGGATTTTTCCCATCCATTTGTCCGCATTGGTCACTTTTTCCGCATGCAGGGCGCGGGCGTGCTCGCATTCGCGGGGGGTCATAAATCCTTCCACGTCCGCCTGGGGAGCCAGGACTATGGGGTTGCCGTCATAGTCCGGATCATAGGGACAGGGACGTTTTTCCCATACCGAAGGCGCGTCCCAAGGCTCATGAGGATCAAAGCAGTCAACCCAGAGGAAAAAGGGACGGGAGGGATCCCGATGGTGTTCCAGCCAGTGCTCCGCTTCGCGGGCCACGGCCGCGGCGTAGCTGTCTTCGTCGCCGCGCCAGTTCTGGCGCAGGTGTAAAAAGGCCTTCAACTCGCGCAGCATGCCCTGGAGCAGGGGGTGATCCTTCATTTTGGCCGCGGCCTTGCACGTATAGTTGAGCGGATCCAGGTCCGCCTGGAGCGGGGTATGGTTCAGCAGATATTCGTGGTCCAACTCATGGTTGGAGCAGAAGCTCACATAGTCGAAGCCCCTGGTATAACCGTACTTGGGCAATTGCAGAGGGGGGGAATCATAAATCAGAGCGCTTTGAATCTCCCGCCCCCAAATGATATCCGTAACGGAAGTATCTTCTGTTTCCAGGGGCTTCCATCCTCCGAAAGGCAGGGTGAAGCGGCCGGTCATCATGGCCCGGCGGCAGGGAATGGTGGGCAGGCCCTCGGTGTAGGCGTTTTCAAAAAGCACGCCCTGCTGGGCCAGACGGTCGATGCTTGGGGTCTTTATCCAGGTGTTTCCGTAGCAGCCCACGTAATCCACACCCAGAGTATCCATCATAATAAAGACCACGTTGTAGGTTTTTTTCATATATCCTCCAATAAATTATAGTAATTTTACATGCCGGAGAACAGGATGCCGGGAAGCCAGGTGGCCAGGGACGGGAACAAAGTCAGAATGAGCACCATAAGCAGCATCATGGCCACAAAGGGCAGCACGCCCTTAAAGATCGTCTCCAGGGGCACGTCGCGGGCAACGCTGTTCAGGGCAAAAACATTAACTCCCACAGGCGGGGTGATCTGCCCCATTTCCATAACTATCACGATGACCACACCGAACCAGATGGGATCAAACCCCATGGCCTGCACTGTGGGGTAGATGGAAGGCAGGGTAAGCAGGAGCATGGGAATGACGTTCATAATGCAACCCAGCAGGATGAACAGCCCGACGACAGCCGCAAAGAACATGTGGGGTGAGAGGTTGAAGCCGATGATCAAGCGGGCCAGCTCTTCCGGCATGCGGGTGGCGGCCAGGAAGTAGCCCAGCACGCCCACGCCCACAAGGATAAGCAGCAGCTTGGAGGAAAAATATGTCGCTTCCGTCACGCTGTCCTTCAGCGTGGCCCAGTTAAGTTTGCGACGCGCCAAGGCCAGAATCGCGGCCCCGCCAACGCCGACGGCCCCGCCTTCCGTGGGATTGAACCAGCCGCTGAAAATGCCGCCCAGGATCAACAGGAATAAAATCAGCATAGGCCCAACGCCCTTCGAAGCGGCGAATTTCTGACTCAGGGTGCGGGATTCCCCCCTGGGAGCCAGGGCCGGGGTCAGGCGCGCCTGGATATACAGCGCCGCCATGAACAGGAGCGCCAGGATAATCCCGGGAATTACCCCGGCCGCGAACAGCTTGCCCACGGATTCCTCGGTGATGATGGCGTAAAAGATAAACCCGATGCTGGGCGGAATGAGTATGCCCAAAGTGCCGCCGGCCGCCAGACAGCCGCAGGCCAGGCCCATGTGATATTTTTTGGCCCGCATTTCCGGCAAGGCCACGGAGCCCATGGCCACGGCCGTGGCCATACTGTCGCCGCACACGGCCGCGAATCCGGCGCATCCGGCCACGGAAGCTATGGAAAGACCGGCGGGCAGGCGGCCAAGCCAGGCCCCGGCGGCCCTAAAGAGATCCTTGCTGATATCCGTGCGAAGGCACAGGGCGCCCATAAAAATGAACATGGGAATGACCGTAAGGGTAAAGGAATACACGGTGGTGTAAACATTGCCCAGGGAAGTGAAGGCCGAGCCCGGCATAGGGCGGACCAGCAAAAGTCCCTGCAGCCCGACAAATCCCATGGCAAAGCCAAGAGGCATGCGGAAAAACAGCAGAGTGAACAAAAAAAGCATGGCCAGGCCGCTGAGGGCCAGACGGCCCGGCAAAACCCCCAGCGTTTTCAGCAGCCAGGGGCCGAAGCAGGCTGCCAGGGCCAGAATAAGCGCCAGTATGATGCCGCTGATATTCCGGGCCGCCATGGACTCGCGCCAGTAACGGCCAGCCTGCCTGAACAGGGACACGGCCAGCAAAAAAAATCCTAGCGCGGAGGCGGCTATGAACAGGGAAAGCGGCACGCCAAAGGCGAAACTGCCGTCTCCGGTTTTGGCAGCGGCCTGGGTAAGACAACATACGGCGACCACGCTGAAGAACAGGCCGCTGACCAGGGCGTTGAACAGCTCCACCGTGATCAGCCGATCTTTAGAGAGCAGATGATCGATGAGCTCAATCCGGATATGGTCCTCGTGATCCTGCACAAAGGCCAGAGAAAGAAAAACCACAAAAATCATGGCTATTTCTTCCATTTCGCTGGCCCCATATATTGAGGCGTCCCCGGCAACCCGCAGCAGCACGTCAATAATAATAGGAATAGCCATCAAACAAAGAATGATCCCGGACAGGCTGAAAAAAAACCTGTTCACGGCGTGCGCCGGCCCCGCGCCGCCCGGCGCGGCTTGCTCGAACGCGCTTTCCATATTAGTATCCGCCTTTTTTAAAGCATTTTACGATTGAGATTGCAGCCACTCTCGCGCCAAGTGTTTTCAGGCAAATCCTTGGCGGGCAACTTAACATTTTCAAAGTGAAATTGCTGGAGAGTAAAATTCTATAGATTAATTTTTATCTTGCTATAATTAAATGAATTAATAAAATATTAAAAATTACGCCTAACGGCGGCTTAAGGAGCGTCCCTCTTGATCGCCCAGAAAAAAGATTGCGAAATACTGCCCCTGCTGCGAAGTTTTTATTTCATCGCTGTTACCGGCAGTGTTTCCGGCGCGGCTAAGCAACTGGATCTGAACCAGCCAGCGGTAAGCCACCAGTTGCGTAACCTGGAAAATTCCCTGGGGCGCCGGCTTTTCAGGCGTACCCGCCAGGGTATGGAACTTACGGCTGAAGGTCATACCTTGTTTCAGCGCGCCATACGTATTTTCGATATCGCCAGGGAAATTCGCAGCCTGCTGGGCAAGGACGAGGAGGCGGCTTCCGTTTCCCTGTCCCTGGGGGCGATCAATGCCTTTGCCGTGAACCTTCTGCCTCAAGCGCTGCAACGCTTCCTTGCGAGCCATCCGCAAACAAAATTCACCATAACCAGTTCCTCGGCCTCGGAGCTTGTTACCGCAATTGCCCAGGCGAAGATAGACTTCGCCTTCCTGCGGGCCAGACCAATGCCGGAAGGACTGTTATTCAAAGAATTGTTCAAAAGCCGCCTCATGCTGCTCGGCCATGAATCCAATCCCTTGTGCGAGACCGGCACACCGAGCCTTGCGGAAATAGCGCGCATGCCCTTTATCCGCTTCGCCCCGGAAAGCGACCTGGCCCGCCTGATCGACGAGCGCTTCCAGCAGGATGGGCTGGCCCTCAAGCACATACAGGATCACTCCCATCTGGACGCCATCCTGCGCTACGTCAAAATGGGCCTGGGCGTATCCATAGTGGACTCCTTTTTCATCCCCGAGGACCAAGGGTTCATCACCATCCCCCTTGGCGACTACTTTCCCCAGCAGGTCTTCGGGCTAGCCGTGAGAACGGAAAAACACCTCTCCGGCCTGGCCGGCCACTTTATGCGTTTTATCCTGGCCATCGACTGGGAAACCCAGAAAAATCTGGCGTTTTAGGGCAAATTCACTTTGAAAAAATTGATTTGCTCTGGGGGCGGGAACCGCCGCCAGCCGCGCGGGCGACACTTATTTCGCCGCTGAGAACCGAGGCGAACGGCTATTGGGGGGGAGGCCGGAGCCTCCCTAAAATAGCCGGCCCTACTTCTTCTCAGCCGCGTATTTCTCCGTCAGGGCTTGGGCGTCAGCCAGAATCCGCGGAGCATTAGCCAGTTTTTTATCCGCGGCGCGCTTAAGCCAGTTATCGTAAACAGGTTTTGCGGCGGCAACCCAGCGGGCGCGTTCAGCCGCATCCATGGTTATGACGGTATGGCCGTTTTGCTTAAGCCATTCGGTATCCGCGGCCGAACCGTTGTCTATGGCTGTGGAGCAGGCCTTAGACAGCTCCATGCCTGTGGTCGAGGTCAGGACGTCCTGAACTTCCTTTGGCAGCTTTTCCCAACGCGTCTTATTAATGCCGCCCCAGAAAGCTCCCGCGGAAATGTCGCATATGGTGTGGTATTTACTGACCTCGTTCAGCTTGAATGCGCGGAACACAGCCATGGGCGCGACCACTCCGTCGCCCATGCCGCGGGAAAGCGAAAGATATGTGTCTGTGGGCAGCACCTGGATGGGGTTGGCGCCGAGAAGTTTAAGGGTGTCCAGCATGGAAGCGCTCCAAACCAGGATTTTCATGCCCTTGAGGTCTTCCAGTTTGTTGACCGGCTTGTTCAGGGTATGCAGTTGGAAGGGCGGGGTGGCCCACTGCCAGAGCAAATGGATATCGCTAAACTCTTTGTTCCATTCCGGGTATTTAAGGGAAAGATCGTGGATGACCAGGCTGCTTATGAGCGAGCCTCGCGTAAACATCGGCAACTCAAACATTTCGTTCAGAGGGAATTTGCCAGGCGTGGCTGAACAGACGTTGCTGCCCATGTCCACCGCGCCGCCAGCCACGGAATCGTAAGTTTCGCGATCCGGGCAAAGTACGCCGATGTTGAAGCGGGCCACTTCCACCTTGCCGCCCGTGAGCTTGGCCACATTTGCCTGCCAGGGAATAAGCGCGTTTATGGTGGCCGGATGTTTATCCGGATGCAAGGACACAAAGTTCAGTTCAACCTCGGCGGCCAGGGCTGGTGCCGCAAAGCCCAATAAAAAGGCCAGTGCCAAAAGCAGCATTTTTCGCATGATTCTCTCCTTGGACGGTCTGTTTTAGAGCATTTTAACTTTAAAGACGCTCATTTCGGCGCTTAACGGCGAAACAAGTTTCGCCCACGCCCACGCGGCGGCCATGGCGGGATGGCGTCCGCCCAGGTGAGGCATTTCAGAGTTGAAATACCTTGGAAGGTAAAATTAAATAATTTAATTTTATACAGTAAATAAATTGTAATTTTTTATATATTTGTTTAGAGTTTTCTGTCAAGTGAAAAAAAATACAACCATCGTCAAGACGCGGATTCTCCGCAATAGCCCTATGGACGCTTGCCGGCGGCAATCCTGGCCCAGGCGCACTGGCCGTAAGCAATGCAGGCGTCGTTGGGCGGGAGTTTTTCATGGACCAGAGGGCTCAGACCCTTTTGTGTGAGTAAATGTACAAGAAGTTGATGCAGGGTGGCGTTTTGCAGCACCCCGCCGGATAGCCCGACTATTTTGGCGTTCCGGACCGCCGCCCCGGCGGCCGCCCAGCCCGCCAGGCCGTGAGCCAGGCTCAAATGGAAGCTCCTGGCCAGATCCCGCGTCGGAAGGCCGTTTTGCCACTCCAGGATCAGGCCGCGCATAAGGGCCGGGGTGTCCAGAACAAAGCTGTTATCCTCGACCGGGCATGGGTATGGGGGCGGAGAATTTAAGAACGACTCCGGCAAGGCCTGGGACTGATCAAAGCCCTGGGCGTTTTCCAGGCGGATGGCCGCCTGCCCCTCGTAGCTGATTTCCCCGCACAGTCCGAGCAGCGCGGCCACTGCGTCAAAAAGGCGGCCGCAGCTGCTGGTTTGCGGGCAGTTCAACCCTCTCTCCAGCATAATGGGAATAAAAGAGGCCTCCCGCTCTTTTTCCGGCAGCCAGGGCAGGCGCTCCTTAAACGCATCCGCCAACCCCAAACGCAGCAGCAGGGCCTGGGCAATGCGCCATGGCCCAAGAATGGCCGCTTCGCCGCCGGGCAGATCCAGGTGGGCGAATCTTCCCAGGCGGTGCTGCTCTTTGGCCGCCGCGTGCACATATAAAAGCTCCCCACCCCAGATTGTCCCGTCCGGGGCAAATCCCGTGCCGTCCAGGGCCAGGACCATGGCCGGCTCATGAATCGAATGTTCGGCCAGCACGGCATGGGCATGGGCGAAGTGGTGCTGGAGCGTCAGGACTTCGCAACCGTGCTCCCGGGCCAGGCCGGCGGTCAGGTAATCCGGGTGGGCGTCACGGATTGCCTTTGCCGGTTCCACCTGGAGCACGGACTTAAGATGGGCGGCTATTTCCCGATGAAAGCCGGCGGTTTCCAGGTTGTGCATATCTCCGATATGCTGGCTGACAAAAGCGTGCTCGCCCCGGCTGAAACACAGGGTGTTTTTCAGTTCCGCGCCCAGGCCCAGAAAGACCGGCAGCTCTTTTTGCCCCGGTAAGGCCTTCATGGGCAGCGGGCTGGGCACATAGCCCCTGGCCCGGCGCATGAATATTGGAGCCGGCGCTTTCCGCCCAGCCAACGCCGGCAGGGGGCGGACCACGGAATCGTCGGCCCGGATCAGAATGTCCCGGTTGTGCAGCAAAAAGCAGTCCGCCAAATCACCCAAATTTGCCAGCGCCTCGCGGTTGCCCAGGGCAATGGGCTCGCCGCCCCGGTTGCCGGAGGTCATCACCAGGGCCTGGCCAAGTTCCGAACTGGCCTGGGCGCACAAATCCAGCAAAATCTTGTGCAGCGGCGTGTAGGGCAGCATCAGGCCCACCAGGGATGTATCCGGCGAAACTCCGTCAGCCAGGCCGCTCCAATCCAGGATCGGACAAAGCACAATGGGCCGCTCCGGCCCCAGAAGCAGCGCCTCGGCTTCCCTGTTAACATGGGCGAAACGCCTGGCGGGCTCCAAACCAGCGCACATCACGGCAAAGGGCTTATGCGGCCGCCTCTTGCGCCGCCGCAACAGTTCAACCGCTTCTTCGGACTGGGCGGAGCAGGCCAGGTGGAATCCCCCCAGACCCTTGACCGCCGCGATTTTTCCCTCGCACAAGCGCTCCGCCAGCAACCTGAGCGCCTCTATTCCCCTGCCCAGTTCCCGCCCTTTTTCCACCAGCCAGACTTCCGGCCCGCAAACCGGGCAAGCGTTGGGCTGGGCGTGAAAACGCCGGTCCAGGGGGTTTTCGTACTCGGCAGCGCAGTCCGGGCAAAGAGCAAAACAGGCCATGGAGGTGTTTTGCCGGTCATAAGGCAGAGCTTTGGTGATGGTGTAACGCGGGCCGCAGTTGGTGCAGTTGGTGAAGGCATACTTATGCCGGCGGTTGCCGGGCTCCGCCATGTCCGCCAGACAGTCCGGACACACGGCCACATCCGGGCTGAGCAGCACGGCATGGGCCGTACCCGCCTTGGTTTTGGCAATGCTGAAACCCTCCGCCCCAGCCTCAACCTCCATCCCCTCACAGCCAAAATTCTCTATCCTGGCCAGGGGCGGCAATTCCCCCTTCAGCGCCAGTGTGAACAAATCCAGCGCCTCCACCGCCCCCTGCGCCTCTATGACCACACCCTCCGGATCATTGCGCACAAAACCGGCCAGGCCATGCCGCAAAGCCAGACGGTAAACAAAAGGCCTGAACCCCACCCCCTGCACCTGCCCGGAAATGACCAATCGCCTGCGTTGCATGGAAATCCTTTTTAGAAAACGTATCTTAAAACACCATACAGAATCGGAAATATTGATTTATCCTCAGAACAACATAGCCAAGCCCGGCTCCTCAGGCAACAGCCAGTTTTCCATTCCAAACCGCTTTTCATCCAAGCGCCTTTCCCCGCTCTCCTCTCCTGCCTTTCTATCCCCACC
Organism: Desulfovibrionaceae bacterium; assembly: GCA_031547305.1. Taxonomy (GTDB): domain Bacteria; phylum Desulfobacterota; class Desulfovibrionia; order Desulfovibrionales; family Desulfovibrionaceae; genus JAVBSC01. The sequence goes on from JAVBSC010000094.1 coordinate 14,500, forward strand.
TTATACATCCGGCAAAAACGGCGAGTCAGAATGCGCCACGCGGGACGCTATGCCCTGGAGTTTTCCGCCGCCGCCGCGCGTCGCGCACCCCCATGGTCCACACCACCCACAAAACATCCGGCACGGCTTCAAGCGCGTAGCGGGCGCGGAAAACTCCAGGGCCTGAGCGTCCATTACGCACCCTCTTTCCGCCGCTTTCGCCCCACATTATCACTTGCCAGAACGCTCCCTGTTGCGCTACGAATATAAATTCAATTCAATTGTACCGGCAACATACTGACCGTTATCGCAAAACGGAAATTTTATTATAATTTTTTTTGGAGGCCTGGCATGGCGGAAAAGAAAATCGGCGCCCGGGTGCGTAAGTTCAGAGAGTCCCAGGAAATGAGCAGAGAGCGCCTGGCGGAGCTTTCCGGCCTTACGCCGGAGCTGATCAGCGATCTGGAGGAAAAAAACCTCTATCCTTCCATCGGCCCGCTGCAAAAAGTGGCCAGGGCGCTTAATGTGCGCCTGGGCACCTTTATGGACGACGTGCACTGCAAAGATCCCATAATCGTGCGCAAAAACGACCGGGAAACAGACCTGCTCATGCAGCGTTCGCACAACAAACGGGCCGCCTACCGTTACTTCAGCCTGGGCAAGGGCAAGAGCGACCGCAACCTGGAGCCGTTTTTCATAGAGATCATGCCGGAACCGGAAGACGAGCGGCACCTTTCCTCACATCAGGGCGAGGAATTCATTGTGGTTGCCTCCGGCCGGCTTATCGTCATCTACGGCCAGGACACCCAAATTCTGGAGCCGGGCGACACGGTGTATTACAATTCCATAGTGCCGCACTATGTCGGCGCCGAAGGGCCGGACCCCTGTTCCATATACGCGGTGATTTATTATCCTTAGCCCTTCCGCTCCGGCCCTCCGGGCGTGCTCAAGCCTAAATTAACAAGGACTACTATGCAAGTCGAACCCTTTGTCCTGCGCAACAGAACCCTGGGACAGATCCTGGATCAGACAGCGGACGCCTGGCCGGACCAGGAGGCCGTGATCTACGTGGACCGCGACTACCGCCAGACCTGGCGGGAATTCCGCGAAACCACCGACGACCTGGCTAAGGGACTGATGGCCCTGGGTGTGCAAAAGGGCGAAAAAGTGGCCATCTGGGCCACCAACGTTCCGTTCTGGGTGAGCCTGATGTTCGCCACGGCCCGCATCGGCGCGCCGCTGCTCACGGTCAACACCAGCTATCGGGAAAGCGAACTGGAATACCTGCTCAACCACTCGGAATGCGAAAACTTGGTGGTAATAGACGGGTTCCGGGATCACGACTTTTTGCAGACCGTCTACAAGTTGGTGCCGGAACTGCGCTCCCAGCCGCGCGGACAGCTTAAAAGCCCGCGCCTGCCGCATCTGAAACGGGTAATTTTCCTGGGCATGGAAAAACACCGGGGCATGTATTCCATTCCGGAGTTGATCGGACTGTCCGCCATGATCAGCCATGAGGAATACGAGGAGCGCAAGGCTTCCGTGCACCCGGATGACGTGGTGAACATGCAGTACACCTCCGGCACCACGGGCTTTCCCAAGGGCGTCATGCTGACGCATAACAACATCGGCAATAACGGCTACTGGATAGGCTACCACCAGCGTTTCACCCACAACGACCGCCTCTGCCTGACCGTGCCGCTGTTCCACTGCTTCGGATGCGTGCTGGCGGTAATGGCCAGCGTGAACCATGGCGTGACCATGGTTATTCTGGAAGCCTTCAATCCGGTGCAGGTGATGACCGCCGTGGAAGAGGAGCGCTGCACAGCGCTCTACGGCGTGCCCACCATGTTCCTGGCCATTCTGGAGCACCGCATCTTCAGCCGGATCGACTTTTCCTCTTTGCGCACCGGCATAATGGCCGGCTCCGTCTGCCCTGCCCCGCTGATGCGCCGGGTCATCGAACAGATGAACATGAAGGAAATCACCATCGTTTACGGCCTTACCGAAAGTTCGCCCGGCATGAGCCAGACTCATGCGGACGAGGAGTTCGAGCGCCGCGTGAGCACCGTGGGGCGGGCCATGCCCGGCATAGAGGTGCGCGTGGCCGACCCGGATACCGGCCAGACGGAAGCGCCCAGAGGAACCCAGGGCGAAGTGCAGTGCCGGGGCTACAACGTCATGAAAGGCTACTACAAAATGCCGGAAGCCACCGCCAACGCCATAACCAAGGACGGCTGGCTGCGTTCCGGCGATTTGGGAGTGATGGACGAGGAAGGCTATCTGGTCATAAACGGCCGCATCAAAGACATGATCATCCGGGGCGGGGAAAACATCTACCCGCGCGAGGTGGAGGAATTCCTGTCCGGCCTGGACGGAGTGCTGGACGTGCAGGTGGTGGGCGTGCCCAGCCGCAGGTACGGCGAGGAAGTCGGGGCCTTCATCATCAAGAAGGAAAACTCCGAACTTGCCCCGGAAGATGTGCGCGACTTCTGCCGCGGCCGCATCGCCTGGCACAAGGTACCGCGCTACATCGCCTTTGTGGAATCCTACCCCCTGACCGCCAGCGGCAAAGTACAAAAATACAAGCTGCGCGAAATGGCCGGGGAACTGTTCCCGGAAGCCCAGAAATAGTTTGGCGGATTACCGCCCGAAATTCAGCGGCACGGCCTCGCGAGCCGTAACGTCCAGCACCTCGAAGCTGCTGGCGGCGCTACGGCCCTCGGAATCGATCAGGGATACGGTAAAGGCTCCGCCGCGCATGGGCCAGAGCAACGGACGGCCGGCTTCCTGCGCGGCGTAGAATTCACGGTTGATGAACCAGTAAACCTGGCCGGCGGCGCCCTCGCAGGCCAGGTTTATTTTTTGCTCCGGTGCGGCCGGATTTAAGTAAAAGCGGGCCTTGGCCCTGGGCGAGGTTATGTCTATGGCGCTTTTGCGGCTTGAGGCCAATGAACGCAGACGGGCATATTCCTCCAGTTCCGGCGGCAGAATGGTCAGAAGCCCGTCGCGGTTTTCCCGGTGCAGGTTGCAGGGCACGGTCTGGCTGAGCCCGGCAATGCGCTCGCCAATGACGATCTGCGGGCAGAACGGCGCGGCCGGCTTGCCGGAAAGCGCGCAGGCGGTGAATGTTTCCACCCCAGCTGGCCTGGCGAACCAACGCCTGGGCTCGCGCATGGGAATGTCGCGCAGCACCCGCAAGGCGGCCGGAGCCGCGCCGGAAATACCCACCAGGTTTTCGTCCGGAGCGCCGTCCTCGTTGCCGTGCCAGACGATCACGGTATGTTCCGGAGTATAGGAGCAGGCCCAGGCGTCGCGCAGGCCGTAGGAAGTACCGGTTTTCAGGGCTGCCCGGCGGCCTTGCTGGGTCAGGGTTTCCCGCTGGCCAAAGGGGAAACGCCCCATGTCCGCCAGCATGCCGGTAACCAGATACCCGGCCGGGGCGGAAAAATAGCGGCCCGTTTCCATATTTTTAAGGCCGGGGAAATCCGGAGCGGCGCCGGCTCTGAACGGCCGCGGCGTAAATAGCTGGGACTCCGGGTTTTGGGCCGCGCTTATAAAGCTCAAGCGCCGCGCCGCGCCAAAATTGGCCAGGACAGTATAGGCCTGGGCCAGTTCCAGCAAAGAGACCTCGCAGCCCCCCAGGACCAGGGAATCGCCGTAATGGGCCGCGTTTTGTCTGATCTGGCCGAAGCCGAGGCCGCGCAAACGGTGCAGGGCGGATTCGCCGCCGGCCAGGCGCAGCACCCGCACGGCCGGAGCGTTCAAAGAATCAGCCAGGGCCTGCCTGGCCGGCACCGGTCCACGATACAGACGGTCAAAGTTTCTGGGCGCCGAGCCGCCAAACGACAGCGGGGTGTCCGCCAGCATGCTGCCGGGCACCAGCAGACCCTGCTCAAGGGCTTCCAGATAGATAAACGGCTTCAGGGCCGATCCCGGGGATCGTCCGGCCGCGCCGCAGTCCACCCAATGTTTCCCGCCGGCGGGGTCAAAGCGCGCGTTGCCGCTGTATGCCAGCACGGCGCCGCTCTTGTTATCCACTATAATCCCCGCGCCGGTGACCGAAGGCGGAAAAGCCGTCAGATTTTCCATAAGCGCCTGGTTCAGCAGGCGCTGGGCCTGAGGGTCCAGGCTGGAATGGACCGGGCTTCCGCCCTTAAGCCAGTAATCCGCCGGCAGAGCGGCCAGGGTACGATCCGCGAAGTGGCGATGCTCCGCCGGCAAAGCGGCCTGACCCGGCGGAAGTGTTTCCAGCCTGGCCAGCCTTAGCCGGTCCTCGCTGATCCTCCCGCGCTCCGCCAGACTTTGCAAAATAAAATCACGCCGCTCCAGGAGTCCCTTGGGGTTCAAATCCGGGCGGTAAAAAGTCGGCCCCTTGAACATGGCCACCAGCAAGGCGGCTTCCGACAAAGTCAAATCCCGCGCGCTTTTGCCAAAGTAGCCCCTGGCCCCGGCTTCCACTCCCCGGAACGGCCCACCCAGCGGCGCACGATTCAAATACAACTCCAGAATCCGCTCTTTGTCCAGCTTCCGCTCCAGATCCACAGCCTGGACGAATTCCCTGGCCTTTGTCGCCAGGCTGCGCTCGCGCGGCAAAGATATTCTGACCAACTGGCTGGTGATGGTGGAAGCCCCGGATACCCTCCTTCCGCTCAGCAAATTCTGCCCCAAGGCCCGGCCCAGGGCCAGAAAATCCACGCCCGCATGGCTGTAAAACCTTCTGTCCTCCACTTCCACGGCCAGCATAGGCAACCAACGCCCCATCGCCTCCAGCGGCACCGGCAAACAATACTCCTGCGCCTCCGACAACCGGGTATGGAACAACCGCGCCTCCCGATCCAGCAAAGCGGGCGAAACCGGCCAGGACGTGGCCTCCGGCAGCGCTGAGGGCGTAACATAAAAAAACGCCACCAGAACCGCAGCTCCCAGCAGCCCGCTCATGGTAACAATATAGAATAGTTTACGAAACATATTGTATTTTGATTTGACGTTGGGGAGGCTTCGCCTCCCCAACGTCAAATCCTATTCGATCTTCGCCTTTCCGGACAAGGTCAGGGCTTGTTTGGCGGTATCATACATGCCTTCGGCGCTGAGGGGCGGAATGATGAAATCGCCTTTGCTCACGGCGCGCAGGCTGTAGGTGAACACGGAGCGTTTGGGCAGTTGGTTGACAAAGAGCACCAGACGGTCGTCGCGCAGTTCGGCGCGCACTCCTTCCAGGCCGTTGAGCAGGGTGAAGCCGCCGAAGGGTGGGGTGTCGTTCGCTCTTTCCCAGCCGTCCCGCAGATCCGGGCTGTCGGCCGGGTCGCTGTCCGCGTTGTCCGGCTTTGGCGTCAGGCGGGGGTTTTCCAGCTCAAAGCCGCCAGGGGCGATATCCGTAAGCACCAGGCTGTTCATGTCTTCCGAGGCTTCAATGTACAGGGTGACGTGAATTTTTTCCCCGTGCTTGACCGTGATGTCAGCGGTTTTCTGAAGGAGTTTCTTTTCCGCGTCGCGGGAATAGAAATCGATATTTTTAGCGGAAGAAGCCGGGGTCCAGCGCCGGAGCAGGCGCAAACCCTGTTCTTTGGCCGGCGGGGCGCTCTGGGGCACGCCGCTGCTGACCCAGGAGTAGTAGACCGCGGCCTGGGTTTCCTTGCCGTTTTCGCCGGCCAGGCTGACGGTGATCGGGCCAGGCTTTTTGTTGTCCGGCAAGATGGCCTTGGTGCCGAAGGTTGGCGTGTCGCCCTGTTTAAAGGTCCCCAAGGTGGCGGCGGCTGTTTTGACCGTGGCCAGGTAGGGCTCCCGGCTGCCGGCGGTTTTTTCCATATAGCGGCCCAGGGCCAGCACGGCCATGGCGTTTTCCTGAGTGTTGGCGAACTGTTTTTGGGCGCCGGCCTCGATCGCCCGGCTCGCCATGGCGGCGCTTTCCGGGGCAAAAGGATCCGCGTGCACCCACATGAGCAGGCGCAGGGATTCGTTGCGGGCCGGGCTTTCATAACTCCAGCCGTAACCGCCGTCTTTAAAGGGTTCCTGGCCCAGCTTGCGCAGGGCGTCCGGCTTGCCTTCGGCCAGGGCGTAGGCGCCGGCCAGGAAGATCCTGGCCGAGGTATTCAGCGTGCTGCCCTGGTCGGTCAAAAACTGCATCCAGCCCAAGGGCGGCTCGCCGTTAAGGGTGAGCACGTAAGCCATATAGGCCCTGGTGCTCAGTTCGTAGCCCAGGCCGTAGCCGGTGCCGTCGCGGGGGCGGAGCGGCGAGGACAGATAGCGCTTCAGCCATTTGACGGCCGCGCTGTATGCGTCCGCCGGGACCAGGCCGCCTCCCTGATTGCGCGCTTCCAGCAAAAGGTGCGTGGCGTAAGCGGAACCCCAGGCATAGGGTTTGGAATTATACTGGTTTTCGCCCGGCCACATGGAGAACGAGCCGTCCGGCCGCTGCATGGAGAGCACGCGGCGCAGGCCGTAATCCAGGGCGCGCTTGTAGCTTTCGTTATCCGCCAGTTCCGGGTCCTGGGAACGCAAGAGGGCCGGCGCGCCCAGGAAGGGCCAGGTGGTGGAAACGGTCTGTTCCAGGCAGCCGTGCGGGTACTCCCGCAAATAGTCCAGGGCGCCGGTCAGGCTGATGCCTGGGGAATCGGCAAAGGACAGTTTGACCCGCTGCGTGCCGGGCAGGAAATCCCCGGCCAGGGTGATGGTTTCCGGCGTTTTGCCGCGCACCACGCCGCCGCCGGCTATAATCTGGCGGCCAAAGGGCGGCCGCACCGGCACTTCCAGGCGCTGTTCAAATGGCGGATCCTGGCTGCCGGTAAGGCTGGTGTTGATGCGCAGGGCTGCCGGGGCGGACTCGTTCAGGGCTTTGACCGGCAGGACCAGGCTCTGTTTGGAGATCTTGCCGCCCAATTCGAGTTTAAAGCTGTTCTGCCCCTGCACCGCCAGAGGGCCTTCGGTGGTCACCGTTATGGTGGCGGTGCGCGGGGCGTTGTCCGTGGCGTAGAGCAGCACGGGCACGATAAAGGTATCGCCTGGCGCGACCATGCGCGGGGTGGTGACCTCCACGGTCACGTCGCGGGCGATCTGAACGTTGGCGGCCGCGCTGCCCACGGCGGACGGGCTGGCGGCCACCGCCATAAGCCGGCCCTTGCCGCTGTATTCCGGCAAGGAAAGAGTGAGGGTGGCCTTTCCCCCGGCGTCGGTGGTCACGGTTTCCCGCACAATAGTCAGAAGCTCCAGCTTGCGGGTTACAGGCGCGGCAGTGCCGGCCTCGTCATCGTCAATGCCGTCGCCGCCCGCCTCAAAGCTCAGGGGAGCGCGGGCGGACAGGGGCATGAGTTCGTCGTAGCGGTCGTAGCCTTTGCCCAGCATGGCCCGTTTGGCCGAGAAGAAGGCGAATGGATTCGGCGTTTTATGGTTGGTCAGGCTGAGCAGGCCCTCATCCACCAGGGACACGGTGACTTCCCCGACCAGAGGCGCGCCTTTGGCATCCGTAAGCTTGACGCTGACCGGCAAATCGCTTTTGGGCCGGAAACGCGCGGGCGCGTCAATGGCCACGTTGATGCGGTTGCCGGCTTTGTCCAGCAGCAGGGGGACCAGACCGAAGGCGCGGTGCGCGGCCCATTTCTCGTTTTCCAGCACCGGGCGGATCACCCAGACTGAGCAGTAGGCGTTGGGGCCCATGGCGTCGGAAACCGTGAAGTCGATGGTCTGTTCTTCTTTTTCCAGCTTTATGACGCGGCGCAGGCGTTCCTTGTCGTTTTCCACCACCAGCAGGAGTTTTCCGGCAAAGGGGCTGCGCACCGTGAGTCTGGCGGTTTCGCCGGGAACATACCGGGGCTTGTCCCACCCCAGCATAACCCGGTCGATGAGCGGGGAAGCGCCGGCTTCAGAACCGACCAGACCAGGCCAGACGCGCAGGGCTAGGGTTTGTTCCGTGTCCGAGGATTCGTCGCGCAGGACGATGCGGTAGCGGCCTTCCTCCTTGGGCGTAAAGTTCAGCGTGGCCAGGCCATTGTCCAGCTTGAGGGATTGCTTGAGGATTTCCCGGCTTTCCGTGGCCTCGTCATAACCGCGCTCGGAACGGGAGTAGTATTCCTTGTCGAACAGGACTTTGACGTTAAGGGATTCCAGCGGCGCGGCCTTGCCCTGGGGCGTGACCGCGGCCAGACGGATGGAGCAGGCGGAGTTGGCCGTAAAGTCCTGGCGCGGCGGCTCGTACCCCAGGAGCACCGGCTTGGGGAAGTATGGGATGCTGATGGCCTTGGCCACCCAGCGTCCGCCGTCTTCTTTGACCCGCACGGCGTAGCTGAGCATTTGGGCGCTTTCCCCGTAGTCCGCGCCCGGAGCCAGGGTAATGACGGCGTGGCCTTCCTCGTCCAGCATGCCGGAAACATCGTCGCCCCTGCTGGTTTTATAGCGGCTGTTGGGCGGCGGAAAATCAAAGGACTTCCAGTCCGGATGGCTGAAGACCAGGGGCTGGAGGCTGAGGGAAGCTTCCCATTCCGCTTCCGCGGCCGGCGCGCCGAACAGATACCTGGCGTCCACGGACAGCGCCAGTTCGTCCGCCCCGGTCAGCACCGGGGCGTTTGGCGTAAGGGCAAGCTCAAGGCGCGGCGGGGCCAGGTCCTCCACGCTGAAGGCCACACGCCCCAGGGCCGCGCTTTTTTCCTGGCCTGGCAGGTAGACTTCCATGGTGTATTCGCCGGTGGGCGCGCCAGGCACCAGCTCCAGGCTGAAGGCAGCCCCGCCGGCCGGGCTGAGCATGGCGCTGCCCTGCCCGGCCGTGCGGCCGGTGGAGGAAAAGACCTTCCAGGTCACGGGGAAAGGCGTGGGGGCCTTCATGGCCGCATCGCGCAAAAGGGCCCGGAAGGGTACGGTCTCGCCCGGCCGGTACACGCCGCGCGGGGTGTAGCAGAAGGCTTCGTAACCCTCGGTCAGATATGGTTTGCCGCTGGTGTCAAACCCGCCCCCTTCCGTGAGGTTGCGCTCCAGCTTCAGATAGTTGATATCGTCATAGGCGGTGTTTGAGGATTTATAGTCCAAACCCGGCTTGGCCGGGGTGGACACCAGTATCAGAGCCGGCCCGGCGGCATTTTTCAAATCAAGGACGAACAGGCCTTCGGAGTCGGTCGCTCCTTCGGCCAGCAGAGTGTTGTAGCGTGAAAACACGCGGACTTTTGCTTTTGCATACGGTTCGGCCGTGGCAATCGAGTTGGCCCATATCGTCAGCTTATCCGGCATCATCCGGGCGGCCAGGCCGATGTCCGAGACCACAATCAGCTTCTGAGTCTTGCGCCTGGAGCCGCTTCCGGCGCCGCTGTGGTTATTGTATTCCTCCTCCTCGTCGTATTCTTGGTCAGATGATTTTTGGGCCGGAGCGATTTTACCGTCGTTGCGGTTGGAATCACGGGACGGGCTTTCCAGGTCGTCGCTTGGCGTGTCTTCCGGATTGCTGGCGTCCACCACGGTCAGGAAAAAAATCCCCTTGCGATCCCCGGCCAGATCCTTAATGTCGATGCTGCGCTCGGAAATGCGGTTGACCACGCCGTTCACATCCGCCGTGCGCGAGGCGATCTGATCGGAAAGCTGGTAACGGTAGGAGTCGTAAAAACCCATGGCCATCAGGGGCAGGCTTTGCTCCGGCATTTCCCGCAGGGTGGCCTGCACGCGGTTCACGTTGATGCTGGTCAGGGGCACGCGCAAGGGGCGGCCGGGAGAAAGCGCGCTGCCCTGTTCGCCCAGGGCCAGGCTGGGCCGGAAATCCTCAAAGGTGACCACTTCAGTGTACGGCCGCAGCAGCAGGCCGTTGCGCTCCGCGTTTTGCAAGCCTTTTTGCACGGTCACGCTCACCCTGGGCCGGGTGGTAAAGTCGCCCTTGATCAGATAGCTGCCCTTGGCTTCCTCTTCAATTTTAAAGCTCATTTCCGGGGCGAGTTGCAGATATTTGGCCAATTCTTCCGGTTTTACCGGCTTGCCGGTGCTCACGCGGATATGGCGTTCCCACGGTGGGCTGTCGCTCTGCCGGCTTTCCACGGCTTTCACGTCCAGCAGGCTGGAAGGCTGGATACCTCGCCAAAGGGCGTTTTCCACAATGCCGGTGGGGCCGTCCACGCTGGCGAAGCCGGCAGGCAGAGTTACCCGGATCGACCGGGACCAGTTTTCCGGTTTTATGGTGAAGGTAAGCGCGTAATCCGGCTTGCCGTCCTTGGCGCTTGCGGAAAGCACCGGCAGTTTGCGCATTTCTTCAGCGGCATCCGCGCTGTCCTTGGATCCGCCTTGGCGCTGGGGAATTTCTTCCTGAACGAGCAGCTTGTCCTTAAGGTCCGCCGGGTCCACACGGCCGTTGATAAAAGCGATGGCGTAGGTCAGTGTTCCGTCCGCCGCGCAGTTTATCTGCCTGAGGTCCTCGGATACCCGGAATTGATACGGGGTGTATTCCTTAACGTTCTTGAGCGGGATATTTTCCAGGCTTTTTTGCTCCGTCCGGGGCGTATATTTAAAAGTAGTGGCCAGGGGCAGGCGTTTTTTGTTGTAGAGCTGCAGAGTTTTGTCATCCAGCCAGGCGCCGCTCCACCCCAGATCCGGGGTAATCGTCAACGGCAACTCGCCGGAGGAAAGAGCCTGTCCCACGGCGTCCGCCCTGATCATGGGGGCGGAAAAGTTGAGGATCTGCGTGTTGCTCCAGGCGAAACGCAGGGAATAATCCACGCTGGGCGGCACTTTTTTGGTGGTGGATTCCACCGGGGTGACGTCGCGCCAGGCCGGCGGCGCGGCCAGAGCCGCGCCTGCGGAAAAAATAAAAAGCAGGACAAAACAAACGGCCGCAAGGCGGCTTGGCGCGCAGGCTTCCATTACAAACTCCAAAGATTGATTTCTGGGGGGAGGGGATTTGGAGAGCTGTATGCCTGAACATGCAAAAAAACAAGCGTAAAACTTGGGCATAAAAATTCGGGCGGAATCTCTTGTCTGGGGCGTTATTTTTTTGCGGCGCGCGGCATCATATGTTACACACGAATTGAACCCGCTGAATATTTCCACTTCCCGGCGTTTTCCGCCCAAAGGAGAGAGTTCATGCTGAGCGGCTCTTATCTGGAATTTCACAAGGCTCTTAAGGAAATATTGCCCAAGGGGCGCATTTATACCGACACCCTGCGCACCCTCGCCTACGGCACGGATGCCAGCGTTTACCGATTGACCCCGAAAATAGTGGCGGATGTGGAGAACGAGGCCGAGGTCAGCGCGCTGTTGCGCCTGGCCGGACGCCTGAAAATCCCGGTAACTTTCCGGGCCGCCGGCACCAGCCTGTCCGGCCAGGCGATCACGGACTCCGTGCTCGTGCGCCTGAGCCGCGGATGGGAAGGCTTCCGGGTAAGTCCGGAGGCGGAGCGGATCAGCCTGCGACCGGGAATTATCGGCAGCCGGGCCAACCATATCCTAGCGCCGTTCGGCCGCAAGATCGGTCCGGACCCGGCCTCCATAGACAGCTGCAAAATCGGCGGCATCGTGGCCAACAACGCCAGCGGCATGTGCTGCGGCGTGGCGGACAACAGCTACAAAACCCTTGTTTCTTCCCGCCTGATTCTGGCGGACGGAACGCTGCTGGATACCGGGGACGCGCGGAGCCGCCTGGAGTTTTCCCGCAGCCACGAGGAAATTCTGGACGGTCTGGCGGATTTGCGGCGGCAAATCCTGGCCGATTCCGCCCTGGCCGAACGCATCAGCAAGAAATTCAGAATCAAGAACACCACCGGCTACAGCATCAACGCCCTGGTGGACTTTGAAGATCCCTTTGAAATGCTCCAGCGCCTTATGGTGGGCAGCGAAGGAACCTTGGGATTCATTGCCGAAGTCACTTACCGCACAGTGGAAGAGCCGCCGCACAAAGCTTCCGGCCTGCTGCTCTTCCCGACCGTGTCCGAGGCCTGCGCGGCCGCGGCCGCGTTGCGCGAAAGCCCGGTCAGCGCCGTGGAGCTGATGGACCGCGCCTCTCTGCGCTCCGTGGAAGGCCAACACGGCCTGCCGCCGGGGCTGAAGGACCTGGCGGGCGATGTCTGCTCCCTGCTGGTGGAAACACGGGCGGCCACGCAGGCAAAACTTAAAAGCGACATCAAGGCCATAACCAAGGCCCTGGCCAAACAGCCTTTGCTGCGACCGCCGTATTTTACCGCCAATCCGGCGGAATACGAGGCGCTCTGGCGCATTCGCAAAGGTATTCTGCCCTCGGTCGGGGCAATGCGGCCGGCCGGCACATCTCTGGTTATAGAAGATTTCGCCGTGCCTCTGGAGAATCTGGCGGAAGCCGCCCTGGCTTTGCAGGGGCTGTTTGATGAACACGGATACGCCCTGGCCCCGATCTTTGGCCATGCCCTGGACGGCAACCTGCATTTCGTGTTCACCCAGGACTTTAACAATCCGGCGGAACTGGCCCGCTACGCGGCTTTCATGCGCGACCTCTGCGCCATGATCACCTCCAGGTACGACGGCTCCCTGAAGGCTGAACACGGCACGGGCCGCAATATCGCCCCCTTTGTGGAACTGGAGTGGGGAGCGGCGGCCAAGAGCATCATGCTCAGGGTGAAAAAACTCCTGGACCCGCTGAATATACTCAATCCAGGTGTGATTCTGAACCAGGATCCGGAAATCCACCTGAAAAATATAAAACCCCTGCCGCTGGCGCATGAGCTTATCGATAAGTGCACGGAATGCGGATTCTGTGAATCCGTCTGCCCTTCGCGCGGATTGACGCTTACCCCGCGCCAACGCATTACGGCCTGGCGGGAAATAGCCGGCCGGGGCCGGAACGGCCTGGAAAAAAGTTACGCCTATGCCGGCAAGGCCACCTGCGCGGCGGACGGCTTGTGCGCCCTGCGCTGCCCGGCCGGCATCAACACCGGGGCCTTCATAAAGGATCTGCGCAAAAATGCGGCCGGTGGCGCGGCTACAGGAACGGCCTTCTTCATCGCCCGGCATTTTGGCGGGGCCTGCCGGGCCGCCTCCGGCCTGCTGGACGGCGTGGACGGCCTGAGCCGGGCGCTGGGGCAGAGCGTTCTGGAAAATGGCTCCCGGCTGCTGCGCCTGGCCAGTCTGGATATTCTCCCGGCCTGGAACCGGGCCATGCCCAAAGGCGGCGAACCTCTTCCCCATCCGCCGGATCCAAAAGAGGGCAATCCTATGGTTGTCTACCTGCCGAGCTGCATAAGCCGCAACATGGGGCCAGGGCCGGAGCACCTGGACAGGCGCGGCGAACCGCAAGCCATGATCAGCCTGCTGCTCAAGGCGGGGTATGATGTGGTCATCCCGGACAAGGTGGAATCTTTATGCTGCGGCATGGCCTTTGCCAGCAAAGGGCTGACCGGAGCGGCGCGGATGAAGCGGGACGAGCTGGAATCCGCCCTGATGGCGGCCAGCGAGGGCGGCAAGATCCCGGTGCTCAGCGAAACCAGCCCCTGTCTGCTGCACATGAAGGAAACTTTGAGCAAGAGCCTGCGCTTTTATGAACCGGTGGAATTCACCCTGGAGCATCTGGCGGAGCGCCTTAAGTTCAGAGTGCTGCCCAAGAACGTGGCCGTGCACGCCACCTGCTCCATACGCAAAATGGGTCTGGCGGATAAACTGGCGGATTTGGCCCGACGTTGCGCCCGGGAGGTAGTGGTGCCTGAAGGCGTGGATTGCTGCGGTTTTGCCGGTGACAAGGGTTTTACCCACCCGGAATTGAACTCTTCCGCGCTGCAAAGCCTGCGCCTGCAGGTCAGCCGCTGCGAAGCCGGATACTCCACCAGCCGGACCTGCCAGATTGGCCTTTCTTTGCACAGCGGCATTCCATATTATTCGATTGTGTTTCTTCTGGACGAAGCTTCAAGTCCCGGCAGCGGCAATTAGATTCAGATTAACAGTGAAAACGCTAATCTAATCTTAGGACTGTTGACACAGTCTTCTTTGGCAACAGCCCGCCCCACAAGGCGCAGGCGGCATTCATCGCCGCCGCAAAGCGCCGGAGTGGGCGCATCTTCACAAACCCCGGCCTTGCGGGAGTTGTCATCAAATAAAACGTTGCAAATTGAATCGCTTTATAAATGGACTTATCCCATTTCTTTGTTATTATAATAACAAAAGAAAGCCGTGCGGAACGCCTTTGGCAATCCGATAAGGAGGGGACCATGAGCAACGCTTTTCCAAACTTATCCAAACAAGTGCCCGGCGGGGCGCTCAATCTTATAGAACCGCTTGAAGCCCGGGAAATGGTGGAAGACGGCCGGGCGGTGCTGATCGACATTCGCGAGTCCGACGAATACCTGCGGGAGCATATCAAAGATTCCCGCCTGGCCCCGGTCACGGCCCTGGCCTATTTGCCGCTGGCTGAAAATGAACGGCGCGCGGCCATATTTGTATGCCGCAACGGCCGGCGCGCCCTGAACAATTCCCTGCTTTTGGCGGATCGGGGATTCTCCAGCGCTTATATCCTGAACGGCGGGCTGGAGGCCTGGAAAAAGGCCGGTCTGCCCGTGGTCGCGTTGCGCCTGCCGCCCAGAATGTCCGACCAGGTGCTTATAGCCGCGGGCGGGCTGATCCTGTTCGTCTTGTTCCTGAGCCTGTTCGCGCCCCAGCTGTTCTGGCTGGCCGTGTTTCTGGCGGCCGGGCAGTTGTTTGCCGGTTTTACCGGCATCTGCGCCATGCGGGTTATTTTAGGCCGTATGCCCTGGAATCGGGACCCCTTTTTAGGCAAAACCTACAAAGAAATTCAGCCGGAATCCTGCCCATCGCATATCGGAGAAAATCAATAAGATATTTTTTGCAATAATATAACTATATTATGCTTGAAATACTTTCCAGCACCAGAAATTTCCTCTGAAATGTCGCATTTGTGACAGTCCTTGCCTTTACGGAATAATATATGTGAAAAAAAGGACTAGGAGTTGGTATTCTTTTCTGGGGATTTTATCAGAATAAAATCGTGTTGGCGAAGTGATAAAGTGAAAATGCTGTTATTCCAGGGTTAAAAAGTCGGACGGCAAAGGTTTTGGGGAAGCCGCCAATTTTGGACTGACGCAAGGAAACAGGCAAGAAATGCCCTGGGGAAGTGGCGAAAAAGCAGCTTGGGGCAAAAGCGGGCCGGGAGTTTTACGCTGGCGCGCCGCCTGCCGGTAAAAATGCGGCCGCAAGGCTTTGAATAAACTTTTTAAGCCGGAGGATTAAAGTTATGAGAAGTAATTTTTTTACCCTGCTCTGCACGATGGTTCTGATACTGACCGCCGGCGCTGCCGGCGCGGCGGAAAAAAAGTGGGAAATGTCCCTGACCACCGGATACAACGACAAACACCCCACAGTCATAAACGTTTGGTTTCCCTGGGCCGAAGCCATAAACAAGGAAACAGGCGGCCGGGTGACCATCCAGAATTTTAACCCCGGCACCATCTGCCCGGAACCGGAAATGTTCTCCTCCGCTGAATCCGGCGTGGTAACCATTGCCGGCACCGGGCAAAGCCGCACGCCGGGCAAATTCCCCTATGCGGAAGTCGTCGATCTGCCACTTCTGACTTCCAACGCGGAAGCCGGCAGTCTGCTTTCCCAAGCCGGATACGAGCACTTCAAGGCCCTGCAGGACGAGGAGAAGGGGCTGAAGGTGCTCTGGCAGTGGGCGTCGGCTCCCTTTGTGCTGCACACCAAAAAGCCGGTCAGAAGCCTGGAAGACCTCAAAGGCATGAAGATTATCGGCTGGTATCCCACCATCATGGATGTAATCCGCGCCCTGGGCGCTTCGCCAATTCAGGTGGCGACCACGGACACTTACCTGTCCCTGCAGCGCGGCATGGCCGACGGCGTTCTCTGCCCTCTGGCTCCGGTGCGTTCTTTTAAAATAAATGAAGGCACCAGCTATACCACCCTGTGCAACCTCATGGTTTCCAACTTCGTCATGGGTATGAACCGGGACGTCTGGAATTCTCTGCCGGACGACATCAAGGCCGTGTTCAACAAATACTCCGGGGAGAAAATGGCCCGCTGGTCCGGACAGTCCCTGGATCAGGGCGCGGCCGCGGACCGGGAAATCCTGGCCAAGGCCGGCCACACCTTTATAGAGTTGGACGCAAAGGAGTTGGATCGCTGGCGCGCGGCCGTAACCCCTATCCACGAAGCCTGGGTCAAAAAAATGGAAGGCAAGGGATTGAATGAGGCCAGGGCCATTTTGGACTGGCACAAGGAAATGGGTAAAAAATACGCCGAGGAAGTGGCAAAGAAGTAGCCGCCGGCGCCTTTGCCCGGCAAGAATCGCTATTGGTGTTAAACAACGCTGTGGACTGAAAAGACTTTTAACGCAAAGAGGTTATGCATGAAACGGAGCGTTCTGTTCATTCTCTGCCTGTCTGTACTGCTTATGTCCGCCGGAGTGGCACGGGCGGCGGAAAAAACCTGGGACTTGGCGTTTACGGCGGCGTACAACGACAAACACCCCACCACCATCAACGTGTATTTCCCGTGGATTGAGACCATCAAAAAAGAAACGGGCGGCCGGGTCAACATTCAGTTCTACAACACCGGCACCATCTGCCCTGAGCCGGAGATCTTCACCTCCACGGAATCCGGCGTGGTGGCCATAGGCGGCACCGGCCAGAGCCGCACGCCCGGAAAGTTCCCCTATGCCGAAGTGCTGGACCTGCCCCTGCTCACCTCCAATGCGGAAGCCGGCAGTCTGCTTTCCTGGGCCGGCTATCAGCAGTTTCCGGCCCTGCAGAATGAGGAGAAAGGCGTGAAGGTGCTCTGGCAGTGGGCTTCCGCCCCCTTTGTACTGCATACCACCAAACCGGTCAAAAAGCTGGAAGACCTCAAGGGCATGAAGCTCATCGGCTGGTACCCCTCCATCATGGACGTCATCCGCGCCCTGGGCGCTTCACCCATTCAGGTGGCCACCATAGACACTTATATGTCCTTGCAGCGCGGCATGGCCGACGGCGTGCTCTGCCCACTGGCCCCGGTGCGCTCTCTTAAAATAGAGGAAGCCGCCAAGTATACCACTCTCTGCAATCTTATGGTCACCAATTTCGTCATGGGTATGAACTGGGACGTCTGGAAGTCCCTGCCCCCGGACATCCAGGCCGTGTTTGAAAAAAACTCCGGCGAAAAAATGGCCCGCTGGTCCGGCAAGTCTCTGGACGACGGCGCCAGGGCGGATCGTGAACTCATGACCAAGAAAGGGCATACTTTTATTGAGTTGGACGACAAGGAAATGGACCGTTGGCGCACGGCCACCGCCCCCATTCACGAAGCCTGGATCAAAAAGATGGAAGGCAAGGGCCTGAAGGAAGCCCGTCCCATGCTGGAATGGCATAAGGAAATGGGCAAGAAGTTTGCGGAAGAAGTAGCCAAAAAGTAGCAAGAAACAAGCCTTTGCCCGGCCGGGCCGGGCAAAGGCTAAACCGGATTCATATTCGGGTTGATCAAAATTTGAAGGCATATCTGGCAATGAAGCGCATTTTTAAAGGAATATTGTGTCTGGCCGCGCTTGCTCTGGCGGCCGGCCTGGCCCGCGCCGAGGCTTTCGCGCCTTTGGCCGGAACGCATATTCCCAATGCCATAAGCGGGACCGTATGGTCCGGCGGTTTTGATTCTTCGGCTTTTAGCCAGAAACGGAACACGACCGAGCTCTTGCCAGGCGCTTCAGTCGGCGCGCTTCAAGCCGGCCAAAGCGAAAAATCGCCGGCGCCCGGGCAAGCCCCGGAAGTCGGGGGAGAGACGGAACACGATTTTCTGACCAGGCTTGGGCACGCGACCATAGATTTGGCCGCGGCCCAACAGGACCGCTGGCGTACCGCCATGGCTCTGTCCTGCGAAGTGCGAATAAAGAAGCTAGGCGGCAAGGATCTGAAGGCGGCGCCAATCGTGCCGTGCCTGCCCCTGTGGGCGGAGGGGCGACTCACACCGGAAGTGGCCAGGGAATGAGCAAAAGTGGATTCTGCATGGATTCGGGTTTGTTGAACCCGTCTGGAGAGCTGGGTATCCGGCTTCCGGGCGCCATGTCGATATTGCCCGTCCTTGGGGCGGGATTCATGAAGACCACTTTTAGGGAGAAAAAAATGGCCGCCTTTATCACGCCTTTAGGAGAAACCCTGGATCGCGGGTCAGCGATCTGCTCAAAATGGCTCTATGTCGTGGCACTGATCAGCACAGCCATCATGGCCTTTCCCACCACCTTTGACGTGGTCAGCCGCCTGGCCTTCGGTATTTCCATTGAAGGAGTGATAGAAATAGAGGAACTCCTGCTGGTCTTCCTCACCTTCGGCACTTTGGCTTTTATTCAGAGCCAGCGCGGGCACATCATCGTGGATATGCTGGTGGCGCGCATGCCGGCCCGCCTGCGCGTGCTCACGGATATTTTCAACTCCACCCTTGGCACGGGGCTTTTCGCGGTAATGACGTATTGCATGGGCCGCAATATGCTGGACAAGTTCAGCGGCAACGAAGTGACCTTCGTGTTCAACATTCCCCTGGGCTATGCCGTGGCTTTCGCCACCATCGGCACAGCGGTTCTGTCTGTTTCCTACCTGGCCGAGCTGCTCATCAAAATCGGCGACGCCGTGGACAACCGGGACGCGATTCTGGCCGCCCTGGTCATCATCCTGGCCCTGTGCTTCATTTACAGCCCCTGGTTCGTGAAAGACCTGCCCATAGCCCAGAACAGGCTGCTCATCGGCGGCCTGGGCATGCTCATGATGCTGGGCCTGCTGATGATCGGCCTGCCCATAGGCGTGGGCATGGCCATTCTTGGCGCCCTGGGCATGATCATCGTCTACCCGAACTTCCGGCCGGCCATGACCATGCTGGGAATCGGACCCTACACCACGGCTTCCACTTACCTGTTCACCGTGGCGCCCATGTTCATCCTTATGGGTGAGCTGGCTTTGTATTCCGGCATCAGCGGCGATCTCTTCAAGGCTGCCAGCACCTGGATGGGCCGTCTGCCAGGCGGCCTGGCCGTGGCTTCAGTAACCGGCTGCGCCGGCTTTGCCGCGGTGTGCGGCGACTCCATGGCCACGGCCGTGACCATGGCTTCCGTGTCCCTGCCGGAAATGCGCAAGAAGAAGTACGACCTGGGGCTTTCCTGCGCCTGCCTGGCCGCCGGGGGCACCCTGGGCATTCTTATTCCGCCTTCCGTGGGCTTCATATTTTATTCCCTGGTCACGGAAGTGAGCGTGGGCAAGCTCTTTGTGGCCGGCATCATTCCAGGCATCCTGCTGGCCCTGATTTTCATCTTCACGGTTGTGTTCATAGCCAAGCGCAACCCGAGCATGGCCCCTCCGGGCGAATCCTCCACCTTTAAGGAAAAGATCGCCGCCACCAAGGGCATATTCGCCATGCTGATCCTGATCGTCGTGATCCTGGGCGGCATCCTGACCGGCGTATTCAGCCCCAACGAAGGCGGGGCCGTGGGCGCTGTGGGCACGCTCATTTACGCCTTGGGGCGGCGCAGGCTGGATTACGCCAAGGCGAAAAGCGCCGTGGAATCCGCCACCCTGATTACCGCCAAACTGGTGTTCATTCTGATCGGCGTGGGCATCATGGGCTACTTCTTCGCGGCCACGCGCCTGCCCTTCATGCTCTCCGAGGTTATCACGTCCCTTGACGTCAACCGTTACGTGATTTTTGTGGCCATTGTGATCTTTTACATCATCATGGGCTGCATCATGAACGTCATTCCCATGATTTTGCTGACCCTGCCGGCGCTTTTCCCCACTATTGAAGCGTTGCAGTTCGACCCGGTCTGGTTCGGGGTGGTCACGGTCATACTCATGGAAATGGGCCAAATCACTCCGCCCGTGGGCATAAACGTCTTTGCTCTCAGTTCCATCGCCACGGACGTGCCCATGATGCACATATTCCGAAACGTTGTTCCGTTCTTTTTAGGCATGCTGCTGTTAGTGTTTGTTATAACCGTGTTCCCCGGCATAGCCACCTGGCTGCCGAGCGTGCTGATGTGACGGACTGAATGGCCGGCCCGGCGCAAGCAGCGCGCCGGGCCGGACGGAAGACTTCCCAAAGGTCTTCATGTCCGCGCGCTCCCGTAGGGGACGAAAGACCCTTGAGAAGGAAAAAATATGGCTGCACTCGTAACTCCCCTGGGCGAACTTCTGGACCGCGGCTCCGCGGTCTGCTCAAAATGGCTTTACAACATCGCCCTGATCAGCACGGCCATTATGGCCTTTCCCACCTTTTTCGACGTGGTCAGCCGCCTGGCCTTCCAAGTGTCCATTGAAGGGGTAATAGAAATAGAGGAACTCCTGCTGGTTTTCCTTACCTTCGGCACGCTTGCTTTTATCCAAAGCCAACGCAACCACATCATCGTGGACATGTTCGTCTCGCGCATGCCGGCCAGGGTCCGAGTGCTTGTGGATCTTTTCCATTCCACCCTGGGGGTCGCGCTTTTTTTCGTCATGGCCTACTGCATGTGGATGAACACGGTGGCGAAATTCGAAAGCAATGAAGTGACCTTTGTTTTCAGTATTCCTCTTACCTACGCCGTTGGCTTCGCCACTGTGGGCACCCTGGTGCTGGCCGTTTCCTTCCTGGGCGAAATGCTGCTTACCCTGGGCAAGGCGCTGGACAACAGGGATCTGCTGCTGGCCCTGCTGGTCATAGTCCTGGCCGGCTGCTTTCTGTACAGCCCCTGGTTCGTCAAAACCCTGCCGATTGTTTCCAACAAACTGCTCATCGGCGGGCTGGGCATGCTCATGCTCATGACCCTGCTCATGCTGGGCATGCCAATAGGCGTTGGCATGGCCCTCATGGGCGCCCTGGGCATGGTCATTGTCTATCCCAACATAAAGCCGGCCATCACCATGATGGGCATAGGACCATACACCACGGCCTCCACTTACCTCTTTACCGTGGCCCCTATGTTCATCCTCATGGGCGAACTGGCCCTGTATTCCGGCATCAGCGGCGACCTGTTCAAGGCGGCCAGCACCTGGCTGGGCCGTCTGCCCGGCGGCCTGGCCGTGGCCTCCGTAACCGGCTGCGCCGGTTTTGCTGCGGTTTGCGGCGACTCCATGGCCACGGCCGTGACCATGGCCTCGGTCTCGTTGCCGGAAATGAAAAAGAAAAAGTATGATCTGGGCCTTTCCTGCGCCTGTCTTGCCGCCGGGGGCACTCTGGGCAGTCTTAGTCCGCCGTCCGTGGGCTGTATCTTTTAGTCCCTGGTTACAGAGGTGAGCATAGGCAGGCTGTTTGTGGCCGGCATCATTCCCGGCCTGCTGCTCACGCTTATTTTCATCGGCATCGTGGTGTTCATCGCCAAGCGCAATCCGGAATTGGCCCCTACCGGCGAATCGTCC
>JAVBSC010000058.1:0-70728 GCA_031547305.1 Desulfovibrionaceae bacterium
GAAGTCATGCCGGAAGTCGAGGCCATTGCCTCGGAAAACGCCAAGGCCGCCGGCTGCGCGTTCAAGCGCACCAACTCCATGGAAGACGCCTTTGAAAACGCCGACATCGTCTATCCCAAGAGCTGGGCGTCCTTCGCGGCCATGGAGCAGCGCTCCGAGCTGTATGAAAAGAACGATCATGACGGCATCAAGAAGCTGGAAAAAGAGCTCCTGGCCCAGAACGCTAAATACAAGAAGTGGGAATGCACCGAAAAGCTTATGAAGAGCACCAACAAGGGCCAGGCCCTGTACATGCATTGCCTGCCCGCGGACATCACCGGCGTTTCCTGCAAGGAAGGCGAAGTCGAAGCTTCCGTGTTCGACCGCTATCGGGTGCCCCTGTACCGCGAAGCCAGCTACAAGCCCTATGTCATCGCGGCGATGATCCTGCTGGCCCGCAAGAATGACCCGGCCGACACCCTGCTGCGTCTGCTGGAAGCCGGAACTCCCAGAATAAAATAACCGGATTCCCTGTCCCCGGCCAAAGGCGGCGCGCCTCTGGCCGGGGACAGTTGCAAAGAGTGTTTTCTTCAGCCTTAACCTGCTTTAAGGATTCCTCATGAAGACCCTGATAACCGGCGGCATGGTGGTTACGCCCCATGAAGTTCTGCGGACGGATCTGCTGCTGGCGGAGGGCCGCGTCGCGGCCTTGGGGCGGGGGTTGCCGGCCGAAGGCGCGGAAGTGCTGGACGCCTCCGGCTGCTTTGTGCTGCCGGGCGGTGTGGACGCGCATACGCATATCACTCTGGATATTGACGCCGCTCGCGGACGCGACGTTTTTTACAGCGGCACCATCCCGGCCGCCCTGGGCGGGACCACCACCATTATCGATCACCTGGCCTTCAACTTCGTAGGACGGCCGCTTTCCCGGCAGATCGAATTCTATCACAAGGAAGCCGACGGCGGGGCGGTTGTGGATTACGGCTTTCACGGCGTGGTCCAGCGGGCGGACAAGGAGACCATGGAGTCTTTGGATTGCCTGGCCGCGGCCGGGTACACCAGTTGCAAGGCCTACATGACCTATGATTTCCGTCTGGATGACGAAGACTTGTACCGCCTGCTCTGCCGCACGCGCCAACTTGGCATGGTGCTTGCCGCGCACGCGGAAAATCACGAAGGCATCGCGGCCCTGCGCTCAAAATTCAAGGCCGAGGGCAAGGGCGATCCCGTCTGGCACGCCAAAAGCCGGCCGGTCGAATGCGAGGCCGAAGCCGTGCGCCGGTTGCTCAAACTGGCCAGGCGCGCCGGCGACGCCCCGGTTTACGTGGTGCATCTTTCCACGGCCCTGGGCCTGGAAGAAATCAAAAAAGCCAGAGCCGCCGGGCAAAAGCATATTTTTGCGGAAACCTGCACGCAATATCTTACTCTGACCGAGGAAAAATACGCGGATCCCCTGGAGGGCCTGCGTTACATCATGTCGCCGCCCCTGCGTACGCAAGCGGATGTGGCGGCGCTCTGGCAGGGCCTTAAGGACGGCGACATCCAGGTTGTGGCCACGGATCACTGCGCCTTCACCCTGGGGCAAAAGCGGCGCGGCCTGCATGACTTTACCGCCTGCCCAGGCGGAGCGCCGGGACTGGAAGAGCGCATGCCGGTCATGTTTTCCGAAGGCGTGGCCAAAGGCCGCTTGAATATCCGCGCCTATGCGGACCTGTGCTGCGCCAATCCGGCCCGGATTTTCGGCCTTTACCCACGCAAGGGCGCGCTTTTGCCAGGTTCCGACGCCGACGTGCTCGTTTTGAACCCGGAGCCGGAACGCAGGCTGGTTGTTGACACGCTGCACGGCCCTTCCGATTATTCTCCGTATGCCGGCATGAACCTGCGCGGCCGCATTGAGGCGGTATTTTTGCGCGGCCGGCTCGTGGCCAGGGGCAATGTTTTTTTAGGCGGCCGAGGCGCAGGATGCTTCATGGCCCGGAGGCGCGGCATGTTGGACTGAACCCGGGGCGTTGAGGCCCCGAACGTCCGGAGCGGGAGCGTAACCCAAACGGTTTCGCAAAGGACAAGGAGAAGCGTTATGCTCTATTTAAGGAACGCGCGGTACATGGATGCCGCCACCTTTGCGCTGAGTGCCGGCAATCTGGCTGTGGAAGCCGGCCCAGGCGGCGCGGTCCGTCAGATTGCGGATATCCCATCGTTTTCCGAACAAAAGCCCGGCGACCGGGTCATTGATTGCCAGGGCCGCCTGGTCACCCGCGCCTTTGCCTGCGGGCACCACCACATTTATTCCGCCTTGTCGCGCGGCATGCCCCCGGCTCCCAAAGCCCCGTCCAATTTTGCGGAAGTTCTGGAACTCATCTGGTGGCGGCTGGACAAATGCCTGGACCGGGACATGACTTTTGCCTCCTCCCTGGCCGCCGGTCTGCACATGGCCAAAAACGGCGTGGCCTTCTGCATCGATCACCATGCCGCGCCGCATTCCGTGGACGGGAGCCTTTCCGTCATCGCCGAAGCCTTTGACCGCATCGGCATCAGCCATCTGCTCTGCTACGAAACCTCCTGCCGCGACGGCGAGGAGATCGCCCAAAAAGGCCTGGCCGAGCACGAGCGCTACTTCAAGGCCGGCGGCAAGGGCCATGTGGGCCTGCACGCCTCCTTCACCGTGAGCGACGCGGTCCTGGGGGCCGCTGTGGACCTGGCCCGCAAGTACGACACCGGCCTGCACATCCATGTGGCCGAAGCCAGGTCCGATCAGGATCACTGTCTGGCCACTCACGGCAAGACCGTGGTCCGACGTCTCAAGGACTTTGGCGCTTTGGATCTGCCCAAAACCATTCTGGGCCATTGCGTGCATGTCAGCGAAGAAGACAAGAAGCTCCTGGCCGCATCGCCCTGCTGGATCGTCCAGAACGTGGAATCCAACCTGAACAACAACGTGGGCCTGGCCGGCTACGGCTATCACAAAAACGTCATGCTGGGCACGGACGGCATGCATTCCGACATGATCCGCTCCGCCCAGTCCGCCTATTTTTCCGGCATCGGCGTGGAGGGACTGTCCTGCGCCGGCGCTTACGAACGCCTGCGCGCCGCGCACCGCCACACCGCGCTCTTCGGCCCCTGCGGCGACGCGGCCAACAACCTGGTTATTCTGGACTACGACACCCCCACCCCTCTTCTCCAAAATAACGCCCTGGGCCATTTCTTCTACGGCCTGGACGCCAAGCACGTGCATACCACCATCAGCCAGGGCCGCCCCATTGTGGAAAACGGCCGCCTCACCTCCTGCGACGAGGCCGAAATTTTAGGCTTCGCCAAAGAACAGGCCAGAAGGTTGTGGGAAAAGTTGGGGTAAAAGGGAAAAGCCTCACAATGTCAGGATGTTTTGGGTGTGTAACCACTGAATATATAGGGGAACAAGAATGGCTGGCGATCATATGTACGGAATGGATGCGGAACGTTTGTTGAGCTGGATCTTGAAGGATCTGGAAAACGGTTCAGCCCTTGGCCTGGCCAAGGATTTGTTTTTTGTCCCGCGCAAAGATGATCCCTTCAGGATGCGGCGCTACGGCGTGACTTTGGAAACTCCGCTCGGCGTCGCGGCCGGCCCGCACACCCAGATGGCCCAGAACCTGGTGGCCGCCTGGCTCGCCGGGGCCAGGTACATGGAACTGAAGACCGTACAGGTGCTGGATCAAATCACCGTGACCAAGCCCTGCATCGACATGGCGGATGAGGGCTACAACTGTGAATGGTCCCAGGAGTTGACCCTGGACGGCAGTTACCAGGAATATCTGAAAGCCTGGGTCATTTTGCACATCCTGCACGATCTGCTGGGCGGCCCGGAAAAAGCGGACGGACCCGGCATGATCTTCAACATGAGCGCCGGCTACAGCATGGAAGGCATCCTGAGCCCAACCATGCGGCGCTTCCTGGACCGCATGATGAATGCGGAAACGGATGTGGAGGCGTTGAAGAAGCGGTTGGCCAGAGTCTACCCGCGCGCGGCCGAACTAAAAATCCCCGGCCGCATCAGCGACAACCTGACCATTTCCTGCATGCACGGCTGTCCGCCCCGGGAGGTGGAAAAAATCGCCCTGTATTTCATTGAAGGCCTGGGTTTGAATACCACATTGAAAATGAACCCGACCTTGCTGGGGGCGGGCCGGGTACGCGAAATCCTGAACAAAAACCTGGGTTTTTCTACGGAAGTGCCGGATTTGGCCTTTGAGCACGACATTCCCTATTCCGAGGCCCAGCGCATTATTAAAAGCTGTCTGGCCGCGGCCGCCAAAAAGGGCGTGGCCTTCGGCGTAAAGCTCACCAACACGTTGGAGACCGTGAACAAGCTCCAGAACCTGCCGGATAACGAAAAAATGGTCTACATGAGCGGCCGGGCCCTGCATCCCATTTCCATCGCCCTGGCCGCCAGGCTGCAAAAGGATTTTGGCGGCGAACTGGATATGAGCTTCTGCGCCGGAGTGGACGCCCTGAACGTGGCCGATACCCTGGCCTGCGGCCTGGTCCCGGTCACCATCTGCTCGGATCTGCTCAAGCCCGGCGGCTACGGCCGCATGGCCCGATACTTTAAAAATCTGCGCGCGGCCATGGCTGAGTGCGGGGCGGCCAACCTGGAGGCTTTTGCCTGCGCCAGGGCCGGCATCAAAAATTACAAAGCGGCAGTGCAAAAAAATCTTGAGGCCTGCGACGCACTGGCGTCCGCGCCTGGTTCGCGCTACGCCAAAGCCGCCGGCAAAGCGCCGGCCAAAAAAGACTGGGAGCTGCGCGCCCTGGACTGCAAACGCTACTGCGGCATTTGCGTTTCCGTCTGCCCCAACCGGGCCTATGTCGCGTTGGAATCCGCCGAGCGCTCCTTCCCAGTACAGGAGGTCACTTTGGAAAACGGCCAGGCGCGCATCGTAACCAAGGGCCGGGGCGGCATCTCCCAGCCCTGCCAGGTGCTTAACATAGGGGATTTCTGCAACGAGTGCGGCAACTGCGCGGCGTTCTGTCCATCCGCCGGCGCGCCGTACCGCGCCAAGAGGCGTTTGCATCTTTCCGAAACCTCCTTCAAAGCGGACTCCAACGGCTTTTTCCGCTACGCCCAAGGTCTGCTCAAGGGCAAGCGCCAGGGCGAGGAATGGACGCTGCGCCTGACGGATCAGGGCTATGTTTATGAGGATTCAGGGCTGCGCGCCAGGCTGGACAAAGAAAACCTGGCCGCTTTGGAAGTTGAATTGTTGGGTGGCCGCGCCGTCGCGTCTTTAAGCGGGGCGGTGGAAGCGGCTGTTTTTGCGGAACTCCTGGAAAACGTTTTTTTTCGGCGTTCCTTTGTTGAATGACAACCCTGGCCGGATCGGCGCAAGTTCCCGCAAGGTCCGGCCGGGCTTTTTGTGATTGTCCGGCCATGCCCGGCATGGCCCTCAGCCACGAGGAACGGACGTGGCGCGCAGCAATGTAATCGCCTCAGGAGCGAACTTTATGTCAGATCCCCAACAACAGAGCCTTCCCAAAAGCGAACTTATCTACTCCCTGGATTCCACGCCGCCATTCGGCACTACGCTCCTGGCCGCCATTCAGCACATTTTGGCCATGATCCTGGGGGTGATGACCCCGCCGGCCCTGGTGGCCGGAGCTTTGGGCGCGCCGGCGGAAGCCATAGCCTACTTGGTGAGCATGTCTTTGTTCTTTGCCGGAATAAGCATCTACGTGCAGGTGGTCCGGCCTTTCGGCATCGGTTCCGGCATGCTCAACGTGCAGGCCACTAGTTTCGCCTTCCCCAGCACGCTCATCGCCATTGGCCTGGCCTTCATAAAAAATCAGGGCATGACCTGGGAACAAAGCATCGCCACGCTCCAGGGCGTCTGCTTCGCCGGCTCCTTTATCCTGGTGATTGGGGCGTATACCATCCATTACCTGCGTAAAATCATCACCCACACCGTGGCCGGGGTGACCGTGCTGATGATCGGCGCCTCCCTGGTCAAGGTGGGGGCCGTGGACCTGGCCGGCGGATTTGCCGCCAAGGGCAGCGGCACCTATGGCGACCTGGACAATCTGGCCCTGGGCGCTCTGGTCATTCTGGCCGTGGTCACGGTCAACCGCTTCGGCAACCCCATCCTGCGCATGTGCTCCCTGGTCATCGGCATGGGCGTCGGCTTCATTGTGGCCATAGCTTTGGGCAAGGTCCACTGGGCCATTCTGGGGGCGGATCGCAGTATGTTCATGTACCCCGTGCCTTTCAAATTCGGCTTTTTCAGCTTTGACTGGCAGGCCTTCGCGGTGCTCTCCTTCATCTTCCTGGTGCTGATTATCGAGGCCATCGGCGACATCACGGCCACGGCCTCGGTTTCCGAGCAGCCCACGCGCGGCCGCCTGTACCGTTCCAGACTCAAAGGCGGCATTTTGTGCGGCGGCGTATTCAGCGCCATCGGCGCGATTTTCGGCTGCTTCCCCATGGTCACCTTTGCCCAGAACAACGGGGTCATCCAGCTTTCCGGCGTGGCCAGCCGCAAGGTCGGCCGTTTTTGCGGCGCGCTCTTTGTGCTTTTCGCCATATTTCCCTTTGTGGTGGTAATCTTTGAACTGCTGCCCAGGCCGGTGCTGGGCGGCGCTCTGGTGATGCTTTTCGGCACTATAGCCACCTCCGGCATCCGCATCCTGGCGGAAAACGGCGTGAACCGGCGTGAAAGCATCGTCATCGCCGCTTCCATCGGGGTGGGTCTGGTTTCTATGCTCACGCCGGAAGTTTTTGCCAAAATGTCCCCGGTGTTCCAGATTTTCTTTGATTCACCCGTTGTTTCCGGCGGAGTCACCGCCATGATTGTGCACCAGATCCTGCCCAAGGATCCCGCCGCCCAGCACGACGAGGATGAAGAAGAGGAACCTTTGCAGGAGTTCTTCATTCCGGGTGGGGCTGAGAATAACGCGCGTTAGTATTTATTTCTGAAATATTGAGGTAAGAGCCATGATCGAATTCACAGTGAACGGAAAACCGGTCCGGACGGCGAATGAAGACCAGAAGCTGCTGTCCTTCCTGCGCGAGGAGTTGCGCCTGACCTCGGTCAAGGAAGGCTGCTCCGAAGGCGCCTGCGGCACCTGCACGGTGCTGGTGGACGGCAAAAAGGTCAAAGCCTGCGTGCCCAGGCTGGGCAAATTGGACGGCAAGTCAGTAATCACCGTGGAAGGCCTGTCTCAAAGAGAAAAAGACGTCTACAGCCATGCCTTTGCCGAAGCCGGGGCCGTGCAATGCGGATTTTGCATCCCCGGCATGGTCATTGCCGCCAAAAGCCTGCTGGACGCCAATGCCAACCCGACCAGGGCCGAGGTTAAGGAAGCCATTCGTGGCAACATCTGCCGCTGCACCGGATACGTGAAAATTGAGGAGGCCATTCTGCAGGCTGCGGAGTTTTTCCGCAACAACCTGCCTGTGCCAGGGCCGGAAAAATCCGGCCGGCTCGGCGCGCCGGTGAAGCGCGTGGACGCTGTGGAAAAAGTCCTGGGCGCCGGGGAATTCGCCGACGATGTGACCCTGCCCGGCCTGATCCACGCCAAGGCCCTGCGCGCCAGATTCCCGCGCGCCAGGGTGAACAGAATAGACCTGTCCAAGGCGGAAAAGCACCCGGACTGCGTGCGCATTCTTACGGCCAAAGATGTGCCCTTCAACAAGACCGGCCATCTGGTGGTGGACTGGGACGTCATGATTGCGGAGGGAGGCGTAACCCGCTACCTTGGCGACGCCATCGCCCTGGTGGCCGCAAACAAACGGGAGAGCCTGGACGAAATCCTGGCCCTGATCGAGGTGGACTATACCGAGCTGACGCCTGTGACTTCGCCTATGGACGCCCTTAAAGGCGACGCCCCGCTCATCCACCCCGGCGGCAACCTGCTGCGCCGGGAAAGGCTCCAACGCGGCAACGTGGATGCGGCCCTAAAGAACTCCAGGTACGTGATCACCCGCAAGTACAAGACCCCTTTTACGGATCACGCTTTTATGGAGCCGGAATGCGCCGTGGCCCTGCCGGACGGCGACGGCCTGCTGCTCTATACCGGCGGGCAGTCCGTGTATGACGACCGCCGCGAGGTGGCTCGCATGCTCCAACTTCCCCAGGAAAAGGTTAGGGTGATCACCAAGCTGGTGGGCGGCGGCTTTGGAGGCAAGGAAGACATGAGCGTGCAGCACCACGCCGCCCTAATGGCCTGGCACACCCGAAAGCCGGTCAAAGTGCGCCTCAGCCGCCAGGAAAGCCTGATCGCGCACACCAAGCGCCACGCCATGGACATGGAATTCACCACGGCCTGCGACGAAAACGGCAAGCTCACGGCTGTTCGGGCCGTGCTTATCTCCGACACCGGCGCTTACGCCTCCCTGGGCGGACCGGTGCTCCAACGCGCCTGTACCCACGCGGCCGGACCTTACGTCTGCCCCAATGTGGACGTTCTGGGCATGGCCGTGTACACCAACAATGTGGTGGGCGGCGCGTTCCGCGGCTTTGGCGTCACCCAAAGCTGCTTTGCCATGGAATTGAACCTTAGCCTGCTGGCCGAAGCGGCCGGCTTGAGCGCCTGGGAAATTAGGCATCGCAACGCGGTACGCCCAGGCCAGGAATTGCCCAACGGCCAGATTGCCGCCTCTGACTGCTGCATTGCTGAATGCCTGGAGGCGGTCAAGGACGCCTATGAATCCAGTCCCCGCGCGGGAATTGCCTGCGCTCTGAAAAACAGCGGCCTGGGCATGGCCGTGCCGGACGCCGGCCGCTGCATCCTGAGCGTGGAAAAAGGCCTGGTGCACGTGCGCACCTCCGCCGCCTGCATGGGCCAGGGACTGGCCACCATGTGCCTGCACATGGTCTGCCAGGCCACCGGCCTGGCTCCGGAACTCGTCCTGCACGAGCCGGCCGATACCGTGCGCACCCCGGATTCCGGCACCAGCACCGCTTCCCGCCAGACCGTGCTCTCCGGCGAGGCCACCCGCCTGGCCGCGGAAAAGCTGGCGGCCGAACTGAACGCCGGCAAGACCCTGGACTCCCTGGAGGGCCAGGAGTTTTACGGCGAATGCATGCCGCCCACAGATCCCCTTGGCTCGCCAAAGGCCAACCCGGTCAGCCACGTCAACTACAGCTACTGCGCCCAAGTGATCATTCTGGGCGAAGACGGCAAGGTGGAAAAGGTCGTCTCCGGCTTTGACGTGGGTACGCCCGTCAACGTCAAAAGCCTGGAAGGCCAGATCGAGGGCGGCATCGTCATGGGCCTGGGCTACGGTCTGACCGAGGACTTCCCCATGGAGAACGGCTACCCAAAAGTCAAGTACGGCACCCTGGGTCTGATGCGCGCCACGGACGTTCCGGCCATAGAAACCCGCCTGGTCAGCCATAACCGGGAAAAAATGCCTTACGCTTACGGAGCCAAAGGCGTTGGCGAACTCTGCGCCATTCCCGCCCCCCCGGCCTGCGCCCACGCCTACTACCGCCTGGACGGCAAAATTCGGACAGTCCTGCCGCTCAAAGGCACGCCTTATAAGAAAGACAAAGAATAAAAGATCCGGGCGGCGGGCTGTTTGCGCCCGCCGCCCGGATCTTTTTTACTTCAGAGTTTCCTTCACAGCGGACATGATATCCTCCACCTGGGGCGGGCAGAGCTTTTCCAGGCCGGGCTGAACGGAATCGGGGTATCCGGGGCGGCTACACGAGCAACCGGGGCTTTCAGATCCCGAAAGCATTCCTCATGGATGCGGATGGATATTTCCGCGCAAATCGCCCATGCGGCGGTTGTACTCATGCACCACCCCCCTTTTGGTTTTGCGCACGGATTCAAAGACAGCTTCCTCGTCCAGGGCGCCAAGCCACACAAGTCGATAACCTCGGCGTCTATTCCTTCATGAGCCGGTTTTTCCGCAGCCTCAAAGGCTTTGCGCGCCATCAGGGAGTAAGAGGTTATCGTGATCTGGCTCCATTTGCGCCGTACCGGGGCCTTGCCCGGGGCGCCAGGTAATCGTCCTCGGCACCTCGCCTTCCAGCGGATAAAGCGGCTTGTGCTCAAATACCAGCGCCGGGTTGCCGCCGCGGATAGCGGATTTCATCAGGCCCTTGGCCAAAAGTATAGATAAATATGTCAATATATCTCATTATCTGATAATATTTTAAATTGCCTCTACTTGTTGCCGCAGTTGGCTCCTGAGAGGATTATTTTTCGTAGCGCCGGGTGGAATAATCAGTAAAAAATCAATCGTTTTTATATTTTTCGTTGGTTGACCTTTAGCTGTAAAGAAGTATGCTGCAGCATAACATCCTATAACCCATGAGGTGAATTATGAACAAATACTTGCTGGTGCTGCTTCCAGTCGTTGTGCTGCTTGGCATTCCCAATTTAGCTCTCGCGGCCAGTGCCGGCGCCCCGGCCGGCGGCGGATTTGAAGGTCCCGGACCTGCCGTGATCACTGCGGAACAAGCCAAGGCCCTGTCTGACGACGCGAAGGTGCGCCTGCGCGGCAGTATTGTGGACTCTCTGGGCGGCGATAAATACACCTTCCGGGACCAGAGCGGCACTGTGATTGTGGAGATAGAAACTGAAAAATGGCGCGGGCAGAAGATCAGCCCGCAGGATACCGTGGAAATCCATGGCGAGGTGGATAAAAACCTGCTGTCCGCCCCGGAGATAGAGGTGGATCGCATCGACAAAATTTAAGTTCCATGCGCCATCCGGCTGGGGATGTTGCCGCCACGCCTCTTTTGCAGCCCCGCGGGTTTTTCCGGCCTGTGGGGCTGTTACCGTTACATCCGCCAGGCTCAGCCGGCTTTTGGATTTTGCCTCTGGCCTTGGCGCGGAAAATGCCTTATCTACAAGACTAAATTCCTCAACAATGGAGTGTTTTTATGCGGGCGCACGGGTTTAACCTGGTCAGGGAAACGGAAATACCGGAACTGAAAAGCCGGGTACGGATATGGCGGCACAGTCAAAGCGGGGCCAGGGTTTTGTCCTTTATGAACGAAGATGAGAACAAGGTCTTTGGGGTGAGTTTTCGCACCCCGCCAAAAGATTCCACCGGATTGCCGCATATCCTGGAGCATTCGGTGCTCTGCGGTTCGGAAAAATACCCGGTCAAGGAACCCTTTGTGGAACTGCTCAAGGGGTCCCTGCAAACATTTCTGAACGCCTTCACTTATCCGGATAAAACCTGCTACCCGGTGGCCAGCGCCAATTTACGGGATTTTCGCAACCTCACGGACGTTTACCTGGACGCCGTGTTCTTCCCGCGCATCAACGAGGACATCTTCAAGCAGGAAGGCTGGCACCTGGAGGCAGCGGACGCCGCCGCGCCCCTGACCTTCAAGGGCGTGGTCTACAACGAGATGAAAGGCGTGTTCTCCTCGCCGGAAGCCGTGCTCGGCCGGCACTGCCTGCACGCGCTTTTTCCGGACACTCTGTACGGCCTGGAGTCCGGCGGAGATCCGGAAGTCATTCCCACGCTGACCTACGCGGATTTCAAGACTTTTCACAATACCTACTACCACCCGGCCAACGCCCGCTTTTTCTTCTGGGGCGACGACCCGGAAGACGGGCGGCTGGCCCAACTGGGCGCGGTGCTGGCCCGCTTCAACGAAATAGAGGTTGATTCGGCGGTGGGCCTGCAAAAGCCCTTTGCCGCGCCGCGCCGCGTCACGTTGCCCTATGCCGCTTCCGAGGGCGACAAGGCCATGTTGGCCGTAAACTGGCTCCTGCCTTCCGTGGAGGATGTGGAACAAACTCTGGGCCTGCAAATGCTCGAGCACATCCTTTTGGGCATGCCGGCCTCACCTCTGCGCCTGGCTCTGATCGAGTCCGGCCTTGGCGAAGACCTGACCGGAGACGGCCTGGAGGACGAACTGCGCCAGCTCACCTTCGGCGTCGGACTGAAGGGGGTGGAGGAAAAGGACATTCCGGCCGTGGAAGCGCTTATTCAGGAGGTTTTGTCCGGCCTGGCCGAGCAGGGCATTCCGGCGGTCAGCGTGGAAGCCGCGCTGAACAGCGTGGAATTCGCCCTGCGGGAAAACAACTCCGGCCGCTTCCCGGTCGGACTGGCCGTGATGCTGCGCAGCCTGGCCACCTGGTTGCACGATGATTCGGAAACCGGTGAAGCCGGCCTGGCCCCCTTGCGCTATGAAGCGCCTCTGGCCGCCATAAAGGAAAAAATCCGCCGGGGCGGCTATTTTGAGGGGCTGCTGGACAAATGGCTGGTCAACAATCCGCACCGGGCCACGGTTATTCTTTTACCGGACCTGTGTTTGGCGGAAAAAACCATCCAGGCGGAGCAGGACAAGCTGCAAAAAATGTCCGCCGCCCTCAGTCCGGCCGAGCGCGAGGCGGTGGCCGCGGATACGCTGCGTCTGAAGGCGTTGCAGGAAGCCCCGGATTCCCCGGAAGCCCTGGCCAGCATCCCCCGCCTGCACCTGGCGGATCTGCCCCGGCAAAACCGCCCCATAGCGCAGGAAAAAACGCCCCTGCCCGCCTTGTTCCACCCCCAGCCCTGTGGGGGCATAAGCTACGTGACCGCCGCTTTTGACATGAGCCCGGTTCCGGAACGGCTGCTCCATCTTCTGCCGCTCTTTGGCCGGGCCCTGCTGGAAATGGGCACCCAAAAACGCGACTTCGCCACCTTGAGCCTGGGTATAGCCTGCAAAACCGGCGGCATGGACACGGACCTTCTGCTGCTCACCCGGCGGGAGGATCGCCGGCCAACGCCCTGGTTCGTCCTCCAGGGTAAAGCCGCTCCGGACAAAGTTGAGGATATGTTCGAGCTGTACACGGATGTGCTTACCTCCGTGCGGCTGGACGATTCGGAACGCTTTACCCAGATGCTTCTGGAAGAAAAAGCCCGCCTGGAACACGGCCTGGTGCCGGCCGGGCACGCGGTTGTCAGCGCCCGGCTCAAGGCCTCGCAATCCCTGACCGGCTGGCTGGACGAGGCCTCCAGCGGCTTCAGCAGCCTGGAAAAGTTGCGGGACTTGGCCAAGGCGCTGGATAAATCTCCGCAAAAGATCTGGCCGGCCGTTCTGGCGGATCTGGAGGAATTGCGGCGCTTGCTCCTGCGCCGGGGCGGCCTGCTCATGGGCCTGACCGCGGAGGAAAAGGACAAGGACAGGCTTCTGGCCCTGAGCGCCGGCCTGGCCGCGGCCCTGCCGGACGCCGCCGCGCCGCGGGCCGAAATCCACCGGCCCTCCCTGCCGCCCAAAGAGGCCCTGATCCTGCCCGCCCAGGTCAACTACATGGGCAAAGGCGCCAATTTGTACGCGTACGGTTATAAATACCACGGCTCAGCCCTGGTAATCATAAAATACCTGCGCACGGGCCGGCTCTGGGAAAAAGTGCGGGTGCAGGGCGGAGCCTACGGAGCCCACTGCTCTCTGGACCGCATGAGCGGCGACTTTGTGCTGACCTCTTACCGCGACCCCAATACCCTGGGCACTCTGGAGATCTTCGACAGCCTGGCCGGCCACCTTATGGAGGTCCCGCGCCCGGCGGACCTGGAAGCCGCGATCATCGGGGCCATTGGCGAGCTGGATACCCACCTGCTGCCGGACGCCAAGGGCATGACCGCCTTTGCCAGGCATCTGACCGGCGATGCGGACGAAATCCGGCAAAAACTGCGTGAAGA
This sequence comes from Desulfovibrionaceae bacterium, assembly GCA_031547305.1. GTDB lineage: Bacteria > Desulfobacterota > Desulfovibrionia > Desulfovibrionales > Desulfovibrionaceae > JAVBSC01. Next base: position 13,604 of record JAVBSC010000058.1, read on the forward strand.
AATTTTGGGGACCCGGGCGGAAGATCTGCGCGCTTTTGGGGAAATCCTGGCCAGGGCCATGCCCGAAGCCAACATCTGCGCCCTGGGCGGCCAAGCTCTGGAAAAAGACGCCAAAGAGCGGAACTGGACCATTACCAAGGCCATGTAGGCGTGTTTTTTGTCTGGGGAGGCGTGGCCTCCCCAGCCCCCTCCGGCACCCTAAACATTAACCACGGAATTGTCGGTCCCGGCGAAATTGCAGTAAACATAACCGTCCGCCTGAGGGTCGTTGCACCATTCCTCGCCGTTCAGACGGTAGCGAAACTGGTAGCTGGCCCCTATGGACAGATCTAGTTCCAGAGAGAAGACCCCGTCCTTGGCGCGCTTCATGGGGTGGCTGTCCGGATTCCAGTCGTTGAAGGCTCCGACAATAGTGACTTTTTCCGCCCCCTTGACATCTTCCGGACTCAGCTTGAACCTGACTTTGCAAATCGGCTTGTTCTTAAGCCAACGCTTGGTGAACATCGCATACTCCTCGCTTCTTAAAAGCATTTTAACTCTGAGGCGCTCCAAAAGCCTTCCATCCACTTTGGGCCATATATAACAGAAAATAAAACCCCAGAAAAGCTTATAACGTATCTTTGAAAGACAAAAACGGGAAAAAATCATCCTCAACCCACTCCCGGCCATAAAAACAACTCCCGCGACGGCTCTTGGCAAACACATTTATTTGACTTATTGTAATATGTTTATGGCGCACGTCTGCCGTGCGGGCTTTTAACGCCTTTTCACAATGGGAGTATCAATGCTTAATCTCATTTTGCGCAAAATATTCGGCTCCAAAAATGAACGATATATCCGGAGCAAGGCCAAAATTCTGGCCCAGATCAACGCGTTGGAACCGCAGATGCAAGCCTTGTCCGACGCGGATTTCCCTGTGAAAATCACGGAATGGAAAAAAGAAATTCAGGAAGGCCGCGGTCTGGACAGCCTGCTGCCCGAAGCTTTCGCCCTGGTGCGTGAAGCCGGGGTGCGCACGCTGGGCATGCGGCACTTTGACGTGCAGCTCATTGGCGGAATTGTTCTGCACAACGGCAAAATATCGGAAATGCGCACCGGTGAAGGCAAAACCCTGGTCGCCACCCTGCCGGTGGTGCTGAACGCCCTGTCCGGCAAAGGCGTGCACGTAGTCACGGTCAACGACTACCTGGCCAGGCGCGACGCGGCCTGGATGGGCAAGCTGTATAGCTTCCTGGGACTTTCCGTCGGGGTTATCGTGCATGGCCTGAACGACGCGGAGCGCAAGGAAGCCTACGCCGCAGACATCACCTACGGCACCAACAACGAGTTCGGCTTCGACTATTTGCGCGACAACATGAAGTTCTACAAGGAACAGTTGGTGCAGCGCCCCCACAACTACGCCATTGTGGACGAAGTGGACTCCATCCTGATCGACGAAGCCAGAACCCCGCTGATCATTTCCGGTCCGGCCGAGGATTCCACGGACCTCTACCGCAAGGTGGACACCATAATTCCCCGTCTGGCCGCCACGGAACACTACACCGTGGACGAAAAATCCCGCACCGCCGTGCTCACCGACGCTGGTGTGGCCAGGGCCGAGCAGCTCCTTGGCGTGGACAACCTTTTCGACGCACAGAACATCACCCTGCAGCACCACGTGCTTCAGGCCCTTAAGGCGCACAAGATCTTCAAGCGCGACGTGGACTACATCGTCAACGAAGGCCAGGTGGTCATTGTGGACGAGTTCACCGGCCGTCTCATGCCGGGCCGCCGTTTTTCCGACGGCCTGCACCAGGCTCTGGAAGCCAAGGAAAAAGTCAAGGTGGAAGCGGAAAACCAGACCCTGGCCTCCATCACCTTCCAGAACTACTTCCGCCTGTATGAAAAACTGGCCGGCATGACCGGCACGGCGGATACCGAAGCCGTGGAATTTCAGGAAATTTACGGTCTGGAAGTCATTTCCATTCCCACGCACCGGCAAATGATCCGCAAGGATTTTCCGGACCAGGTCTACCGCACCAAAAACGAGAAATTCGGGGCTATTGTTCTGGCAATCAAGGATCTGCACAAAAAAGGGCAGCCCGTGCTGGTGGGCACAATCTCCATTGAGAATTCGGAACTTCTCTCAAACATGCTCAAAAAAGACGGCGTGCCGCACAACGTGCTCAACGCCAAACACCACGAACAGGAAGCCGCCATCATCGCGGAAGCCGGCCAGGCCTGCAAGGTGACCATAGCCACCAACATGGCCGGACGCGGCACGGACATTGTCCTGGGCGAAGGCGTGCGCGAACTTGGCGGTCTGCACATTCTGGGCACGGAGCGCCACGAGAGCCGGCGCATCGACAACCAGTTGCGCGGACGTTCCGGCCGCCAGGGCGACCCCGGCTCCTCGCGCTTCTACATCAGTCTGGAAGACGACCTGATGCGCCTGTTCGGAGCCGACCGGCACATGAAGCTTCTGGAAACCCTGGGGCTCAAGGACGGGGAAGCCATTGAGCACAACATGATTTCCAAAGCCATCCAGAACGCCCAGAAGCGGGTGGAAGGCCACAACTTTGAAATACGCAAAAACCTGCTGGACTTTGACAACGTCATGAACCAGCAGCGCGAGGTCATCTACACCCTGCGCCGCGACACCATGAACCAAACGGACCAGGAAGCCACGGTCCTTGAATTCATGGACGATGTCATGGACGATATTTACGAGCCCGTGCACGCGGCCAAAGACGACCTGGAGCCGGATCAGGCGGAAGCCGTTCTGGGCCGCCTGGCTGAAGTTTTCAACTTGCGCAACAAGTACGCCGATGATCTCAACGTCCCGCCCCAGAAAGAATCCAGTGCGGAAGTGGAAGCCACCCTGGCCCGGCTCAAGCAGGGCGCTCCGGAAATATACCCGGACATCCTGCGTTACTTCATGCTGGAAGAACTGGACCGCTGCTGGAAAGAGCACCTGCTGAACATGGACCACCTGCGCGACGGCATAGGCCTGCGCGGCTATGGTCAGCGCGATCCACGCCAGGAATACAAGCGTGAAGGATTTGCCATGTTTCAGGACCTGCTCTTCAGAATCAAGGAAAACCTCTTCAAGTCCCTGACCCGCGTGCGTCTGGCCAAGGCAGAGGACCAGCCGCCAGCCCCGGAAGAGGCGCAGAGCCAGGAAGCGCAGGATCAGGAAGCCCAGGAGCAGGCGGCAAAAGGCTCGGCTAATCAATTCAAGCACAAGGACCGCTCCTCGCGCCTGTCCTACTCCTCTTCCGAAGCCGCCGCCAAACCGGCCACCGTGCGCCGCGAAGCCCCCAAAGTGGGGCGCAACGACGACTGCCCCTGCGGCAGCGGCAAAAAATACAAGAAATGCTGCGGAGCGGGGAAGTAGTGGGAATGACTTGGAAGATCCCCCGCCTCCGCTCCTTCCGGGGATGATCTGTTAACTCTGAAAGTTTTATATTTTGCAACGGTTATCAAGACTGCGAGCAAACCATGACCAAAGCCCCAAAGGGATTCAAATTCGCCGTCGCCTCGGCCGGCTTCAAAAAGCCGGGCCGCAAGGATATGGCCCTGCTGCTCAGCGACGCCCCGGCCACAGCGGCCGGAGTATTCACCACCAATTTGTTCAAGGCGGCCCCCGTGCTGGTTTGCCAGGAAATTCTGGCGAATGCGCCCAAGGCGTTCGCCGTGCTCATCAATACCGGCCAGGCCAACGCCTGCACCGGTGCCGAAGGCCTGGGCAACTGCCGCCGCACCCTGGAGTTGCTGGAAAAAGCCGGCGGTCCGCCAGCAAGGCTGACCCTGCCCGGCTCCACCGGGGTCATCGGCGCCCAACTCAAAATGGATTTGTGGGAAAAGGCCGTGCCGGAGCTGGTCGCCGGCCTGGGCAAGTCCACACCCGAAGATTTTGCCGCGGCCATTATGACCACGGACTCCTTCCCCAAGCATAAATCCCTGGAACTGGAGCTTGGCGGCGGCACAATAACCCTTACCGGCATGGCCAAAGGCGCGGGCATGATCTGCCCGAACATGGCCACCATGCTGGCCGTGGTGCTCTGCGACGCGAAAGTGGCCGCCCCGGACTGGCAAGCCATGTTCCGCCGGGCCGCGGATCTGACCTTCAACCGGGTCAGCGTGGACGGCGACACCAGCACCAATGATTCCCTGATCGGCCTGGCCAACGGCGCTTCCGGCATCTGCGCGGCCGGCCCGGATCTGCCAAAATTAGAAGCCGCTCTTACGCAAATTCTGGGGGAGATCGCATATCTGCTGGTCAAGGACGGCGAAGGCGCAACCAAAGTCCTGCACATCAAAGTCAGCGGCGCCAAATCCGACCATGAGGCCGAACTGGCCGCCCGCACGGTCGGGCATTCCCAGCTTGTTAAAACCGCCATGTACGGCAAAGACGCCAACTGGGGCCGCATCGTCGCCGCACTTGGCCGCAGCGGGGCGTATTTTGACCCGGACGAGGTTTCCGTGCGCTTGTGCGGGGTGGAGCTGTTCATTAAGGGACGCCCCACTACACTGGATTTTGACGCCCTGCTCAAAGATTCGCTCCTGGAGCGGGATTTTCCCATCGACATTTCCCTCGGGTCCGGCCCGGGCAAATATACTCTGCTCGCATCCGACCTCACCCACGAGTATGTCAGCATTAATGCGGACTACCGGAGTTAACGCCGGCTTGTCGGCGGCTGGCCGGAACAGCGCCAGATCTATTCAGAAAAGGATTCCACTATCCATTATTTTATAATATTAAGGCATGACAAACTACCCTCAGATCTCAGGAGTACGCCATGCGCAAATTGCTCTGTTCCGCCTCCCTGCTTCTGGTATTTTTCATTTCCGCCTGCGCCATCCCCGTTTACACTATCCCCAGGGATGAGCGCAGCACCGGCGATATCATGGACGACACGATAATCCGAGGCGACATCAAAAGCTCCATCATGGCCAAAGATGCCGGCCAGGGTTTTGCCGCCAACATCTTCTGCTACCAGGGCCATGTTTTTGTGGTGGGCGCGGTGGACAAAAACTTCCGGAGCTTTGTGCTGGAAACGGCGCACGAAACCAAGGGCGTGCACGCTGTGACCGCCGTGTGGTTTGATCCTTCGGTGAGTAACGATGAAACCCTGGGGTTGAAGGTCAGAACCGCTCTGATCGGGAATTCCAAGCTCAGCTCCACCCAAATCGATCTGGAAGTCTATGCCGGCGAGGTCATCCTTCTGGGCATGGTGCGCTCCACCGCCGACGTCGACGAGGCCGTCGCCACGGCCCGTAAAGTCGAAGGGGTAGACAGTGTCCGGTCTTATCTTATTCCTTCCCGTTAAATCCGTCCGGCCCGCGCCGACCTGAGCCTTCCCGGTCAAAAAAGCGCGCGGATGGATTAATGCTCTACAAACGTAAGGAGCTGACATGGCCACGCCGCTCATTGTGGAATCAACTATCGGCATGTCCGTGTTCGATTTGTATAAAATCGGGCCGGGTCCATCCAGTTCCCACACCATCGGCCCCATGCGGGCCGGCTGCGATTTTGCGGCCGCGGTGCGCGATCTTGCGCCGGATCTGCAAAACCGGGCTGCCGGCGTACGGGTGCGCTTGTTCGGCTCCCTGGCCGCCACCGGCCAGGGCCACGGCACGCACCGGGCCATTCTGGCCGGGCTGATGGGCGAAGCTCCGGAAAAATGCTCCCCCACACTGCTGGCCGGATTGTGCGAGTTGCCTGTGGAACAGCGTGGTTTGCGCCTTGGCGCTAAAATCCTGCCCCTGGAAGCCAGTTGCGTTGTCCAGGATCTGGTGCATCACGACTTTCCTTTTAACAACACGCTGATCATCGATCTTCTGGACCAACCCTTCCCCCCCCAAGAGGGGTTTGACGAGGGAGACGTTCTGTTCAGCCGGGAATATTACTCCGTGGGCGGAGGCTTTTTGCAATGGAAGGGCTGGACCGCCCCGAACTACGGCCCACCGGAATACCCTTACTCCAACATGGCCGGGCTGCGCCGCCAACTTGACGAGAGCGGCTGTTCGCTGCACGGCCTGATGCTGCGCAACGAAAGCTCCATAACCGGCCTCAGCCGTAAAGATACCCTGGATAAGCTGGAAGCCGTGTTCCAGGCTATGCATGACTCCGTAAACCGGGGCTGCCGGGCTCAGGGCGGCCTGCCCGGCGCCCTGGGCGTATACCGCAAAGCTTCTGTGCTGCATTCCAAGGCCCAGGCTATTGAAATGCCCGTGGAACGCGCCCTGTGCTTTTTAAACGCCTATGCCTTCGCTGTGGCGGAGGAAAACGCGGCCGGCAGCATGATCGTCACCGCGCCCACCTGCGGAGCGGCCGGAGTGGTGCCGGCTCTGGCCGTATTCATGGAGCGCCAGTTGGCCCTGGGCCGGGAACAGACTCTTAACGGCCTTCTGGCCGCCTGCGCCGTGGGCTTCATCGCCAAGCAGAACGCCGGCATAGCCGGAGCGGAAGTGGGCTGCCAGGGCGAGGTGGGCGTGGCCTCCGCCATGGCCGCGGCCATGTTCGCCCACGCCGGCGGCAGTTCGCCCCGCCTGGTGGAAAACGCGGCGGAAATAGCCCTGGAGCACCACCTGGGCCTGACCTGTGACCCGGTGGGCGGCTACGTGCAGATTCCCTGCATCGAGCGTAACGCCGTGGGCGCGGTAAAAGCCTATAACGCCGCGCTGTTGGCCCGCTACGAAGACCCGGACCGCCATAAGGTCTCCTTTGATCAGGTGGTCCGCGCCATGGCCGAAATAGGCCGGGATATGAACAGCAAATACAAAGAAACCGCCGGCGGCGGGTTAGCCGTGAGCATGACGGAATGTTGAAGAATGGCAAAAAAAGAACGGGCTGACGCCCTGCTGACGCTGCGCGGCCTGGCTGAAAGCCGGGAGCAGGCCAAGCGCTACATTATGGCCGGGCTGGTTTTTTTGGAAGGCGGCAAAGAGCCTCTGCGCGTGGACAAACCCGGCCGCCTGCTGGACGGCGATTCAGCGCTTTCCATCCGGGGGCGGGAGCGCTTTGTCAGCCGGGGCGCCTATAAGTTGCTCACGGCCATTGAGCACTTCGGCCTGGATATAAGCGGCAAGGTCTGCCTGGACGCCGGAGCCTCCACCGGCGGCTTTACCGACTGCCTGCTCCAGCACGGCGCGGCCAGAGTCTATGCCGTGGACGTGGGGCACGCCCAACTGCACGAAAAACTCCTGGCGGATTCCCGCGTCGTCAACCTGGAGCGTACCAATCTGCGTCTGGCCGGCCCGGATCTGTTGCCTGAGCCGGCGGACATCCTGGTAGCGGATGTCTCCTTCATCTCCCTTACCCTTATCCTGCCGCCCTGCATGCAATTCCTTAAATCCGGCTCTTTGGTAATCGCCCTGATAAAGCCTCAGTTCGAACTCGGCCCGGCCGCCACGGACAAAGGCGTGGTGCGCGACCCGGCCATGCGGAAGCAGGCTGTGGACAAAGTGCTGGATTTCGCCGGCGCCGAACTTGGACTGTCCCTGAAAGGGGTAATCCCGGCGGCCATAAAAGGCCCCAAAGGCAACCAGGAATACCTGGCGGTGTGGGCCAAGTAAAATCTCAATTCATATATCTATTTATGCTTGTAGTGTTCCTTGTGGACGCCTTTTTCTTTGGCCTGCGGATTGGATTGTGCCGCCTTTTCATCAAGGCCGCCCTTTTCGGCAATCGGCTGCCCAAGGGAACGGTGTTCGCTTGAATGGCGGCTGGCGGCTGATTCCTCTTGTCCATGCTCATGGCCATGCTTGCGGTCATGCTGGTGGTTATGCTTATTATGTTTGTGGTCATGCTTATCCATAGTAGACTCCTTCAGGCTTTCTTGAAACACTCCTCAGAGATGGCCGGACTTGAATGCGCCATGGCCGGAGCGCTCCGCATCCGGTTGGTGATACGAAGCATGCTCCCCATACCGTGACACGTGACATTCCATCATATTAATTCTCCTCTCCCCAAAAGACAGGGGTAGGACATTATAAACATAATGTTTCCAGGATATGCGTTTATATTCTTTACAAACGCGGATCGGAAAGTGTCAAAAAATCTCCATGGTTATATTGCAAGCGGTGTGAGCGAGCCCGAAGCCGCGTTTGCCGGCCATCCGATCCGATTTTTTTGCCTTGTACACCCAGGACCTGGCACTTGCCGACATGCCTTATCTAAGGTATATACATAAAGTAGGATGAGGAATCCCTGATAAAGGCCTAGGATTGAAAAACCTGGAGGCAGGCCGTGAAGACAAGACGAACGCTTAACAGGGGCGCGGAGAATTTATGCCGCCTGGCGGTATTCCTGCCCGTGCTCAACATTATTGTAAAGGGCGTCCTGATGCTTATTACCGGCGAATGGTTCAGAGTGCCGGCGAGCAGGATCATCGCCCTGATTTACCCTGGCTTTGACGTGGACAATCTGCCGCGTTTTGTCGGCGGGCCGTACTTGAATTCCATACGGGACTTCATGCTGCGCGACGCCGAAGCCTGGGTGGTCATGTCCTGTTGTTGCATTCTGCTGGCCATGCTGCTCTTTTTTATAAGCCTGCTCATAGGCCGCCGTGGCCCGGATGTGAAACTCCACCAGATCCGTCACGGGCACTAGGACTGGTTTCCAGTAATCATGGCCGGCATTCTTGTCTGGCAGCCGGCCAAAGCCCGCGAATATTTTGCGCCCCACGTTTTTTTGTTGATTATTGCCGCGCGCAGGCATAGTCGAGGGAAAACGTAATTTGAGGTGGGCCGTGCCTTTATCCTTGCCTGTTCCCCTTGTCACAGTGGGTCTTCTGATCGCCTCCAACGTATTCATGACTTTTGCCTGGTACGGGCATCTGAAGTACCGCGGCTCAGCCCTGCCTCTGGTCATTCTGATCAGTTGGGGCATAGCTTTTTTTGAGTACTGCCTTCAAGTGCCGGCCAACCGCATGGGCTTTGGCTATTTTAATGCGGCGGAACTCAAGACCATCCAGGAAATCATCTCCTTGAGCGTATTCATGGTCTTTGCCGTGCTCTATCTGGGGGAACCCCTGAAGTGGAATTACATAGCCGGATTCGCCCTGATGGCGGCCGCGGCTTTTGTGATTTTCAAGGAATGGTAGACTTCAGCTTTCGCTGAACGGGACAATTTTAAAATTCACGCTGGCCTGCATGTCGCTCAGGTGCTCAATGAGCTCTTCCTTCTGCTGGGGGGAGAACACCAGTTTCAGCACGGAAGCCCAGCGATCAATAACAGAAGTGTAGGCCAGATTATCCCTGGCTTCCAGAAGGTAGCGAAAAAGGCGCACTTCCTGTGGCTCCATCTGCACGTACAGGACCGAAGAGTATTCCGGAGCCGGCTCTGGCTTTTTTTTACCGAACTTGCGCCGTTTTTCCTTGAAGAGTGTGGGAGCATTACTTATAGTCACAGATTCCGTTTACTCTCATTATGAAAAAAAGACAAGACAATATGCTGAAAAAGTTGAATTTTCTTTAATATTAATGAATAAATTTAATCTAGAATATATCACTCTTATTTTATTAACTTATTTACACTGGCGAACCCGCTCCGGAATGATCTGGCGCGAAAACTTTTGTAAAACCGTCTAACTAGGCGGTCCACCTGAATATAGGGATAACAGACAATCGCTGCTTGTTTTATTTTTCACAATTTTAGGCAAAATACCACATTATATAAATGAAAAAAATCATTTATAAAAAATCAGGTAATTAAAATATCTAATATTTTTAATTTAAATTATTTTACTCAATATTTACTAACGATAACTACGCATAATAGTTGATTTTTTCATCTAGATAAATTTTAGTTGCTCCGCGTCCCGGCGTAGCGGTCTGAAGCTTTGGCGGTGCTGGGCGCAGGGTCCTAGCCTGGCCAGGCATTCCAGGTGCTCTCGGGTGCCATAGCCTTTGTGACGTTCTAAGCTGTAGCCCGGATAACGCCGGGAAAGCGCCACCAGCAGGGAATCCCGCCAGGTTTTGGCCAGAATCGACGCCGCGGAAACGGCCGGCACCAGGGCATCGCCGTCCACCACCGGCCATTGGACGGGCAAGGATGGAGACGGCGCCTTGAAGGCGGCCCGCCAGGCTTCCGGCCTGATGGAGTGCGGGCCGTCAACCACCAAAGGGCAGTCCGCCGCGTTTAGGGCCGCCGTTCGTCGCCACAGGCTTATGACCGCCCGGCTCATGGACCTGAACGTGGCGTTCAGAATATTCACCCGGTCAATCTCCGCCGGCCAGGATACCCCCAGCCCCCAGCCCAGAGCCACGCCCTGGATTAGTCCGGCCAGAACAACGCGCCGCTCCGCCAAAATCTTCTTGGAGTCCCCCAGCCCTTCCATAGCGCCTTCAGGCAACTCCCTTGGCAACAGCACAGCCGCGGCCACAACCGGTCCGGCCAGACAGCCGCGGCCCGCTTCATCAACGCCTATGTAAGGCCAGTTTGGAACAAAACCACCCGGCGTCAGGCGCGCCTGAAGCCGGGTGGTTTCATGAACCGGCATATTAAAAGTTACCAGATATTTTTGGGTTTGATGCGGGCGGCCTTACCCTTGAGGTTGCGCAGATAATACAGGCGGCTGCGGCGCACACGGCCCTGGGTGATCACTTCCACTCTTTCAATGAAGGGGGAGTGCAGGGGGAAGATGCGTTCCACGCCGACGCCGTCGGAAATTTTGCGCACGGTAAAGGTGGCGTTCACAGTGCCGCGCTGGATGCGGATAACGTTGCCCTGAAAAATCTGCACCCGCTCTTTTTCGCCTTCCACAATGCGCATGTGAACCTTTATGTTGTCGCCGGATTTAAAGCGCGGCAGATCCATGCGCAGATGTTCCATTTCGATTTTTTTAATGATGTTCATAGCAGCATCCTTTTATATAAGCGGATAATTCTTCATATTCACGGGCCCGGGCGGCTCAGCGCCAGTCGCCTAAAATTCTGTCCATCATGATGGCCGCCGCCGCGCGCACGGAAAGGTGGTTATACTCACCGGCCCAGCGCAAGGGCGGCAACACGGCCCCGCACAAATCCAGAGCTTCCGGCGCGAGACCGTGCCCGGTGCCCAGGAGCAGCAACACGGGCCGTTCATTCAACTGGCGGCGCAAATCCTCAAATCCCAGGCTACCAGCGCCTTGGGCGCTGGTGGCAACCAGCAGAGGGGCCTGGCCGCAACGTTCTGTTATGCCCGAGACGGCCGCCGCTATGGATTCCACTCCCCGGACCAATTCCAAAGCCTTACGGCGATCCGGATTGCTCCGTGCGCCCGGACCGCTGACCCAATGCCCGCAGAGCTTATCCAGCAAGGCAAGCTGATCTTTAAATGGAGTGACCACATAAAAAGCGGCCAGACCATAGCTGCACGAACTGCGGGCTATATCGTGAATGTCAAGATTTGTCAAAGAAACGGCCACAGATTTTTCATCTTTATCCAGGACCGGGTGGTGGACCAAGGCGCAGAACAGGTTCCGGCCAGGCCGCGCCCGGGGCAGGCCGCGCAAAAAATCCATTTCCGTCCTGCTCAGCCCGGCCTTGTCCAGAAGATCCGGCCGCTGCGCCGATGTGGCCCGGAGCGACTCCTGGCGCCGCCAGGCCGCTATTTCCGCATGGTTGCCGGAACGCAACACCGCCGGCACCTCCAGACCCTCAAATACTTCCGGCCGGGTATAGTGCGGGTATTCCAAAGCTCCGGCGCTGAAGCTTTCCTCCCTGCCGGAATCCTCATGCCCCATAAAACCCGGCAAAAGCCGGGCCGTAGCCTCAATAAGGGACAGAGCCGCGACCTCTCCGCCGTTAAGCACAAAATCACCCACGGAAACCGCTTCCGTCGGGAACAGATTTTCCAGCCTGGCGTCGAAACCTTCGTAGCGGCCGCAGATGATGGTCAGACGTTCTTCGCGGGCAAACTCCTCCGCCAGACCCTGATCAAACTTGCGGCCACGGGGAGAAAGCAGGATCAGCCGGCCCGGACCAGGGGCGGAATCCCGCCAGCCCAGGGCGCGCAGTGTTTTGGCCAACGGCTCAAGGAGCATGACCATGCCCGGTCCGCCGCCGTAAGGGCGGTCGTCCACGGTATGGTGCGGACCAACTGTCACGGAACGCGGGTTGTGGAAGCGCAGGTCCACCAGGCCGGAAACCCTGGCCCGCTGCATCAGGCCGCAGGAAAGCGGCTGGTCGAAACATTCCGGAAAAAGCGTTATCAGATCTATGCGCATGCGCCCCCCGCATATGAAAAACCAAGGGCTTTATGCGGCCCTTGGTCGTTTTTCAAGAGGGGGGAGTGTAGATTATTCGGACGGAAAGGTCAAATATTCGCGGCTTTCAGGCATTCATCCATGCTCTCGCGCAAATCTTCCGCCTGGTCCGGGTTGATCCGGCACAGGCCGAACACGGCCGCAAAAAGCATGTCCGCCGGCAAAGTGAAGTCGTGCCGGCCGTTGTTGATGCGGCAAAGCCCATTTTCCGACTGCAGCACGTACAAGCGACGGCTTTTTTCTTCACCGGCTCCGGACACGATGTGGTAAACCATGCGGGAATCGGAAGTGACAAACAGCTTCATCCGGGTGATTCCACCCGACTCCTCGTCAAAAAAAGAGGCTTCGGAAAAAAGGCGGCCGGTAAAGCTGAAGTCCGAACCGACATCGTTTTGCAGGGTAAAAGACTCCACGGCGTGTTCCTGTTTCACATCGTTCCCCATTTCTGCACTCCCCTGACAGCGCCTTTCGCCTGCCCCGCATTCTTGGTCGCTAATAAAAAGCAACAGCCCTATTTATAACACGGCGCGGATAAGGTAAAATGTTTTTTCCGCAAAACACAATAATTCAATAACTAAATAATTCAAGCGAGTTACCCAAGCAGAGTCAGTTGCTGCGGTCCATCCGGTTTTTGCGGCTTTTCCCTTCCCGCGTCAGCCTGGCGGGGTTCGCCCGCGACCTGCGCCGGTGTTTCCGGCGCGGACTCTTTACCGAATAATTCTCCGCCGCCCCGGCTGCTCCAGAAAATTTCAAGATCCGAGCGGGAAATACGGTACTCCCGGCCCAGGCGGGCCGCCCGCAACGCGCCTTCGCCGATAGCCCGGCGCAGAGTCTCTTTATGGCAGGACAATAATTCTGCCGCTTCCGCCAGAGTGAAAGTAGTCTTTTGCATAGATGCGGTCATATACCCTGCTAAAGCAATTGACATTTGAAACGCGCCACTCGTCGTTCACAGCGGGCAAAGCACAAAGCCCGTACCCCGCCTACTCCTCATGGGCGCGGAGCCACGCTGCGCATGTCTCCGCTAGGGCATTTCAAGCGTGAACCCGCCCTAATCCACCGGTATTTGCCGGACTGCGCCGGATACCACGCAGTTCAATTTATTGTCAGCAGCAGCGACTACTACTCTACTTTTTTGATTAATATCATCTCAAGTCAACTGGTGTCAACTTTAAACAATCATTTTCATCTGAATTTGCCAGTGGCATTATCCTGTTCAATGCGTACATTACACAGCCCGATAGCATAGGGGGGGGCGCCCGGGGTAAAGCCATGCCAACACCGCGGCCTTTCCGGCTTACATTTTATTGACCGCCTTTACGCCCGGCCCGAACAACATCACGGCCATGACAAATGTCGGCCGGTGCGGCCTTAAGGGGGGACGCGCTTCTGCGCCGGGGTGCTGCTGGGTTTTCTGGTGGTAGTGAGTTTGCGCGCCGTCTTCAGCCTGCCCTTGTTCACCTGATACCCAAGGTAAAGCCGAGCATGCTTCACGCCGGAGCGGGCTACATTTTATGGCTGGCCTGGGCCGTCCTGGCGGGCAAGCCCAAAAGAAAAAACGCCGCAAGTCCGGACAGCGCGGCTACCGGCATGCCGCTCCAATTGATCAACTTCAAGGTGAATATCTACGGCCTGACCGCGCTCCCCACATTTACCCTGCCGCCGCAAATAAAAAACCCGCCTTGACGGGCGGTGGAGAGTTTTGAAGGAAGCGTTACTTGACAGTGCCGAGCAGCTTCAAGGATCTCTGGGCCTGAGGGTGCCCCTGGGCAGCGGCTTTGTTCATCCAGTAGCGCGACTTTTCCAGATCTTTGGGCACGCCCGCGCCGTTAAGATACATACCGGCCAACTGCATCTGGGCGTCCGGGTGCCCCAGGCCGGCGGCCTTCTCAAACCAGGCCGCCGCCGCCGCCTCATCTTTGGGCACACCGTCCCCGGCCCTGAGCATGCGGCCCAGACCGTACATAGCGTCGCCCTGCCCCTGGACCGCGGCCTTAAGCCACCAGGCGTAAGCGGATTTCTGATCCGGCTTGCCCAGAGAGCCGCGATGGTACAATAGCCCGAGCTGGAATTGCGCCTCCGGGTGCCCGGCCTGACCGGCTTTCTGCCAGAAAGATTCCGCTGACTGAAAATCCGGCTTGGGCAGGCCGTCGCCCCTGACGGCCATCAGTCCCATGGCGAAAAGCGCGTCCCTGTTGCCCTGATCCGCCAAAGGTATGAGCACTCCCCTGGCTTTGCCATAATCCTTGCCCGTGTAGGCTTTGTTGGCTTCCAGCATCGGGTTGGCCGAAGCCGCCGGAGCGCTCTTTACAGCGCTTTTGGCGGGCGGCGGACTTTTTTTATCCGCGGCCTCGGCTGGAACCTGCGGCAGCAAAGCGCAAATCAACAAAAAAAGCAGGGCTGTTTTAAGCTCGTACATCCGGGCCTCGCTGAGCGGGTAGCGGGTCACAGGGGCGGGGCAGTCTCCACCACCCTTATCCCGTGCCATTTTCTTTGCTTGTAACGCAGAAAAGCGCAGCCCGCCAGCACCACTATGTACACGGTCAGGACAATCCAGAAGCTGATCAGCCCTTCCATGCCCCAGGCCCTTAAAAGCAGGATCGGCAGGGCCAGAACGCCAATGCCGCAGCCAAGCATGATCAACATGACCGCCAGAGTGTCGCCCGCGCCCTTGAGCGCGCCAAAGTACACCAGGTTGAAGGAATCGGTAAGGGAATAGGCGGCCACAAAGCAGAGCAGCAGTATGCCGGCCTCGCGCACCGGCAAAAAATCCTCCGGCCGCATGTTGCCGGGAGCAAAAGCGTCCATGAGCGGTCCGGCAAAAAGCACGAAAATAGCGGCTACCGGCACAATATAGGCCAGGATCAGCCAGATGCTGTTGGCGGTGATCCGTTCAGCCTCCAGCGGCCGGCCGCGCCCCATGGCTTGTCCCACCAGGGCGGCCACGGCCATGTTTAAGCCAAGCATGGGCGTGAACACCAGGGAATTTATGGAAAACACGATGTTACTGGCCGCCATGGCCACAGACCCAAGGCCGCCCACCATGAAGACAAACCAGGAAAAAATGACCAGATCCAGAAACATGTTCAAGCCGCTGGGCAGGCCGTAGCGCAATAGGCGCAGGAACATGGCCGGATTGAACCGCCAGGAGCTGGATACGCAATAAAGTTCGTCGTTTTGCCGGGTAAAAATATGGACGACCAGAATGGCCGCCGCCACTGCCGATCCGAGAACCGTACTCAGCCCGGCTCCGACTATGCCCATTTCGGGAAATCCCCAGACCCCGAATATAAGAGCGTAATCCAGCGGAATATTGACCACCGCCGCGCTCAGACTGGCCAACATGACCACCCTGGTATGCCCCAGGCCGGAATAAAAGGCTCCCAGGGCGGCGCCCAGGAGCGGGAATACCCCGCCGGCGGAAAGAATGATGAAGTATGAGGACTCCAGTTCCTGAATATCCGGCTGATGCCCGGTCCAGGCAAAAAAGGCGTCCGCGAAAAGGCAGGAAAAAAGCATGATCGCTCCGCCCGCCAGCGCGCACCAGATGCCCTGCCACAAGGCGGGCCCCACATTTTCCAAAGCCCTGGATCCGACATACTGGGCGATCAGAACGGAGGAATAGCCGCAAAACCCCATAAAGGCGACCTGCGGAGTGAATGAGGCCAGGGCGGCCGGCAAGGCCGCGCTTATGGAGCTTAGCGAATAATGGCTGAGGAACAGGCGATCCGTAAACTGCATAATTGTGGAAGAAGCCATCCCCGCCACCAAAGGCAGTCCGACGCGCAGAATGTACCGAAATCCCTGGGGGGCTTCCCAACGCTTTTTTAAATCCAACTTTGGCATCCGTTAAAAATAGGACAGAAAATTTTTTTTGTCAGCCCCTGCCCCAAAATAATTAATAGTGCTATATTCTGTTATTGTAACGGTATATTGCTTTCTTGAAAAAATATATAATACAATATAAAATTGTCCTTTGCCGCCGACAGCTAAAAAAACAGTACTCAACCACATTATCATACGAATGCGGTTCCGGCATTGCGAGCGAGTGAATGAAAATATTGCTGAGTTGCGTCAATACGCTGGTATCCCTGGTGGGGTTCGATCTTGAGGCCGGGGCCGGATTCTGGTTCGCCCCGGCGGATCGCCTGCGGGCTTGCGGGGCCTGCGTGTCGGATAACGCACTCTTCATCGCCACGGACAACACCCTGACCAGAATAAGCGACGCCGGCGCGGTAACCCGCCTGAACCTGCCGGGACCGCACGCCAACCTGGCGCACAGCGTGCATGCTTTTCCCGGCCTGGGCATAGGCGTGGCCGATACCGGCAATTCCCGCCTTTTGCTTTACGGTTTTGATCTGGCCGGACACATGGCTTTTGAACCATTGGAAGGCTGGCCCGCCCCGCCGGAAGACGCCCTGCACCTTAACGACGCCATATGGACTCCGCGCGGCATCGTGGCCTCCTGCTTTAACTACCGTCCCTGGCGCGCGGTGGAGATCCCCGGCCGTCCCTGGCGCGACAAAGGCTACGGGCTGATCCTGTCCCTGGAAAAACACCAGGGCCGGAACGTTGGCAAAATTCTGGCCTGCGGGCTTTCCTGCCCGCATACCCTGCTCTGGCTCCAGGACAGGCTCTGGTGCTGTTCTTCCGCCACCGGCGAATTGATCCGGCTGGCCTTTACCCCGGAAGGCCTTTTGCGCGAGGAAGAACGCATCTTCATCACCAGCGACTATTTTTTACGCGGCGCCCTGCCGCTTGAAGACGGCGGCATGCTTCTGGGGGGCAGTTCCCTGCGTCGCGAAAACAACAAAGGCATGGCCGTCCTGCGCCTTATGCCGGACCGCTCAATCCGCGAATACCCAGTGGCCCCGGCCGGCGAAATTTACGACATCCTCCCCTGGCAAAGCCGGCTCATGCGCCCCGCATGCGCGGCAATCTCAGCCCTGCCCCCCACGCTGGGCGAGGAGGGCAACGAATACCCGGCCCCATGTCTTCTTCCGGATGGATATTGATTTTTCGCGACTTGCGCGGACGCTCAAAACGCAGTATTTTCCGGACGTAATTCGCTTATCTGAAGCGTAAAACGCTCTTAGGAGTCATCATGCGAAGCTTTTACGGGCGTCTTTTTCTGCCCGGCCTGCTGCCGGTTCTTCTGGCCCTTTCCGGCTGTCTGTTCGCCAGTCAGCCTCGGCCGGAGGAACCCCAGCCGCGCGGACTTTCGCCGGTGGAGAGGTTCATGGTCGTCCGCACGCCTGGCGGCCCGGATTCCACAGGCGTGGTGAGCGATCCGGAATTCGGTGAAAATCTGCGGATCGTGCTGGAGCAGGAATTTTTATCCGCCTCGGGCGAAACCTGCCGCCGCGCCTCCTTGCTCTCCCAGAACGGCGAATCCGAAGTGGTGATCATGTGCCGCGATAAAACCGGCGAATGGCGCCTAGCCCCGCGCCTTTGGGGACAAGGCCTGCCTCCGGCGCGAAAACACCCGGACGGCCAGACGGAATGAGCCGACGCCTCAAAGTCAACGTTACAGCCTTTCTTAATTCACTATGATCAAAAACAATCGCTTTTGCTTTATCCTGGCCTGCATTCTGGCCGTCACTCCGCTCGCTCAGCCTTTTTCCGCCCTGGCCGCCGACAGGGACGCCCCGGCCGCGTCCGCATTAAAAACGGACCCCGCCCCCTTTGGGGCCAACCTGTTCCAGGGCAACTTCGCCCAATCCGGCACGGAAGCCAGGGAGATATCCTCCGGCGACAAAATCCTGCTGCGCCTCTGGGGCGGGCTCACTTTTGACGATACTCTGACCGTGGACGAGCAGGGACTCATCACTCTGCCGGGCATAGGCTCCATGCCCCTGGCCGGCCTGCAGGAAGCCCAGTTGGGGGACGCCCTGCGCAGCAAGCTTGACGCCGCCGGCCAGAGCGACACGCGGATTTACTGCCGCCTGCTCAACGCGCAGCCCGTCTCCGTGGTCGTTACCGGTCCGGTAATGAAACCCGGCCGCTACTCCGGCGGCGCCTCGGATTCGGTGCTGGCTTTTTTGGACCGGGCCGGCGGAATAGATCCAAAGCGCGGCAGCTACCGTAATATCCTTTTGTTGCGCGACGGCGCGCAACTGGCCTCTCTGGATCTCTACCCGTTCATCATCAGGGGCGATCTGCCGGCTGTGCGCCTGCGAAACAACGACACCATAGTGGTGCGCGAAAAAGGCGTGTCCGTCAGCGCCACGGGCGAAATCCGCAACTCGGCGCGCTTTGAGCTGCGCCAGGGCGCCAACCTGGGCGACACCCTGATCGGCCTGGCCGAGCCTTTGCCGGCGGCATCGCACGTGAGCATAAGCGGCGTGCGCGGAGGCGCGCCTTACAATCAGTATCTGCCCATGCGCGACTTCCGGGTGACCACGCTGGCGGACGGAGACAAGGTGCGCTTTTTAGCCGACACGCCTGGCGACACCATCATGGTGGAAGTCTCCGGGGCCATCCGGGGCGCTTCACACTTCCCCCTGCGCAACGGGGCGCGCCTGCGCGATCTTTTGCTCTATATCGCTGTGGATCCGGCCAGGGCCAACCTGGAAGGCCTGTACATAAAACGCAAAAGCGTGGCCGCGCGCCAGAAAAAGGCCATTGACGACTCGCTGCGCCGTCTGGAGCAAAGCACTATGACCGCCACCTCGTCCAGTCCGGACGAGGCGCAAATCCGTACGCACGAGGCCGAAATGATCGCCAAGTTCGCGGAGCGGGCCAGGGCGGTGGACCCGGAGGGCATAGTTGTAGTTGGAGATGGCGGAAAAGTGGCGGATATAGCCTTGGAAGACGGCGACATTGTAGTGGTGCCGGAAAAAAGCGATGTGGTCATGGTCAGCGGCGAGGTGGTCATGCCGCAGGCCCTGGTCTGGAGCAAAAAGAAAAGCCCGCGGGACTATGTAAACGGCGCGGGCGGCTTCACCACCAGGGCGGACACCGGCAATATCCTGCTTATCCGCCCCAACGGGGAAATAGACCTGGACAGCCAGCCGGTGCGCCCCGGCGATCAGGTCATCGTGTTGCCGCGCTTTGACTCCAAAAACATGCAGACCGTCAAGGATATCTCGCAGATCGTCTACCAGATTGCCGTGGCCGCCCGGCTGGTCATACCGTTTTAGAGCGGATCAACTTTGAGAATGTTTATCCGCTCCGACGGCGGGCAACGCGTCCCCCCCCTGGCCGCGCGTATTCCCGTGGGGCGGATTCATTTTAAGGAAAGTTTATCTGTTCCGGGTTCACCTTCTGTGTAGCGGGCGGCCCGCCTCATTCGTCAGATTATAAGCGCAAAAGGGCATGATCCGGTCGCCTTCCTTGTACACGTGCACGCAACAGCTTTGCAGCCTTTGCAAATCCACGGTCCAGGCGTCCTGGAAGGCCATGCCGGTAAGGCTGAAACTGGGCAGGCGAGGACGCTGAAGGAAAGCCTCAAAGGAATCCGGGCCGGACGGCGAACAACAACCGAACCGGTTGGGCAAGGGTTGATCGGGGCCTTGCGAAGGGGCAAGTGTACGCGGCTGGGGCGCAAGGGGCTTTTCCGGAGCGCCCGTGGATTTCTCCGCGCCCCAGTTGCTGCGCACGCTGCGCATGGCCTGCTCGATGTTTTCCCGCGCGGCGCGCGAATCCAAAGGCAGAACAGAAGCGGGAAGGCCGCCGGAAGAGTCGTCCATTTCCGGGCCGGGGCAGCAGCTTGTCCGCGCGGCCTGGGGAATTAAGGCGCCTTCCGGGCTCAGGCGGTAACGGCTGTGAAAGGAGCAGCGCTCGTGCTCGCAGCCAGGCGGGGAAAAATGCCCGACTTCGACCAACCCGTTGCTTTGCTCCGCCAGGCCGCGCAAAAGTTCCGGAATAGTAATGCGGGCCGCGGTGCCGGCAAAAGCGTTGCGCCCCATGACGCTCATGGGCTGAAAATGGATGCCGCGCACATTGGGCGCATGTTGCAGAGCCAGGCGCAGCAGGTTACCCAGGTCACGGTCGTTCACGCCCCTGGCCACGGTGGGCACCAGAACAACGGGCAGACCAGCCCGGGCGCAGTTTGCCAATGCGGCCAACTTTTGCTCCAGCAGGGGACGGCCGCGCAGTTGCCGGTAAATCTCGTCCGTGGCGCCGTCAAATTGCAGGAACACCCAGGTCAGCCCGGCCTCACGCAGTTCATGGGCAAACTCCGCTTTCCGGGCCAGCTCCAGGCCGTTGCTGTTCAGTTGCACGGCTTCAAACAGCGTTTTGGCCTGCCGGACCAGGGCGGGCAAATCCGGGTATAGGGTGGGCTCGCCCCCGGAAATTTGCAGGATCACGTCCCCGGCCTGCTCACGAATCCACTTCAGGCGGCGGACCAGCTCGGCCAGCGGGGTGAACGGCGCGGCGTTTTTGCCGGAAGAAGCGAAGCAGACCGGGCAATTCAGGTTGCAGTTGCCGGTTATTTCCAAAAGCACGGTGCAAGCGAACTGCTTGTGTTCCGGACAGATGCCGCAGTCATTCGGGCAACCCAGCTCGCTCGCGGTCTGGCGCTTTGGGCTGGCGGCCCGGCGCTCCGGCCGCCGCCAGGCCTCCAGGCCGGGCGCCCCCTGCCAGATTGGCGCGCTGATCGGACCGTGCTCCGGGCAGACACGTTCCAGAAAAACGGTATCGCCACGCCGAACCAGTGCGGCCGGCAAAGCGCGCAGGCAATAAGGGCAAAGGCTGCTAGTGTGCTGTGAAACTCCATGCATAAAATAAAAAATCCTTACTGAAGTTTGCCACCCCAGGCAACCAATTACTCCAACTCCCGCCCCTCAGTCGGATCAAAGCCGTTATCCTGGAGCAGTTCCAGGCATTTCTCCCAGACTTTGGCCACCAGGTTGCCGCAATGAGTTCGGTTCATGCGGCGTTTGCCGCCCGCGTCCGGCGCGGAGCCGCGGTTCCCGGCGCTATCCAGGATGGCGTCGCAGGTAATGCCTTTACCCTGGCAGAGCGCGTTCGCAAACCAATCGGTAAGCTCACTGATCAGCAGCTCTCCCCTGGGGTCCGGGTTTTCAAAATCCAGACCTTTGCCGGTGTACAGAGAGAGCATGCAGATGCCTCCGGCCAGAGCCCCGCACAATTCGCCGCAGCCAGCGCCCTGGGCCAGGCCGCCCATGGCGCGCGTCAGATCCGGGTTTTCCCGCCCCATAAGGCGCAGTGCGCCGGTAACAAGCATCTGGGCGCAGGAATAGCCTCTGGAACCCAATTCCAAAACCAGCATTTGCGCATCCGTCATATTTTCTCCGCTATGGTCAGGCAGTAGCTCAAGTTTTTCACACCGCCGAATGTTTGCGCCAGTTCGGACGGCAAGCCGTTGCAATTCCAGATCAACCTGGCGGCGAACTCCTTGAGCGCCGGACGATGATCTTCCTGAAGCCGCACTTTAAGACCGGCTTGGCGCAGATTGGCGGCAAATTCGCCCTCGGTCCAGGGACGGGCGGCACCCCCAGGCACATCCGCCTCGCCAGCGCCGGAACCGCCGCTCGTTTCTTCCGTCCACTTTCCGTCCGGCAGGCATAGATCGCTGATGATGAGCCGTCCACCGGGCCTCAGGCAACGCCTGGCCTCCGCTAAAGCTTTTCGGCGCTCCGTCAGGACGGAGAGCACACATTCGCAGAATACGGCGTTGAAGCTGGCGGCCTTGAACGGCCACACTTCAGCTCCAGCCAGCAGGACCGGGCCCTTGCCGGCCGCCCCGGCCAGAAGAGCGCGGGAGATGTCCAGTCCAAAAGCGGAAAATCCCAGACCGCGTAAAAAGGCCAGACTGGCCCCGGCTCCGCAGCCCAGGTCCAGTACGGACCCCCCCGGCTCAAGCCCGCAAAAGTCCAGCGCCCGCCGGGTAAGCTCCAGACCGCCGGGTCTTAAAACCCCACCACAGGAGTCCAGCAACTCCAGATTTTCATAACAATTCAACTATTTGTCTTCCAAAATTTTTTCCACTTCCAGCATCTTGCCCTCGGCCAGTTCCGGAGGGATAAAAGTAAAACCACATTTGGGGCAACGGGGCAGGCTCACTTCAAAGCTGCTGTCCAGGTAGGTGATGCTCACTGGCAGGTTTTGCAACTCCGCGTCGCAGACCTCGCAGATCCAGCCGTCAGCGCTGATCTCCTTCAATTCGTTAATCATCCGCGCCTCCGTCGGAACTGCCCGGCACATGCATGCGATGGTTGTAGGCATCGTGGATGACGTAGCTGCCAGGCTCCTGGCCGGGGCTGTAAAGCACCCAGAAGCTGACCCGGCGCGGTTTATGGCAAATCAGATACCGGCCGGTCTCCTTGTTCACCAGGCGACGGCCGCTGGCCCGCGCGGCCAGGATGGCGCTTTTGATGTCACTTCGCAAAATACGACGCCTATCGATAACTTCCTGTATTTCCGGGCTGATTATAAGCTTCGTGTCATCCATTGCGGCCTCTTCGTCCGGCTCATGCCATACTTCGCGTAAAAAGCGGGCGCGCAGCCTGGCGCGGGATTCCTGGCGGTCGGAAAATCCCGGCGCGGGGCGCAGAGCCGGCGCCACGCCAACATCCCGCACGGGAAAAAGCAGGTCAAAAATATGCAGGCTGGGCTTGCCGGCGCGCCGCAGGCTGTCACGGCACATGATACAGTAGGACAAAACCGTGGCCTCCGTGTCGTTGGCTCTGGACTCAGCCATTGCCAGGGCCAGGTCCGGGTTGGCGGCCTGCATCAGGCCGCCGTAGCCGCAGCAGCGGGTTGACTCCCGGCCCAGGGGCAGCTCCGCGTATTTTTGACCGGCCAAGCTCAGCAAAAAACGCAACGCTTTTTGATGGGCCGGACTGTGGCGGATGGCGCAGGGATCGTGCAGAGCCGGCACGCACTTCAGCTCACGCGTGCCGGGCGGCAGGGCTTTGCTTTCGGCCAGGACTTCCCATAAACTCCTGGCCGGGATTTCCGGCAGTTGCTCGGCAAAAAAACGGGAACAGGAAGCGCAAGCCAGAATGAATTCCGGCTTGCCGATCTTCAGCCATTCCTGGCGGAGGCCTTGGGCCGCCGCCTCATATAAATCGCCTCTGGCCGCCCATAGGGCCGGAGCGCCGCAACAGCCCATTTTCAGGCCCACGCCGCCCTGGTCTTTAAACACCTCCCGCAGATGGCCGTACGCGGCAAAGGTCTGCTCCGGCGCTGAAGCCGGCAACTGGCAGCCGGGGAAAAACACCCGGCGGCTCTCGCTCCGCCCCGGCTCTGGCCGATAGAACGCCGCTTCCTCCGAGTTGCTGAAAAGCATGTCCTCCAGGGCGAACTCATGCGCCGAAGGCGGCATTTTGCGCGCCTTGACCATTTCTTCTCGGGCCGCCGCGCTGTACGCTCCGAAGTCCGCGTCGTTCGGGCAGACCGTGGCGCACAAGCCGCATTGGGCGCAGGAATTGGTCATGGTGTTGGCCTGACGCAGGCCGTGCACCACAGACAAATTATTATAAACTTCCCTGGCGTATTTTTTGGGGTAGCCCTTGTAATGGGCCAGGTACACGCATTTACGCACGCACATCAGGCATTCGCATTTGATGCAGCGGCTGGCCTCGGCCTTGGCCTCGCTAAGGGTCGGATTGAATGGGTTTTCAGCGGAAAAAGGCGGCCTGGCAATCACGGAGCTCAAGTCCGTATCCAGGCGGCAGGGCTGCGGACCTTCTTTTTCTCTGGCCGAGGCCGGGTCAACATTCTGCATGAACCTGTCCATGCTGGCCGCGCCCCGCCTCCCGTCCGCGGCTTCCCCTATAAAAGTCCGTTCCGCGCCGGCCAAAGCTTCCCCGCCCGCAAACAGGCCGGGCCATTGCGTGCCCAGGGTGATCGGGCTTTGCCGTATAAGATTGTCCGGCCCGGTTTCCATTTCCAGATCCGCATCGGCCAGAAAAGGATCGTCCACACCTATATAACCTGAGGTTTTACAGTCCTCATCCTTGGCAACCTGAGCGGCGGTCCAGCGAATAAGTTTGGCCGGCGGCAATTCGGCGCGCGCGAATTCCACGCGCAGGCCGCGCAACAGCCCCAGAGCCTCGGCCAGGACTTCCGGCCCCAGGCGTTCCGGTTCCACACCCAGCAGGCGCCCGCCGGGCTGCCCCCAATAGTGCAAAGTAACCGCCACTCCCTTACGGCTCAGATCCCAGGCCGCCACCAGGCTTGAAAGGCCGGCACCCAGAACATGCGCCTTCTGCCCGCCGCCCGGCAGCACCATGGGGCGCTGCTGACTGGTGTCAATCACGCAGTAGCGCTCCAGAAGCGGCATATTTACCCCGCCGCCCCGTTCTTCCCGGCGGCAGGCTTTTATGCACGGTCCCTCGCACAAGCGGCCCAGCAGCTCCGGCAAAGGCATGGACCGATCCAGCGCCTTTCTCGCCTCACTTACCCTGCCCTCAGCCATAAAACCGGCAAAGGCCCGGCCGTCCACATGCAAAGGACAAGCCGCCCGGCAGGCCGGCTGCTCCTCCTGCGAGCACTTCCCCTCAAATGCGCGCAACTCACCTTGATCCATGGCAAACCTTTTTCAGTGAAGTTTTTAGGGGAGGCGGAGCCTCCCCTAAAAAACCGCCTTATTTCTTCAGCGCTTTGAGCACGCGTTCCGGGTAAGCCGGGATGCGGGTGACTTTGGCGCCGCAGGCGTTGGTTATAGCGTTAAGGATGGAGGCGTGCGGGCTGGTGAGCGGCAGTTCGCCCACGCCGGCCGCGCCGAAGGGGCCGAACTCACGCGGGTACTCAAAGTACTCGATCTCAATGTTGTCCGGGATATCCTTAATGTAGGGGAATCCCGCGCCCGCCAGGGTGGCGTGCTTTTTAATGTCTTCGAAGTCTTCCGTAAGCGCGAGGCCGATGCCCTGGGCGATGCCGCCCCAGATCTGGCCATCCACGACCAGGCGGTTGTTGATCTTGCCCAGATCGCAGTGGGCGGTCATCTTTTCCACCACGGTCTTGCCGGTGGCCAATTCCACGCAGACTTCGGCCATGAACACGCCGTAGGTGTAAACCATGAAGGGCTTGCCCTGGGCTTTGTCGTCGCAAGGCACCCCGGGCACGCTGTACTTACCGTTAAAGCGGGTGGGCTTGCCGGCGGTTTTGAGTTCCGCATAGTTCATGTAAGAGCCGTCCGGCTTTTTGGCCGCGGCCAGCAGGGCTTCGCAGGCCACGCGAATAGCGCCGCCCACCATAACCTGGGAGCGCGAACCGCCGGCCGGGCCGGCCACAGCATAGTTGGTGGCCGCCCAGATGTGGCGCAGGCGTTGCGGGGCCACCTTCATGGGCAGAAGGGCCTCATGGGCCGTGCCGATGGCGCCGGAATCCGCGCCCTGGCCGTGATCGCCCCAGGCTGCTTCAATGGTGATGGTGTCGTCCGGGTTCACTTCCACGTTCACTTCCGAGCCGTCCGGGCCGTCCAGTCCGCAGCCGTAAACGCCAACGGAAATGCCCACGCCCCGCTTGTGCGTGGCGGTGGAGCCGGATTTGGCTTTTTCCAGGGCCGCCTTGTACTTGGGCCGCATGGCTTCAAGCATGGGCTTCAGGGAGTAGGAATCCAATTCCTGGCCGGATGGGTTGGTGTCGCCCTTCTGGTAGGCGTTCAGAATGCGCAGCTCCAGAGGATCCATGTTCAGCTTTTCCGCCAGACGGTCCATGAGCAACTCGGAAGCCAGGAAGGACTGCGGGGAGCCGTAGGCTCGGAAGGCCGCGCCCCAGGCATGGTTGGTGCATACGGTCTTGCCGCTGCTCCACATGTTCGGAATGCCGTAGCCCGCGCCGATAAACTGCGAACCGCGCAGGGTGAGCAGGTCGCCGAACTCTGAATACGGGCCGTGGTCAACGGCGAAGTCCGCTTCCATAGCCTTGATCTTGCCGGTTTTTTCCGCGGCGAAGCGGGCGGTGATATAGAACGGCGAGCGCTTGCCGGTATACTGCTGCTGCTGTTCGTAATTGTAGCCAAGGAACACCGGACGGCCGGTGGCCATGGCGGCCACGCCCACCAGGGCTTCCATGGTCGGGCTGAACTTGTAGCCGAAGGTGCCGCCCATGGGGTTGGCCACCAGAACCAGCTTGTCCGGATCGATGCCCAGGCCGGGCGCGATCATGGCAAGGTGCAGATGCACGCCTATGGACTTGGAATGGATATACAGCTTGCCGTCGTCCCCCTGGTAGGCGAAACCGACGTCCGGCTCCATGGGCATGTGCGGCTGGCGGCTGGAAATGACGCTTTCCTCCGCGACGACCATGTTCTGGTCTTTAAAGAAAGGCTTGGTATCCCCGCCTTTTTGCAGGATCTGCTCAAAATAGACGTTGGGCGTGCCGGGGTGGATTTCAATGGCGTCTTCGGCCATGGCCGCCGGCGCGCTAAGGTAGGCGGGAAGGACTTCCAGATCCAGCTTGACCTTTTCCGCGGCCGCCACGGCGTGCTCATAGGTGGTGGCGCAGACTATGGCCACGGCGTCCCCGTACTGGAAGACTTTTTCATCGCAAAGGATCGGGCGATCCCAGCCGTCACCCTTGTTGCTGGGGAAGGTGATCAGGCCGGTAATGCGGTTTTTGCCCTTGACGTCCTTGTGGGTGACGATTTTGAACACTCCGGGCATTTTTTCCGCTTCCGAGGTGTCGATTCCCTTGATCTTGGCGTGAGAGACCTTGGCCTGCACCAGGGCCAGATGCAGGGTATCCGCCGGCATCTTCAGGCCAAGGTCGGCCCCGTAGTCCAGAGTGCCGGTGACTTTGCCCACGGCCGTGGGCCGGGGGTAATAGCTGCCCCAGATGCGGCCGTCCGCCGGCATCTTGAATTCCAAATCCGCTTCGCGCATTTCGCCGCGCAGCACTTTGGCCGCGTCCATAACCGCGTCCACCAGGGGGATGTACCCGGTGCAGCGACAGGCATTGCGGTGTTTCTGGAACCATTCGCGCACTTCCTCGCGGCTGGGTTTGGGGTTTTCATCCAGCAGCCCCTTGGCGGAAACAATAAAGCCCGGCGAGCAGAAGCCGCACTGAGCCCCGCCATGTTTGATCCAGGCTTTCTGGATGGGGTGGAGCTTGTCCGGCGTACCCACGCCTTCAATGGTGGTGATTTTGGCGCCTTCCGGCACCCGGCCCATTTTGGTGATGCAGGAACGCACCACTTTACCGTCCATGAGCACCGAACATACTCCGCACTGGCCCTGACCGCAGCCGATCTTGGTGCCTGTAAGGCCGAGCTGGCGGCGCAACACATCAGCCAATGTGGATTCGGCGTTCACCAGAAGATTTTTTTTAATGCCATTAATGTACACGTACTTTTTCAGCATCCGGATCTCCTTTTTTATAGATGGACTTAGAGCCGGACCCACCCCCCAGGCGGGAAAAGCGCCTCTGAAAAGGCGCGGTGGATTTTATGGCCATTGAGCCGATGACGCTCAACAAGGCATTACGGAAAACCACAACAAAGGCGGCGCAAAAATCCACGGCGTTTCCGGCCGGTATCCGGCACTCCCGTGATGCTGGCGCCTTATTTCACAATATCACAGCAAAGGCGCCCGCGCAAGGCGCATAAGCCGTAAAACCTAGGCCACGCCCTCCTCATCGCCCGTCCAGGGCGGCCCAAGCCGCGCCTCCCATTCCTCCCAGTCCAGGTTGCCGGTGGGAAAATCGTTTAAATGCTTGGCAAAGGCGGCCATCAAAAAGTTATCCACCCAGCGGAAAATATCGTGGCGGCGGATAGTGCCGCGAATACGCCGCATCCTGGCGCGGCGCTCCTCCAGGGTCATGTCCACGGCCTGGCGGATGGCTGTTGCCGCGCCCACTATGTCAAAAGGGTTGACCATCAGGGCGTGGCGGTGAAACTCCATGGCCGCGCCGGCGAATTCGCTCAGGCAGAGCACCGCCTGGGAATTCAGGCTGCAGGCAGCGTACTCTTTGGCCACCAGGTTCATGCCGTCGCGCAGGGGAGTGACCATGGCCATATCCACGGCTATATAGTAGCTGACCAGTTCCTGGCGCCCCAGATTGCGGAACATATACTGCACCGGTGTCCACCCCGGCGTGGCGAACTGCCCGTTCAACTCCCCCACCATGCGCTCTATTTCCACCTTCATGGCCTGGTACTGCGGCACTTCCTGGCGGCTGGGCACCAGCACCTGGATCATGCAAATCCGCTCGCGCAGTTCCGGATAGGTGCGCAAAGCCTCGCGCAGGGCGTTCAGACGTTGCGGAATGCCCTTGGTATAGTCCAGGCGGTCCGCGCTGAACAAAAGAAAACGATCCCCGAAGGCCTCCCTGATTTCCCTGGCCCGATCACGCACTTCCGACTGCGCCGCCAGGCCGGCGAAAGCCCGGAAGTCTATGCTGATGGGAAAAGTGCCCAGGCGGGTTTTTCTGCCGCCGGCCGACAGGGATGAAATGGCGCTGTTCCCCCGCTTTACCGCCTTTGGATAAAGGCGCCTGGCCACATCATAAAAGTTGCGGCGATCCCGCACTGTCTGAAAGCCCAGCAGGTCAAATTCCAGCAGCGCGTCCACCAGCTCCCTGCGCCAGGGCAGCTTTAAAAAGATATCCGCCGGCGGGAAGGGAATATGCAGAAAAAATCCGGTGCGGCGCTCCTGCCCCATCTGTTTGAGCAGCGCTGCCTGGAGCATCAAGTGGTAATCATGCACCCAGATAAAGTCATCCGCCCTGGACGCGGAAGCGGCCACCCCGGCGAACTTGGCGTTGGCCCTCTGGTAGGCGTCCCAATAAGACGGCTTGTAGTTGCTGGGCAACTGGAACTCGTGAAACAAGGGCCAGAGAATTTCATTGGAGAATCCCTGGTAAAAATCCTTTATATCCCGCTCCTCCAGCGCCACGGGCCGTAAAATATACCCGGCCTCCCGCGAAAATTCGCGCAGCAGCTTGCCCATGCCCTTGCCGTGCGCCCCGGGCCAGCCTATCCACACCCCGCCCCGGTTTTGCAACACCGGGGCCAGGGCGGTCACCAGGCCGCCAGCGCCTTGGGAAATAACCGGGTTCCCTTCCTCATCCCTGGAAACCGCAATGGGCAGGCGGTTGGATATGACAATCAGCTTGCGCTTATCACTCTCAGTCATGGGAACCTCTCTTGTGTAGGCCATACCCCCAAAAAAATCAGCAATTCAGCCGGCGGGCGGATGTGGAAAACCGCGGCCGTCCGGCGCGGGACGTCGCGAACCAGCACGCCCAATCCGTCCGGCCCAAGGGCCTTAAAGGCGTCTTCGTCGGTCTGGTCGTCTCCCAGGCAGATCAGCACCGCGCCAGGATTTTCCGCGGCCAGGGCGCGCACCGCCGCACCCTTGTCCAGATCCGCCGGCCGCAGCTCCAAGCCGCCGTCAAAAGCGCGCAGTTCCAGGTCGGCCAAGCCTGCCGGCTCCTGCCAAGCCGTTCTGGCCTGGCCGAGCAGGGCCTCGCAAGCCGCCTTGGGCAGTCCACGACCATGCAGGGCCAGAGAAAGCGGCTTGAGCTCCAGTGCCCCAGACGGGCAATCCCGGAGCAGGCCGGGCGCGGTTTGCAGAAAAGCCGCCTGCTCCCGGGAAAGCGGTTTTATTCGCGACTCACCGGACAAAAGCAAGCGCTGCCCGCCGTGGCAGCCCCAGACTTCCGGGGCCGGGGAAAGGCCAAGCAGACTCGCGGCCTCCCGCGCCTCCCGGCCGCTTACAAGTATGAAGCGGCCGGGGCCCTTTACCGGCAGCCGCGCCAGAGCCTCGCGCACGCCTGGGTAAGGCCGCGCCTCCCCGCGTCTGGGATTGAACGGAGCCAGAGTGCCGTCGTAGTCCAGAAGCAGCAACCCTGGCCGCTCGCCGGCACGGACGGCCAGGAGCAACGGATGATTCAACAACGCGCGGACCCCGGCCCGTCTCAAGGGAAGATCCTCAGCAAAGAATGGGTTATATCCAGCAACATGGGCAGGTTTTCGGGGCTTTCCTCCAAAGCGCGTTCCAGCTTTCTTTCAATGCGCTTGAGCAGGCACAGTTCCAAAAAATGCATAAATTCTTCATCGTTGCGCGGCAAGAATGCCGCCCCGGTGCTTTCTTCCCGGTAGCCGTCCAAAAAGGCGTTGCAGGCGGTGTAGCGCCACAATGAAAGCCAGGGGGCGAGATCGTCGCGATCCGCCGGAGTACGCTCAATGTGGGCGCGGAAAGCCTTTTCCGCCACCAGGCCGATGGAAAAGAGCATGGCCGCCACATCGCGCAAGGGCGAGCGCTTGACGGATCGCTCCTTGACCGGCAGCCAGGCGTCGCCGTCAAAATTGACCAACAAGAAATCCTTACCCAGGTGCAGAACGTTGGCCAATCGGAAATCCCCGTGGATGCGGATGCGCTGGCCGGTTATCTCAATGTTCCGCAGGCGGGTGAAGCGTTCCAGAATGCGCTTGGCCGGAAAGCCCTTGAGCGGCGGCCGTCCGCCGTCCGTTCTGGAACGGCGGTATTTTTCCAGCCCCTGGTCCACGCGGTGGGTCTGGTTACGGGCGGTCTGGTACAGGGAGCGTAGATAAAAAGCGCTGAAGGGTTCCGGAACCATGGACGGCGTATCCAGCCCGGCCAGAACCTTATGCAGTTGCATGCACCGGCGGCCGAACTGGCGGAAAAAATCCGCTCCGTAGGCTTCCGCCATCTGGGTCTGCCGCGTTTCCGGAAGGGAAGGCGCGGCTAGTGGAGTAAGGGGCACAAAGTCCGGCGCCTCCAGGCCGCAGGCCAGGATGTCTTCAAAAAAACGGCTCAGGGTATCCAGAATGAACGTTTCGCCGTCCACCGCTCCTTGTATGTATTCCATGCCAACGGCCAGAGTCAGCGGTTCGCCGTGTATGGGCTGGTAAGACAGGCTGGCCAGCAAGCGGGGCACGCCGGGGAATTTGACCTTGGCCAGGTGTTCAAGGATTTCCACCTCCGGGTTGATCCCTTCCGTGGGGCGGCGGTAGAATTTCAAGTAGGCCAGGTTACCCAGGGCATGGGCGCAGGTATGCGCTGTCTCGCGCACACGCCGGGTCGGACCGGTGTGCCCGGCCAGAAGTTCGCGCATCAGCTTTGGCGCGTGGGTGTGTACGTGAAAAGCGCCGGAACGGCCCTGCCGTTTTCTGGACGAGCCCAGCACGGCTGTGAATAAATCCACCGCCCTTGGCTGCTGGAAGCCGTCGGTCAGGATTTTCTGGCCTCCTTTGCCCTTCAGCCGGGCCAGGGTTCTTTCCGCCCCCTGCTCGCCAGCCGCTTCTTCCCGGCGTTCGGCAAGGGCCGCGGTCATAAGCAGCCAGGTGTTCTGCAAGGCGGGAGAATACGCGTCCTCGGCCAATATCAGGGCGGCGTCCAGGTTGCCGCCGCTGGCGGGCAGAACGTCCACCACGGACAGCTCGCGCGGGCGCCCGATGCGGGGGAAGTTCCGCAGGGCCTGGTCCGCCAGGCTGGGAAGCACGGTTCTTTCCAGCCTGGACTGGTTGTCCCGCAGGAAGATTCCGGCCTCTTCCGTGTATTCCAGAACTATTTCCGCGGCAGTGCCCTCCAGCGTGGCCGCGGACTCGTCCCGCAACCGGAACCAGAAATAATCGTAAGGCCCCAGAGTCAGAACGTACGGGGTTTTGCCTATGACCGGAAAACGCGTCTCGCCTTGGACTTCAAAAGGCGTGTGCCCGGCAAACTCCGCCAGGTTCAGCTCCACCACCTGGGCGAAGCGGGAAAGATTGGCCGCCACCAGGAGACGGCTTTCGCCATGCTCGCGCAAAAAGCTGAGCACCCTGGTGTTCTCGCTATGAACAAAACGGATGGAGCCCCGGCCAAGCACAGGCTGCTGGGCCTTATATACCGCGATGAGCCGGCGCATCCACCAGAGAAACGAAGACGGACTGCGCTCCTCGGTCTCCACGTTAACAGCCTCGTAGTGGTATTCCGGGTCAATAATCAAAGGCAGGTAGAGAGCCTGGGGGTTGGCGGCGGAAAAACCGGCGTTGCGCTCCCCGGTCCACTGCATGGGGGTGCGCACTCCGTTGCGGTCGCCCAGATAATAGTTGTCCCCCATGCCGATCTCGTCCCCGTAGTACAAGCAGGGCGTGCCGGGAAAAGAAAAAAGCAATACGTTGATCAGTTCCATTTTGCGGCGGTTTTTTTGCATCAGCGGGGCCAGGCGGCGCCGGATGCCCAGGTTCAGGCGGGCCTGGGTATTGCGCGCGTAGGCGTGGAACATGTAGTCGCGCTCTTCGTCGCTGATTTTTTCCAGGGTCAGTTCGTCGTGATTGCGCAAAAACAGAGCCCACTGGCAGTTGTCCGGAATGGCCGGGGTCTGCTCCATGATATCAATGATCGGGTGCCGGTCTTCAAGCCACATGGACATGAAAATGCGCGGCATGAGCGGAAAATGGAAGGCCATGTGGCATTCGTCGCCCTGGCCGAAATAACTGACCGCTTCTTCCGGCCACAGATTGGCCTCGGCCAGAAGCATACGGCCGGGAAAGCGCTCGTCAATGTGGGACCGCAATTCCTTGAGGCAGGCATGGGTTTCCGGCAGGTTTTCGCAAGTGGTGCCCGGCCGTTCGATCAGGTAGGGCACAGCGTCCAGGCGCAAGGCATCCACCCCCAGGCCCAGCCAGAAATCCACGACTTTGAGCATGGCCCGGCGCACCTGCGGGTTATCAAAGTTAAGATCCGGCTGATGGGCATAAAAACGGTGCCAGTAATAGGCCCTGGCCTGGGGATGCCAGGCCCAGTTGGAACGCTCGGAATCCTCAAAGATGATCCGCGCTTCCTGGTATGTGTCCGGCGTGTCGCTCCAGACGTAAAAGTCCCGGTGCGCGGAACCTGGCGGCGCGGCGCAGGCCCGCTGGAACCAGGGATGCTGATCGGAACTGTGGTTGAGCACCAGCTCGGTGATCACCCGCAGGCCGCGATCATGCGCCTCGCGCAGAAAGTGCCGAAAATCCGCCAGAGTGCCGTAATCCGGGTGGATATCCATATAGTCGGCCACATCGTAGCCATCGTCGCGCAAGGGGGAAGGATAAAAAGGCAACAGCCAGATCACTCCCACTCCAAGGCGTTCCAGGTAATCCAACTTTTCGATCAGCCCCTTGAAATCGCCTATTCCGTCTCCGTTGCCATCGGCAAAGGAACGCACATGCAGTTCATATATAATAGTATTCTGATACCAGTGGGATGTGGAAGGCGGAGCAGTCGCGGGCATCACCAGACCTCCTTGTTGCCTTTTCCGGGTTTCAAGGTAAGGGGCTTGTCCTTGTTAAGACATGAGACGGCGTTTTTATCTATCACTTTATAAATTAGATCAATGAAGTCTCCAGGGCAAGAAAATAACAAGGGCGGCCTGAAGCCGCCCCAGCACGAGCATTGTACGGAGATGCCCTTTTTATTTAGGAACGCCCACCACCTGGATGATCATAACCTTATAGCCGCCCGGCAGTTTGAGCACGCCGTCCAGGGCGTCGGCCTTCTGGGCCTTGACCACGTTGCCCAGTCCGGCGGAAGCGCAGTACAGTCCAGCGTTCTGGTACATGGACCCCACATGCATGCCGCTGTAGCGGGAATCCGCCAACGCGACGTAAAGCAGAATCAACGGCCCGCCGCCGAATTTATAGCGCGCGTCCATATCCAGAGCCAGCGCCAGTTCATTTTTTTGCGC
This sequence comes from Desulfovibrionaceae bacterium, assembly GCA_031547305.1. GTDB lineage: Bacteria > Desulfobacterota > Desulfovibrionia > Desulfovibrionales > Desulfovibrionaceae > JAVBSC01. Next base: position 47,428 of record JAVBSC010000058.1, read on the forward strand.
ATCGTACAGCCAGACCCCGTTGTCCATAGCCACGTACAGGGAGACTTCCTGCCTGTTGTTGGCCGTGGGCACGGTGCGCTTGCCGTCCGCCCGGTTCACGCCCCAGGCCGCCCAGAGCAGGTTGCTCAAATCCCGCTGTGATACCGGCTTGTCGCTGAATGCGCGGGTGGATTTACGTAACGCCAGCGCTTCCATGAGAGGTTTGCCGCCAGAGATGTCGGGTTTGGGCAGGGACAGGCGTTTTTCCGGCGCTTCCGCCGCCTGGCCTGAAGAAACCGAAACCAATAGCCAGGCCATGGCGCAACCGAGGCAAGCGCACAACAACACTACAAAACGAGCCATACCACCCTCCTTGCGCTATAAGATAAGTTCTACTTTGCTTCTGAAGCCACGGCCACGCCCAGGTCAAAGGCGGCCTTCAAATCTTTCGGGAACTGTTCCGCCCGATGTTTGGCTTTAGCCTGCTCGGAAAAGCAGTCGGATTTGTACTTAGAATAGTCGTCAAACTGGTAGGTATCGCATGAATACATCACCTTGGGCTTAGTGTAGACTTTTTCAATGAAGAATTCCAACCTGGAGAGCGATTCCGGGTACTTACGGTCCAACATTATGTGCTCCGGCGCACCCATGTTGTAAATAAAGGCTATGGGGATTCTTTTGGGGGCCAGTGAACTGTGCTCGGCATCGTACACAAAATAGGGGAAGAGCAGACGCTCCATAAAGGAACGCATTTCGCCGGTCAAGCCGGCAAAATAAAGCGGCGAGGCCAGGATAAGGCCGTCCGCCTGGGCCAGGACGCCGAGCACGGGCTTCAGATCGTCCTTGACCTTGCATTGCCCGTAATGCTTGCCGCCCAACTTTTTGCAGGAAAAACAGCTTATGCAGCCGGAATATTGCAAATCATACAGATGGATTGTTTCCGTTTCCGCTTTGGGATTTACGGATGCGACGCCCTTAAGGGCTTCCTTGATCAGGGCGGCGGTATTGTTCTTTTTCCTTGGGCTTCCACTGACGGCGAAGATCTTCATACGAACCTCGAGTTACGCGTTGGTTGGCAATCAGCTCCGGGCATTGCCCGGCGTTTGACAGTGGTATATCATCAAACAATCTGGATTCAAATAAGTCTAAAGCCTTTTTACTTTTAAGAGGCTGGCCTCGGCGCTTACCGACGAAACAGGTTTCGCCCGCGCGGCGGGCGGCGGTTTGCCGCCTGAGCATGGTCATTTATTATCCGTAGTAAATGCCTACCTCAAATATTCCTCCAACACGCGGCGTAATTCATCCAGGTCTATAGGCTTTGAGATATGGCCGTCCATGCCCGCCTCTCGGCTTTTTTCGCGGTCTTCGTTCATGGCGTTGGCGGTCATGGCGATTATGGGGATGGATTTTCCGTCCTTGAAGTCCTGTTCCCGGATGTTCCGGGTGGCCTCGTAGCCGTCCATAAGCGGCATCTGGATATCCATGAGGATCAGATCATAGTCTTGGGCGGCAAAGGCTTCCACAGCTTCCTGACCGTTGGCGGCCAAATCGACCCCCGCGCCAAAGCCGCGCAAAAGTTCCAGGGCTATTTCCTGGTTGATGTCGTTATCTTCGGCAACCAGGATTCTCCGGCCTTGCAGGGAACGGCGCAAATCCACCTCCAAAAGTTCCGGCCCGGAGGCCGGCTTGGCATTGGGACGGGTGGCGTCGGCTTCATCCGGCGCGAGGCCCATGACCAGGTCAAAGCTAAAGGTGGAGCCTTCACCGGGTCGGCTTTCCAGAGTTATGCCGCCGCCCATGAGTTCGGCCAGCTTCTTGCTGATGACCAGACCAAGGCCGGTGCCCCCGAACTGCCCGCTGATGGATTTATCCGCCTGGACAAAGGGGGTGAACAGCCTGGCGATCTGTTCTTCGGTCATGCCTATGCCGCTGTCGCTCACGCTGCACATGATGCGTATTTTACCGGAATCTTCCGGCATTGCCCGCATACCCAGGCCGATGCGCACGACACCTTCCCGGGTAAATTTTACGGCATTGCCCAGAAGATTCATGAGAATCTGCGAAAAACGCAAAGAATCGCCATACAACCAATCCGGGGTATCCTGGTTGATCCGGATTTGCAGCTTGAGGCCTTTTTCCTTTATCCGGGGTAGAATCATGTCCCTGGCCGTGCTCAGCAGGCTGCGCAGGCTGAATGCCTGCTCGGACAACTCCACCTTGCCGGCCTCTATTTTGGAAAAATCCAGCACATCGTTGATCACCCCCAGAAGCAGGGTGGCGGACGTCTGAATTTTTTGCAGGTAGTCGCGCTGCCTGGAGGGCGGGTCGGCCCGCAGGGCGAGTTGGGTCATGCCCAGAACCCCGCTCATGGGGGTACGCAGTTCATGACTCATCTGGGCCAGAAAATCGCGCTTGGCCGCGTTGGCCGCTTCCGCGGCCATAAGGGCCTTGCGCTCGGTGATCTCTATATACATGGAAAGCTGGAGCACCCGGCCGTCGTGCCATTCCACTAGCATGTCCTGAACAATGAAGTCGCGCCCGTTCTTTTCGCTGTGAAATTCCCAACGGTACGGCACACGCAAGGGCTTGTCCGTGGAATCGTACAAAAATTTATTGCCGCAAAAAGAGCACTTCTCTGTAAAGCCATGTAAAGCTTGGTGGCACTTTTTGCCAACCGGCTCAGAATCTCCGATCAGATTTTTCAGGTAGCTGTTGGCGAAAACAAGCTCGGCGGTTTGCGGATCGCAAACGTAAATGGCCGCCTCCAAGCTGGAAAGTATGGTGTCCAGCGTGGAAATTATCCGCGCTTTTTCCATGTCCGCCTGCTGCAGCAGATGATTTTTATGGCAAACGAGAGAAAGATTGTGAGTAAACAGGCTCAAAAGCTTGATCGCGTCCGAGAACTCTTCCGGGGTGATTACCGGGATCTCGTTGTAGGCCGCGAGCACGGCGTCTTCATCGTGACCGTTTTCCCTGGCAAAAACCCGCACGTCCTCTTCTGGCAGATGCATGGTCACGCATTGCCCGATCATCCAGTTGGCGACATGTTCATTGTTAAGGATAATCGGCGCGGAGCCATCGGAAAGGCCTAGGTTGCGGCAGGGTTTCCGGGCCGGGCGTTTTGCCAGGCGCGCTATGCTCCCCAGTTCCATGGCCGAGGCCTTGCAGTGCGGCTCGGTACGCGGATTCCCGCGCATCATGGCGCAAAACCGGGAAAAACGGCTGGGCCTGGTGATGTGCTTGCCCTGCAAATCCACAACAGCAGCCCCCACCTTGGCCACCCTGGACAAGGCATCCTGTAGCTCCTGCAAATCCTCCAGAGGGATAATATCAAGCAAGTTCAGGGCCATTAGGCGGCGCTCTATAAAGTTGGCGTTAGCGGAAACAAAGCAAATTATTACAAGCCATAGCATAAGGAGGCAAGAGTGACCATAGCTGTCCGGCAAAAAAATTCCGGCTCGCTATGCATTTAGCGTATTTTCACTTTAAGACGCTCGCTTCCGCGCTTAACGGAAAAACAAGTTTCGCCAACGCCTACGCGAGGTGCGGCGGTTTACGACGCCGCAACGGATTAATATTTGCAATGTTAATATGCTTCAACGGAAGCCAACCGCCGCAAGAAACGGGCGACCTGAGCCGCCCGTTCCTTGCTTAGGGTTTTGTTGTTAATTACCTGACTTCAAGGTAAGTGGCGTCAATAGTGCGAACATAAGGAGCCCGCCCGGCCACCTCCACAGCCTTGTCGCGCGCTTCCGGACTGCTCACAGTGCCGGTAAGTGTAATATCTCCGATACTGTTGGAGGTTACGGAGATGTTTTCCTTGCTCAGTTCACTGTGAGTCCTAAGATGGCTGTTCACGTTATCTTCCATATCCCTGGCCGTCATATGGCTGGGCATCGTCCAGGCGTCGGATTCCCCCTCAGCCCTGGCCACGCCGGAATAAAGCAGCGGTGCGACAAGAATGGCCGCCGCGAGCACTGATAATGTTTTCTTGGTAGACATGATATACTTCCATTTATTGGCAGGCATAAAAACTGTTGACTACAGCCATTCGGCAGCTTTCATACCGTTATTTATAACTTACTATTTGGTTAGTAATATTCCATTGTCGATAATAACTGTTCACCACACAAGGCTTATCGCCGCGCATCAGTTAGTTTTATTGTAAAACCCATAAGCGATATTCCCTGTCACCAGCTTAAAATAAGGTTGGTTGAAAAAGTGTCAATGAAATTAATTTTCGTTCTCAAAAAACCGGGCCGAGCAGCTGTCCGCCCGGCCTGGAGCTTTACCAGCTTGAAACCTTGAACAGTTTTTCTTAGGTTTTCATCTTTAGGCTTGATTGGGGGAATAACATTCTTAGACTGAGTATTCATATTAAACTTACCTTTAGGAGAATAAATTCAGTATATTCAATATTATATATTTAGATGTCGACTGATGACAGACCTTTCAAGCAGGGTAGCAGTAGGGTAATAAAAAGAAAAGGTACTTATGAACTATGTCCATAAGTACCTGATTTTACTGGTTGCGGAGACAGGATTTGAACCTGTGGCCTTCGGGTTATGAGCCCGACGAGCTACCAAACTGCTCCACTCCGCGCCGTGTGCGGCCTTGCCGCAATGTATCGCCGTTTCCGTACGGCGGAAAAAGAAGATAGCCCTTGCCGGGCTGGCGGTCAAGCAATAAAAAATTATTTCTTAACCGCACTTGGTAAATGCGCAGTTCGGGCATATGTGACAACCTTCCTGGAACACCAGCGGCTCGTCGCATTCCGGGCAGCGTTGCGAGCCCAGGCCCTGGTCGTGTACGGATTGTTTAGATTTCATATAGCGATTTTCCAGAACCCAGGAGATGGCGTCCGGTATGGACTGCACCTGGCCGTTTTTGCCGCGCTGGAACACCGGGGCCTCGCCGCCGATTCCCTTGATCTGGCGGACTATCTCGTCCACCGGGATGCCGGAGCGCAAGGCCAGGGAGACCAGGCGGCCGATGGCTTCCGCCTTGGCCGTGGTGGAGCGGCCGGACTTGCCGATGGTGGCGAACACCTCAAATGGCTTGCCGTCCACTTCGTTCACGGTCACGTACATCACGCCGTGGCCGGTCTGGACTTTCTGGGTGAAGCCGTAGACCAGGTCCGGGCGGTCCTGGACCATGCGGGTATCCGGGTGTTCCCCGGCCGCCTTGGCCTCGCCTTCGCCGGTGCAGAGCACCTGGGCGGAGCGGCAGCCGTCGCGGTACACGGTCACGCCTTTGCAGCCCAGCTCGTAGGACATCCAGTAGATGCTGCGAATATCGTCCACTGTGGCGGAGTTGGGCAGGTTCACAGTCTTGGAAACAGCATTGTCCGTGTAGACCTGGAAGGCCGCCTGCATGCGCAGATGCCAGACCGGCTCTATGTCCATGGCCGTGACAAAGACGCGGCGCAGGTTTTCGGACAAGAAGTCCATTTCGGACACGCTGCCTTTTTCCGCCACCTTGGCCATGAGTTTGGGGCTGTAGCTGTCTTCCTCCTTCATGGCGGCTTCAAAGTAGGGGTTCACCTCCACCAGTTTTTCGCCGTCCATGACGTTGCGCGAAAAACAAAGGGCAAAGAGCGGCTCAATGCCGGAAGAGCAGCCCGCGATGATGGACAGGGTGCCTGTGGGCGCTATGGTGGTGACCGTGGCGTTGCGGTAGGGGCCAAGATCCAGTTGGGCGTAGGTGGATTCCTCGTAAGCCGGGAAGGCCCCGCGCTCCTTGGCCAGCAGCTTGGAAGCGGCCCGGCCTTCGTCGCGGATGAACTTCATAAGCTTTTCGGCCAGGGTTATGGCTTCCTGGCTGTTGTAGGGAACGCCCATCTGGTAGAGCAAATCCGCCCAGCCCATCACGCCCAGGCCGATCTTGCGGTTTTTGCGCACATTCTCAGAGATGCGCTCTAGCGGAAAAACCGAGGCGTCAATGACGTTGTCCAAAAAGCGGACGGCCAGAAAAATAATCCGCTTCAGCTCTTCCCAGTCCACAGCCTCGGAATTTTGCTTGCCGGGCAAGTGCAGCTTGGCCAGGTTTATGGAACCCAGGTTGCAGGCTTCGTAAGGCAGCAGCGGCTGCTCGCCGCAAGGGTTGGTGGATTCGATCTCGCCTTGCTTGGGCGTGGGGTTGTCGCGATTAATGCGGTCAATGAACACTATGCCGGGGTCGCCGCTTTCCCAGGCCTTTTGCACCAGGATTTCAAAGACCTCTCTGGCCTTTAGCCGGGAAACCTCTTCTTTGTTGTTGGGCGCGATCAGCGGGTATTCATCGTCCTTTTCCACGGCCTTCATGAATTTTTCCGTCAGGGCCACGGAAAGGTTGAAGTTATTGAATTCCCCTTCCCGTTCCTTGGCGCGGATAAAATCCATGATGTCCGGGTGGTCCACCTGGAGTATGCCCATGTTGGCCCCGCGCCTGGTGCCGCCCTGCTTGATCTGCTCGGTGGCGGTATTAAAGATGCGCAAAAAAGACAAGGGGCCGGAAGCCACCCCGCCTGTGGAGCCCACCCGGCTGTCCTTGGCCCGCAAGCGGGAAAAAGAAAATCCCGTGCCGCCTCCGGACTTGTGGATCATGGCCGCGTGCTTGACAGCGTCGAATATTTCCTCAATGGAGTCGCCCACCGGCAGCACAAAGCAGGCGGAAAGCTGGCCCAGCCCAGTGCCCGCGTTCATGAGCGTGGGCGAGTTGGGCAAAAACTTCCAGTCCGTCATCAGCTTGTAAAATTCCAGAGCCAGGGCTTCCGACTTGTAAGAGGACTTTTTATACTTGGCCTCCTCGGAAGCAACGGATGAAGCCACGCGCCAGAACATGCTCACCGCGTCTTCCAGCGGCTTTCCGTTCGGATCTTTTTGGAAGTAACGCTTGGAAAGCACAATTTGCGCATTGGGATTCAGGGACACCGGAGGCAGGGTGGATGGCTTTTTCATAGTTTAATCTGCGGGATTTTTTAAGGATTAATGAGTGAATACGAATTCGCCTGATCAAAACTTTTAAATATGCCGGAATGTTACACTATTGATATGCCGGCCTGCGCTAACCAGGAAAACTATCCCAAGCCTTAATTAAAATCCACCCCCAGATCGCTTTCGCCCGCGGCCCCAAAAACCTTAATCCGCCTGGGTTGCAAAATGAACATCCTGATAAGTATGGGGAAAAAATTTTAGATTTTTTCTACAATTATAATATATCGTCAAAAACGAATAGTTATTCTAAAATATTATAATACAAGAGCGGCCAGATTGTCTTTTCCACGGCGATTGCGGACGGCTCCCTCCCGGCGGAGTGAAAACTCCTCAAAACTTGCCTTTGCGCTGTGTTCTATGGCATTGCCTATTTAGGGGGAAGAGAGTATTTTTATGAACTGGGATTGCTTTCAGGCGGGCGGATTGCCTCCACCGGCAAACTCCAGCAGAGTTCACTCATCTTAAGGAGACCGATATGGCCAGTTTCGTTAAAGCGGCGGATGCCGTGGCCGCGGCTGTGGAAATAGAGCGGCGTGGCTTTCTTTTTTATCAAAAAGCCGCCGTCGGGGCCAAAACCCCTCAGGCTAAAGAATTTTTTGAGTTTATGAGCCATGAGGAAAAACGCCACGAAGGCATCTTTTCTTCCATACTCAAGCGTATGGGCGGCCTGGAGCTGCCCACGGGCAGCGATGACGAGGAGTACCTCAGCTACGTGCGCATGCTTCTGGATTCCCACTGCCTGTTCATGCCGGAAACCGAAGGGGCCGCACACCGGGATCCCTTCCTCACCGCCATAGGATTTGAAAAAGACACCATCATCTTCTTCTTGGGCCTGGAACACCTGGTGCCGGATTCCGAACGTTTCCACATCAAGGAATGTATCGAAGAGGAAAAGAAGCACCTGCGCCTTCTGGCCGCCAAACGCGCCGCCGGTTGAATAAATTTTGTAGCGGGCTGATTTGAAATTTGGGGATGCCGCCCCAAACCCCGCCTGGGGGACGATGCCCCCCCTAGCCCCTGCCGGGGGATTGGGGGCATCGTCCCCCCAAAATATAAACCAGTCCGCTTCCTTAATAATAAGGATCATTAATTATGCGCATAAGTGACGTATTCACCGCACAGGTCCAGCCGGAGATGGGTTTGGTGGAGCCGGTTCTGATCGCGGAAGCCGGGGTTAACCACGAGGGGAGCCTGGAGATTGCCAAGCGCTTGATTGACGAAGCGCTTGATGGCGGATGCCAGGCCATAAAGTTTCAGACTTACAAGGCCGGCACGCTGGCCTCCAAGGACTCCCCGGCCTATTGGGACTTGAGCAAGGAACCCACCACCAGCCAGTACGAGCTGTTCACCCGGCACGACAAGTTCTGGAAAACGGAATTCGAGGCCCTAAAAAAGCATTGCGACGCCCGTGGCATAGAGTTTTTATCCACGCCGTTTGACGTGGAATCCGCCAGGTTCCTGAACGACCTGATGGACGTATACAAGATCTCCTCCTCGGACATCACCAACAAGCCGTTCATCCAGTTTTTATGCGGCTTTAAAAAGCCCATTCTCATGTCCACGGGTGCGGCCTGGCCGCACGAGATCATGGAGGCGGTCTCCTGGATCGAGCCGTTCGGCAACCATCTGGCCCTGCTGCACTGTGTGCTGAACTACCCGACGATGGATGAAAACGCCGGCCTGGGCATGATCCCGGCCCTGCGGAAAATGTTCCCCAACCATGTTATAGGTTATTCCGACCATACCATGCCTGGCGACATGCGGGTTCTGGAAACCGCCGCGCTCCTCGGGGCGCGCGTTCTGGAAAAGCACTTTTCCCACGACAAAACCATGCCCGGCAACGACCATTACCACGCCATGGATAAAGAGGACGCCAAGCTGTTCTGGCGCAATTTCCGGCGCATCCAATCCATGATCGGTCCGTTTACCGTGGCCGCTCTGGAATCCGAGGCCCCGGCCCGCCGGAACGCCAGGCGCAGCTTGGTGGCCGCTAAAAACATCCCGGCCGGCCAGGCCGTTGAAAAAGGCGATCTTACCTGGAAGCGGCCGGCCCACGGAATCAGCCCGCGTTGCTACGACGAAGTCCTGGGCATGAAGGCCAGGACTGACATTGCGGAAGACACTGTTTTGCAGTGGAAGCACCTGGAATAGCCTGATGCGTTCTCTGGTTTTAGGCGCCATGCCCCCAGGGGCCGGGCCGGACACGCATATCGCTTCCGGACCCTGGTGTTTTACCGGGAGGGAAGAAGCATTCCCAGGCTGGGACAGGTTTTCCCCCTTGCCGCCGGACCCGTTCCCCGACCCGGACGACATGAACAAAGCCGCCCTGGCCGCCAACGCGGAACTGCTGCGCCAGGCCGGCCCGCTGGGCGCGTACTGCAACGCCAGGCGCGGCGCGGAACATTCGGAGCTGTTCTGGCAAACCGCCCTGGCTCCCTGGCTTTTGCTGGCCCTGCACATGCTGGCGGAGCGTGAGGCCCGCGTGCGCGGCTTGCTGGAATTGTACGGCAAAGAGAAACTGGTTCTGGATCTGCTGCCGCCGGATTGCGCCTTTTCCTTTAAGTCCACCGTGGATTTTATGGTGGGCGGGGTGCAAGATTCGAACTTCAACCACTATGTGTTTTCCCGCCTCATTGAAAGTCAGGCCCCGCCAAACTGGGTCTTGCGCATGCTGCCCGCCCGCACTCTGCATAGCCCGCCGGCCGAACCGCGCGGCCTGAAGGCGTTGCTTCGCGACCGCTTGCGCTCTTTGCCTTTTCCGCGTCTTAAAAGCTTCAGCCTAGGCCAGATGCTGCTGTTTTCCCTGGCCCTCAGGCTAAATTCCCATGCCGCGGACTCCAGCCCCGGCCTGGCCCCTTTTGCCTCTTCCCCGCCCGTCTGGAACCTGAACCTAAAGGAATTTCTGGAACGCGCTCTGCCAACGGACTACTTGAACGCGCCAATCCCGAATTTTTCGCGCAGCCAGGGCCGCTTGCGTGTGATGTCCCCGGAATTCAGCCAGAACAGCGCCTATGCTCTGGAGCTTGCCGCCTGGCGAGCCGGCGGCGGCAAGCTCGTCAGCATGCAGCACGGGGCCAATTCCGGCAATCTGGCGGCTATTGGCGTCATCGCCCTGGAGTATGCCCAGCACGGCCTGATCACCTGGGGCTGGACCAGCCATTCCCCATGGCCCGGCAAATTTACGCCACTGCCGCATCCGTCCCTGCGGCACATCCGCAACCGCCACAAACGCAAAAACAACAGCCTGATCCTGGTGGGCACGGAAATGAGCCCCTTCGCCTACCGGCTTAAATCCCGCCCTCTGGCTCTGGCCCAGGTCCGCTACCGCCAGGACAAAATAGCCTTTTTGCGGGCCCTGCCGGACGCCACCAGGGCCAACGCCCTGTACCGCCCCTATTTTAAGGTGGCCGGCGGTCTGGACGACGCCCCTTACGTCCAGGCCGCCCTGCCGGACATCAAAATCGCTTCCGGCGACCTCTCCGCCCTCATGCTGGACTGCGCCCTGCTGGTCCTGGACCACTACGGCACCACCCTGCTCACAGCCCTGGCCGCCAACGTGCCTTTTTTGGGCTTTTGGCGGCCGGAATGGGCCTTTGGCCAGGAAACCGAGCAATGCTTCGCCGCCCTCACTCAGGCCGGCATCATCCATCCCGGACCACTCGAAGCCGCCGCCAAAGCCGCCGAAGTCTGGGAACACGCCGAAGACTGGTGGCAAAGCCCCAATATCCAAAAGGCCAGAGCCAGCGTCATGGACCGGTACGCCCTGGCCCCGGACATAAGCGGCTGCAAGCTGAATCGGATGTGGTTTAAAGAGTTGAGGAAGATGTGAAGGCTGGGGGGCTGGAGCCCTTTTATGTGGTGTGAAGGGATGGGGACCGCGAAGCAATATAATTGAGTGTGAGGACTGGTGATGAAGCTGTATTCTTGGAACGTCAACGGATTCCGCGCCGTCTACGCCAAGCCGGACTGGCAATGGTTTGAGCGCTGCGCCGGGGACGTCATCGGTCTGCAGGAAACAAAGGCCCAGCCGGAACAACTGGACGAAGCGCAAAAGAACCCGCCCGGTTACCACTCTTATTGGCTGGCCGCCCAGCGCAAAGGATATTCCGGCGTGGCCGCTTTTTCCCGCCCGAAACCTCTGGCCGTGGGCCTGGATCTGCCAGACGCCGCCCAGCAGGGCGAGGGCCGGCTCATCCACCTGGAATTCGACGCCTTCCACTACTTCAACGTCTATTTTCCCAACGGGCAGAAGGACGGCGAGCGCCTGGCCTACAAGCTGGCCTATTACGACGCCTTTCTGGAGCACGCCCAACGCCTGCGCCGTCATAAACCAATTGTGGTCTGCGGCGACTTCAATACCGCGCACAAGGAAATAGACCTGGCCCGGCCCAAAGAGAACGAGGAAACTTCCGGCTTCCTGCCCATTGAACGCGCCTGGCTGGACAAATTCATTGCCGCCGGATACGTGGACACCTTCCGCCACATCCACGGCGACAAGCCGGACCAGTACTCCTGGTGGTCCTTCCGCATGCGGGCCCGCGAAAGAAACGTCGGGTGGAGAATCGACTACTTCTTCGTCTCCAACGAACTTGCTCCGGCCGTCAAAAACGCCTGGATCGAACCTGGCGTCACCGGTTCCGACCACTGCCCGATTGGTCTGGAACTGGATTTATAGGAAGTGGGCTGAATTGCATTGGGAGGCTCTGCCTCCCCAACGCCAGCCGCCAAGGGCAATCGCCTCCGGCGGGGGGTGAGGGGCGGAGCCTCTCATTCAAATAGAGGAGCACCTTAATATGCGACCAAGGTTTTGCGGGGTCTTACTGCACATATCTTCTTTGCCTTCGACTTGCGGGATTGGGGACATGGGCCCGTCGGCCTATGCTTTTGCGGATCTGCTGTTGCGCAACGGGATAAACCACTGGCAGTTTTTGCCGGTCACGCCAACCTCGCCGTTTATCGGCAATTCGCCGTATTCCAGCCCTTCGGCCTTTGCCGGGAATCTTCTGTTCATCAGTCCAGAGAAGCTGGCGGAAAAAGGATTTGTTTCCTATGCGGATCTGGATTGCGCAACGGAACGGATGCGGAATTGCGGTTTGGAGCCGGAGCGCGTGGATTACGCCAGGGTGGAGGAACAACGCGCACCGTTGCTGCAGGCCGCCTTTGAGCGCAACAGGCTGCGCCTGCGCGACGACCCGGATTTTCAGCATTTTTGCGCGGAACACAATCACTGGCTTCACGCGTACGCCAGATTCGTCACGCTTAAGGAAGAACATGGCGGAGCAAGCTGGGCGCACTGGCCGGAGCCGCTCCGGCGCTGCACGGAGCAGGCTTTGCAACGCTGGGACGCGCACGCCGGGGCGGCCATGGAGCGCCAGAAATTCTTCCAGTACCTGTTCTTCAGCCAATGGACGGAACTGCATGGCTATTGCAAAAAAGCCGGCCTGAAATTCATAGGGGATTTGCCGATTTACGTCACCCACGACAGCGCGGATGTCTGGGCCAATCCGCATTTGTTCAAGTTGGATGCGGATTTTCAGCCGGAATTCGTGGCCGGGGTGCCGCCGGATTACTTCAGCGCCACGGGGCAGCGCTGGGGCAACCCGGTGTATAACTGGGAAGCCATGCAGCGTGACGGCTTTGCCTGGTGGCGCAGGCGGCTGGCCCACAATCTGCTTTTGACGGATCTGGTGCGCCTGGATCACTTCAGGGGGTTTTGCGGCTACTGGGAAATACCGGCAGCGGAAAAAACGGCGGTCAACGGCCAGTGGCGCGACGCTCCCGGACCGGCCTTGTTCGCCTCGTTTCGGCGCTTTTTCGGTGAACTGCCGCTCATTGCCGAGGATCTGGGCGTGATCACTCCGGACGTGCGCGAACTGATGCACGCCTTCGGCCTGCCGGGCATGAAGGTTTTGCAGTTCGCCTTTGACGGAATTCCGGCCCGCAACCCGGACGTGCCCTTCCGGCACCGGCCGAACCAGGTGGTTTATACCGGCACGCACGACAACCCGCCCAGCCGGGCCTGGTTCGCCGCCGCCTCTCCGGCGGAAAAAGCCAACCTGCGCGCCTGGCTCGGCTATGAAGTGAGCGAGGACGGCGCGCACGAGGCCTTGCTGCGCTTGGCCCTGGCCAGTCCGGCGGAACTGGCCGTACTGCCGGTGCAGGATATTCTGGGCCTGGGGCTGGAAGCGCGCATGAACATGCCTTCCACCAGTTCCGGCAACTGGGAATGGCGGATTAGCCCCTGCCGCATGGAGCGGGATTTGCCGTCCGCCTTCGCGCGTCTTGGCGAAATGTGCAACTTGTATGGCCGCAGATAACCCCATACCCGCCCGCCAGGTAAAAGACGAAGAGCACGGCCTGCGTCTGGACGCTTTTTTGGAGCTGATGTTGCCGGAGTTGGGCCTGCGGGCCAGACGGCGGCTTTGGGAAGGCCATGAAATTCTGGTAAACGGCCGCTCCAGGCTGCCGGGTTATTTTGTGCGGGCCGGAGAAGGCGTGGAAGTGCGGCCAAAAGCCGCGTCTCCGGAGGCGGAGGCGCCTTTGCCCGCCGGCCCGCGCATTGTAAAACGCCAGGGTGATTTTCTGGCCCTGGCAAAGGGAGCCGGCCTGCACAGCGCGCGCCTGGCCGGCCGCGCCAACCTGAGCCTGGAATCCCTGCTTGAAGCGAACTGGCCGGAGTTATGGGCCGCCTGCAGCCTGGACCCCACGCCGCCTTGCCCGCTGCTGTGCAACCGCCTGGATCGCCCGACTTCCGGGATTGTGCTGGCCGCCCTTGGCCAGGAAGCTCTGGAACGCTTCCGCCAGGCCGAGGCCGCGGGCTTGGTGCGCAAGGAATATTACGCCCTGGTCCTGGGCAAGCTTAAGGAAACCCTGTTGCTCGACCAGCCGCTGGACACCTGCCGGCGCAAGATTACCCTGGTTCTGCCGGGAGTGGAAAAAGACGTTACCCGCCATACCTTGGTGGAGCCTCTGCCGGGAAACGCCGCCCTGTCCACGTCACGGCCGGGCTGCACGCTGATCCGGGCCGTTATCAAACGCGGAGCCAGGCACCAGATCCGCGCCCACCTGGCCGCCGTCGGATTTCATATTCTGGGCGATGCGCTTTACGGAAAAGAAGCCTCAGACCCGATGCTGTTCCCGGACCGGCTTTTTCTGCACCACTTCCGGATAAGCTGGGGGGAATTCGAGGCAAGCTACCCGCCGGACTGGATTTGACTACAGATTAACTCCACGCTGACTTTTTTTCAAAATCATAAAGCGGAACAGGCCGCCGGACAGACGTTCATCCCGCGCCGCTTCAAGCTCCGGCGCGGCGGCGATAAGTCCCGGCAGGCCGCCGCTACGGGCATAGGCGCGGAATCTGGCGTAATGCTTCTTGCCGGCCAGACGCTCTATGGTATTGGTCAGCAGCCAGCCGGGGTAATCCAGGTTGCGCTCCGGCACATGCCAGTCCAGGATCAGAACCTTGCCGGCCACGCGCAGGGCCTCGGCCAGCAGAGCCGGAGCGGGGCAGGCGCTTTCGTGCAGCATCAGGCAAATCAGGGCCGCGTCAAAGGCGCTGTCTTTAAACGGCAGTTCCCGCGCGGAAGCGTTAAACAGAGCGGCCCGGCCTGAACCGCTCAGATTCAGCCGGGCCTGTTCCAGCATGGCCTGGGAGCAATCCACACCCGCGCAAAATATTCCCGCCTTCTCCAATTCCCGCATTTGCAGACCGGTGCCGCAGCCCAGGTCCAGCACCCGCCTCAAGTTCAGCCTCCGGCACAATAGAGCCAGCTTGCGACGCGACGCGGCCATGGGGCGGGCGGTTAACTGATCATAGAGCCGGGCCAGTCCGGCGTAGTCGTCATTCATTTCGCATTGGAAAATATGCTGTGGAGAATATCTTCCCCAAAAAATACATCTTCATAACGCGGATAAGGGGTGGCATTTTGGTGCTGGCCCACAAGGGGCTCGCCCTTGTGGGCCAGCACCAAATTTTATTCTCTCTTCTACAACACCCGGGCGCCGTCTTCGGTTACCAGGACCATATATTCCCAGCGGATGCCGCCCCAGTGGGGGTAGTAGAGGCCAGGCTCCACAGTAACGATCATGCCGGGACGCAGGGTAAAGTCCACGCGCGGGTTCAGGCTGGGCGGCTCATGGGTTTGCAGGCCGATGCCGTGGCCAAGGGCGTGGGTGAAGTATTTTTCCACTCCACGGGATTCGAAGTAGGACCAGGCGGCCTGGTAGGCTTCTTTGGCGGTGGTTCCGGGGCGGATGCCCTTGATAGCCCGGTTCTGGGCTTCTTTAACCAGCTCAAGGGCGGTCAGAAAGTGCGGGGCGGGTTTGTCGCCCACCCAGAAGCTGCGGGTCTGGTCCGAGCAGTAGTCGTCCAGGCGGCAGCCGCAGTCCACCAAAACGCAGCAGTTTTCGTGCACGGCGGTTTTTCCGGGAATTGCATGGGGCAAAGCCGCATTGGGACCTATGCCCACGATGGTGTTAAAGGACAGGGCACTGGCCCCGTGGTTGCGGTAAAACTGCTCCACGTCCCAGGCGATCTGCTGTTCGGTGCGGCCGTGGGCAAGAACGCCGGGCAGCCATTGCATAAGTTTGTGGTTGAGGGCGCAGGAGCGCTCCATGCGGGAAATTTCCTCGGGGTCCTTGATCAGGCGCAGGGATTCCACCAGACCGTCCGCGCGCTCAAGCGTCAGGCCGGGTGAGACTTTTTCATAAAAATCCACGTTCAGGCATTGGGACTCAAAGCCGACTTTGCCTTTGATCTTGTCCTTGAGCAGCTCGTTAATCTGCGTGGCGGCCGAGGCCACGCCGGTGTAGATAAAAATTTGCGCCTCGTCCCACAGGCGCAGCACGGCGTCGTAATAGCGCGCATCCGTGCACAGCCAGTCCGGGCCGGATTTGGTGACAATAACGTAGCCGGAGCTCTCGTTGGTCTGATGATCGTGCAGCTCAAATCCGCTCAGGTAATAACGGTTGGCATCCAGACTGACCAAAAAGGCGTCCAGGCCTTTTTGCCGCATCAGCTCCCGCACCCGCTCCCGCCTGGCCGCATAAACATGCTTATCCATAAAAAACGTCCTTTTGCCTCTATTTAGCGCAATTCACGCAACGGCCGGCTTCCGGCATGGAGAGAAGCCTGGGGGTGGGGATTTCTTCCCCGCAGTCCACGCAGTATCCGAATTCCGGGTCTTCTTCCAGGCGTTTCAGGGCGTATTCCAGAGCGATCACCCGGTTGCGGTAGGAGGCCAGGGCCGCGTCATGCACGCTTTTGCTCACAATGGCGTCCATACGGCTCACTTCGTCCAGATCGTCCAGCGTCCCCGGATCGGTCAGTGCTTCCAGCCTGGCAATATCCTGACGAATCCGGGCTGTTTCACTCAAAATTTTTTCACGTATCCGCTCTTTTTCCTGATCAGTCATCTCCACATCCCACGTATTGTTTAATTCGGATTCTAAATAAAAACCGTGGCCACGCAACTTTGATTTATTAGCTGCGGCGCGGCATCAACTCCGCTGATTCCCATCTCAAATAAAAATAGCCACAGTCTTTATTTGAAATTGGAATCAGCGCCTTTCGGGCGGAAAAAAGAGGGCCGCTGCACCGGAAAAAATAAAAAATTGGTAATGAAAAACCTTAATAACAGCAACCGGGCATGGCCAAAGGCCATGCCCGAATTGTTGAATCCGCTTGTAACCCATAGTCAAAAAAATAGCCAGCCTGGGCAAGGCTTATTTTTTCGGTTCCTTGTATTTGCCCACGTAGGTGGCGTGGCAGACCGCCAGGCTTTTGGTATAGCGCTTGCACATATTTTCCAGTTCCACAATGAGATCCCGGATGGCTTCCGGATCTTTGGCTTCGGCCGCGCGCTCCACACAACGGGCCATGCGTTCCAGAACCGGCAAGCCGAAAGCGCCGGCCTTGGCCGCGAGCCGGGACGCGGCTTCCTGCACCAGCAGCGGCTGGTTGGAATCCCTGCCTTCGCAGGCTTCCGCTATATTCTGCTCCAGGGCAACGATAAGTCCGGGAATAAGTCGGATCACAGCGTCTTCTATGGTTTCTCCGTCCAGGCCGGGCAGGGGAACCCTGATTTCTTCCGGCGCGGCCTCCTCCTCGTCCGTGGCAATAAGATCAAGCAAAGACGAACCGTTGCCGGGCGTGACCATGTCCAGGGCGGAAACCCCGAGCAGCCTGACGTCCTTGATTTCTTCGGATTCTTTGATGTTTTCACTTGGTTTTTCCGCATCCTGGCTTTCCGCGGGAGTGGATTCCGGAGCGCCAAGGGAGCCTTCCGGCTCAGAACCGGTTTCTCCGTCCCAGACTGGAGCGCCCAAAAATGAATCCAGGGACATTTCAAGATGTTCCGCGGGAGCTGGGGACGCGGCCGGGTCATTTTGCGCGCTCCGCGCCAGGAGAGACTGAAAATCAGCCGGCTCCGGCTCCGCCTCAATTGCCGGAGATGTTTCGCCATCCTGTCCAGTCTGGGCCGGCGTTGCCGGCCAATCCGAATGCGGGGCCAGGCGGGCGATCATTTCCAGCAGTTCATCCGGCGCGACCGGCTTGTCCAGGGTTGCGTCACAACCAAGCCCAAGCATGCGTTCAGCCTGCTCTTTATGGGTGCACAGGGCCAGCAGGGCCGGCATTTTCCGGCCGTAAGCGGAGCGCATCCGCTCCAGAGCGGAACGTACGTCCACTTCCGGCAAGTCCGCATCCAAAACGACCAGGGCCGCGGGCAATTTTTCTTGCCAGGCCGCCATTTCGGCGGCGGTCCGGGCTTCCACGCTGGTGTACGGGGTTTGCCCCAGAATGAGCTTTAAGGCTTTGCGCCGGCTGGCCGCGAGATCCGCAAGGATCACGTAATTGCTCGGGCTGTCGTCGCCTTCGGCGGATTCGGCGGGGGCGGCCTGAAGTTCCAGGGGCTCTTCCTCCGGAGGGGAAACTTCCTCGGTGAAAGTTCCGGACTCCCGCAGGATCAGCACCTTGGGCGCGGCTTCTGATTCCGGCGCTAACTCGCCGGACTCCGGGGCCGAAGCAGGTTCTTCCTTGGCGGGTGAAGGCGCGTGGGCGTCTAGGCCGGCCGCCCGCGGCAACTGGTAAACTAGCGGTAAAGCGGCTTCCGGCGCGACGGCATCGGCAAAGCCGGCAAGGGGCGGTAGTGCCGCCGGAGAGTGCGGCAAGCTGATCGCCGGACGTAAGGGAGATTGCTCGTCCACATCCAGCGCTGTTAAGGTGATGTTGAAGCTCAGGCACATGCCGCCCGCAACCGAATACTCCACGCTGAACTCTCCTCCGCAGGCGGCCGCCAGCTCCCAGGCCCGGGCCAGGCCGCGCAGGGGGCGCCGCAGGGGCGGAGCGGCTCGGCCGTTGTCACAGACGCTGATATTCAGTTTTGTGCCTCGGCCGGGGGCAAGCGCCGGGGCCTTATCCTGAACGCGGCGCACGGCCAGTTGGACCGGCCCGGAATCCACCGCCTCCACGGCGTCCTGCAAAAGCAGCAGCAGCGCTTTTTCCAGGCGTTCGGAATCGCCTTCAAAGCGGGCGGGAAGATGCGGGGAGATAAACCAGGAAAGTCCGATATTTTTTTGTTCCGCCAGAGGCAACACCGCATCGTGCGCGCTCCGGACCAGAGAGAACAGGGTAAAGACGCTTTGGCCGCCGGAACTGCTGGGCAATTGTTCCAGGGCCAGGTGGTTCAGTCCTTCCAGGGTTCTGGACTGGCTGTCCAGGATCGAGTTCAGGTTCAAAAGTCCGCTCCGGGCCGCGAGTCCGCCCGCCGGTCCGGACAGCAGGCCGTCCAGTTCACGCTTCAGGCCCCGGTGCTGGGAACGCAGATCCGCCGCCAGGCCAGCCAGGCTTTCGTGTTCCGGCAACGCAAAAGGAACCGGAACCTCCGGCGCGGCATCCATCAGGATCGGGGGTTCGCCAGACGAATTTTCCTCCGCCGGAAGCGCTTTTGCCGGCTTGTCCTCAGGCATGTATTCGGGCGCGTATTCTGCCTCTGGTTCAAGAACCAGTAGATTAGGCTCTTCTTTGACCGGAACGGCCAGGCTAAGAGCGGGCAGAAAATCAAGGGGAGAGCTTTTGGCCGCGCTTTTTACCGGGCCTGGCCCGGGTTCCGTTTCAGCAACCGTTTTTAGTGATTCCGCCGCAAGGCCCGGCTCCGGAGTCTGTAGCGATACGGCCGGGCCTTCCGCCGGGCCGGCGTTATGTCGTTCCGGCGGGAAAAAATCCTTGGTGGACTGCAGATCCAGCGTGCCGGGGGACGACAGGCCTAATGACGGTTGGTCCTTCTCAAAGGGATCAATTTTTACGGCAAGTTTGCCGTCTTCTGACAAGCCAAGCGGAAAGTCCTCTTCTTCCGCTTCCTTGTCGCGTAGCGGGCGGGCCAGAGCCAGGGCCAGCGCGCCAAAACCGTAACCCCAGAGCGGACCGTAGGGGCCGAAGGCGTCAGTGTGCCGGGTCAGATCCAGGAGAGAGGCGCAAACGCCCAGAACCGGCATAAGGCTGGCGGCCAGAAAACCAAAAGCGCCGGGCAGGGACCGGGCAATACCCTGAAAGGCAAGGGGCAGCAAGGGCAGAAATACCAGCGGGGCAAAGGGCAGGTAACGAACGG
The DNA here is from genome assembly GCA_031547305.1 of Desulfovibrionaceae bacterium. Taxonomy (GTDB): domain Bacteria; phylum Desulfobacterota; class Desulfovibrionia; order Desulfovibrionales; family Desulfovibrionaceae; genus JAVBSC01. The sequence goes on from JAVBSC010000058.1 coordinate 66,989, forward strand.
TCCAACTCAGGCCGGGCACCAGGGGTAAAAGAGCCAGGAGCGCGCCAGGTATGAGCATAAAGCGCAGGAACAGGCCCCGGCCGATCCGCCCGGCGTCCAGAATATGCCTGCCAACATGCGGCAGGAACATGGCGGTAAGACCCGGCGCCAGCAGGCCCGGCAGGGAAGCGTAGTCTATGCGCGCCGGCTCCGCGCCCGGAACGCCAAAAATGACCTGGGTGAGCGCACAGCCGCAAAACACCGTGGCCCACAACCGCCACTGCTTTTGCTCGCGCAAAAACCGCAGCAGGCAGGCGAAAAAAGCCACGGCCAGCAGCGCCGGCGGCGCCCAGTCCAGGGGCAGGGCCTGGCCGGGACCACGCATGGCGGCCGGCTCCAGAACCGGACTGAACCATAGGGAAGGCGTGGAAGAAAGGTGCAGAAAAACGGTAAGCGGGGTCGCGCCGGGATCCGGCAAGGCGAACAGGCCGCGGCCCTTGGGCTCCAGGCGTTCCCATTGCGGGGCTTCACCGGATTTGCCGCGTTTTTGCACATACAGATCCGCGGACGGGGCTTCCGGGCCAAGGTTCAGAACAAGATCGTCCGCATCCTGGACGGGAGGGACGGAATCTTGCGGGCCGGCGCTCGGGATGGCCTTGATCAGGGAAAAGCGCAACCACAGAGCACCGGAACTGGCTTCCGGCAAGCCGCCGGCCAGGGGCTGAAAAAGGCCCTGGCGTTCAGGCGCGGCTGCTTCATCTATGCTCAGGGCCGATCCGGAATCCTGCAGATAGGCCGCGTAGACGGCCAGGGGAACGGCCTCGTGCACTTTGTCCACAGCCACCGGGGCGGCCAGAGCCGCGCAAGCCAACAGCAAAACCGCGCCCAGGGCGCAAAACACCGAAATAGTCTTTTTAAAAGCCATTCTAGGCTCCGTCTGTATAGTACTGATTTCATAAATCGGCCCATGGGCGACTTATGAAGATCGCCTCGTCCGAAAACGCTGTTTCGGACTTGCTCACGCCGCCTTTAGCGACGCGCCGGACCGCTGCCCGGCGCTGGAAGCCATTTCCCAGTGAATTATGAAATGACTTCCAGCTAATCAAGCTCTTTCAAAAACTCCGCCAGGGGCTTGCCGTTGGGCGCCTTGAACTTTGGGTTACGGCGCAGCAGCTCTTCCCAAACCGCCCGGCCTTCAGCCTTTTTACCCAGATCGAAGTAAAGCACCACGCCGACGTTAAACCTGGCGTTCTGGTGATCCGGGTATTTTTTCACCACACTCTCAAAAAGTTCCAGGGCTTTATCATGCTCGTGGATCTCCCGGTACATCACGCCCATATCCACAGTTACGTCCGGATTGTCCGGATTAAGCTTCAAAGCTTCCGTATAAGCCCGGATGGCCTGCTGCGGCATGTGGGAGTCAAAATACAGATGCCCCAGATCGATCCAGGCCTGCACGTCTTTAGGATTGGTTTTCAGCCCCTCTTCCAAGCTGAGAATCCTGGACATGGTCTCCGGTGAAACCTGATCCTGCGGCGCCGGCGCGCTCTGCTGGACCCGCGGCGGCTCCTGGCGCAACACGCTTACAAGATGTCCGCAATAAGCCCCAAAAGCGAAAACAACGACCAACAGAATATATACTGTCCTGCGGCGCACCCAGCGCCCCTGTTCCGCTTCCCGGCCCAGCCGCTCCAACTCGTTCCTGGATAAAGCCATTTGAAAAACATCCTTCTTTTGGATTTGAGGCTCCGCCCTAAACCCCACTGCCGGGAGACCACGTCCCCCGGCAGTGGAACCGGGGAACGGAGCCTCCTCCGGATACACAACAAAAATCCACCTTTAAAACTCCACTGGACGGCCAAAGGCGGCCTGGTGCCTGCTTTTGAATTCCGCCGGGGTGAAGCAGTGCTCCTGGGTGCCGTAGTGTTCCACGCAGAAAGAGGCGCACACCGCGCCAAGGCGGGCGGAGTCCCCCAGGGGCAGACCGTGGATTATCCCTTTGATCAGACCGGCCCGGAAGGCGTCTCCGGCCCCTGTGGGATCCTGCACGCGAAGTGGCCTGGCGACGCCTATTTCCTCGCAGTCGCCGTTGCGGTTGATCAGGGAGCCCCTGTCCCCCAGGGTGGTCACTATGGCTCCGACCAGGCCGGCCAGTTCGGCTCTGGTACGGCCGCAGGCTTTCAGGATCATTTCCAGCTCGTAGTCGTTGCTGGCCAGCAAAAAAGCGCCGCTGAGCACCTCAAGAAGCTCTTCGCCGTTAAAGACCGGAATTTGCTGGCCGGGATCAAAAATGTAGCGCAACCCCTTTTGCTTGTAAAAACGCGCGTGCCCGATCATGTCTTCTTTGTTGGTGGGGGAGATGATGGCCAGGTCCGCCTGGGCGTTGAGGCCGTCAAAGGAGTATTCGCAGGGAATGAGCATGGCCGCGGCATAAAACCCGGTGATCTGGTTGTTGTCTTTGTCCGTGGTTATGTACGCTCCGGCGGTAAGGGTGTCCGGAATGCGGCGCAGCCCGTCCAGGGGCAGATCCAAGTCCTTGAGGCAGTCTTCGTAAGGGCCGAAATCTTTGCCCACGCTGGCCAGAATACGCGGCTTCTCGCCAAGCAGGGCCAGGGTGTAGGCGATGTTGCCGCCCGTGCCGCCGCGTTTTTCCTGCATGTGGTCAATCCAGAAAGAGACGTTCAGAATATGGATTTTTTCCGGCAGGATGTGATCGCTGAACTGTCCGGGGAAGTTCATAATCCGGTCATAAGCCATGGAGCCTGTTATGTAGATGCCCAATTGCCACTCCTTGGAAGCTCTTTGAGGGTAAAAAACTTATCGGAAATTTGACGAACGCCGAAAGGTCAACCCCTGCGGCATTCCGCATCTATCCAGGTAAAAAAATCCGGGTTGCCGGAGCTGATGGGCCAGGCGGTCACGCAAGGCGTCTCATAGGCGTGCAGTTCCCTGGCGCGGCGGATCAAAGCTTCCAGATTGTCCCGGTTGGTTTTGAGCAGACAGGCTGCCTCCGTGGATCGCTCCAGCGCCCCCTGCCACCAGTACACGGAGTTTACGCCTTCCAGAATATTGGCGCAGGCGGCCAGACGTTCACGCACCAGGGCTTCGCCCAGGCGCAGAGCGGCTTCCTTGTCCTGCGTGGTTATATAAACCGTAAAATATTCCATTGGCCGTCGTGCGAAGGTTTTTGCGCTGGGGCGAAAATCGCTCCACAAGAATAACTTTTGCTTGTACCCCAAGCCGGCAGCAAGGGCAACTACCAGTGACGGGGCCGCGGCGCAACGCCGCTAAAGCCGGCGAGTATTTTTCAATGCGGCTCCGCTTCGCAAAGATTTTTTCGAAACCCTCGGGTAGGCTCAGGCTCAGGCTTCATTAATTGAGGCGGCAGGTGAACACAGCGGCCGGGCATATGGCGGAAAAGAAGGTGTACGCGCATTGGTCACGGCGCATGGAGATTCCGCGCCAGCCCTTGAGATTGAAGGACCACACGCGGCCCAATAGGGCGAAGCGATTATGGAACGCTACGTGTGGAAGGGCTGATGACCCACAACATTCCCTACAAAAACCGGGAAGAAACATTTGCGCTCTATGAAAGCAGGCAAGAATTCAAAATACTGCTTATCCATGATTTTAGGGCACACGAACTTTGGAACGTTCGCGCGGACTGTAACGGCAAAACAAGTTTGACTCGGGCCATCAGCCCTCGCCTGCGGTAGCGGTCGCTCCCACGTCCAATTCCGCTTCCTGCGTGATTGTCGGCC
>JAVBSC010000041.1:0-4889 GCA_031547305.1 Desulfovibrionaceae bacterium
CGGTTTTCCGCCAGCAAATCGCCCTTGTCGTCCAGAATCAACCCGCGCGTGGCGTACACCAGTTCCTGGCGGTTCCGGTTTTCGTGGGCGCGGCGGGCGAATTCCTCGCCCCGCACCACCTGCAGGTACCAGAAACGCACCACAAAAAGAAAAAGTATAAGAGCCACCAGCCCCTGGAGCAGGATCATTCCCCATTTGGGCGGCTGAAAACCTTCCGGTTCAAATTCAATACGCATGGGATTAAGCTTTGAAAAAAATTACTGCACGGCCGCTTTGCTTCGCGGGCCGCGCAAAATATAGGCCAGGCCCCAGATGATGAACGTCAAGCCGGCCTGGACCAGGCTTTCGTCAATCAGGCGCTGTCCAGGGTCCGGAACGCCGGCCAGAGCGGACATGCTTATGCCGATGACCCAGCGCATGGCGCCCAGGGCGGCGGAAAGAAACAGGATGAAGAGCAGGCTTTCCGCCAGAAAAAACCAGCAGCCCACGTAGAAGAGCAGAATAAGGCTTCCGTACCAGAGCAGGCTGGAGCCGAACACCATCGTCCCGCTGCCTTCCTGTATTAAAATAAAGAGCAGCAATAATAAAGCGGTTTGTTTGCGGTTGCCTTCCTGCAGGCTTAGCAGCAGGCCGGGCGCGCAGGCGTCCAGGCCGGGAACCAGGCGTTGCAGCCAGATGGCCGCGAAGCAGTAGGCCAGCCACCACAAAATATTGCGCAATCTCACGGCTGGCTCTGGGGGACTGGCTGGACATCCGGATCAATCTGCCGGACCGGGGTCTGGGGGGCGTCGCGCGGCGGAATGAGCAAAACCACTTCCTCCACGTTTTCCGGGTTGACCACGGGCGCGGCGTTAACCTGCAGGAACAGTATTTCGTGCCCCGGCCTGACGCTTTGCACCTTGGCCACAGGGATGCCCTTGGGAAAGGTGCCTTCCACGCCGGAGCTGACCAGAAGCTCGCCCGGTTTGATCTGGGCGTTCTGGGCCACGTAGCGCATTTCCATCACGTCCGGCCGGCCGGTGCCGGCCAGAATTCCGCGCACGCGGGATTCCTGGCTGATCACCGCCACCCGGAAGCCGGGGTCGGTCAGCAGCAGCACTGTGGATGTATGGGCGGCCATTTTGTATACCCGGCCCAGGAGCCCCTGGCGGGTGACCGCCGGGCAGCCCACTGTGGCGCCGCCGGCAAAGCCCTTGTTGATGAGCAGGGTATCCGCGCCGGCGTGCGGGCCAAAACGCATGGCAATGACCCTGGCCGCGCTCTTGCTCCAGTTGTCCAGGGCCGGAACGTCCAAAAGGCGGCGCAGGCGCTCCAGTTCCTTCTGGTCCTCGCGCACGCCGGCCAGCTCCTGCTGGGCCAGGGCCAGGTCCTCCCGCAGGCGGGCGTTTTCCTGGGCCACGCCCACCAGGGCCAAATAGCTCTGCCAGAGATAGGTAACCTTGTCCTTAAGCCAGACGCCGGGCGCAAGGGCATAGCCCACCACCTCCAGGCCGCTGCGCTCCGCAAGCCTGGAAAGCTGGCCGGTGCGGGCGTCCCAGGTATAGATGCCCAGAAAAGATACCAGGATTATCGCGGCCAGGCCTAAGGTGCGTTTGGGTTTGGGCGCGTTAATCTATGCAGACCTCTTTGAGGATGTGGATGTTGTCCAGGGCCCGGCCCGTTCCGACCACCACGGTGGACAGGGGATCATCCACCACGGTGATGGGCAGGGAGGTTTCTTCCCTGAGCAACTGATCCAGGCCCTTGAGCAGGGCGCCGCCGCCGGTAAGCACAATGCCGCGGTCCACTATGTCCGCGGCCAGTTCCGGCGGCGTCTGCTCCAGGGCGATGCGCACGGCCTGCACAATGCTGTCCACCTGTTCGGAAATGGCCTTGCGCACTTCCTCGGAGGTGATGATGATGTTCTGTGGGATGCCCGTGACCAGATCCCGGCCCTTGACTTCCATTTCCAGTTCCGGATCCATGGGATAGGCGGAGGCGGTGCGGATTTTAATCTCTTCGGCCGAGGATTCGCCGATGAGCATGTTGTACTTGCGCTTTACGTGGGTCATGATGGCTTCGTCCATTTTGTCGCCGCCCACGCGCACGGATTTGGAATAAACGATGCCGGACAGGGATATGACCGCCACTTCCGTGGTGCCGCCGCCAATGTCCACCACCATGTTGGAGGTGGGTTCCTGAATGGGCAGATTGGCCCCGATGGCCGCGGCCATGGGCTCCTCGATCAGGTAAACTTCCCGCGCGCCCGCGCTCTGGGCGGATTCCTTGACCGCGCGTTTTTCCACCTGGGTTATGCCCGTGGGCACGCAAATCATGATGCGCGGCCGGACCAGCGGCCGGGAGTTGTGCACCTTGGAAATAAAGTGCCTCAGCATGGCCTCGGTAACTTCAAAGTCCGCAATCACGCCGTCGCGCATGGGGCGGATGGCGTGAATGTTGCCGGGCGTGCGGCCGAGCATTTTTTTCGCGTCGTGCCCCACGGCCAGGACCACGTTGTTGCCTCTGGCGTCCCGCTTGACAGCCACCACCGAAGGCTCGCGCAGCACTATGCCCTTGCCCTTGCAGTACACGCAGGTGTTGGCCGTCCCCAGGTCAATCGCCAAATCGCTGGAAAAAATCCCTAAAATGCTGTCCAATATCCTGGCCATTCTTTCTCGCCTTTAATTAGTACTGATTTCATAAATCGGCCAATGGCCGTTTTATGTGGATCGCTTCGCCCGAAAACGCGGTTCGGGATCGCTCGCGCCGCCCGGAGCCAGAAGTTGTTTCATAATGAATTATGAAACAACTCCATTGACTTTTAGGCGCCAGTTCCGGCGTCCGACGGCGAAAGCAAATTTCGCCAACGCCTGCGCGGCCCCCGCGAGCTGTTCCCGCCGCCGGAGCGAATCAGCTTTTTTCCAGGTCGATCCGCTCTGGTTGAGTAAAATAAGAAACCGCCCGCAACGGGTGGTTTGAAATACGAAGTTGACAGTTTACAAAAAACAGAACGCCATCATATGCAATTTCCAGTAAACTTGCCATGAAAAAAACATCCCCGTACCCTTAACTTGCCGCCGGAATTTTCGCAACCTTCATGACGGGTGTTTTCCGGGCGCCCTGGCTGATGCCGATATCAGAAAAAATTTGAAGCGATTTTTTATCCGCGGTTTACGGGGGCGGCGGGTATGCCGCTCCGCGCGGTCATTTCCGCAAGGCGGCGCGCCTCCAAAAAACCGCCCTCCGGATCAGCGCAGTTCCGCCACGGCAATGCCGCTTTCCCCGGCCACGGAGTAGAGCAGGTACATGCGTCCGTCCTCTTTGAACACGCACGGATCGCGCAGGGCGTTTTCCCGCCCCGGCGCGCTGCCCGGCTTGCTGGGAACAACAGGCAGGTCCGCGCCTTCGTATGCGGTTTCCGGGGCCAGCGCAAGGCGGGGGTGTTCCGTTATCCGCCAGTTTTCCCAATCCTCGGTCATGGCAAGGCGCACCGCGAAAATCCGTTCCGGCGCGTCGGCCATGCAGGAGTAGAAAACCGTGAGCGTATCCCCGTCCGTGGCCACGGCCACATGCCGGATGTTTCCGAATTCCTCGGGACTCGCGCTGAATGGGCCGGGCGTCCGCTCAAAGACGCGCCCGTCCCTGGAGCGGTACAGGGGCCTGCCGCCGCGCGCCAGGCCGTACCAATGGTCCCTCCATTTCCAGACGCGCAGGTAAAAGTCCGCCGCCGCCCGCTCCGAATGCAAGGTAAAGTCCAGGCCGTTGCGGGAAACGGCCAGAAAAGTCTTTTGCGGCACAGAGAGCACTTTCCGGTAATAATCCGGATGGTCGGAGCGGATCATCGGGGCCACGGGCGTGTGGAAGTACAGAAGGAATTCCCTGTTCTCCTCGTCGATTGCCACATCGGGCGAAGCGATGTGATCCGGCCGCCAGGGCAGGGCGGAGCAGGGCAGGACGCCTGGCGCGTATATGCGCCAGGGGCCGTGCAAATCGTCGGCATAGGCCAGGCGCAGACGGTCGCCCTCATGATGGGCGAAATACAGATAATAGCGGCCGAGCCTTTGTTCCACCCAGTCCGGCGCCCGCACCAGAGCCGGGCCGTTGATGTTGCCGCCCGGATTGCCGGGCATGCCCGGCCGGATGATCGGGTTTTCCGGAAAGCGGATGACTTTCAGGGGGGGCGGCGCGGCCGCGGCGTTTGTAGGCATGCGTTGTTTCCTTATATAAAGCCGGCAACGGCTTCAGTTTCTTTCCAATACCCCGAATATGAAAAGCCCTCAAGACGCTGATAAACCGGCGGGATTTTTTCGGCGGAGCCAGGCGCCGCCGCCTTGCGCGGGCTGGACAAATCCCGCCTCAGGACTTAACAGACAGTATATATGATGCCGTCCTTGCGCTCCTTGCTCACCCCCCTGCTTCTGCTGCTGTACTGGCAGCTTCTGGCCGGTTCCGGGCTGGTGTCCGGCTACCTTCTGCCCAAACCCCTGACCGTCTGGCATACGGCCGTGGCCACCTGGCAATCCGGCCTGCTGCCAGCCAGCATTATGGCTTCCCTGGCCAGGATTGGCGGCGGCTTTTTCTTGAGCTGCCTGGCCGGTTTTGCCTGCGCCGGGCTGGTCAGCCGCTTCGCTCCGCTGCGCGAACTGCTGGCCGCGCCCCTGGCCCTGCTGCAGATGATTCCGCCTCTGGCCCTGATGCCCTTGCTGGTGCTCTGGCTGGGCATAGGCGGGGCCACTCAGTTGACCGTGATTGTCCTGGCCGCCTTTTTTCCGATTTTTCTGAGCGCCAGGGACGGCCTGGGCCGCCTGAGCGACGAGCATAAGGAACTGGCCCGCAGCCTGAATCTTTCCGCCTGGGTCTATGTGACCCGCCTGGTCGTGCCGGCGGCCGTGCCTTCAGCGGTCACCGGC
>JAVBSC010000047.1:0-24734 GCA_031547305.1 Desulfovibrionaceae bacterium
CCCGGCGCGAAACAACACCTGAATACAAAGGCGAACCGTGATGAGCTTTTTGTCTGACGAAATCCTGCGGCCCAGCCGCGAACCCTACCCGGAATACACCCAGGCCATTGACCTGTATTACCGCAAAGTTTTGCGGAGGCCCCCTCCCTTTGACATGAGCAGGGAGGAGGTGGACAGTTCCGGCTTCTGGCAGTCGCAGGAGTTTATTGACGAAACCATGCGCGGCGTGCCGGGGTTTAACTACCGCCGCTTTGAGGAACCTAGGGACGCGGGCCGGGGTTTTGTGCCCATGGACGTGATGATGCGGCAAGCGGAGGCGTCGGTTAAAAAATGGCTGGCGGAGCGGGCGGAACAGGAGCGGCGGAATCCGGCGGTAACGCCGGCGGCCATCCCCTTAGCCGGACCGACGGCGAATACGGCCGCGAGCCAGGCGGCAAGCCCACCGCTTTACCGCCCCTTGAGCGCCTCGGCTGAACAGAATGTCAACGCGGCCGCAAAGCCGGGCGTGAACACTCCGTCGAAGCAAACGGCCGGCGCTCCCTCCAGCCAGGCCGCAACCGCCTTTACCGGCCAAGGCGGCGGCCCGATCGCGAATCTGATCGCAATCGCCGAAGGCGGCCGGGGAACGAATACCGCCGCGCCGCACGCCGTTGCCCAGCCGGTAAGTCAGGTCGTACCCCCTGAGGCCGGGCAGGAACCAAATCCGCAAAATAAACAGACCGCCGAGCCCACGCCCCTGGACCATTTCCTGGCCAACGCCCGCCAGACCATCTCCCGCTCGGTCGCGGCCAGGGCCAAGGACAATTCCACGGACGCCAGGGAAATATACAGCACTTACAACAATATGCCGCGCGAAGCGTTTAAGGGCCTGTCGCAGCCGCTGCGCGAGCACCTGTTGGGCGCGCATTCCCGCCCCATGGCGGACGCCGGAATGCGGGCGGAATTTGAATCCGCCTTGGGGCGCCGGGTTTTCTACAACTCGCGGGAGGAATTCGAGGCCTCGGAGCATTGGCGGCCCGGCGTAACCTGGTATCCAGGCATGACCATCGCCGGAGCGGCCAACATCGCCAAAGGCCTGGACGAAGAGCTGGAGCGCCTGGGGCTGATCCGCCAGGCTAATGAAAACGGCGGATGGACCTATAAACTGATCGGTCTGGCTGGCGGTCTGGCCGGCGGCCTGGTGGACCCGCTGAACCTGATACCCGGCGCGGCCGGAGCCAAGGCGGCGGGCGCCGGCATGAGCGTGGGCCGGGCCGCCCTTACGGGCGCCAAAGCCGCCCTGCCATCGGCCCTTGGGGCGTCGGCCTTCAGCAACGCTTCGGAATATTCGGACCTTAACCAAAAGGGCCGGGAGATCAGCAAGACCGACGCGGCCCTGGGCACAGTAACCGGCACGGCGCTTGGAGCCGGATTAGGGGCGCTGGGGGGCGCGTTAAAACCTCTGGCCGACAACATAGCTAAGCGGTTAGGCTTGGGAGAAATCAGGGGGGCCAAGGGCGCTGAAGCGGCAACCTCATTTGATCCAAGAGGACCACTGTACTTTGATGAGAATAAGTGGAATTACTTGTTTGGCCGTGCTACAGGTAATAAGCATAATCTTGATAGAACCGCCCAACTAAGGGGCATTATGGGTAAGCTGGGGATACTAGAAATTCCAGAGCACCAAAAAATGCTATTAGACCACCTTGATGAGGTTGCCAAAAACTATCCCACAGTGCCAAGTACAAATAAAAACAGCAATATACAAATAGTCAAAAAAGAATCTATTTTTACTGGACCATCAGGGATAACCGTAAAATTTGAAAGTTTTTTTCAATTACTTGACGATGGTACATTACGATTTGTCACTCTTATACCAAAAGAACTCAAGCATCATTATAAAAATTAATCCACAATATCACGATATTCCATTAACTATAAGGGAAATTAAAATGAACATTAATTTTAACCCAGAAGATGCAGTAGAATATATAACGAGTGATATATTGCCGCTTTGGGTAGCAACAAGAGATCATGAAAAAGAATGCATAGCTAATGGAAAATATTTTGATCCTAATATTATAAAAGAGTTTGATGACATATTAGAAGCATTTTATGAAAAGCGATTCCAAGATGGACTGAGTAAATATATTTATTGGGCTCAGAGAGAAAATATTAAGATACCCCCAAAAGATATCTATTTATTAAAAGCGTACGCAAAATATCTTAATATGAATATTGATATTTTCAACATAATTTCGTCTCTGGAAGAAAAATAGGCCATTGCAATTTTACTGCCGTGTAATCACCAAGTCTTTTTTACCATTAAGGCAGGCGCCAAACATAACCTGGATCAAACTAAACAGTTATGCTTGGTTATGGAGCAGCTTGGGATAAATGATAATCCGGCAGGATATAAAATCATTTGTGACTATTTTAATGAAGTGGCTCAGAATAAACGAATCCAGATAGCCTCCAATGAAAACAAGGAGTATAGTCAATTTGTAGTGAAGGAATGGGAACCGGCCTCATTTAGCTGTGCTCAAGAGCATCGTGCGCAAGGTTTTCCCGGATGGCGGAGAACTGAAATACCGCACTGAGCCGAAGCTGCCACTCGAATTGCAAGGCGAACGCTACGAGCATCTGCTTAAAGATTCGTTACGTGAAAGATACATCCACTCTTTGCCGAAGACGCTTAAAGATCAAGACATCACGGTGGAGTTCGCCACCCCGGACGGCGCGCAAAAGGCTTATTGGATCAAGAAATACTTTGATCCGGAAATTCAAAAAGATATCTGGGATATTCTGGTGGTTCTGGATGGGGAATTGAAGACGAAAATAGCCAGGAAGGATAACTCCGGGCTACGCTACATAGAGTCTCAAATTTTACAGGCAGGGAGTGAGGCGCCTCAAACTCCCCGCACCCTTGGGGGGGCTACAGAGAACGCCTCCACCCCACGCAAGGAATACGAATAAAATATAAGACTAAACTGTACCTCAGTCAATATTCACGCGCTTTCACCATCCAAAGCCGCCCTGCCCTCGGCCCTTGGGGCGTCGGCCTTCAGCAACGCTTCGGAATATTCGGACCTTAACCGGAAGGGCCGGGAGATCAGCAAGACCGACGCGATTGTCGGCACAGTGGCCGGCACGGCGCTGGGAGCCGGATTAGGGGCGCTGGGGGGCGCGTTAAAACCTCTGGCCGGTATAATCAGCAAGCGCTGGAACGCCAAGCAGGCCGAAACATTCGTCCCGCGCATCGAAAGCTTGTGCGGGGGAACCGGCCTTGAGCCGGGCCGGCTGGCCCAAATCGCGGAAAAAGACCCGGCCGTGCTGTCCTTCTTTGAAGACCCGGCCGCGCCCATGCCGCAAACGCTTCTGGCGGAAGTGGAAAAGGCGATCATTTACAGCGATGACCGTGCTGTTAAAATGACCTTTAAAGAAACCGGCGTGGATCCTTCTTTTACCGACAGGCCGCAATTGCGCGCCTACCTGGACAATTTTGACAAAGACTATCTTAAATCCCTTAAATATTCCGAACCGGACAGTTACTTAAATGTGCTCAAAAAAATGGTACAAAAAATATTTCCTTATAAAGGAGAAATACGTTTCCGTAACGATGGCGGAGTATATGATTATGAACATTTGCTTACAGACAGAGTCCGCCAGAACTACATTCATAGCTTGCCGCGCACACTGAAAAACAAGGATATAACTGTTGAATTTACCACGCCTGACGGGGCGGAGAAAGCATACTGGATCAAAAAATATTTCGACCTTGAGATACAAAAGGATATTTGGGATATTTTAGTGATTCACGATGGGGAGTTAAAGACCAAGATTGTAAGAGAATCCTACAAAGGTCTCTCGTATACAGAAAGCCTTATTTCTAAATCGGCAGATGAAGCAGCAGGAATTTTAAAAAAATAGAATAGGGCGAACATGAGGCGTCTCATGCCACCACCCTTGGGGGGGCTACAGAGAACGCCTCCACCCCACACAAGGACACCAAATAAAATATAAGACTAAACTGTACCTCAGTCAATATTCACGCGCTTTCACCATCCAAAGCCGCCCTGCCCTCGGCCCTTGGGGCGTCGGCCTTCAGCAACGCTTCGGAATATTCGGACCTTAACCAAAAGGGCCGGGAGATCAGCAAGACCGACGCGGCCCTGGGCACGCCGGCAATATAGCCCTTAACCACGCCTCCCCTCCCCCTTTGCCTCACCATACCCTCAAACGTCCCTGCCGCGCGAGCGGCCCAGCCTTGGCATTTCCCAAAACCTCAAAAGGTCAACATCATGAAAGCAGCCTACACCAACTTCACCGGCGGCGAGATCTCGCATTCCCTGGCCTCCCGCTATGATCTGGGCAAGTTCAAGTCCTCCTGCCGGCACTTGGAAAACTTCCTGCCGGATCTGCACGGTCCGTTGCATCGCCGCATGGGCACGCGGTTTCTGGAGGATCTGGAAGGTTTTTCCGTGCTCATCCCCTTTGAATTTTCCGCGGACCCCGGCCAGAACTACGTGCTCGTCCTGCAGGAAGGCCGAATCCGCGTGGCCCAGAAAAACGGCTTCGTCAGGGACGCGAGCGGGGAGCCTGTATCCATGCCCGCGCCCTATCTGAAGGAGCAGCTTTACGACGTCGCCTTTGCCCAGAGCGGCGACATCGTCTACCTGGCCCACCCCGGCCACGCCCTGCGCAAGGTCATGCGTTACGGCCAGGCGGACTGGCGGCTGGAAAAAGTGAACTTCATGCCCGCCATCGACCCGCCTGACCTGGTGACCGTGGCCTTCTCATCCGGCGACGGCAACTTTGACTTGCGTTACAAAGTGGCCGCCGTTAACGCCAAGGGCGAGGTCTCCGTCGCCGCCAAGGGGCATCAGCCGGCCGGCAAACATCCTTCGGACTGGGTGGTGGGCGACTACGCCCTGGTCTCCTGGTTCCCGGTGGACGGAGCGGAAAGCTACCTGGTCTGGCGCGAGGACGCCGGCATTTACGGGCTCATCGGCGTTTCCGACGGCGAGACAAAAACCTCCGGCGGCCAGGTGGTTTTTCGCGACGACCGCTACACGGCGGACCAGAAGGACACTCCGCCCAATCCGCAGGACCCCTTTACGCAAGGCAACAACCCCGGCCTGGTGACTTTTCATCAGCAGCGACTGGTGCTCGGCTCGCCCGCGCTTCAGCCGCAAACCTGGCACGCCAGCCGCACCGGCAGTTACGAGGATTTTTCCCGCGCGAGGCCGCTCAAGGACGACGACGCCCTGGAGTTCACCCTGGCTTCCGGCCGCATTGACGTGATCCAGTGGATGGCCTCGTTCGGCGACCTGCTCTTTGGCACGGCCGGCGGCGAATACAAGGCCATCGGCGCGGACCAGGGGGCCATCACCCCGTCATCCCTGAACATGCGCGAGCAAAGCTACTGGGGCAGCGCCCGCCTGCGGCCGCTGGTCATCGGCAATTCCGTGCTCCACGTCCAGCGCCAGGGCTCGCGCGTGCGCGACCTTTGCTATTCGCTGGAGCGGGACGGCTACGCGGGCAACGATTTATCCGTATTGGCCGCGCATTTGTTCGAAAACCGGCTCATCAAACAGTGGGACTACCAGCAGTCGCCGGGCAGCACCATTTACTGCGTGCGCGACGACGGCCTGATGCTCGCCCTGACCTACCTGAAGGAGCATGAAATCTGGGGCTGGAGCCGCGTCAGCACCCGGGGAAAATTCCGCTCCGTGGCCGTGACCGCCGGCAGCATGGAGGACGACGTTTACGTGGTCGCGGAACGGGTCATCAAAAACGAAACCCGCTGGTATCTGGAGCGTTTCGAGCCGCGCTGGAAGGAATCCGACGGCATCGAATCCGCCTTTTTTGTGGATTCCGGCCTGTCCTATTCCGGCCTGGCCACCAGCGTGCTGGCCGGCCTGGAGCATCTGGAAGGCCTGGAAGTGGCCATTCTGGCGGACGGCGGCCCCCTGCCGGCCCAGGTTGTGCGGGACGGCCGGATTATTCTGCCCTTTGCCGCCCGCACCGCCCAGGTGGGCCTGCCGTACAAGTCCCTGGTCTGCCCGCAAACCCCGGAAGCGGACATGCAGGAAGGCGCGTCCCTGGGCCGGGCGCGCTCCTACTCCCGCTCCCGGCTGCGCCTGGCCGCCAGCGTGGGCGGCTCCTACGGCCCGGATTTGGAGACCCTCTACAACCTGCCCTTTACCCCGGCCAAATACGGCCAGGCCATTCCGCCTTTTACCGGCGACCTGGAATTCAACCCGGACGCCGGCTACTCGCCCGAGGGAAAAATCTGGTTTGTCCAGGATTTGCCGCTGCCGTTCACGATTACAGCATTGATGCTGGAGGTGGATATTGCTGGTTAGCGTACGCGCCTTCACCCACGGTGACGACGCGGAACTCCTGCGGCGCGGCCTGCGTCCCCACGACGAGCGCGAAGCCCTGAAGGCGGCGGGTATGAGCGGGGCGGAGGCTCTGCGCCACTCCCTGGATAATTCGGACCAGGCGTTTGCCATCCGGTTGGGCGGCAGTATGGCCGCGATTCTCGGAGTCGGCTCAACTATGGGCGTGGGGATTCCCTGGCTCCTGGCCCACCCGGACTTTGAAAAACCGGCCGCGGCCGTGCCCATGGCCCGCCTGGTGCGGCGCTTCATCGAACACTGGCTGGCCGCCTTCGGCCGGCTGGAAAACCACGCGGACCCGGAACACGCGGAAGCGCTCAAAATGCTCCGCTGGATGGGTTTTTGTCTGGAGCCGGCGCGAGTGGCAGGGCCGCTCGGACATGAACTTGTGTATTTCTGGCGGGAAAGGCCCAAGGAACTTGAATCGCGACAAAAAATATCCGGAGGCGCGCGATTGCGCAAGCAAGCGCCGACGCCTCAGGGGAAATTTTTAAAAAAAACCTGGAGAACAACATGTGTATAAACCTTGGTTCGTGGGCGGCGCTGCTCTCACCCATGCATCTGGTCGGACAGGCGGCCCAAAAAGCTGGCCTTGATTCCAAAACCGCCGCCATCATCTCCGGCGATCCGGTGGGCCTGGCCAACCAGGCTGTTCAAAGCCTGGGCTTTGACGCCAAAACCGCCGCCGTTATATCCGGCGACATCCCCGGCTGCGCTGAGGCAAGCCAAAAACAGGCGAAAGAAGAAGCCAAGGCGGCGGAAAAAAACAACGCGGCCTGGCAAAGATACTATACGACGCGCAACTCCCAGCTCAACACCACATCGTCCCTTGCCACCCCTCCGGCTTCCCCTGCGAACATCGGCAAAAGCGGAGGATTTTAGCCATGTGTGTATGGTACGCACCGCTAATAATGATGGGGGTTTCGGCGGCCGCTTCCGCTTATACCGCCCACGGGGAAGCCAGCGCCAAAAACATGCAGGCGGATTACAACGCCCAGGTGGCCCAGAACAACGCGGATATTTCCCGCCAGAACGGCGGCTACGCCCAGGCCCAAGCCGCCCGCAACGCCGCGGGAAAACGCCTGGAAACAGGGCAATCCGTCGGCCGGCAGCGGGCCAAAATGGGCGCTTCCGGCGCGGTGGCGGATTCCGGCTCCTTCATGGACGTGACCATGGATACCGCCGCCATCGGCGAGCGCGACGCCGTCAACATGCTCCACCAGGGCGACGTGGAAGCCTGGCGCATGGAAAACGAAGCCCGCAACTATGACGCCCAGAAAAAACTGACCCTGGCCGGCAAGGTGGACCCGGGCATGGCTGTGGCCGGCTCCCTGCTCTCTTCCGCCGTCCAGATGGGAACAAGTTACTTCAATCTTAAGCAATATGCCGGGGGCGGTGATTCGCCGCGCCCAGATACCAAATCAACCGGAGTCACACACAACCTGTCGAACTCGGAACTTATCCCCGGAGTTGAACATATTGTCGGCAAGGGGAGCAGATAAACAGATTCATTTTGCGCCATATCAAGATAACACTTCCGTAATCCCCATTCCCCAAAATATCCGGCGCCCAATCAGGGCGCTGTTCAGGCCTCTTCCCCAGCATTGCAAGCCTTCCGCCCACCCAAAGCCAGCCCGGATTTATGAAAAATCCGCGCCTGTATCCTTTTTCCCCTACCCCCCCCAAAGTCGGCGTCAGCCGCAAGGAGGCTCACCCCCATGAGTTTAAGCAACCAACGGACCAAAGACTTTTTCCTGGGCGACGGCGCGAAGCGCGCCTGGGACTTGTCCTTCCCGGTGCTTCACCCGGAGCACCTGTCCCTCGTCGTCACGGATTCGGCCAGCGGCGCGAACACGCCCGTGACCAGCGGCTACGAAACGCGCTTCGGGCCGGAAGGCGTGACCGTGACCTACCCGGTGGCCGACGCGCCTCTGCCCGCCGGCAAAAAACTGACCATCCGCCGGCTGCTGCCCTACGAGCAGCTCATGGACATAACAAACGGCGCGGCCTTTGACGCGGAGGTCATTGAAACCCAGTTCGACCTGCTGGAGATGCAGATTCAGCAACTGGCCGAGGAAGT
This sequence comes from Desulfovibrionaceae bacterium, assembly GCA_031547305.1. GTDB lineage: Bacteria > Desulfobacterota > Desulfovibrionia > Desulfovibrionales > Desulfovibrionaceae > JAVBSC01. The sequence goes on from JAVBSC010000047.1 coordinate 8,464, forward strand.
GGCCAGAGCGGTGAAGTTTTCCGTCACATCGGACAACCCGGAGTTTTCCGCCGAAGAGCTGATGGAAAAGCTCCTGAACAACATCAACGCCCTGCTCAACCTGTCCATTGCCGTGGATGACGCGCCGTACGGGCACATGGCTTCCGGCAGTTACAACCCGGCCGCCAACATGCTCACCCTGCGCGTGCCCGAAGGCAGGCGCGGCGAACAGGGCGCGCCCGGCCCGCGCGGCGAAGTCGGGCCGGAGGGCCAGCGCGGGCCGGAGGGCCAGGCCGGCCCGGAAGGGCCGCAAGGCCCGCAAGGATTGCCCGGCGCCGCCCCCTGGGCGGACGTGATCGACTGCGGCGGCGCGCTGGCCACCCAGTTGACGATCGTGGACGGCGGCACGGCCGGAAGCTTTTAAGAATCGGATGATAAAGCCATATCCGGTTGAGAACGGGGCTCCGCCCCATGCCCCGCCAGGGCCATGATGGCCCTGGACCCGCGCAATAATTTAATTTCGCAAGGAGCGAACAAACCATGCCATTATTTCGCATTCAGCACCGCCGGGACACGGCGGCAAACTGGACCAGCGCCGACCCCGTGCTTTTGGACGGGGAACTGGCCCTGGTCAAGAACACGGACGGCACCTTCGCCCTGAAAATGGGCGACGGGACCAAAAACTACAGCGCTCTGGCTTCCATGTCCGGCGTGCAGGGGCCAAAGGGCGACAAGGGCGACACCGGCGCCATGGGGCCGCAGGGCTTCAAGGGTGATAACGGGACGCAGGGGCCAAAGGGAGATACCGGCCCGCAGGGGCCAAAAGGCGACACCGGCTCCCAGCCGCCCATATCCGACAGCCTGACCAGCGCGGACCCCGGCGTGGCCGCCAGCAGCTACGCCGCTTACCTTCTGAACAACATGGCCAGGAGCGCCGCGGATAAAGTGGGGGCCTTCGCCGACCCTGTCCTGATCACCGCGCCGGCCGATGCCGACAACTACCAAACCAGCGGCATTTACGGATTTTCCGCCAACGCCACCAACACCGCGAGCGGCGGCAAGAATTTTCCCGTTTCCGGCATAGGGGGCATGCTTTTTGTGCAAACCGGCCAGACCGGCGCAAACGCCCGCGCGGTCCAGGCTTTTACCTGCACCAGCGCCGGCGGAGGCGGATACTACCGCTATTTGTACAACACCGCCTGGTCCGACTGGGAGCAGGTTATGCTCAAGTCCGCCTGCGCCAGCGCGGCCACGGCGAACAAGGTCATGCTGCGCGACGCTTCCGGCCGGGCCAAGGTGGGCGCTCCGGCGGCCAGCGACGACATCGCCCGCAAGGCGGAAGTGGATGCCGTGGCGGCGGCCCTGCCTTCCCTGGCCACCACGGCCAAGGCCGGCCTGGTCAAGCCGGACGGCGCGACCATCACCGTGGACGCGGCCGGCAAGATCAGCGCGGCGCAGAGCGGCGGCGCGCCCATGCCCCAGACCGCCTCCGGCGTTGGCCAGTGGCTGACGCATGCGGCCACAACCGGCTTCACCGTCACTTATACAGGCAGCGGCAGCTCGCGGAAGGCGAATCTCTGCCTCCCCGCCGGGGGAACCTGGGCTGTTTTCGGACTTGGCATATCTTTTTATCCGGGCACCACCGGCGGCACGAGCGGGGGCAAAGGCGGCCAGGGAAGCGGCGGCACGCCAGCAAGTCTGGGCGGCACCGGGATCAGCGGCATTTATGCCGGCGGGTCGATCATTTTTTCCGCAACTGTCGGGAGCGGCAACCAAACCGTTGCGCAAATGTTCGACCTGATGGGCGACCCGAAATCCCTTTTCGCCTGGAAACTCGCTTAGTTCAACTACCCATGGAGGATACGATGTCACAGGAACAACAGATATTCACAGGAATTATCCGGCGCGGGGACGGCAGTTACATTATCGACAGAAACGGCCTGCCCTGCCATGTGCCGAACGGGAATGAATGGGCGGAACTCTGGCGGCGGGTGGACGCTTACGCCCTGGCGCATCCGGCGGAAGTCGCGGCGGAGAGCCCGCCCGCCGGGCCTAAGGAGCCGGAGCCGGAACAGCCCCCGACGCGGGAGGAACTGCTCCAGTCCTTTATCAGCCGCATCCAGGGCCGGCTCGATCGTTTCGCTCAGACCAGAAATTATGACGGCATACTTTCAGCCGCAAGTTATTTCAACAGCACGGTCCCGCAATTCCAGGCCGAGGGGCGGTACGCCATTCAGGCGCGGGATTTGACCTGGGCAAAAGCTTACGCGGTTCTGGACCAGGTGGAATCCGGCCTGCGCCCCGTGCCAGCCTGGGAAGATCTGAAGGCCGAATTGCCAGCGCTGGAGTGGCCGGCTCAGGAACCCGCATGAAACTCCTGCTGAACTTTATAAGAACCGAAAAATCTTTGGTCGGCTTTGATTTGCGGACAAAGGAGGCGTTCTGGTCCCTGCCGGACGCCTCCCTGCGAACGCGCGGCATTTGCTTTGTCGAAGACGGGTTTATCACCGCCGGCGACAGTTTCGTCTCAAAGTTCTTCCACAGCGGTGAAGTAAAGCGCTTCGCGCTTCCGGACGCCGGCTTGAACGAAGTGCACAGGGTGCGCGTTTTCAAGGACAGGGGCATAGCCGTGGCGGATTCCGGCAACAGCCGCCTGTTGTTGTTCAGCCGGGATTTTTCCAGCCATGTCGAATACGACGCCCTGGGCGGCTGGCGGCAACGCCAGCCGCACGTCATGCACCTTAACGACGCCATCCTCACCCCCAGGGGGATTATCGCCTCCTGTTTCAATTACCGGCCCTGGCGCTCCATAGAGGGCAAAGAAAAATCCTGGTGGCGCAACCAGGGCCACGGCCTGATTTTGTCCCTGGAAAAGCGGGAAGGAATCAACACCGGCAAGATTCTGGCCTGCGGCCTCTCCTGCCCGCATAACCTGACCTGGCATAATAACCGGGTCTGGTGCTGCTCTTCCGCGTCCGGGGAACTGGTAGGCCTGGCCTTCACCCCGCAAGGCTTTTTGCGCGAGGAAGAGCGCGTCTTCATTACGGATAAATACTTTCTGCGCGGTTTGCTGCCCCTGGAAGACGGCGGGTTCCTCCTGGGCGGGAGCGTAATGCGGCAATGGAACGACCCGGAAAGGAGCGGCGCGGCTATCTTCCACCTGAAAGCGGACGGCAAAATCGAGGAGCATATTTTGCCGCTGAAGGGCGAAATATACGACATCATGCCCTGGGATGAGCGCTGCGCGGCTTTGCAACAACTTGATATCACAATGTAAGGAGCAAGAAAAATGGCAAGAACCGAACTCGACGTCAATTACGGCCGCCACGTCTTCAACGCGAACGGCGCATACCGGGCGCGCTGGCGGGGGCTGTGCGGCTCCGGCCTGCACACCCTGACCTTTGAATGGCTGGCTGGCGCGCCGGCCGGCACGCTCACCTTAAGCGTGGACGGCGACGCGGGCGCGAACAGCGTGGTGGACCTGGCTGTGGAGCGGGTGCGCAATTTTTGCGGCAAGCCGGTCTTTGTGGATATGGACTTCACCGGGTTGCCGGCCGGCTGCGAACTGGCCGTGCATTTCAGATAGGGGGCGGAACATGGGAATAAACTGGAAACACCCGGCCCTGGACTGGCAAGGCGGTGGGGGAAGCGGCAGCGTGGCCGTGCTGGCGCAGAGCAGCGTGCCGGTAACCGCCGCAATCCCGAACGCCGGAGCGGCAATAATCCTGGCGGATATCCCTTTCAAACCGGAGTATGTGGGCCGCTGGTTCAACATCAGAGCCCACTGGCAGTTCGACGCCTCAACCTATGCGGTTATGCGCCTGACCTTGCGCAAACCAGACGCGCTGCCCAATGGCAATGTAATCATGGGATATTGGCTGAACGGCAACGCCAGCACCGCCCTTATCATGGCGGCCGATTTCTTCGTCCGGCCAGACGGCAGGATTATCTGCCCGTACGCGGTTGTCACTCCATACAACTCCACAACTTCCGTCCGTTATGACCAGGCTGTGAGCCTGCACGACCCCGGCGCGCTGCGTTTGCTTTTTGACGCGTCCACCAGCGGCGGCAACGGCCAGGCGAACATTACCCTGCACGGTTATCAAATCCTTATGACCAAGGAGCCTGTATGATCCGCATACCCATGATCATCGCCAACGGCACGGCCCGGCCGCAGTCCGATCCCTCTCTTGTGCCGGACGCCCTGCGCATTGAAATGCGGGCGGAGGAATGCATAGTCTGGCAGCGCGGCGACGCCCTGCCGGAACCCACGGCCGCCCAAAAGCTGGAGGCGGCCAAAGCCGCCAAGCTGGCCCGGATTGACGCGGAAACCTCCGCCGCCATCCTGGCCGGCTTTACCCACACCATGAACGGCGCGGAATACCGCTTCAGCTACGACACCTTTGACCAGCAAAACTTCGCGGACGCGGCCAACGCCGCTCTGCTCGGCCTGATCTCCGGCGACTCCGGCCAACGCGTCACCTGGAACGGCTACAAGGCGGACGGCTCCCTGGCCCGGCTGGATTTGGACTGCCAAGGCTTCCTCGGCCTGTACGCCCATGGCGCGCTGGCCCACAAGGCCGGCCAGATGGAGCGCGGCGGTCGGCGCAAAGCGGCCGCGCAGGCGGCGCAAACCCTTGCGGAAGTGGAGGCGGCCTGATGCCCGCCCTCAAACACGTCCCCTTTCAGGCGGCCGTGGCCTTTGACCAGCTCCTGAACGCCCTGACCGGCGGCTGGGCGGATGAGACATTGTCCGCCCGCTGCTGGCGGCTGCGGGATAAAAGCCGGGGCTGGCGCTGGGCCCGCCTGGCGGTGGACGCCGTATTCTTCTGGCAGGCCGGGCACTGCCGGCAGAGTTATGAGAGCGAGCGGAAAAGGACGCACCTGCCGCCGGGCATGCGGGCCTGATATCTTTATCTTTGCGCATTGCCGGCCTTTTTGCAAAAAAATGCTCCGCCATGTCCATGGACGGAGCAGGCTTCCAGATCAAACAAATACGCCGCGGGGCTCCGGCACATCTCATCTGACCGGAGCGGGCGCGCCGCAAAACCCCATTTGGGGGTTGCCGTCAACCTGAGTGAAAATAACGGGCGTGCGGCCGCCTTTTTCGGCTTCAGCGCTTTTGCTTTTCCATCTCCCGGATCAACTCGGACGGGCTGAGCTCAAGCGCTTCCGCAAGTTTAAAGATCATCTCCAGGTTTGGAAACTTATGCCCGCTTTCCAAAGCGCTGATGAAAGAACCGGAAACTCCCGCTTTTTCTCCAACAACCTCTTGGCTCAAGATTTTAGCATCCCTGAGTTGCCTTAAAACTGGACCGAACGTGGTGGATCTTTTTTTGGTCATGTCCTTTTTGCCCGAATTCTGAACTGGAACAAATCACGCTTGAGTTTTTCGCTTAACGGCGGGCAAAAGCCCACCTGCCATTCGTTGGCGCACTTCAAGCGTGGAATGTTTTAAAACTGCATTTATACAGTTTTATGATATAGCGTATTGCTTTTTTATTGTTCTAAACCTATAGATTGAATATTCACAATCCACAGGTAAAAATTATGGCAACACCCCATGTGACTGATTTACCGCCGGAATATCAGGATATAAAAGACGGCGAAGAGTTCGACGTAATAAAAAGACGCCTTTATGAATTAACCGGGTGCGATAATATATTTGCGCTGGCTGAGTACCTTGGCGTAAAGCCGGCGCAGATCACCGACGCCCGGAGGCGCCTGTGCCTGCCGGAGGATTGGCTGCGAACGGTCATTTTAAAAACCCGCGCCAACCACGCCTGGATCAGATACGGCACGGGTGAGCGATATCTATAACTCAGATTTTTATGTGCGAAAAGATATCGCTTATGGCATAATAAAACAGGCCTGCCCCCCGGCCCAAAAACCGCGTTTGCGCCGTCCGGCTCAGTTTTTGCGCTCATGCTCCGGGTTGAGCGGGTATTTTGGCTCACCGGCCAGGCCGCAGTAGCCCCGGCGCTGCTCCGGCGCGCCCCACTTGGGTTCCGCCCAGCGCCAGGCGGCGCAGTCCATGCCTTTGCAAACCAGTACCTCTTTGTCGCCCAAAGTCCGGGGACAGTAATAGCGTTTCGCTTCCTCGTGTTTCATTTCCCTACTCCCTATTTAATTTAGGACGCCCGCTCCGGCGTTTAACAGCAAAAGCCCGTTTCGCCCAGCCTGCGTGCCTGGCGGAGGCGCCCGCCGCCGGAGCGGATAAACGTTGAAACTGCTTATTCACTGAAGACGTCGGCAAACCTCAAAAACACAAAGGCCCGGTGAACCGCCGGGCCTTTGTAGCATCAAAGTCAACAGCCGGTTCAGCTCTTGTCTCTCTCTGTAAAGTCGTCGCCATCCGTTTCAATGGCCAGCTTGGTCTTATCCACACCGAAGGTGGCCAGCAGATCCCCGCCCAGGGCCAGCAAGCGGTACATGGCGGCAATCTGGTTCTGCTGGGCGGTCACCAGAAGCATGGAGGAGTTGTAGAGTTCGTTTTCCGAGTCCAGCACGTCCAGCAGGGAGCGCTGGCCTATGTTGAACTGCTCCAGGTACATATCGCGGGTCTGGGTGTTGTATTCCACAGCCTGCTGGAAGAACTTGGTCTGCTCCCGGGCGGAAAGCAGCTGGCTCCAGGTGTCCGTGGCGGACTGGGCCAAAGAATCCTTAAGAGCCAGAAGCTCCTGGCCGGCCTGGCGGATCTTGGCCTTGTCGCCCTTCACGTTGTACCAGTCGTAATGCCCGTCGTAGAGGTTCCAGACCGCGCGCAACATGACGCCGGTGCCCCACTGGTAGGTGTCGCTGCCTTCAACCTGCCACCGGTAGGCCGGCCCGGCTTCCAGGTAGATTTGCGGGTGGAAGGGGGACTTGTCCAGTTCTTTCTGCTGCCTGGCCGCTTCCACATCCGAAGTGGACGCCTTTACCTTGGAGTTGTTGGTCTGGCTCTGGGCCAGGGCCACTTCCAGGCTGGGGTAAGGAGAATCCGGCGGCGTGGGCGCCTGCAGGGCGCTGGCGTCCTTGTTGGTAAGCATTTTGTACTGGTCTATGGCAATGGCCAGAGCCAGCTTGGATTCCGTAAGAGAGGCCTCGGCCCTGGCCAGGCGGCCCTGGGTCTGGGTAACGTCCGCCAGGCTGCTGGCGCCGGCCGTCTTACGGGCCTCCTGCGCGGAAAGGATATCCCGGTGGTTTTTGACGTTCAATTCGGAAAGGGCCACCAGACGCCTTTGCCGGTAAATTTCAATGTGGGTGAGGATCGCGTCCAGAGAAAGGCCTTCCGCGTTGTCATACAAACGGTCGGCGGCGGAATCCAGCCGGGCCTGGCTGAAGCGGTAGCGGCTCAGCGTGGCCAGGCCGTCCCAGATGGTCTGGGAAATCACCAGGGAAGCTTCGGAACGGTCATACCAGGTCCATTCATCCTGTGAATAACCGTTGGACGCGTGCCCGCGGGTGTTCGGATCGCTCCAGTGCTCCAGCCCCCAGGCGCCACGGGCGTCCACCCTGGGCAGCCAGCCGCTGCGCGCACGCTTCAGATCAAATACCGCCGACTGCCGGTATTCCTGAAAAGCTTTCACAGTCGGGTGGTAATCAAGCGTGGCCAGCACGGAGTCCCGCACCGAGGCCGGCAACGGAGCATCCTGCGCATCTTGGGCGGCCAGCGCGGAGGCGGGCGCGCTCAAGCTTGCCGCAAGAATCATAAGACACAACAGCTTTAATCCCAAAATCCCGTATCGATGTATCACGGCGTCCATGACTCTCTCCTTCCTAAAGTGCAGTCCATAATTTTATAAAGAATATATTAATTACTTAGCGGCAAAACCCGGCAAAAGCAACAAAAAAAACCAGAAGTTCAATACGATTGCCGCGATTTTTAAAGAATAAATTCAAAAATCACACCATACTGGCAAAGCATATTAAAATAATCCGATTTCCCCCTGAGCCCATCTATTGTAAAACCATAGAAAAGTCAAAAGAAAATTCCACATCCAGCCGGAGGCCGGACTTTCCGCTTCTCGCCGTGTGCGGCCGGAACAACGGCGCATATTTATTCCGGCCGGCGCGGCGGAAGCATTGACGTATTCATGGGCAAGCATTATATTTTTCAACCAAACTTTAGAGAAATAGCGGCCTTTACGCCTGATACTTCGCAATGCGGGAATTCGGGGAGCAAAACTGTTTTTTTACTGAATCACGGGGATCATTAAAGTGCAGGATAATTCTCCAGAACAAGCCGGGGCTCAGGCCGATGGTTTCGCGGCTTCGAAGCAAGGCGGCGAAAGTGCGCCCGGAGGCGCGGAAGCGCAGACCACTGACGAGGCCAAGGCCATGAACTGGCTCAATTCTAAGTCCAAACAGCGGAACACGTTGACGAACGCCGGCGAAACGGCGTCCGATCCGGAAAATACCCCGCCGTCCAGGGCGCCGGCCGGCAAAGACGCCGCGCCCGCCCCTAAAAGTGGCGGCCAGGCGGCGGAATCTCCGCACCCGAAACCGGACGGCACTCCGGCTGAAGAATATAATATTGACGAAGCGCTACAGGACAAAGCGAAAGATCCGGAGGAAGACAAGAGGCCAAGCCTTACTCCGGACCCGGCGGACGTTAATTACGATCCCCCGCTCATTCAGTGTCTGACCCAGCTTTTTAAAATGAACGGCCGGGCCGTCTCCAGCAATATACTCAAGGCCGGACTGCCGGCCAGCAGCGGTCCGCTGCATCCTTCGGCCTGCATCCGGGCCGCCAATGCGGCCGGCCTGCAATGCAAAACCATGTACCGGCCGACGTTGCGGCAGATTTCCAACCTTACCCTGCCCTGCATTTTGCTGCTGAAGCATGAAAAAGCCTGCATCCTGGTAAAACTGACTGACCACGGGGCGGAAGCCGTTTTTCCGGAAGTTTCCGAAGCGCCGCGCGCTGTCAGCCTGGAGGAGCTTGAGGCGGAATACCTCGGCTACGCCATCTACGCCAAAGCGGAAGCCAAGCTGGACGAGCGGGCCAGCAAGATCAACCTGCTCAAGACCAAACGCTGGTTCTGGGACACCCTGCGCTACTTCACCCCCATCTACGGCCACGTGGTGCTGGCCAGCATAGTCGTGAACATGTTCGCCATATCCAGCCCGCTGTTCATGATGAACGTGTATGATCGCGTGGTGCCCAACAAGGCCACGGAAAGCATGTGGGTGCTTTACCTGGGCGTGGTTCTGGTTTTCGCGTTCGACTTCATCCTGCGCAACCTGCGCAGCTACTTCGTGGACGTGGCCGGCCGCAACGCGGATATAATCCTGGCCAGCCGCCTCATGCAGCAGCTTATGGCCATGAAAATGGACGTCAAGCCGGATTCCACCGGCTCCCTGGCCAACAACCTGCGGGAATTCGAGTCCCTGCGCGAGTTTTTCGGCTCCACCACCCTGCTTGCCCTGGCGGATCTGCCCTTCCTGGTCATTTTCATCATCCTGGTGGCTTACATAGGCGGACCGGTGGCCATAGTTCCGGCCGTGGCCGTGCCCCTGGTGATCGGCGCGGGCGTGCTGCTGCAGTTTCCCATGCAGCGGGTCACGGCCAAGGGCTTTAAGGAGAACATGCAGAAAAACGCCATGCTGGTGGAAATAATCAACGGGCTGGACACCATAAAGACCAGCATGGCTGAAGGCCGCATGCAGGGCGCCTGGGAAAAGGTGGTGGGCCTGAGCGCCGCTTCCAACAGCCAGAGCAAGCGCATGACCAACCTTTCCATGACCCTGTCCCTGCTGGCCGCCCAACTTGTCGCCGTTAGCGTCATTCTCTGGGGATATTACCTGACCACGGAACAACTCCTGTCCACCGGCGGGCTGATCGCCTGCAGCATGCTCTCCTCCAGGGCCATGGCCCCGCTTTCGCAAATAGCGGCCATGCTCACCCGCCTGCAGCATTCCAGAATGGCCCTGAAAAGCCTGGATATGCTCATGGAAATGCCCACGGAGCAAAGCGGCAACGACAACTATGTGGAGTTCGGCCACCTGGAGCACGACTTCAACTTTGAGGAAGTCTCCTTCAAGTATCCCGGCTCGGAACGCTACGCCCTGGACCGGGTGAACCTGCACATCAAGCCGGGCGAAAAAGTCGGCATCATCGGGCGCATGGGTTCCGGAAAAAGCACCATGAGCCGCCTGGCCGTGGGCCTCTACCAGCCGGCCGAAGGCGCGATAAAGTTTGGCGGGGTGGACATCCGGCAGCTTGATACCGTGACCCTGCGCTCCCGGGTGGGCTTCGTCTCCCAGGACAATTACCTCTTTTACGGCACGGTGCGCGAAAACATCTCTTTTGGCGCGGTGAACATTGACGACCGCATGATCCTGCGCGCCGCCAACATCGCCGGGGTGACGGACTTCGTGCGCTCGCACCCGTCCGGCTTCGGCATGCAGGTGGGCGAGCGCGGCATGACCCTGTCCGGCGGCCAGCGCCAGTCCGTGGCCATAGCCAGGGCCCTTTTGCACGACCCGGACGTGCTGATCCTGGACGAGCCCAGCAGCAACATGGATAACGGCTCCGAGCTGTTGCTCAAACAGCGTCTTGCCGCCACCCTGCAAAACAAAACGCTCATTTTGATCACCCATCGCCTGAGCATGCTGGATCTGGTGGACAGGCTGGTGGTAATGGACGGCGGGCGCATCATGGCGGACGGCCCAAAGCACGCCGTTCTGAACGCCCTGCGCAACGAGCAGATCCGGGCCAATACCGCCCGGATCGGCAGAACTTCCAAGCCGCAACAGCCTGTTTTCGAGCCGGGCAAGAAACCGCCGGCCGACGCGGAACAGGCATAGGCTGGTGTTATGAACAACCCAAAACATACCGAACATCCGGACGGCGCCGCCGAAGCGCTTAAAAGCAGGGCCAGGCGCCTGGAAGACATAGAGTATATGAGCGAAGTGGACGCCGCCCTGCACCGCCGGGGGCATCCTTATGCCTATATGCTCTCCGTTGGAGTGCTGGCTTTCTTCTTTTGCTTCGGCGTCTGGGCCTCCCTGGCCGAGGTTGACGAAGTCACCCGCGGCCAGGGCCAGGTTGTGCCGTCGCAACGCATCCAGGAAATCCAGTATTACGAAGGCGGGGTGCTGGCTGAAATGCTGGTCAAGGAAGGCCAGAAAGTGGCCAAGGACGAAATCCTGGCCCGCATTTCCAACCAGACAATCGTGAGCAGCCGGGAAGACGCGGAAAACCGCAAAATAGACCACGAAGCCAACATCCTCCGCCTGGAGGCGGAGTTGAACGGCGTTGAGCCGGCATTCCCGGCGGATCTGGCCCAGAAATACCCGCAGGTGGTGGAAGGTCAAAAAGCCCTGTACCGCGCCAACAAGCAGCGTTACGAGGGTGAAATCCAGACCTCCGAAGCCAAAATAGAACAGCGCAAGGGCGAGGTGGAAGAAACCCTGTCCACGCGCAGAGCCCTGGAAGCCAGACTGAACATAAGCATCCAGCAACGCGACACTCTGCGGCCGCTGGTGGCCAAGGGCGTCTACTCCAAGGTGGATTTCCTGCGCACGGAGCAACAGGTGGCGGAGTTGCGCGGCCAGTTGGAAACGATCATCCAGACCATTTCCCGCTCCAGAAGCGCGGTGGCCGAGGCCGAGGCCATGCTGGAAAACCGGCGCAACGAGCTGCGCTCCGCCATGCAGGAAGACATAAACAAACGCCGGGCGGAAATAAAATCCATAGACACCATGCTTACCGCCGGCATAGACCGGGTGGCCCGCACGGAGCTGCGCTCCCCGGTGAACGGCCTGGTCAAGCGCATTCTTCTGAACACCCCCGGCGGCTCTGTAAAAAGCGGCGAAACAGTGCTGGAAATCCTGCCCATAGACGAAACCCTGCTTCTGGAAGCCAAAATAAAACCCACGGATCGGGCTTTTCTGCACGAACAGCAATCCGCGGTGGTCAAAATAAGCGCCTATGACTTCTCCATCTACGGCGGCCTTGACGCCACTGTGGAAAGCATCAGCGCGGACACCATAGAGGATAAAAGAGGGGACAGCTATTACGAGGTGCGGCTGCGCACCAAGACGAACACCCTGAAATACCGGGACGCCCTCCTGCCGATCCTGCCCGGCATGACCGCCTCGGTGGACATACTCACCGGGAAAAAGACCGTGCTGGAATATTTGCTCAAGCCCTTGTTCAAAGCCAAACAGAATGCCCTGCGGGAAAGGTAGCGCCCTTGAACGCGGCGGCCGCTGTTGCGAACACAAGGCGACGCTTCCTGCCGGCAACGGCGTTGCTGGCCGCCTTTACCCTGGCCGCGCTGCTCGGCCTTGGCGCTTTGTTTTTTTTGCCGGGCCGGGCTCCGGCGGCGGAAGGCGGCGCGCCGGCAAACACGGCCCCGCCGGCCGCTACAGAAGAGCGGCCGACCAGATCCGGCGATACCCTGGATTCAATGATCCTGCCTCCGGTGTATACCGAGGAAGAAAAGGCCAGAGCCGCGCGGCCCAATGAAGACGATCCGCCGCGGACAAAAGCGGAAAACATCCCTGGGGATGCGCCCGACGAAACAGGGGATGATTCCCCCGGGAAAACCGGACCACGGGGTGGAAACGGCAACAGCGCGGCTGCGCCGGATAAAAAGTCGGAAATTATTCGCCTGTTTGGCTTTGTGGAGTTTCGCAGGCCGCTGAAAAACATGCCCAAGTGGGAACGCGTCCTGAACGAAATGAAAAAATCCGGCGGCTTTGAAGCGCTGATTCAGAAATCCGGGCGCAAAGATTTGCCGGACCGCTGGGAAGCTTTAAAGAAGAGCGCGGATTCCGCCGATACAACGGGCAAGATGAAAGCTGTGAACGCTTTTTTTAACCAGTGGCCCTACCGCACGGATATGGAAAATTATGGAGTGCCGGACTATTGGGCCACGCCGCTGGAATTTTTAAAGCGTTCCGGCGATTGCGAAGATTACGCCATAATAAAGTATTATGCGCTTAAAGAGCTCGGCGTGCCCGCCGGCGACATGCGTCTTGTGGTGCTCAAGGACACCCTGCGCAACCTGGATCACGCCGTTCTGGCCGTTTATACCGACGGCGCCGCATATATACTGGACAACGTGAGCAACCTGATTCTTTCGCACAGCAGGCTTAAGCATTATAAACCAGCTGTGTCCCTTAACGAATCAAGCATTTGGGCGCATATAAAACCCAAATAACCGCGCGAAACAACCATGTAAGGTGGACAATATGGCAGACTCAGCCTCTCAAATCCCGCCCAGGGCTAAAAACAAGACTTCCGGACAAAAATCCCCGATGTTCTGGTTCGGCATCTTCATAATCGCCATTCTGCTCCTGGCCATAGGCTCCTGGGCCTATCACTCGGCGGGCAACGAAGAAAAAGATCTGGAAAAAAACCTGGCCCTGCAGCAAAAGCAATTTACGGAAAGCCGGGCTGAAACGGCCAACTCCTGGCTGGTCAACCTTTCCGAGCCGGGCATGCGCCTGGTGCGCAACGAGGCTTTTCAGGCCTTTGCCTCGGCCGTGGACGAGTTGGGCGACAACATCGTGCTGCTGCTCAGCCCGGACAAAGACTCCGGCAAAACATCGGAAGAGCTGCAACTCGCGCTCATGCGCAGCTACCTTAACGATACGGTCAGCCTGAACCAGCTTCTGTCCGCCCGCATGCTCAACCGCAAAGGCGAAACCTACCTGGCCACCAGCAACTTCCCGGAGATTCTGAACAGCGAGCAGCTGGCCATGGCCAAGGACTGCGTGCTTAACAACACCGTTATCTTCGCGCCAATCCGCTACACCGAAAGCGGGCTTGTCCTGGACATCTACCTGCCGGTTCCGCAAATGCAGGGCGGCGGCCAGAACAGGGCCGTGGCCTCGCTCATGATTTCCAAAATCATCTCCAGCAACGTCAACGAATGGCTCCGCTTCGACCGCGACGAAAAACTGCGCCGCGCCTTTCTGGTGCAGCGCGGCGGCGAGGTCTGGCAACTGGTGGGCACGGGGCGTGAAGGCGTTCAGAACCTTTCCCCCCTGCCGGCGGATGAAAACGGCGATATTCCTTTTGGCGTGCGCAATTCCCTGCGCGGGGATCAGAAGGTCTATTCCAAGGGCAGCAAAGTGCGCGGCATGAACTGGTGGATTGTGGAGGAAAACGACTATAGCGCGGCCCGGGCGGACTTGATCAAGACCCAGAGCGGCATTTACGGCATGGCCGCCCTGGGCGGCCTGGTGGTCGTGCTTCTGGTGGGCCTGGTCTGGTGGTGGGTGGTCGGGCATTCGGAAAAAGCCCGCTATGCGGAAATCCAAAGCCTCTTCCAGGTCATTGACGAGCAGAAGCGCCTTTTGGACGGCATAAACAGCACCATCAGCGACCCCATCTCCCTGGCGGACGAAAAAGGCGTCTACCGCTACGTCAACCGGGCCTTCGCCCAGGCCGTGGGCCGGGATCCCGGCGAGGTGCCCGGCCTGGACACCGCGGCCGTGTTCGGCTTTGACACCGCCAAGCGCCTGAACGCCGCGGACCAGCGCGTGCTTATGACCCTGGAAAACAGCACCATCAGCGAAGTGATCTGGCTGCAGTCCCGCAAGCATTACTTTCAGATTTCCAAAACACCACTGCGGGATCCGGGCAGCCGCGCGCCCAAAGGCATAGTCTCGGTCTTTCGCGACATAACCACCATTGTGGAAACGGAGGAGCACGGCCGCCGGGTTGTTCAGCAGACCATTGACGCCCTGGTGCGGACCATTGAGGAAATGGATCCCTTCCTGGGCGGGCATTCGCGCATTATGGGCGGCATTGCCGTGCTTATAGCCAAGGCCATGCACCTGACGGATCGCGACGTGGCCACCATAGAGGCGGCGGCCAACCTGTCCCAGTTGGGCAAAATGTTCGTGCCGCGCGAAATCCTCACCAAGCCCGGCGTGCTCACACCGCAGGAAAAGGAACTGATGGAAAAGCATGTGGACTACGCCAGGGAGGCCCTTAAAGAAATCGAATTCGACCTGCCCGTGCTGGAAGCCATCTGCCAGATGAACGAAAAACTGGATGGCACCGGCTACCCGGCCGGCCTGAAGGGCGACGAGATAAACGTCTACGCGAAAATCCTGGCCGTGGCCAACGCCTTTACCGCCATGGCCCGGCCCCGCTCCTACCGGCCGGCCATGAAGGTGGAAGACGCCGTGAACATCCTGACCAAGCAGGCGGACAGCTACGACCAGGTGGTGGTCAGCACTCTGCAGGAAATCCTGAAAACCCCGGCCGGCGAAAAATTCGCCCAGATGGCCGCGGCTTCAAAGGCCGTTTGATGCTTATGAACAAACCCAAGGCCATCATATTTGACCTGGACGGCACCCTGCTGGACACCCTGCAAGACATAGCCGACGCCGCCAACGCGGCGCTCGCGGAAGCCGGGCTGCCGACGCATCCGGCCCAGGCCTTTCGCTATTTCATCGGCAACGGCATTGAAACGCTCATGCGGCGCTGCTCCGGCAATGTGCTGCCAAGTGAAGGGCTGCTCAGGCTGGTGGAACAAAACCGCCTGCGTTACGCGGCCGGATGCACCAGAACCACAGCCCCCTACACCGGCGTGAAGGCCGTGCTCAAAACCCTTCAGGAGCGGAAGCTGCCACTGGCCGTTCTTTCCAACAAGCCGGACGATTTTACCAAACAGATGGTCCGGCACTACTTTCCGGAGACGACTTTCGCCCAGGCGCTGGGGCACGCCGAAGGCAGGCCGGCCAAGCCGGACCCGGCGGCCGCCCTGGAAATAGCCGGGCGTCTGGCGGTAAAGCCGGAGGAAGTTCTTTTTGTCGGGGACAGCGGCACGGACATGCAAACGGCCAATGCTGCCGGCATGCGCGGCCTGGGCGCGCTCTGGGGCTTTCGGGACGCCGGGGAACTGCGGGAGAACGGAGCCCGGGCGCTTTTGGAAAAACCGGAGGATTTGCTGAAGTACGTTTAAGCCGGGTCGTCTCGGTGAAAATAAAACAGCGGGAAGGTTGCGCGCCCTCCCGCTGTTTTATTTTCCACTCGGATTAACCCGGAATTAAAACTTGTACCCCAACGACAGCGACACCACATGCGTGGTCGCGTCCTGCACCTGGGATTTCAGCACGCCATCTTGCGGGTGGCGCGAATAGTCCCGGCCCTTGGCGTCAATAAAGCAATAGGCAAGATCAATCGTCGCGGCGCCCCAGATAAAGCCCACCCCGGCGCTGTAAAGATTGCGGCCGTCCGTGGGGATCATGTAGTCCTCGTAGCGCTCGGTCATGGGCGACATGTCGTAGGCGTAACCGGCACGCAAAACCAGCCAGTCCAGGGGCGCGTATTCCACGCCGAT
>JAVBSC010000074.1:0-22223 GCA_031547305.1 Desulfovibrionaceae bacterium
GCAAAATCTTCGCCAGCGTTTTTTTCGGCCTGTTTTCACGCTCCGGCCCACGGGCGCTTGCATTCATTACGCTGCTGTTGCTGGTGATGCCGCCGCCGGGCGCGGGCGCCGCGGCGACCGGCGATCTCTATTACGCCCGGCAGTTCAATCTGCAGGGCGATACCTGGCAGGAACTCGATCGCTTTACCGGCGCCCTTTCCATTGGCGGAACGCAGCAGCATCTGTTCGAGGCCAACGGTAATGACATCCTCTTCACCGCTCAGGAACAGATGTCGCTGGGCGGAACCGCCGCCAAGCCGGCTTCGGAAATAATATTCCGCACCAGCGGCAATACGATCGATTTCCAGGCTCCGGGCGCGCTTCTGTTCACTGAAACCGCCATGTCCGGAACGCCGACCCTGACCTTTGATCAGCAAAGCGGCCAGCTGGACGCCACCATCGCCAATGCGGACATGACCCGCAGCAACGGAATCATCAAACTGCGCGAGGCCGTGGCCGGGGATCTGGACGTCAGGATCAAAAACTTTGTCGTCGGTGATGGCAACACCCTGACAATAGTCAGAACCGGCACGGCGGATTTCACCCATACCGGCGACATCATTCTCAGGGACGGCGGCGGCGCGTTGGATTTCGGGAGCAAAACGCTGATTTTTACAGGGATGCAACGGCTGGTTCTTGATCTTGCCTCCGAAACCTTCGCCTCCAATTCCGCCGCCGCCCCTCTTCTGAAATTCGCGCCAAACACCACGCTCGGGCTGGACCCGGCGGGCAACATCAGCCTGACTTCGGCTTCGAGCGCGCGGGTAGCGGACGCGCTGCGGGCGAAGTTCGCGAATTCCGAACTCGGCAACGGGATCAACCTGGCCAATAACGTGACCTTCACCGGTTCTGACCCCAATCCGGTAGCTTTCAGCGTATCGGCAGGCCATACGGCCGGCGTCGCGGGCGACAGCGCGACGATAGGCTACCGCTACGGCCTTGCCGGGGGCAACCTTTGGATCTACGCGGCAGATGTACGCGGCGCTAACGTGACCTATGACTCCACCGCGCCGTCCGCGTTCGCCGCTACCTATGGCCCCATCTCCCAGACCGTGACGGGCGTGTACACCGTCGACGGACCGGCGAATCTGGTCTACCGGGGCGTGGGGGCTTCCAATACCGCCGAGCTTATTGCCGGAACGGTGGCCTTCACCGGCGGAGGGTCGCTGGCTTTTGAAAAATCGCCGGCCGGAGCGGCGGCCAGGGCCTATATCGGCACGTTGGACGCCAGCGGCGGCAATGCCGCCGTGCGCCTGGACGGCACTTCGGCTTCCGATGTCAACATCAGCAACGTGACTTTGGGCGGCGGCCACACCTTTACTGTAACCAGCGCCAATTCCGGCGCGGGAACCTTCACCACACTGAACGTGACCGGCGCGGGAGGCACCCTGGCCGGCAACCACGCTCCAGATTTTGCCAACGTCAACCTGGCCGGCGGGAGTAACCTGACCGTGGACCAGACCGGCGACCAGACCCTGTCCGGCCCCATCAGCGGCACGGGCAACCTGATCAAGTCCGGCGCGGGCAGTCTCACCCTGAGCGGCGCTAACGCTTACACCGGCAACACCGTTGTGCGCGGCGGCGTCCTGGCCCTTGCCGGGGCCGGCTCCCTTGGCGGCTCCAGCTCCATGTTCCTGTCCGGCGGGGCGGGTTTTGACTTTTCCGGCCTCAATGCCGCGTCCCTGAGCCTGCCGCGCCTCGACGTATCGGGCAACGGGGCCTGGATCGAAGCCGGAACCGGGACTCTGGCCGTCACAAACGGCCTGAACTTCTTTATTCCCGCCACGGCTGTCAGCGGCGCGTCTTTGCTGACCGTGCGCGGCAATGCGGACATTACCGGCGCGGCCGTGGGCTTGGCCTGCCAAGCAGCGCGCCCGGCCATTCAGTCTGGCCAGAGCCTGACCCTGCTCAGCGCCGCAAGTCTGGCCGCCGATCAAACCGGCCTGACCGTGCGGACCCCCGACGGCGATGTTTACTCCCTGCTGGTGGACAACAACCGGCTCCTGGCCGTGCTGGATTACATTTCCCCCACCACTCCCGCTTACGAGCGCCTCAAGGCCTATGCGGAGGGGCGCGCGGCCAGCTTGGCTTTTGTGGGCCAGGGCGCGGATCTCCTCCTGGGCCAGGGCTTTGGCTCGGCTCTGGCCGCCACTTCCGGTCCGGGCTTGCGGGCCGGGACTTTCGGCGCGGGCGCGGGCGGCTGGAGCCGCTATAATACCGGCTCGCATGTGGACGTTTCCGGCGCTTCCATGCTGGCCGGCCTGGCCGTGGGCAACGATTTCGGCGGCGGCCGGGGCACTCTGGGCGCGTTCTTCGAAGGCGGTTGGGGCAGCTACAATTCCTACAACAGCTTCAGCAACTACGCCTCGGTGGACGGCGACGGCGACACCAGCTACTACGGCGGCGGCGTTATCAGCCGCTTTGACGTGAAAGACGGCGCGCTTGGCGGCGCGCATGTCGAGGCGTCAGCCCGCCTTGGCCGCGCCGGCACGGATTTTTCCAGCGACGACATCCGCTACAACGGCAATAAAGCCGATTTTGATTCCGAGTCCATGTACTGGGGCGCGCACGCCGGCCTGGGCTATAAACTTGATCTTACGGACAAGGCGGAACTGGATCTTTCCGGCAAGTTCGTCTGGACGCGCCAGGAAGGCGACAGCGTGAGCGTGCGGGGCGACAAGGCGAGCTTCAAGGATGCCGATTCCCTGCGCACCCGCCTGGGCGGCCGGGTGGCTTATGCGGTCAGGGAATACGTCAGCCCCTATGCGGGGGCGTACTGGGAACACGAGTTCGACGGCCGGCAGCGCGGCAGCGTGAACGGCGTGGACATCGGCTCCCCCAGCCTCAAGGGCGATACCGGTGTGGGCGAGCTTGGCATCTCCGTCAGGCCGGTCAAGGATTCCGGCTTCTCCCTGGACCTGGGCGCACAGGGCTACACCGGCGTGCGCGAAGGCGTGGGCGGCAGCCTGCAATTGAAGTGGGAGTTTTAGCGGGATTCGTTTTTCTTCAGAGCCTCGCGCAAAAAGTCGCGGGCGGAGAATTCTTCCCGCTGCAAGGCGGAAACGACGTTCCCCAGCTTGATCATTTCAGCGGCGGTTTTTTTGGCGTCGCCGGGCAGGCTTCCGTCTTTGCGCAGCACAACGTGGAATTCAAAGGTGTTGCGGGCCGTGGCGTGCATGCCGGCCAGCCGGAACGGGTTGAGCGCCGCGCGCAGCATGCCGTGGAGCAGGCGGGCGAAGGATACGGGGGTGAACACGGAAAAGTGCGCGTCAATGTACGCGCCGGCTAGAACGGCTTCATATTGTTTTTTCGCGCCTTCAAAAGAGCGCGTGGGAAGCAGATCCGAAGTGTCCACGCTGTTCCAGAAGCGGAACGGGTCGTTGCTGTCGGCGGTCTCCATGGCCGACTCCAATATTCTGGGCGCGATCCGGGAAAGCCCGTGCGTGTGAATGTCATAGGCTTCGGCAAAGGACGTGGGAACGCGGAAGTGATCGAAGCAGTAGCGGCCGTCCGGGATTGTCAGGCAAAGCAGCCCGCCTTCGTTCATTACCGAGGCGATGTCCGAAAAAAAATGCAGGAGCAGCGGAATGTGCTCCAGAACGTGCGAGGCGATCACGTAGTCAAACGGCTCCACGCCCTTTTCCGGCAAAGAGGCCCGGTACGAGCCCTCAATGCGGTAGTCGACCTCGCGGATGGCGGATTTGTCCACGCCGGGGTGTTTGGCGTAATGCGCCTTGATTTCCTCTGTGGAGCGGATGTCCGCGTAAAATATGGACGGCCCCAGGCGTTTTTCCGCCACGGGCGAAGTCAGCGGGCCGATTTCCAGAATGCGCTTGCTGAAGTCTATGTGCGAAAAATAGGGACGCACTTCACACTCCTTTTACTCGGCCGCATTCCCGCGGCCGTTCCCGCTCCGGGCCACGCTCATCATGGCCGCATGCCGTTTTCCGGCTTTTTCATGGCCGTGTCGGCGCTCAGCAGGGTCATTTGATGGATGGCTATGGAGTTCAGGCGGAGCAGGCGTTCTGGCGGCGGCAGTCCTTCTTTGATGAACAGGGCGTTCAGGTTCTCCAGGTTGGAAAGGCAGACGAGCTGCGCGGCATTGGCGTAGTCGCGCAGGTTGCCGTCCTTGTCCGGGTTGGCCAGCCGCCATTCGGCGGCGGTCACGCAGAACAGGGCCATATTGAGCAAATCGGCTTCCGAGGCATAAACGAACGCGGCCTGGGCTGCGGTCACCGCTGCCGGGACCAAGTGTCGTTTCACGGCATCCGTGTGGATGCGGTAATTGATTTTAACCAGGTTGCGCTTGATGTCCCAACCCAGCTGGGCGGCTTCGCTCTCCTTGAGGCGCTGGAATTCCTTGATCAAGTAAAGCTTGAATTCCACCGACAGCCAGGAGGCGAATTCAAAGGCGATGTCTTTGTGCGCATAGGTGCCGCCGTAGCGCCCGGCCTTTGAAACAAGACCAACGGCGGCGGTTTTTTCAATCCACAGCTTTGGCGTCAGGATGAAGCTGTTCAGCCCGGACTGCTTTCTAAACCCATCGAATTCGATGGATTTAAAATCCGGATTGTTCAACTGCTCCCACAGGCCGAGAAACTCAATAGTGTTGCGGTTCCGCATCCAGTTCTGGATGATGTAGTCCACTCGAACCGAGTCGCGGTAACGGGCCATATCCGTCAGGCAGATATAGTCCGTATCGTTGCGGGAATAATACGCGACAGGGGTATCCAGCACCGTGAATTTAGTCATGACGTTTTTCCGTTCCCGCTACGGGCCACGCTCATCATCAGCTTGATGCGGTTGATCTGGTTCACCTCGCTGGAGCCGGGGTCGTAGTCCACGGCCGCTATGTTGGCCTGGGGGAAGCGGCGCTTAAGTTCCTTGAGCAGGCCCTTGCCGGTGATGTGGTTGGGCAGGCAGCCGAATGGCTGCATGCACAAAATATTGGACACGCCGGATTCCAGCAGCTCCACCATCTCGGCGGCCAGCAGCCAGCCTTCTCCGGTCTGGTGCCCCAGCGATATCAGCCCCTTGGCCTTGTTGCGCAGCTCGCGAAAGCGCAAAGGCGCGCTGAAGCGCTTGCTGCGGCCCAGGGCCCAGCGCAGGGACCAGCGCCCGTACTCCAGGAACAGAATGGTGGTCACCCCGGCCAGGCCGGCCCGCCAGGAGCCGGACAGGTAGCGGTAGCTGTAGATGTCGTCATAGGCGGAATAGAGCACAAAATCCATCAGGTCCGGCACCACGGCCTCGCCGCCTTCCTCCTCCACCACCTGGGCGGCCCGGTTGTTGGCGTCCGGGTGGTATTTGAGCAGGATTTCGCCCACCAGGCCCACCAGGGGCTTGCGTTTTTCCGTGCGCAGGGGCAGGCGGTCAAAGTCGCGCACCATGGCCAGCATGTCCAGGTGAAAGCGCATGCCGCCGTGATTGGCGATGTTGTGCTTGCAGCGCTCCACCCAGTAGGCCAGCAGGCGGTCCGCCGCGCCCGGTTCCGCCTCGTAGGGCTTGACCCGGTGCACCATGCGCATCAGGGCGTCGCCGTAGTATCCGGCCATGCTCACCCGGCGCAGCATGCGCCCGGTCATTTTAAAGCCGGGGTTTTTGTCCAGGCCGCCCAGGTTGAAGGAGATGACCGGCAGGTGATCCAGGCCGCAGTCCACCAGGGCCTTGCGCAAAAAGGCGATGTAGTTGGTGGCCCGGCAGCCGCCGCCGGTCTGGGAGATCATCAGGGCCACGTCTTTGTCCTTGTACCGGCCGCTGCGCACCGCGTAGAGCAATTGGCCCACCACCACAATAGCCGGGTAGCAGGCGTCGTTGTGCACGTGGCGCAGGCCCAGTTCCAGGGCCTGCTGGTTCACGTCCGGCAGCAGGTCCACCTTGTAGCCCTCGGCGCGGAGCACGGCTTCGATGAACTGGAAGTGCATGGGCGAAAGCTGCGGCACCAGAATGGTGTGCGTCTCCCGCATGGCCTCGGTAAAAGGAGGCGAGCCCTTGTAGACGTTAACCTCCGCCGAATTGGCCGCCTTGCCCTCCCTGGCCCGCATGGCCGCCAGCAGGGAGCGGATGCGGATGCGCGCCGGCCCCAGGTTGGAGCCCTCGTCGATTTTAATCTGGGCGTACAACCGGCCCTTGACGGTTAAAATTTCCTCAAGCTGGTCCGAGGTTATGGCGTCCAGGCCGCAGCCGAAGGAAACGAGCTGGAGCACGGCCAGGTTTTCCGTTCCCGCCGCGTAGGCCCCGGCCCGGTACAGGCGGGAATGGTAGGTCCACTGGTCCACCACGCGCAGCATGCCCGGGTCCGGCATCAGGTGCGAAACCGCGTCCACGGTCAAAACGCCCATGCCGCAGGCGTTGATCAGCTCGGCAATGCCGTGGTGCACTTCCGGGTCCACATGGTAGGGGTGGCCTGCCAGGATGATGCCGTAAGCGCCTTTGCGGCGCAAGGCTTCCAGGGCCTGTTCCCCGGCCCGGCTCATGTCCTGCTTGTAGGCTTCCAGAGCCTCAAAGCCCAGGCGCACGGCGTCCTGCAATTCGGCCTGGGGAATGTCGGAAAAAAACGGCACGTCGCGCAGGCGCTTGGCCAGAACGTCCTTGGAAAGCGGCAGGAACTGGTGGATAATCGGCACGTTGCGGCGTTCCAGCTCGCTGATGTTGTTGGCCAGCAGTTCCGGATAGCCGATAACCACCGGGCAGTTGTAGCTGTTGTTCTGGGTCTGGAATTCCTTGATCTCGTAGGGGATGCAGGGGAAGAAAATGGCGTCCACGCCCCGGTCCAGCAAATCCAGGATATGCCCGTGGGCCAGCTTGGCCGGATAGCAGACCGTTTGCGAGGGAATGGTGCTGTAGCCCTTGAAAAAGATGTCCTTTGAGGAGGGCGAGGACAGCTCCACCCGGAAGCCCAGCCGGGTGAGCATGGTGAACCAGAGGGGGTAGTTTTCAAAAATATTCAGGCAGCGCGGTATGCCCAGCGTGCCGCGTCTGGCTTCGGTTTTGGGCAGCGGCGCGTAGCCTTCGAACAGGCGTTTGTACTTGTAGTCGAACAGGTTTGGCAAATCCCGGCCGGCGCGGGACGCTCCCGCCCCGCGCTCGCAGCGGTTGCCGGAAATAAAGCGGTTGCCGTCCTGAAAACGGGTGATGGTCAGCAGGCAGCGGTTGGAGCAGTGCTGGCAGCGGGCGTTGGTGGTGTGGGCGGTAAACCCGTCCAGGCCCTCCATGTCCAGCAGGCTGCTGCGCTCCCCGGCCGGGCCGCGCTCCCGGGCTATCAGGGCCGCGCCAAAAGCGCCCATCAGGCCGGCCAGATCCGGCCGGACCACGTTGCGCCCCAGTTGCAGCTCCAGGGCGCGCAGCAGGGCGTCGTTGGCAAAGGCCCCGCCCTGGGCCACCACGGATTCTCCCAAATCCTCCGGGCTGGCGATTTTAATGACCTTGTAGCATGCGTTGCGCACCACGGAATAAGAAAGCCCGGCCGCTATGTCTCCCACGTCGGCCCCGTCCTTCTGGGCCTGCTTGACCTTGGAGTTCATGAACACGGTGCAGCGCGTGCCCAGGTTGACCGGCTTGCGCGAGTTCAGGGCTTCTTCCACAAAGTCCGGCAAAGGCATGCCCAGGGATTTGGCGAAGGTTTCCACAAAGGAGCCGCAGCCGGCGGAGCAGGCCTCGTTGAGCTGGATGCGGTCAATGGCCCCCTTGTTGATGTGCATGCACTTGATGTCCTGGCCGCCGATGTCCAGAACAAAGCTCACCTGGGGCTGGAAAAAGCGCGCCCCGTAGTAGTGGGCCACGGTTTCCACTTCGTCTGTGTCCGCCTTCAGCCCGGCGTGCAAAAGGCCGCTGCCGTAGCCGGTCACGGCGGCGGCGCGTATTTCCGCGCCCGGCCGTTTGCGGCTGTGAATGTCCTTGAGTATCCGCACGGCCGCGCCCAGGGGGTCGCCTTTGTTGGAGGCGTAGTGGGAGTAGAGCAGGCGGCCGTCCGCATCGATCAGCGCGGCTTTGATGGTTGTGGAGCCGCTGTCCACGCCAAGCCAGGCCGGGCCTTCGTAATCTTCCAGCGGGAAGCGGGCCAGGGTCTCCCCGGCGTGGCGGTCCAGAAATTCCCGCTTTTCCTCGTCCGTTTCAAACAGGGGCGGCAGGTGCTGGATTTCTTCCGTAAGGTTGCCGTGCTCCAGCGTATGGATGATGTTTTTAAGCTGCTGGTCGCCAAACACGGCCTCATGGCTGGACAGGGCTTTTTCCTTGGCGTGCAGGGCCGCGCCCAGGGCCACGAAGTACTCGGCGTGCTCGGGAAAAACCGCCTTGCCCTCGCCCAGCTTGAGCGTGGCGGCAAAGCGGCCCTTGAGGGATTGCAAAAAAGCCAGCGGCCCGCCCAAAAAGACAACCTTGCCCTTGATGGCCCGGCCGCAGGCCAGGCCGCTCACGGTCTGGTCCACCACGGCCTGCATGATCGAGGCGGCAATGTCCTCTTTGGCGCAGCCTTCGTTGAGCAGGGGCAGAACGTCGGTTTTGGCGAACACGCCGCAACGCGAGGCGATGGGGTAGATAATCTTGTGCTTCAGGGCCAGATCGTCAAGGCCGGAGGCGTCCGTGCCCAGAAAAGTGGCCATCTGGTCAATAAAGGCCCCGGTGCCGCCCGCGCAGGTCTCGTTCATGCGCTGCTCCAGGCCGCCGGTGAAAAAAGTGATCTTGGCGTCCTCGCCGCCCAGTTCAATGGTCACGTCCGCATCCGGAATACGCCCGCGAATGCTCAGTCCGGAGGCAATGACCTCCTGCACGAAAGTCAGATTCAGATCCTTGGCCAGGGAAATGGCCCCGGACCCGGAAAGCGCCATGGACCAGCGCCGGCCCCGGACCTTTTGCGCCGTGTCCTTAAGCAGGGCGGCCACCGTGGCCCGCACCTCGGAAAAGTGCCGCTCGTAGCGGGCGAACAGGATCACGCCTTCCTCGTCCAGAACCAGGGCTTTAACGGTGGTTGATCCGATGTCCAGCCCAAGGAAGGCGTTGGCGTTGCTCATGGTTTAAGCGTGACTCCCAGCGATCGCTAAATTGGAATTGGCCGGTACGATAAACACGGCGAACCACTTGCCAATTAAGCACATTTGCCGGCAAGGGTAAAGGGTCATTTTGAAAATGGGCTATTCTGAACCGGACGGATTTCGACTATGCCCCAAAGGGCGAAACAGATTCGCGGCCTGGCCGGAGAAAACGGCCTGGCGGCCAGCGGGGTTTGTTTCATAAAAAATCTTGCCTTCATTCCGCTTGCGCGTTATATCCCCCTCTCGCGCCGTGGTGGTGGAACTGGTAGACACGCCGTCTTGAGGGGGCGGTGTCCAAAAGACATGAGGGTTCGAGTCCCTCCCACGGCACCAATTTTCAAAGGGCTGCGGCTGACAGGCTGCAGCCCTTAAGTTTTTTAAGAGTATCGGCCTCGGCTGTGTTCAACAAAACCGCTTCGGCGCCCGCTTTGCCGCCGCCATAAATTTTCCGGCCTTTTCCCTGGTCAGCTCAACGCCTTGCCCGGCGCGGTAAAGGTCGCTCCCAAGGCCGGCTCCGGAGCATCCGGCGGCCAGGTATTCGCCAAGATTTTCCGGCGTTATGCCGCCCACGGCCAAAACCGGCATGTCCGGCGGCAGCACGGCTTTAATGGCCCTTATATAGGCCGGGCCAAAGATGCCCGCCGGGAAAATCTTCAGCGCGTCGCACCCGGCCTCTATGGCGTTAAAGGCTTCAGTCGGCGTGGCCGCTCCGCAGCAAACAGTAAGGCCGAGCGTTTTTGAACGGCGCACCACTTCCTGGTTGAAGTTAGGGGTGACGATCAGTTTTCCGCCTGATTCCGCCACGCGTTCGGCCTGCGCCGGGCTGAGGACTGTTCCGGCTCCAGCCAGAACAGCGCCGCCGAACTTGCGGACCACCAAGTCCAGGCTTTTATCCCAGTCCGGAGAATTAGCGGGGATCTCCACACTCCGGAACCCCTGTTCATGAAGAACAGCGACGTGGCTGAGGACATCGGCCGGAGTCACGCCGCGCAGGATGGCTATAAGCGCGCGTTCAGAGAAAAAGTTCATTCGCAATGCTCCTTATGCCCAGAAGAAAAGCCCCGGCGCTGTCAACAATCCGGTGCGGCATTCCGGCAAGATCCAGAACCGCGCTGTAACGCCGGGCCAGATCGCCTTCGGCAATCAGGACAATTTCAGTCCGGCCTGATGGACGGTATATTCCGCTCATTTCCCGGACCTCACTGCCGATGAGCAGGCCGGAAAGGGCTTCCCCGGCATGTTCCTTGGGTATTTGGCCCAAAAGATAGGCCCCCCGGATTTCAAACAGGCGGCTGAGCGCCCTGTCCGTCTCCAGCCCTCTGGAAGCGGCGTCCAGAAATGCTTTGCCGTCTTCCGCCTGAGCGGCGGCGTTCCTGCCGATAAGAGATTCAGCCATCAGCAGATGGTACAATTCACCGGTCATTACGGTATGGAAGCCGGATATCGCGTTCTCCTTCATCTCCACCCACTTGCTGTGCGTGCCGGGCAGCAGGAATACACCGGGGCCGGCCAGGCCGCGGGCCCCGATCAGCAAGGTTTCCTCTCCGCGCATGACATTGGCGTTGTCTTTGCTGTTCACGCTCACGCCGGGGATGATCCACAGGCGCATCCTCCCGTCCTGGAAAACCGGGGCCTCCGGAGCGATGTCCTTTATGCCGGCCGGGCAGGTCCGGTAGGGAACCATCTTGAAGCCGTTATCGCTGCCGATCATGCCGGACATGAGAATATTCGTCGGCAGGGCTGGGGCAAAGGCGGACCAGCCGTCAAGCAGCCCGTGTAGAATGCCGGTAATTTCCTCTCGCGCGATGCGCGTCACCCCGGATTCCGAGCGGCGGCAGTCCAGAATTTGTCCGTCCGGCGCGCACAGCCAGGCGCGCATGTTGGTGGATCCCCAGTCAATAAATGCAAGCGGCCGTTCAGGCATAATCCATCTCTCCAGCCCGCCGCTTTCAGCGGCGGTATTTTTTGTGGTAAACGCAACGTTTTCGCGGGGCTTCCATATTCAGTGCCGCGCCATGGCCGGGGCGTTCCGGCAGGCGCAGCGCGCCGTCAACAACCGGCGGCGCGGCAAAGCGGTTCAGTTCGTCAAATACGGGGGTCTCGTCAAACTGGGTTTCCAACATGCCGTTGCCTTCAGCGGCGGCGCGGATATGTGCGCTCACCGCGTGGCAAATCGGGCCGGACGGGTTGTGCGGGGAAAAATCAATGCCCCCGTCCAGCAACACGCCGGATATTTTCAGCATTTCCAAAACTCCGCCCGCATACTTGGCATCAGGCATGATTACATCGTAGCATTTCGCGTCAATAAATGGTTTGAAGCCGGATAAACGTATTTTTTCCTCGCATCCGGCCAGCAGCACACCCAGGCCATTGGCCACGGCCCGCAGCTCCGCCAGGGCGGCAAGGTTCGCGCCGGATTCCGGAAGCGGGCATTCAACCCAGTACAGGCCAAGTCCGGCGGCGAAATCAAGGAACTTCAAGGCGGACCGTTTGTTCAGCCGCCAATGGCAGTCCACCATCAGCTTTTTATCCGGACCCAGGACTTCGCGCACGGCGGCAATGCGTTCCAGGCCGGGGCGCAAAAGCGCGTCCAGGTCCTCATGCTCCGGCGGGGTCCGCGGCGCTTCATCAAATGGCGCTATTTTCACCGCCACGTGTCCAGAACGCAGGGCCAAGGCCGCGCTTTCGGCAAACCCATGCGGCGAGCGGTCCTTTGTGCGGCGGTTGATGTTGGCGTAAACAGGCACGCTGGCGGTCGCCAGCGGGTTCAGCAGCCGGGCTAGAGGCAAACCGGCCATGCCGGCCCGCAAATCCCAGATCGCCTGGTCAAATCCGGAACAAAGCGCGGCCTGGGGAAGCGAATCAAGGCAGGGGAACAAGTCGTCCGGTTCCAGAGAATCCGCGGCAAAAAGACGCCCGGCGGCTTTGTCCAGGGTTTCCGCAACCAACGCCTCGCGGCATGAAAGAGTCGATTCCCCGTAGCCGGAGCGGCCGTCTTCCGTAACAACGCGTATGAATATCCAACGGGTCGCCGGGGCGGCCTCCGCCACTATTATCTCAATTCCGTCCAGCCTGAATGAAGCGTTCACTTTAACACTCTGATACAGTTACTTTTTCATTTGTTCCAGTAATTCAAACTTGGCTTTTATCACATGTGCCCCGGCAAGGGCGGCTGCCGCGTCGGCATCGTTTTCCGCCAGTGCGCGGATGATGTAGCCGTGATCCTGGATCACGCCGTCATAGCGCTCCGGCCCGTAACCGGCCGCGGCCCACATGGTCATGATGAAAACCCAGTGGATGTTCAAAACCCTGGTCGCTTCCCCATTTGCCGCGATGGCGCTTATGCCGTCGTGAAACAGGCGGTTTTTTATTCCCGCCAGCGCATAATCCCTGTCCCTGACGGCGGCGGCCATGCCATCATGCGCGAGCAGCATATTTTCCAGGTCGTTTTTTGTGCACCTTTGGGCGGCGGCGCGCGCCAGCATGCTTTCTATGGCGCTGCGGGCGTCAAAAATATTGGTGATGAATTCCCTGTCCACTTCCCTCAAGCGGAACGTTCTGCCGGCCCCGGTCCGAAAAAAGCCTTCACCCTGCAGTTCGCGCAACGCTTCGCGGATCGGCGTGTGGCTTGAACTGTAGTGCCTGCCCAGTTGATCCAGAGTCAGCTTGTCGTCCGGACTCCACACTCCGGCAATGATGTCCTGGATTATTCTATCCTTGATATTGGTGCGGCGGCCTTTCATGCGGCCTCCGGCATGTGCGACAGCAGGGCCTGCCTGGCCTTTACCAGGTGCGCCCCGGCCAGCCAGGCCGCTCCTTCAACATCCCGGCAGCGGATCGCCTCCAGAATATGGCGGTGATCTTCAATCACGCCGGGAAAACGCTCCGGACCGTAGCCGTAGCCGCGCCACAAGGCGGACACGAGCAACCTGTGGCGGCCCAGCATCAGCGCGGCATCCTGGTTTTGCGCCATCCATGCGACGGCCTCATGCAGATCGTGATTGGCTGCCAAGGCGGCCGCAAAATCCCCAGAGGCCACGGCGGCCTCAAAACGGGCCTGGATATCCTCAAGCCGCCGCAACTGCTCCTGGGAACAACGCCGCACCATGCCCCGGATGGTCAGAACCTCCAGGGAAAGGCGCAAGTCGAAGATGTTCATCACAAAATTCCGGTCCACTTTTTTTATGCTGGCGCCGCGATCCGTCTCAAGGATCAGCAGACCTTCCCCATGCAGGCCGCGCAGGGCCTCCCGGATCGGCATGTGGCTGACTTTGTACCGGGCGGACAGATCCGCTATGGTAACCCGCGAGCCAAATGGCAGGGCGCC
This sequence comes from Desulfovibrionaceae bacterium, assembly GCA_031547305.1. GTDB lineage: Bacteria > Desulfobacterota > Desulfovibrionia > Desulfovibrionales > Desulfovibrionaceae > JAVBSC01. The sequence continues at coordinate 13,396 of JAVBSC010000074.1, forward strand.
GGAGACAATGTCTTCGCGCATCCGTTGTTGAACGTTTTGAGTCTGGGCCATACTCACTCCCACCCGCGAATAATTATTTGTGAAATGATAACCCAAACGGCGCCGGCGTAAAAGCCCCGCGCGCCAGGGCGGGCGCCGCCCCGCCCTGGCCTCAGCGCCGGCGAAACTTGTTTCACAGCCGAGCGCCGTAACGAGCGTCTTAAAGTTAATCCGCTTTAGACATCCTCCAACTCGCGGTTTGTCGTATTGAGAAACGGCGAGGCCAAAGCTATGGCCGCGCAGCCGAGATAGCCGCAGGAATAAATGGCTATCGCCTTCAAGCCGAAATTACCCAGCAGCATCGGCGCAAGGATAAGATTCAGAGCCACAGCCAGACGGGTCACGGCCTGCGCGATGCCGGAACCCAGGGCGCGCAGTTCGGTGGGAAAAGCTTCGGAACTCCAGACCCAGGCGAGCACGCCGGGGCCGAACCAGGTCAGCATTGAGTACAGCACGAAGAACAGCAACAGCATGGCGGAACTGCTGGAACCTAAAAAGGCTATGCCCATGCCCGCCAGAAAAACCGCCAGACAGGTCCAGATGCCCATGCGCCGCCGGTCCACCTTGTCAATGATCAGGGAGCCGATGAATACCGCCGCCATGCCGATGATAAAACCGGCCAGGGAAAACTCCAGGGCTCTGCCCGTGCCAAGGCCCGTGCTGGCCAGCACCATGGGGCCGGCAATGGTGGCCACGGCCCCGGCAAAACTGTTAAGGGCGAAGAACCCGGTTACGGCCAGCAGACGGCGCAATGCCTTGCCGGTTAACAGATTGCGGTACTCTCGCTTGGGAGTTGCGACATTGGCCGGGGGTTCTGGAATCCCCAGCGCGGCGAATATCTCGCCGGCTTTTTCCTCTTGGCCGTGGGCTCGCAGCCAGCGTGGGGATTCCGGCAGAACCTGGCGGGCCACCAGCACGATAAACGCGGGAACCGCCGCCAGGCCAAAGAGCCAGCGCCAGGTGTCAAGGCCTTTCAGGGGGGCGACGATCATGGCCAGCAAAACGCTGGCTATGGCCCCGCTGAGCCACATGAGGTTCGGCAGGGAGCCGGCCATTCTGCCGCGCCGCGCGCTGGGGGCTATTTCCGCCAGAAAGCTGTGCGAGGTGGGGATGTCCATGCCCACGGCCACGCCTATGGCAAAACGGGCTATGATCAATTGCCAGTAATTCGTCACGAAAGCGGAAGCGATGGAAGCCACGACAAAAAAAAGCAGGTTTATTACAAAAATGATCTTGCGCCCCAGGCGGTCGGAAAGATCCCCGAACACCACCAGGCCGAAGGCCGTGCCGATGAAAGCCACAGCGGCCAGCCAACCTTTTTCAGACCCGGTCAGGCCCATTTGCGGGCCGATGAACAAAAGCGCCGCGCCCATAACCAGCAGGTCATACCCGTCTATAAATTCTCCGAAAGCCACCAGTCTGGGGGCCCATTTCCGGATGTAATTCACTGAGCCCGGCGAAATAGCCATAGTTGCTGACGACATAAATCCTCCAATATTATAACGGTTTATCCAAGTCGCTACAAATTCAGGCCGTAAAGGCGGACTTGGCCCGCCGTTAAGCGGAAAACTCAGGCGTAATTTGCCCTAAAGGCGAGCTCCGCCGTCCACCGGAATCTCCGCGCCGGTGATGAACCCAGCTTCTTCCGAGGCCAGCAGTCTGACCAGACAGGACACATCCTCAGGCCTGCCGGCGTGCAGCATCGGGTTATTGCCGCGCTCGATCCGCGCCCATTCCGCCGGATCTTTCCTGCGCCAGGCGTTGCGCGGCGTGGCGATGAGACCTGGGGAAACCGTGTTCAGGGTGATTCCGTCCGGCGCGTGTTTTTTCGCCAGGTTTTTGATCAAATTGTGCATGGCGGACTTTGTGGCCGCATAAGCCGCCAAATCCGGCTCCGGGCGCTCCTGGTTGAGGCTGCCTATGAAGATGACCCTCCCCCAGCCTGAAGCGGACATTCCCGGCAAAAGCGTCTGGAGCGTTTCAACGGACGACTCAAAATTAATACGCATATGTTGTTGCAGCGTGGCTATGGCCAACTCGCCAAAGGCCTCCCGGATCTGAATGGAGGCGCACAGCACCAGGATATCCACGTTTCCCAAAGCCTCCAGGGCCGTCCGCGCAAGCCTGGTCCCGCTGCCTGGTTCGCCAAGGTCCATATCCAGCTCGGCCACCAGCGGCGAATAAGAGCGCAATTCATCCGCAAGTTCCCTCAAGGCCCCGGCGTGCCCGGCCCTGGCATCCGCCCGGCCGGAGCTGTGCAGCGCTATTTTAGCGCCCCCGGCGGCCAGTTCGCGGGCTATCGCGCTCCCTATGCCAAGGCTGCCGCCTGTAATCAGCGCTCCCGGCGTTTTTGACGGCCACAGCCGGTTTTCCCTGTCTCTGTTATTTTTTTGCATTTCGTACCTACCTGGGTGGACAGATAAAGGCATTTATGGGATATCAACAGCCAGTCAAGCAAATTTGATCAAAAATTAATTTGACTGCGGTATTTTGTCTATGTTTTTTCAAAAAAAATAACATTTATGATCTTAAACTGAAAATTACAGCGAGTTACCAACAATGTTTGAAAAAAATGCCGAAGTCGTTTGCGCGACGGAAGATATCCTTGGCGAGTCTCCCGCCTGGAGCAGCGGACGCGATGTTCTTTATTGGGTGGATATACGCCGGGGGATTTTGCACGAATTTTCCCCGTCCTCCGGCGTTTACGCGCGGCACGATCTGGGGCCCGCGCTTCTGGCCGGCGTTGTTCCGGCCAAAGACGGCCGCCTGCTGCTGGGCCGCGCGCGCGGCCTGGAATTATGCTCCGGGGCGGACCCGAAACACACTGAACAAATCGCCGGGCTGGATTTCATGCCCCCACAGAACAGGGTCAACGAGATGAAGGCCGACCCCGCGGGGCGGCTCTGGTTCGGCTCCATGTGGGATTTTGGACAGGGATGCTCCGGGGCGCTTTACCGGCTTGAAGCGGGCGGCGGTCCGGCACTGATCCGCGATAATGTGACCATCCCGAATTCCCTGGCGTTTTCCCCGGACGGAAAATGGATTTATTTCGCGGATACGAAACTCGAAGCCGTTGAGGGAGCACCGTATGATCCTGGTACCGGAGAGGTGGGAAAATGGCGGATGCTGATTCCGCCCCAAGCCGCTCCCGGCCGTCCGGACGGCGTGGCCGTGGATTCTGAAGGCTGTCTGTGGAGCGCCCGTTTCGCCGGAAGCGGCGTCACCCGCTTCAGCCCGGACGGGCGCGTTCTGGGGCAAATCCGCCTGCCATCAAGCCAGCCGACCTCCTGCTGCTTTGGCGGCTCCAGGCTGGACACCCTTTACATCACCACCGCCAGGCAAAAACTCTCGCCTGGGCAGCTGAAGCTGGAACCTCTGGCCGGGGCGCTTTTCGCGGTCGTTCCCGGCGTCACCGGGCTCCCGGCGGCTGAAGCGGCGCTCTGACTTCGTTAAGGCGTTTCAACTTTGAAATGCCGCGCCAGGGCGGGCGTTATCCCGCCCTGGCCGTTGCGCGGGCGGGTCTGGTTGTAAAAGGCGTCCAGCCGCCGCAGAGCGGCAAAGCCGGGGTTGCCCGTTTTCTATTTCCTCGCCGCCACCACCCGCCAGTGGGCGTGAATGTCGTGGAGCGGGGCGATCAGGTCTGTTTCTTCCACGTGAATGAGCGAGGCGATGTCCCATTCGGCGGCGGGCAGAACGCGCTCCACGTCGGACAGGCTGTACACGAAGACTCTGCCGGTGCCCAGCAGTCCGCCCTGGGTTATGTTGCCCCGGTAGCCGCCGAAGCGCCTTTGGGCGGCCTGCTGATCGGCTGAAGTGTTCAGGCCGGATTTGGCGGAAGTATGGCGGTCGCTGTAGGGGGTAAACAGGAATTTGCCGCCGGGCTTCAGGGCTCGGCGGATTTCCCGCACGGCTTTTTGGCAGTCATGGATGTCCGCGTAAGAGAGCGCGCCCCGGTCCATGGCCAGATCAAAGGCTGAGTCGCCGAAGGGCAGGGGGTGAAAGTCGCCGACGCGCAGGTCCGCCTTGAGTCCGGCCTTGGCGAAGCGCGCTTTGGCCGAGTCTATGGCCGAGGCGCTGATGTCTATGCCGGCCACGCAGAAGCCCTGCTGGGCGGCAAAGAACAGGTTGGGCGCCGTGCCGCAGCCGGTTTCCAGAATATGCACGTCGCGGCGCTCGCGGTCACGCGGCCGGTTGCGGAATATAAAGGCCACGCAGGCGTCCCAGGGCGCGTGTTCCATGTGCCCGGCGGCGTATTTGTCTTCCCATAGCGCGGCGTTGTGTTCGGCTGTGCTCATCTGTCGCCTCCTGTGGCGGCTGGTGTTGGGGGTTGCTTTAAAATGCCGTGTCAGGCTGTGGATAAAGGCGCCTTTCTCCGGGCTCGGCGGTCCGTGAGGCTTCGCAAACAGCCTAAAAGATTTTCCATAACAAGGGAAGCCCGCGTCGGCGTCCTGGTTTTTCGCCGCCATAACCCGCGTCAGCTTCAATATTGCCAAGCGGCTTGGGTAATGCTAGCCTTTGATTTTTTGCGGAGCCTGATGATGCGTTTTTTCAGATTTCCGATCCTGCTGGCGCTTCCGGCGCTTTTTTCAAGCGTTAAAACCGCGCTGGCGGCCGCGCCGTCCCGGTCTTTTTCGCAGATTGTCCGGGATCCTGAGGCTTTCTGGCATTTTTTAAGCACCACCGCCTTGCGCGCTTTTTTAATTCTGCTGTTTTTTGGCGGCATCGCCCTGTTTTTACGCATCCTTTACGGCCCCAAAGGGATTTTTCGGGATCCGAAATGGGATGAGTGGAACGCTGAGGCCAGGCGGGAAAAACCGGATGATCCAGCGGGAAAGGAAGACAGGAATGGAGATTGAGGCGGCCGCGCGCTTTGAAGCCGGCCTGGAGTCGCGCAAGGCGCGTTTTCTGGATTACGCGGCCACGTTTTTTAACGGCACGTCGGACGATCCCATGCTGCGTCTGAAGATCGAGCACAGCCTGAAAGTGCTGGAGAACGCCCGTTACCTGGGCGCGGAAGAGGGCGTTTTCACAGAGGATTCCTTTGCCGGCCAAAGCCTGCTCCTGGCCGCCCTGTACCATGACATCGGCCGCTTTGAGCAGTTCACCCGCTTTCATACCTTCAGCGACGCGCATTCGCTCAACCACGGCCGCCTGAGTTGCGTCATCCTTAAAAAACTCGGGATTCTGGACGACTTGCCGCAAAAACAGCGCTTTGCCGTGCTTGGGGCGGTAATCCTGCACAACCGCTTCGCCCTGCCGGGCGGCCTGGCCGGGGAGTCGCGCGCCATTGCGGAAGGCGTGCGCGACGCGGACAAGCTGGACATCCTGCGGGTCATGCGGGCGGAACTGGGCCCCGGCGCGACGCCTGACCCGGCCGTGGTCCTGAACATGAAGGACGATCCGGCCGGGCACACCCCAAAGGTTCTGGCGGACGCGCTGGCCGGGCGGCCGGTTTTGTATTCCGACATGCGCTACGTTAACGACTTCCGCATTCTTCTGGGCGGCTGGCCGGCCGGGCTTTGTTTCGCGGCTTCCCGCCGCCTGCTTGCCCGAACCGGGCATATTGAAGCCATTTTGTCCGGCCTGCCGGATTCGCCCGCCCTGCGGGAATTCCGCGATCTGGCGCTGGCGCGGTTGCACGCCTGAAAAGCGCTGAATTTGTCCCCCCGGCACGCGCCACGCTTCTTCCGTCAACGGCAAGGTCCGCCGGGCGGTATCTAAAAAATAAAGCCTTGGGCTTCTTACCAGGCGTTTAACAAAGGGCCCGGAATCATCCGGGCTCAGATTGATGACAAACCCCGCAAGGCCGGGCTTTGTAAAGGCACGCCCACTCCGGCGCTTCACGGCGGCAATGAATGCCGCCTGCGCCTGCGTGGCGGGCTGCTGCCAAAGAAGACTTTGTCAACAGCCTCGGCCCGGAATCATCCGGGCTTTTATATTTTTCCCCGCAACGCTTCCGGGTGGTGTAATTATTCGAAAAACTTAATAATAGCCGCGCAGATCCACGTATACTATATGTACAATGCGCGAAAATATCAGGGCGCGGGGTAGTGTATGATCCACTCTTGCATAAAGAAGAAAAGGCTATGGCGCCTCAGTCTTCAGGGACGGCTCGGGGTGTTCCTGATGATCGTCATGCTGTTTACAGGGCTCATCCTTTCCGGCATCGGGTATCGCCTGGTGATCAATACCGCGAATGTCGGCATCAAGGAGGGCGTTGAAGAACTCACCGCCAGGATAAACGGCAAGCTGTCCCAGACAGTCCGCCATTCAGTGCGGTCAACGCTCAGGGCCATGGCCGGAGGCTACCTGCAGGACAGCCACGACCTGGAATCAAGGCTGAAGCTTTTGCCCGTGTTGAAGACTTTTCTTGACGATTATCCGTTAATCACCGGCTTCATGACCGGGTACGATAACGGTGATTATTTGCTGGTGCGCGATTTCCATACGGACGAGGAACGCAAACATTACGACGCTCCTCCGGAAAGCGCTTTTATACTCTCCAATATTTCCAGAGCGGTTCCCGATGACTGCCAGACCTTGTTCTACGACGAGAATTTACGGATTATAGAACGCCGGCCTTTAGACGTGGAAAACCTCTTTGACCCGCGCTCCACGCTTTGGTTCAAGCAGGCCATGCACGGCGCCGGGCAGGTGGAGATCAACCCGCATCTGACATTCTACGGGGTGTCGAGCATGGTCCTTGCGGAAAAAAGCCGCAAGGGCAATGCCGTTGTTGGCACTTATATCGATTTGCGGAATATTTCCAAAATGTTGCACTCTGAACTGCCGACTCCGGGGTCCAGCCTGATCATGTTCCGGTCCGACGGCGTCCTGGTGGCCTGCACGGAGGAAATGCCCACTGAAAACGGCATGGGTTTTCGCCTGCGCACTGTGGACGATCTCCCGCTGGTCCTGCGCATCGGGGTTAAGGCCTATCTGGACGGCAATCTGGAAAGCAGCCTCCGGGCCAGCGACGGCAAACGCGAGTGGGAGCTTTCCAGCGCCGCGCTGGCGGGGGAAAACGGCGCGGTAGACCACAACATAATGTTGGCCGTGCCGGTGGATGAGCTCAGTTTGTACAACGGCAGGACGTTTTTACGCTATGCCGGCCTGAGCGTGGCCGGCCTGCTCCTTTTCTGCACGCCGCTGGCCTGGCTCGCCGGGCGGCGGATTTCCCGCTCCCTGAACTTCATGGCCGCGAAAGCCGGGACTTTGCATGAATTTCTGCTTGACGAGGAGCGCGGCGACAAGTCCGGCGTTTTGGAAATTCAGGTTCTGGCCCGGAGCATGCGGCGTCTTCAGGGCAATATCCGCAGGATGCTGAGCATCACGCAGGCCATCAGTTCGGAGCGCGATTTTGACTCGCTCCTGCAAACCGTGCTGGAAGAGACCGTTTCCGTGGCCAAGGTCGACGGCGGCATTGTGTCCCTGCTGGACGACGAGAAAAAAATCGTTCTGGATCACGGCAGCATTTACTGGAATCTTGACGGAAATAAGCAGATGCGTACGTTTACCTGCGATCTTCAGGCCTCCGGCCCCAGTTTGACCGTCTGCCAGGCCCTGGACCAGGACACGGTCATGCAGACCTCCATAACGCGCGACGATCCGCGCTGTAAACTGGGGCACCTGACTCCGGGCTTTTCCTCCCCGGCAGTGACCAGCATTGATGCGCTGTGCGTGCCCCTGTGCGACCGCATGGGCGAACATATCGGCGCGCTGACTCTACTCAGGCGCGTGTACGGGGACGAATCGGGAGAGGGTTTTTCACAGGACGAAGTGAGCTTTATCGAGGCCTTTGCCTCCACCGCGGCCATAGCCCTTGAAAACCAGCGTCTTATAATGACGCAGCAAGAATCGCGCGACGCGCTTATCCGTATCCTGGCCGGGGCCATTGACGCCAAATCTCCCTATACCGGAGGGCATTGCCAGCGCGTGCCGGTTATTTTCCAGATGCTTCTTCAGGCCGCCTGTACGGAACGGGAAGGCCCCTTCAGGGACTTCTCCCTGGACGAGCACGGCTGGGAAGAAGCCAAGCTGGCCGCCTGGCTGCACGACTGCGGCAAGGTGACCACCCCGGAATACGTGGTGGATAAAGCCACCAAGCTGGAAACCATCTACGATCGCATCCACGAAATACGCATGCGCTTCGAGGTGCTCAAGCGCGACGCGGAAATAGCCAGCCTGCGCGCCGTGCTGGACGGGGAGGGCCAGGAAGCCGCGCGGCAAAAGCTGGAACGGGAGCTGAAGGCCCTGGATGATGATTTCGCCTTTGTGGCCTCCTGCAATGCCGGGAGCGCGATCATGGACGATGCGGCTCTGGAGCGTCTGGCCGCCATTGGCGGGAGGATCTGGCTGCGCACCCTGGACAAGCGCCTGGGGGTTTCGCGCGGGGAACTGGCGCGCATGAACAGCGTGTCGGCGCAAAATTCGCCGGTATGGGAGACGCTGCTTCAGGATAATCCAGAGCACATCATCGAACGCGGCGAAAAAGAAAGCCTGGGTGAAGGCCTGTCCCGCAAGTTCATGGTGGAGCCTCCGGAAGCCCTGTACAATCGCGGCGAACTGTATAACCTGAGCATCCGGCGCGGTACGCTGACCGAGGAAGAGCGCTATAAAATCAACGATCATATCGTCCGGACCATCATCATGCTGGAAGCCATGCCCCTGCCCAGGCATTTGCGCAACGTGCCGGAAATCGCCGGCGCGCACCACGAAACCATGGACGGCCGCGGCTACCCCAGACGCCTCCGGCGCGAGGAGATGAGCTGGCAGGCGCGCATGATGGC
>JAVBSC010000025.1:0-54607 GCA_031547305.1 Desulfovibrionaceae bacterium
TGGGGTAGTTTCGATTTGATCTGACAGTAGGCCCTTGAAAGAAAGGGGGATCTCCGTTTTGATGGAAGTGCAAACGAACCATCAAACCGGGCACAGCGCCCACGGAGAATCCCCATGGAAAGTTTCAATCAAAACGTCATCAAACACAAGACCGGACTTCTGAACCTCGCCGCCGAACTCGGCAACATCTCCAAGGCCTGCCGCGTAATGGGCTTTTCACGGGACACGTTTTACCGGTATCAAACAGCACGAGACGCCGGAGGCGTCGAAGCGCTGTTTGAGGTCAGCAGGCGCAAGCCGAACCTGAAAAACCGAGTCGAAGAGGCCACCGAATCTGCGGTAACCGCCTTTGCCATCGATTTCCCTGCCCATGGCCAGGTGCGGGCCAGCAACGAGCTGCGGAAACAGGGCGTGTTTGTTTCCCCTTCCGGCGTGCGCTCCATCTGGATGCGGCACGGTCTGGCCTCCATGAAGCAGCGGCTGGCGGCGCTGGAAAGGAAGTCTGCCGAAGAGGGCGTCGTGCTCACCGAAGCCCAGGTGCAAGCCCTGGAGCGCAAAAAACAGGACGACGAGGCCTGCGGCGAGATCGAAACCCACCATCCCGGCTATCTTGGTAGCCAGGACACCTTTTACGTCGGCACCATCAAGGGCGTGGGCCGCATCTACCAGCAAACCTTCGTGGACACTTATTCCAAGTGGGCCGCCGCCAAGCTGTACAAGACCAAAACACCCATCACCGGAGCCGACCTTTTGAACGACCGGGTTTTGCCTTTCTTCTCCTCACAGGAAATGGGCCTCATCCGCATCCTGACGGACAGAGGCACGGAATACTGCGGGAAGCTCGAACAGCACGATTATGAACTGTACCTTGGCGTAAACGGCATAGAGCACACCAAAACCAAGGCACGGCATCCGCAGACAAACGGCATCTGCGAACGCTTCCACAAGACGGTACTGCATGAGTTTTATCAGGTTGCTTTCCGGCGCAAGCTGTATCACTCTCTGGAAGAGTTGCAGACCGACCTGGACACCTGGATGGACAGCTACAACGCGGAAAGAACGCATCAAGGAAAAATGTGCTGCGGCAGAACGCCAATGCAGACACTCCTTGACGGAAAACGGCTCTGGGTGGAAAAGGTCGGACAACTCAACTGATCAGACAGGAAAATCTGTCAAAACGGAGACCACTGTCAGATCATGTCTGAACTACTACAAATTATATGACAAAATGAAAGATAAAATTTTGGAAGCCACTCACTCGCAGTATGCTTCACGGGCATTGGATTTTATTTTCCAGTGGATATTCTTCTCGACAAACCAATTCTGCAAGTATTCAAATATCCCAAATGCTTCCGCACGACATATCCTCAAGCAGTTGACAGAAGAGCACGTTATTGACTTGGTCTCTCAAGGGAGCGGGAGGCGGCCATCCTTTTTTTGGTTCCGCCAATTGCGAGATATTGTTGACCCCAAAACAGCTGCTAACAAATGACACGCAAAAATATTAGCTGCTAATATTTTACGTTTTATTAGCAGCTATGTTTTTATCTGCTAATGAAGCAGCAGCAAAAAACCGAAAGGCTCATTCGCGGGCTTTTCGGTTTTTCATGCCCGGCTGTTTCATTTCACCGCGCTCGTATTCACCCCTCGCCTTCCGGCACAAAGGGCACACCACAAAGCGTGACCATGATAATATCTACAAGACTATATTTTTAGCCCGGTCAATCCTTTTCGGCCTTAAGCCGGAGGCGATCCCGCCGGTTATTTGCGCCGGCTGACGCGGCGGATGGCAAAGGCATAAAATCCAAGCCCTTGAAGGTTCATCGGCCTTCAAGGGCTTTTTGCCGGGCTCTGGCTGGATCTATGGCGAAAATACTGAAACCCCGTTCTAAAATTCGCGTATTTATACTTGAGGTGAACAACGCTTGGGCATATTTAGAATGTATTGATATTGAAATATTCTTCCGCTCCACCCCCAAGCCAAGGAGAAAATCCCATGATCATGCGGGACTACCAGCGCAGGTTGATTACGGCGGAAGCCGCAGCGGCCATGGTGGAATCTGGCTTCTGGCTGGATTACGGCATGGCTCTTGGCATGCCCGTGGCCTTTGACGCGGCTTTGGCCAGACGTAAAAACGAACTCTCCGGCGTGCGCCTGCGCGGGCTTATGAGCGCCCGCCCCCTGGCCGTGGTAACGGAGGATCCGGAGCAGCGGGCCTTTGCCTACTCCAGCTGGCACCTCAGCGGCCAGGAACGCAACTGGGCCGGACGGGGCCTGTGCGACTACATCCCCATGGCCTACCAGAACAAGCCGGAAATATACCGCAAATGCCTGGACGTGGACATTGCCGTCATCAGCACGCCGCCCATGGACCGGCACGGCTATTTCAACTTTTCCCTGTCCAATTCCGCCACCATGGCTATTCTGGAAACGGCCAAGACCGTGATTATAGAGACCAACCAGGCCCTGCCCCGCTGCCTTGGCGGATTTGAGGAGTGCATTCACATCCGGAACGTGGATTATATCATTGAAGGCGGCAACCACCCCCTGGTGGAGCTGCCGTCCAGCCGGCCCGGCGAGGTGGAAACACGCATCGCGGAGCATATTGTGCGCCAGATGAAAAACGGCTCGGTCATTCAGCTCGGCATCGGGGCCATCCCCAATTCCGTGGGGCTGCGGATAGCCGACTCGGACCTGAAGGATCTGGGCATGCACACGGAAATGCTCGTGGACGCCTACCTGGCCATGCACAACAGCGGCAAGCTGACCCATGCCCGCAAGAACATCGACCGCCACAAGGGCGTGTGGTCATTTTGCATGGGGACAAAAGACCTGTACGAATGGGTGGCCGACAACCCCGGCCTGGCCTCCTGCCCGGTGAATTACACCAATTCCCCGGAAGTCATGGGCCGCAACAACAACCTGGTGACCATAAACTGTTGCATCGAAGCGGACCTGTACGGCCAGGTCTCGTCAGAATCCTCGGCCACCCGCCAGATCAGCGGCACCGGCGGCCAGCTTGACTTTGTGCACGGCAGTTTCATTTCCGACGGAGGCAAAAGCTTTATCTGCATGGCTTCCACCTATACGGACAAACAGACCGGCCAGACCAGGTCGCGCATTGTCCCGGTGCTGCCCCAGGGCGAAATAGTCACCGCCCCGCGCAGCCAGATCCACCAGCTCGTCACCGAATGGGGTTGCACCATCCTGGCCGGCTGCTCCATGAAGGAGCGCAGCGAGCGCATTATCGCCCTGGCCCACCCGGAATTCCGCGACCAGCTCTTCCGCGAGGCGGAAAAACTCGGCCTGTTGCGCCGGTCTATGGATAAGTAGCATGCGGAACGCCAGGACGAACCGGGCTAAAGCAATTTGATGCCGGTATTGCCCCGCTGGCAACGCCAGCCCGAAATCAGCCTTGATTTCCCGGCCTTTGGTGATTAGTGTCTGGAAATAAGGCGGGCCGAAAGTGCGTTAACACTCCCGGCCCTGGGGCAATCCCCCTGTAACTTGGTGGTTACAAGTTTCAAGCCCCGGTATGGATGCTCGTCCCTACCGGGGCGCTCTCATTTCCCCGGCTAGACCATTTTAACTTTGAAATTAAACAATACAAGTTTCGCAAACTGTATAGGGTTTAGCTTGTAACAATGCGAGATTCTCAAGATAAACGACACGCTTCGCGGGCATCCGCTTCGCGTCTGCAGAGCAATTTCAAAGTGAAATTGCTCTAAAGCCGGCGGATAATGAGCGCCACTGCCACGCCGGCCACAATAGCGGCCAGGACGCTGGAAAGGAACTGCTCCATAGGCAGAACCTCCTTGTCTGAGGACTCGGAGGATCGCCCCGCGGATTTAACAAACGATTCCCGGCCAAAAGCCAAGTTGCCGCTGTTTCAAACCCCGGACGCGCGGCACTCTATCGCCAAAATATTCCCTTTGTCGTCAAAGTGGCAAATATCGATTTTCGCCTCTTTCGCCTGTTGCAGGAGATGCGGCGGCAAAGCGAAACCCTGGCCGGCCTCTTCCAGGGACAGCGGTGGCAGCGGCTCGCGGCGCTTGTTCCGTTTGCCGTGAAAACGCAGCCAGTTATAAAAAGCCCAGCCCCACAGCATCAGAACGAGCCCCAGAATCTCCGGTATATATATAATCATGGCGGAGTGCAGCACCGCGCCGGTTCGCATATGCCCGGCAATGGCGAAAGAAAGCCCCCAGGCCCCTCCCCACCCCACAGCGGCCAAAAAAAGCCGGATCAGGTGGGCGAGCCGCCACCAGAAGCCCAGGGACAACAGCCAGGCGATTATTTTTCCTTCGGCGGTTTGCGCGCCGGGCCTTTGGATGATAAGCTTTTTGGCATCAGTAATCATAACACTCAGACATCCTTATTTTTCGCGGCCTCTCCAGGGGGCTCGCGGCGTGTGTCAACATACCCTCTGTCCGTGGTCACCCAGAGTCCCCGTTCCCCCCGGCGCCTGAAAAACATGGCCTTGGGAAAAGCGACCACGGAAACCAGCCAGTTGATTGTCCAATAAAACAGGGGAAACCATATCGTGTACAGATAAATACGCAACAAGCCTTGATCGTAGCGCCGGTCAAGCAACAGGCTCACGGCGATCTGCAAAAGGCAGGTAAGGCCAAGCACCAGGCCGGGCCATCTGGGCATCCAGGATATGGAGTCAAGCTCAAAGGAAAGGTGGAAAAACAGCCCGATGAACCATATGCCCGCCAGAACCGCCATGGTGTAGCTCCAGGCCACGCTGGCCAGATACTCCAGGTATACCCCCCACATTCTGCGGGATTTCCAGTGAAATATCCGCCGGGAATATGTTTTTATCGCCTCGCCGCCGCCCACGGCCCAGCGCAGCCGCTGCTTCAGAAAGCCGCGCAGGGTTTCCGGCATGAGAATCCAGCACAAGGCCCGCGGCTCGAAGCGGATATCCCAGTGCGCCAGTTGCAGCCGCCAGCTTATGTCGATGTCCTCGGTCATGGTTTCCGGGTTCCAGTAGCCCACATTGTGCAAGGCGCGCGCCCTGAACGCGCCGATGACGCCGGAAATGGTGTAAATCCGGCCGTAGATGCGTTGCGCCCGCTTAAGCAGGCCGACAATGGCGGAAAACTCGCCCACCTGAAGGCAGCCGAGAAGCGTGGATCGCGTGCGCACGCGAGGATTGCCCGTTACCGCGCCCACCCTGGGGCTTTCCAGAAAATGCCGCAGAATCCAGGTTACAGCGTAGTGGTCTAAAATTGCGTCCCCATCAATGCAGACCAGAAATTCGCCCCTGGCGGCAATTGCCCCGCTTCTGAGAGCCACGGCCTTGCCCTGGTTCGAAGCCAGATGCACCACCCGCAGGCGGGGCATGCCGGCGGCCAGTTCGTTCAGCAGTTGGCCGGTATCGTCGGTGCTGCCGTCATTGACCGCGATGATTTCGTAGTTTGGGTAATGCATGTCCGCCAGCGCGCCGAAAGTCCGGGGCACGTTGAGCCGCTCGTTATAGCAAGGCACCACTATGGATACCAGGGGATAGGCCGGAAGTTCCGGCGGTTTGTTGTAGCCCGGCTTGCGGAACTCGAACCGGAAATAATACAGCAGGCCGCCGGCAAGCCAGATGTACGCCATCAGAAGCGGATAAAAAAAGGTGAAGGAAGCCGCGTATCCCATCAATGCGCTAACCATGGCCATAAGTTTTTCCCGCGCGTGTTACTCCAGTCATTTAAGAAAGGGATTATCCTGTGTTGAAAAGAACCGACGGATGACAGAAACATCCGGATGCCCGGCTATGGGGTCTTCCGGGTAATAGCCGATATTGCCGATGCCGTTTTGTTCCAGCAGGTTCATCTGGCTGGCCAGCGCCCCGCTGGAAACGGGGCCGGAGCGCCCATAGCGCCAGTCCACGGCCTGAAGTTCAAAAACGGTTTTTTCCACCCCAAGTGGGTGGCTTTTTACCGTATCCGCCATTTTTTCCAGCCAGGCCGTGGGGTCTTTGGCTCCTTCCATAAATGGCATGGCCATAATTACCGTATAGTCATAGGCGTTAAGAAAATCATCCAGACTCTGGGCGAGCCATTCCTCGGAATCAGGGTTCAGCACCGCCTGGGCATAGATGTTGCGGGCGGTTTTAATAACCGGGCTCCAGGTTCGGAAGGCCGCCCGCAGCTCTTTGGTGAAATCCACAAGATACAGGCTTTTGGCCCGGGCATGGCGGCGTCGCAGCTCCGGATCCCGTTGGATGGCCTGAATGCTTTCCGGCAGCCTCTGGCCGCGCAGCCAGACCAGTCCGGCCGGGCTGGCATCCTCGTAATCACCGAGCACGGCGTCGTCGTGGAAGAGCAGCCCGTAAACGCTGGAATGCCTGGCAAGCTCTATATAAATTTCCTTGATGATCTTCCGGTTGTCCGGATCAAAGGGGCTCAGGCGCTGGTAGTCGCTGCCGGCCTTGTCCGGGGGATCGGCCCGCACCAGCGTGTGCCCGCCGGGCAGCTTGAAGCCCAGCACCGGCATCCAGGCATATACCCTGACCCCAAGGCGGCTGTATATCTGCCAGGATACATAGTTGAACAGATCCGCCCGCATGGGCAGATGGCGGTTGGGAAAATACAGGGCGTCGGCTATGCCGTCGCCGTCCGGATCCGCAAAGGCCTGCAAATATACGGCGCTGGGGCTGAGGGCCTTGATGCGGTCGAACAACGCTGAAATATTCTTATACTGCTGTTCAGGGTCGGCGTCGTAGACCATGTCCAGGTCCACCTGCATGACGCGCTGCACCGGGTAGCGGGCGCGCAGGGCCTCGCCGTCGCGGAAGCGGGAGTAAGCCGCGCCGCTGCCGGTCTGTTTGCCCCACAAGCCGCCGGACAGGCCGGAGGGGGGCGTTTGCCGGTAGTTGCCGGCGGCCAGATTGTTCATAACGTCGGTAAAATTCATTTTCGGGTAGACCATATAGCGGTTGAACGTCGGCCAGTCGTCCTTGAGCCCCAAAGATGCGGTCATACTGTAGCCGGCGTCCAGAGCGGCCCTGACCCCAAGGCCGTTATACCGTCCGTAAGGCCAGACGAACACTCGGGGGCGATGCCCGGTGCGCCTGGCGATAATATCGGCATTCCTGGCCACGTCATTTTTGACCCGCTGGTAAAACGCCTCCGGGCTTTCATAGGTCTTGTCGGCGGGATCATAGGCAAGGGTCGAACCGGCGGGTTGCGGCACGCCCTGCGGGTTGGCGCTGTGACCGCGATGCAGGTTGTCGCTGTGCCCGGCCAGCTCCACCAGGCCTGAACCGGCCATCTCCCGGATCTGGGCCCAGGTCAGAAAATAGGAACGCGGCAGTTGGGCGGTTCCGCCGTAATCCACCGGCTTGTCCGCCGGAGTGTCCAGCCAGCCTGTTTCAAGGGCCAGCATGGCCGGGTAGCGGTAAGCGCGCAGCAGGGGGTAAACCAGGCGGTAAAAACTCTCGTAGCCATCGTCAAAAGAAAGCAGCACGGCTTTGGGCGGCAGTTCTTTAAGGCCTTTGGCCGCCTGAAGGACGTCTTCAACGCTTACGGCCGTGTACCCGTTCTCCCGTAGCCAATCAAACTGCCCGGTCAATTCATCCAGAGTGATTGACGTCATATCCGGCGGGGTCAGGGGGCCGGGAGCGGGCAACACGTTATGGTAGCACAGGGACACGAATCCCGGCTCTTGGCCCGCTGTTTCCGCCCGGCCGGGGGACGCCCACAGCAGCGGGGCGAGACAAACGCCCACGCCGGCAAGACGCGAAAAGGCGGCAATAAAACGTAACATATTAAAACTTCCAGCTCAGGTTAAAAAAAACGTTAAGGTCGTTCTCCTGCTCGCCGTCGTAAGGCCTGCGCTCAAACCCCAGGCCATAGGAGGCGGAAAACCTGTCTGTCCAGTCCAGATCCTGGCTGTAGCCAAGAGCTAGTACCGGCAGCGCGCCTTGGTCCCGCTGCGCGTAGCCGCCTATTCCGGCGGTTACGGCATGGCTCAGCGCCTTGTCGTAGCGGCGCCACAGCACCGCACCATAAGTCAGAGAGCCGTCGAGTTCCGCTTCGGACTTGGGGTTGAAGTAGGGACGGTCCTCCTCTTTGCTGTTGCCGCCAACGCGAATTCCGGCGGAGCCGTCCAGATAATGGGTCAATTCCCGCCACAGCCGCTGGGTAAGGCCGGCATCCAGGCCCAGGCGCTGATTGCCGTCGGAAAAACTCATGCCCTCGGCGCTTATCCTGGCGGAGCGGCTTTCATTCCAGTAATACCCGACGCCCATGCTGTAGCTGTCGGCGGTAATCCCCTCGTTGCGGGCGCGCAACGGGGTATCGCGGCTGCCCGCCTCAAAGGAAAAAGGAAAAGACCAGCGATCGCCCGGCGTCAGCGCGCCGTACAAGGCGGCCCCTACATCGTCCGAACCTGAATCGTCGTATCTGGCCTCCAGGTTGGCCGTCACCCAGGGAACGCGGTATTCCACCCCGGCCAGGGAAAGAAACTGCCGGGCCAGTCCTTCGTCGTAGCGGGCCCTGGCAAAAGACGCCCCGCCGTACAGCCGCCAGTCGTAGCCCAGCGGGGGGCTGTACAGCCGCCATTCCAGGGACGGGGTCTGCGTGCGGCTGGAGGTGCCGGGGAGCGTGTGGCCAATGGGGGAGTCCCAGTTGCCTTCCAGCCGGAGCTCATACAGGGAGTGGGTTTTCCAGCGCCGCTCCAGCCGCCTGATATCATCGGAATAAGGGGCGTAGTCTTTTAAGCCGTCAATAACGCTCCGGGCCGCGCGCCAGTCTTTGGCGTCCAGGCGGGCGTCTGCTTCATGCGCCGCCAGGTTGATGTCGTCCGGCGCGAAAATCCGCGCGCTCTCAAGTCCTTCCAGGGCCGTACGCGGCAGGCCGCGCATTATATACGTGGCGGCCAGGCCGCTCTGCGCCTCGCTTGAGGCCGGGGCCGCATCGGCCAGTTCCCTGAAATGGTTTTCCGCTTTGTCGAACGCGTCGGTATACAGCCAGGCGTAGCCAAGGGTAAGATCCGCATCAAGCTTTTTCCAGTCCGTATCCTCAAAAGGCGCCCGCCCGTCCGTGGGATACAGAGCGGATTCGCGCACGGATTCCGCCTGGACCAGCGCCTCGGCCAACTGTTCGTTTTCCAGATAAGCCCAGAACAGGCCGTTCCGAGCCTTGTACAGATCGTCCTGGCCAATGGCCGGAGTATATCCGTCTTTGGCGGCAATGACGGCCGCGTATATATCCCTGGCCTTGTCCGGCTCTTGCAGGCGCATATAGGCGCCGGCCGCCGCCAGTTGGGCCGCCGGCGGCAGCGGAGTGACGCGGTCCTTCACCGCCTCGTACTGGGCCGCCGCTTCCCTGGCCAGCCCCAGATCCTCCAGGGGTTGGATTCTGGCGATATCCCGTTGCAAAAGACAATCTCCACCGCATTCCGGATCCGCACCCAGGCCGTCAAGGAGCCTAAGTGAGGCGCGCAGCTCGCGCTCGCGCTCGGCCAGGTTGCGCGGAATCGCGGACTGCTGGCCCAAAAAGACGCTTTCCAGGCTGGCGGCTACGGCAATGGCGCCGTAACGCTCGGAAGACACATACGGCAGCGCGCCGGCAATGTCGCGCGCCTCAAGGGAGCCGCCCACGGCGCTGAGCCCGTCCGGCACGCCCTGACGCGCCTTGCTTGCGCCGGCCCCCTTGGTTTTTACGGCGTAGCGCAGGTCTTTCATAGCCGCAATGCGGTTGTAGCCCATGCTCTCGCGGGCGGCCGCAATCCTTTTTTCCAGCCCCGGAGCCCGGCTGTGTTCCGCCTCGTCAAGAAGCGAAACGGCCCTGTAGTCGTCGCCGATATCGGCAAAAACAACGGCGGCGGTCACGAGCAGCTCCGGATTGCGCCGCTGGGCGGCCAGCGCTTCTTCCAGAAGTTTTTCGCAGCCATAGACTTTGCGGGCGGAGGCCAGAGCCCTTGCCCCGGCTTCAACGGCATAGGCGGGCGCCGCGGCGAGGCGCAGGCGGCTGGAGTATTCAACGGCTTTATCATTTTCTTTATTCCATTGCAGGAGGAAGAGATAATCACCAAGCAAATATTGATCAGTGGAATGACCATTATAGAGTTTTTCTATAACGGCCAGGCCGGCAGGCACATTGCCGTCCCTGGCCATGGCCACGGCCGCGTCCTGCTCCGCGCGGTAGGGCGCGTCAGGCCTGGCCGGCGCGGCCTTAGGGCGGGCGGCCGCAATCTGGCGGCGCAGATATGTTTTTCCCAAGGCTACGGCCTTGGCGTCGGCAACGGGGAATTTTAAAGAATAGGCCGTTAATTCGCCCAGTCCCCGCGCGGCCCGCCCCCGATCCCCCAGGGTCAAGGCCCGCCCCAGGGCGATATCCGCGTTGGCCGGAAAACGCGCGGCGCCCACATCGTACCAGCGCTGGGCCTTTGAAAGATTGCCGTTTTTGCGCAGGGCGGCGGCCACAGCCTGCGCGACATATTCCGGAACCAGCTCCGGCCTGAGGCCTAAGCTCAGAGACGAAGCCTCGGCATAGCGCCCGGCCCAGCAGTTGACCACAACATAGTCATAAAGGACGGCCGGATCTTTCGGATTGGCTTCATGCAGCCGCTTCAAGTCCGCCAGGGCTTTCTGAATATTGCCCTTGCGAGCCTGGGCCACGGCCGCCTCCCGGGCATTTTGGAGCGCCGGTTTTACCGCGCCCGCCGGGGGCTGGGAATGCCGCGCCGGGGCCGCCTCCGGCGGCGGCGCTTCGGACGCCGCCGCAAATGAGGGAGTGCAGCACAAAACAACAAGCCACAAAAAAACGTGTACAGCGGGCGTGCTCCCCATAGTGCTTACCTCTTCCAGATTCCGAGCGGCACAGCGGCAAGGATAGTTATGATATGAAAAACATCCTTAGCATAAAAATAAGCGGCGACTCAGAGGACAATTTTACCGCCAGCATAACAAATAGCCATGGATATGGCGATGCTATTCCGCATTTCCTTTGAAAAAAATAAACATATTCCGGAATGAGCGCGCCGAGCGCGGCATCGCCCCGGCCACACCAGAGTTCCATGACCGGATGTCCCGCGCGGCGGAAAAATCCGGACTGTCGCTCCAGTCCGCATCCTCCAGCCGGCGGTTAACCCCCAAAAACAAAGCGGGCCGAAAGCGCCTTAACACTTCCGGCCCTGGGGCAATCACCCTGATATTTAGTCACAATGCTCTAAATCCGGCGGATAATGAACGCCGCCGCGCTTCAGCGCAGCCGGAATAAAACCGGCACCAGCACTTCATCCGCCACAGCCATGCCGTTCCTGGTGGCCGGCTCAAAGCGCCAATGCGTCACTCCTTTAAGGGCGGCGTCATCCAGCAGGGGGTACCCGCTGCTTTTTTCCACAAAAATCGCGACAACCTGGCCGGACGCATCCACCCGGACGCGAATGATGGCCTCGCCCTCCTGGCCCCGCTGCCGTGCCAAAGGCGGATATGCCGGCTTGGGGCTGTACGCGCCGCCCTTTGGCCTGGCCTTGTCCCCGGCTCCGTTGCCTTGCGGCGTTGAAGGGCCGGCTATCAGGCCGCGCCCGCCAGCGCCGCCGGCTCCGGGCGAATCCGCCAAGGATGCCGCCTGTCCGGCAATGGCGGAAGACGGCGTTTTTGCCGTTGCCGGCAAGGCCGCATTAAGGGCCGCCGCTCTTGACGGAAAAGCCGGTTTTGCCGGCCGACCGGCCGCTCTGCCGGCAGCGGTTTTGGGCCGCGCCCGCTCCTGAGTGACGGCTGGCGAAGCTTCTTTCGCCTCCTGCTCCGGCTTTTTGCCGGCCGCAAAAAGTTCCGGCTCCGGGGCGGCCGGCGGCAAGACCCGCTCCGGCGCGGATTCCAACGCCCCGGCCGTGGCCGTGGGTTCCGCCTCCCTCGCTGAGGCGGGCACGGCGTCTTCCGGCGCCGCCACAGGCCCGCCGGCGACCGGCGCTTCCCCAGCCCGGCCTGGCGAGCCGGCCGGAGCGGCTCCGGCCTCTCCTCCGCCCTGTCCGTCCTGAAGGGACAAATCCACCTCCAGGAATTGCCCCGCCGGAAAAAGCGACGGCCTGGCAGGCGCGTTGCCCAGGCTGAGGGCGAAAATCACCCCGGAGTGAATGAGCATAGCCACGGCCAGGGACACGCAAAAAGTCCTTCGCCGGCGCGGCCGGGCCGGCGTAAGGGGCCAAGGCTCCAAGGACAATGCGATTCGCGCGTTCACTTCCCGCTTCTCCTGACGTCCGCCGTTCTGCCCGCCTCAATAATCGTAGCGCAGCCCCACAAAAAAGGAGCGGCCGGGCAGCGGGTAATCCTTGATGGTCTCGTAGCGCACGTCGCCAATGTTCAGAATGTTCAGCTTCAGGCTCAGCTTGCCCGCCTCGGCCCACTCCTTGATGGTCTTGGTAATGTAAAGATCCGCCGTAAGTTTGCCGCCGGTTTCCACGTTCTCGCCGTAGGTGGAGTTGGCCGAGTTCCAATCCTGAACCTGCTGATTGCCGTAGTAGGTAAAGCGCAAATCCACGTCCAGGCCGACGCCGGGGTGCTGGAAGTTCACGCCGCAGGCCAGATCCATGTCCGCCACATACTGGATCTTGGCCCCGTTCTGGTCCTGGAATGTGAACAGCTTGGTCATGTTGACGTACGGGCGCAGCAAAAAGGGCCAGTCAAAAGCCTCGGCCAGATCATAGCCGGCCTCGACCTCCAGGCCGCGATATTTGGCGGTGCCGTCCAGGTTGTAGTAGCGGGAGCTGTTGGTCTGCCAGTCGAACTCGGAAACTATCTTATTCTTATAGTCGGTGTGAAAGTAGGTCACACCCAGATTAAAAGACTTGTGGTCGATTTCAAAGCCCACATCAAAAGTTTCGGCTTCTTCCGGCTCCAGATCCGGGTTGCCCACATAGGTCATCGACATGCCGGTAAAGCCCAGCAGTTCCACGGCCTGGGGCACCCGGTAGGATTCGCCGTAATTGCCCTTCAGGGTCAGCCAGTCCAGGGCGTGATAAGCTATGCCCACGGCTGGCGTTGTTTTGTAAAGGTTCTGGTCATTGCCGTCCGCCTCCAGATTGTACCGATCATGGCGCAGCCCGCCGCTCAGAATCAGCTTTTCCTCGAACAGGGCGATTTTGGCCAGCAGAAACAGGCCCATGTTGTCATAAGTGCTTTTTTCCGCCGGGTCATAATAGGCGCCCATAAATTTCGTATCATATTTGTTCCAGTCCAGGCCGCCGGTCAGGGTGATAATTTCCCTCGAAAAACTCACCTGCCCCTGAGAGCCCTGGTATTCCGTACGGCTCTCAAAATAATCCCCGCTCCCGGCATTGTCCCGGTCATCGTTCAAGTAGTTGTTGCGGCCGTTAAAATAGCGGCCCTTCCAGGACAGCCCGGCCTCAGAGCAGCCACCCTCATAGCCCACGTCAAAGGAGTAAGTCGCCCTGTCGTTGTACTGGTTTGACGGATTGTTGTAATAGCCGGGGCTGCCTGCATCGTCGGCGCGCACGCCCATGGCGGTCACGCCGATGCGGTGCTCCTTCGCGAAAGTGTACCCGGCGTTCAGGCTGTACCCGGACTTGTAGTTGACGCCGCTGTTGGGGTAGTCGTGCCCGCCACCGTATTGGTAGTCATGCGCCGTCATGTATGAAGCGCCGCCGGAAAAATCCACCGGCCCCTTGGCCCAGGCCACGCTGCCCTGCGTCGCGTACGCATCCCAGCTTCCGCCACCGGCTTCGGCCATGGCGGCGGGTTTTTCGGTTCCGCGCCGGGTAATCACGTTGACCACCCCGCCCACGGCGGAAGTGCCGTACTGAACCGCGCCAGGCCCGCGGATTATCTCGATGCGCTCCACGTTGACCAGCGGGAGCATGGTGATGTTGTCCGTGCCTACCCGGCGGCCGTCCACCAGAAGCAGCACCGCGCCGTCCAGCCCATGGGTGCCCATGAGCGAGGAACTCACGCCGCGCATGACGATCTGCGCCGTGGAGCCGCCGGGCGTGTAGTTGTTGATCTGGACGCCGTAATTGCGCAACAGTCCGCTCATGTCCTGGTACTGGTTTTTGGCTATTTCCTCTTGCGGGATAACCGTCATGGCCGTGGTGACATTTTTGGCTTTTTCCGGAATGCGCCCGGCCGTGACCACCACGGTTTCCGCCGTGCGCGCCTCGTCCGAGGGTTCTTCCTGAGCAAAGGCCGGAACGGCGAACGCGTTCGCGACCAGGGCGCAAGCGGCCAGAATGACGTACTTCATGAGCGGGCTCCTTTTTAAGGCGGGTGACGGTTAGGGAAGAATGGGAACGGGAGTATGACGCCGTTAAAAAATGTCGCCTTCCTTGTTGGCCCGGAACAAGGTCCAGAGAAAAAACGGCCCGCCGAGCAGCGCGGTGATGATCCCGACTGGGATTTCCGCAGGGGCCAGGACCAGGCGGGCCAGCAAGTCGCAAAGGACCAGAAAGCAGCCTCCGGCAAAAAACGCGGCCGGGAGCAGCCGGCAATGGGAAAACCCCAGGCGCATCCGGCAGACGTGGGGCACCATCATGCCCACAAAGCCTATGGGGCCGGCCAGGGACACCACCGCGCCCACCATGATCGAAGAAACGGCAAAGGCTCGCAGCTTGGCGCGGCGCACGGCCACTCCCCGGCTGGCCGCCAGCTCTTCCCCTGCCGTGAGCAGGTCCAGTTCCGGGGCCATGCCCGCCACCAGCAGAGCGCCGGCGATGATGATGAAGCCCAGCTCGGCCAGGCGGGCGGTTTCCAGCCCGATGAGCGAGCCCATCAGCCAGTGCATGATCCGCAGCGAGTCATTGGCGTCGCTCAGGTATTGGATGAACATGACCAGGCTGGCGAAGAAGAAGTTGATGATCACCCCGGCCAGGAGCATGACCGGCGTGGAAAACCCGCCGCTCGCCCTGGTGAGCAAATAGACCAGCAGCATGGACAGCAGCCCGCCGCCCAGAGCCGCCCCCAGGCTGCCCAGGCCGCCCAGCACGGCCACCACGGCCCCCAGGCGGAAGTACAAGGAAGCCCCCAAAGCCGCGCCGCTGGAAACGCCCAGAGTGAACGGCGTGGCCAGCGGATTGCGGAACATGGCCTGAAAAACCAGACCGCTCACCGAAAGTCCGGCCCCGGCAAAAAACGCGGCAATGGCGCGCGGAAGGCGCAGCCTCCAGAACACCAGGCCGTCCGGACCGCCAAAATCCAGAATGCTCCCCGGCGCGATCACGCTAAGGCCAAAAAACGGGCTGCCCAGCGTAATTACCAGGCTGCCGGCCACAAGGATCCAAATGCTCGCTGTTTTGCGGTCCATAATGCCGATCCTATGGTTGATCCGGCAACACCAGCGGCCGACCTGACGCGGGGTGGCGCAAATAGGTGAAGGTGTGGGCAAAGGCGTCTTCCAGAATGCCCTGGCGCTCCAGCGTGGCGGCCGGGCCAAAGAAAACCTGGGCGCCCCGGCGCAGCACCAGAATTTTGCCGCCCGCGTCCAGCGGGTGGTTCAGATCGTGCGTCACCGTAACCATGGTCAGGCCGCGCTCGCGGTTCAGCGTCTTTAAAAGGCGGTTCATTTCCGCCGCGTGTTTGGGGTCCAGAAAAGAAGCCGGCTCGTCCAGCAGCATCAGATCCGCCTCCTGGGCCAGGGCGGCCGCCAGGTAGGCACGCTGGCGCTCCCCGCCGGAAAGCTCGTCCAGCCGGCGCTCCGCGAAATCGGCCACATTGGCGAGGCGCAGGGCGTTGTCCACGGCTTCAGTGTCCCGCGCGCCCAGCGCCTCTTTGCGCGAAGCGTAGGGGTAGCGGCTCAGTCGCAGGAACTCGCGCACCGTAAACGGCGGTATGCGCCCCCCGGCCTGGGGCACGTAGGCAACGTCGCGGGCCAGTTCCCGCTGGCTGAAGGAATCCAGGTTCCGCCCCTTTATAAAGGCCGATCCCGCGCTTTCGCCTGTTTCATGCAGGCGCATCAGACATTTTAAAAGCGTGGACTTGCCGGCACCGTTGGGGCCGATGACGGAAAGATAACCGCCTTTTTCCAGGCTGAAATCCAGGCCGTCCAGAATGGCCGTGCCGGATACGGCAAAAGAGAAGCCTCGCAAGGCCAGCATATCCGCGCTCATTGTCCGCCCTCCGGAGCTGTGGGGTAAAAAGCCAGCGACAGCTTGGCCAGGGTCAGCGGAAAACGCGGTCCGGGGATGGTATCCGCCCCGCCGGTAAACAGATGCAGGCGCTTTTGCCGAATGGCCCGCACGCCGGACAGGCTTTCCCAGTCCCGCCGGATTGCCGCCAGATCCTCGGAGGGCGGAACGACGTCGATAATCACGTCCGGATCCAGAAAAATAATGGCTTCGCGAGAAAGCAGGGGGAACGGCAGATCGCCCTGATAGGCGTTAATCCCCCCGGCCGCCTCAATGAGCTCGTTGTAAAAGCCGTCGCGGCCGATGACGTTGATCTCCGAAATGTAGCCCAGCCCCTCATAGGAATGCATGACGGAAAAAAGAACCCTGGGCTTCGGCCGCCCTTTGGCCCGCAGGCGCGCCGCGTCCAGGGCCGCGTTCAGGTCTTGAAGCAAGGCTTCGGCCCGCGCCCCGCGCCCGGTGGCCTCGCCCAGCGCCCTCACGGCAGCCAGAAAACCGGACAAAGAGCGGGTATCCAGCATCAGAACCGGCAGGCCAAGCTGCTCCAGGCGCATCCGGCTGCCCAGCTTGTCCACCGGCAGGGCCACCAGATCCGGCCTGGCACGCAATACGGCTTCAAAATTGACGCTGGAAAACCCGGCCACTTTTGGAATATTGGCCACTTCCGGAGGATATGCGCAAAAATCCGTCACGCCGACCACCCGCGTCCCAAGGCCCAGGGCGAACAGGGTTTCCGTCACGCTGGGGGCAAGGGAGACGATGCGTTGCGGATTTGCCGGAGGGGCGGGCGGGCTGGAGAGTTCCGTCAGGCGGCCGTGTCCCCAGACGGCAAACAGCAACAGAGCGCCGAAGAGCGGAATGATAAAGGAATTTTTCATTGCGCCGGTCCCCGAGGCTGCTTCATCACGGCGGATTTTCCGCACCGGCGCGAAAATAAAAACGGACCGCTGCAAAAGCGGTCCGCATTCCGTTTTTATGGCGGCCGGATCCCCCGGCCTGACCACGAGCCGGGAAGCGCGATAATAAAGGCAGGTCTTCTGGCTTCCGGATTGTCAACCCGCCCGCGCCTTCCCATCTTGCGACAGTGGCCGGCTTAATAAGCCTTGCGGCGGGTCTTCCCGGTTACAGCGGCGGGTCCGCGACGGATTCGCACCGTCTTCCCTGTTAGGCCCCTGGCACGGGGCGCCTTCGGGCCTGAACATAGCCGAAAAACGGACGCGCGGTCAAGAGCATAAAATTGCCGGCAAATTCATACGCTGGCGCAAGCCGGGACGCCGCGCGCGTTTTTTTATAACGCGCCAATCGACCTAATTGCCTTTTTTCTCTCTTGTGTGGTATTGTGGACCGTTGCGGCTGATTTGCCTGGCGTTTGGCGAACTGTGGCGCGCTCTCTTTGAGCTCATATCGGATTTGGCATATGAATCTTACCGCTGTCTTCATACACCGCCCCGTGGCCACGGTACTGCTGGCCCTGGCCCTGTGCGCGGCCGGCGGTGTCGCTTACACGTTGCTGCCGGTATCCGCCCTGCCCCAGGTGGATTTTCCAACCATTTCCGTTTCCGTCAAAATGCCCGGCGGCAGCCCGCAGACCATGGCCACTTCCGTGGCCACGCCTTTGGAACGCGCCCTGGGCACCATTGCCGGCATTACGGAAATGACTTCCGTAAGCTCATCAGGCAGTACGCGCATCATCATCCAGTTCGACCTGGACCGCGACATCAACGGCGCGGCCCGCGACGTGCAGGCGGCCATCAACACGGCCATGGCCAATCTGCCGCCCAACCTGCCCAACAACCCCACCTACCGCCTGGTCAACCCGGCGGATTCGCCGATCATGATGGTGGCCCTGACTTCGGAAACCATGTTTCCGGAACAGCTTTACGATCTGGCCTCCACCATTCTGGCCCAAAAAATCTCCCAGGTGGACGGCGTAGGCCAGGTGGACGTGGGCGGCGGCTCCCTGCCGGCCGTGCGCGTGGCCGTGAACACGGACCAGTTGCACAATCACGGTTTGTCCCTTCAGGACGTGCGCGACGCCATCAGCACCTACAACGTGAACATGCCCCAGGGCGCTGTGGAGGATGGCGGCCGCCACTGGCAGATTTCCGCCACGGATCACGCGGACAAGGCGGCGGAATACGCGCCGTTGATCATCTCCTGGCGGAACAATTCCCCGGTGCGCCTGCGCGACGTGGCCACGGTGACCGACTCCGTGCAGGATATCAACAACGTGGGCTTTGCCAACGGCAAGCGCGCGGTCATGCTGGTTATCTACCGCAAGCCCGGCGCGAACATAATCGCCGCTGTGGACGCCGTTAAAGCCGCCCTGCCGCGCCTGCGGGAGCTGATCCCCCCGAACGTGCATATGCGCGAGGTCTATGACCGCACCGTGACCATCCGCGCCTCGCTGGACGAAGTCATGCGCACCCTGTACATAGCGGTCTGCCTGGTGGTGCTGGTGGTCTTCATATTTTTGCACAACCTGCGGGCCACCTTTATTCCGACCGTGGCCACCGGAGCTTCGCTCATCGGCACCTTTGCCGGCATGTATATATGCGGTTTTTCCCTGGACAATCTTTCGCTCATGGCCCTGGCCGTGGCCACAGGTTTTGTGGTGGACGACGCCATTGTGGTGCTGGAAAACATCACCCGGCATATCGAAGGCGGGCGGACGCCTTTTCAGGCGGCCATAACCGGAGCGCGGGAAGTCAGTTTCACCGTGCTCTCCATCAGTCTGTCCCTGGTGGCGGTATTCATCCCCATCCTGCTGATGGGCGGCATTGTGGGCCGCCTGTTCCGCGAGTTCGCCATAACCCTGTCCATGGCCATAGGGGTTTCCCTGCTCCTTTCCCTTACCCTTACCCCCATGCTCTGCGCCCACCTGCTCCGGAGCGGGCGCGCGCCGGGCGGCCCGCCTCCCCAGCCCAACCGCCTGGAAATCTTCCAGGATTTCCTGCACGAAAAATACGTTAAAAGCCTGTACTGGGTGCTGGGCCATAAGGCCGGGGTGCTGTTTATCTGGTTCTGCACCGTTGGCCTGACCATGTTTCTGTACATAATCATCCCCAAAGGATTTTTTCCGGAGCAGGACACCGGCATGATCCGGGGCTCGCTGCGGGCGGACCAGAGCATTTCCTTCCAGAATCTGCGCGGCAAGCTGAGCATGCTCATGGACATAGTGCGCCAGGATCCGGCCGTGGCCACCGTGGCCGGATACACCGGCTCAAGCAGCAGTTCGGCCTTTGTGTCCATCACCTTAAAACCCAGGGATCAGCGCGACGCCACGGCGGATGAGGTGATCGCCCGCCTGCGCCCCAAAGTGATGCGCGATTCCGGAGCACAGTTGTTTATGAGCGCGGCCCAGGACATTCGCGTGGGCGGGCGGTCTTCCCGCGCCGCTTACCAGTACACGCTGCAGGGGCCGGACCTGGGAGAGCTGCGCCTGTGGGCCGGCAACCTGATGGCCGCCCTGCGCAAAAACCCGATTTTTAAGGATTTGAACAGCGATCTGGAAGACCGGGGCCTGGAATCGCGCGTGACCGTGGACCGCAACGAGGCCGCCCGCCTGGGCGTGACCATGCGCCAGGTGGACTCCGCCCTGGGCGACGCCTTCAGCCAGGCCCAGGTGAGCACCATGTACCGTTCCGGCAACCAGTACCGCGTGGTAATGGTTACGGAGGACCGGCTGAGGCAGGGGCCGGACGGCCTGCACAGCGTACGCGTTCCCGGCAAGGACGGCCTGGCGCCTCTGAGCGCCGTGGCCGAGTTTTCCCAGGGCCGGCGGCCGGTGAGCATCAACCACCAGGGCCAGAACCCGGCTGTGACCATTTCCTTCAACCTGGACCCCGGGGCCTCCCTGTCCGACGCCACGGCCGGCCTGGAAGCCGCCCGGCGCGACATCCGCATGCCCGCCTCCATTCTGGCCTCGTTCCAGGGCACGGCCAAGGAATTTCAGAAATCCCTGAGCAGCCAGCCCCTTCTGATTCTCTCCGCCGTTCTCTGCCTGTATATAGTCCTTGGCGTGCTGTACGAAAGCTGCATCCACCCCGTGACCATTCTCTCCACCCTGCCGCCGGCCAGCATCGGCGCTCTGCTGGCCCTGCGCCTGTTCAACATGGATTTTTCCGTAATCGCGCTCATCGGCATATTGCTTCTGGCCGGCATAGTAAAAAAGAACGCCATTCTGCTGGTGGACTTCGCCATTGAGGCGGAGCGCGGCCAGGGCAAGGATCCGCAAGAAAGCATCGCCACGGCCTGCGCCCTGCGCTTCCGGCCGATCATGATGACCACCATGGCGGCCATTCTGGGCGCCGTGCCGCTGGCCATCGGCTTTGGCGACGGCTCGGAACTGCGCCGCCCGCTGGGCGTGGCCATTATCGGAGGATTGCTCCTCAGCCAGATACTCACCCTGTACACAACCCCGGTGCTCTACCTGTACCTGGACAGCCTGAGCGCCTGGTGGCGCAACAAAGCCCGGCCGGCCATCGGCGGATTGTTCGGCCGGCCGGCAAAGGCATAAGGCAACCATAAACATGCCGTCACGTAACTTGATCATTCCCCTCATCCTCTGCCTGGCCCTGGGCGGCTGCGCCGTGGGGCCGGACTATGCGCGCCCTGGCGCGGCGGAACCCCAAACCTACAAGGAAGCTTCGCCCAACGCCGCTGTCGCCGCGGCGGACTGGCGACCGGCCGCGCCCGGCGCTCCGGACGCCGGACCCTGGTGGCGGACTTTCGCGGACCCGGAACTGAACGCTCTGATGCTGGAACTTGGGCGGAACAACCAAAATATCCAGGCCGCCCTGGCCAGCCTGCGCCAGGCTCTGGCCCAGGTGCGCGAAGCCAGATCCGCCTTTTTCCCCACCCTTGGACTATCCGGCGGGGCCAGCCGGGGCGTGTCCGGAAGCGGCGGCACCTCAGGCTCCGACTGGGGGAATGATTCTCCGTCCAACAGTTACTCCGCCGTCCTCCAAGCCTCCTGGGAACCGGACATCTGGGGCGGCACGCGGCGCAACGTGGAGGGAAGCGAGGCCCAGGCCCAGGCCCAGGCCGCCAACCTGGGCGCGGTGATCCTGAGCATGCGCGGCGAGTTGGCGCTCAATTACTTTCAGGCGCGCAGCTATGACGCCATGCTGGATTTGTACGACCAGACCGTGGAAGCCTACACCCGCGCCCTGGCGATTACGGAAAACCAGTACCTGGCCGGCGTGGCCACCAGGGCGGACGTGGCCACGGCCCAGGCCCAGCTTAAAAACGCCCAGGCCCAGGCCGCTTCGCTGGATTTGCAGCGCCGCCAGACCGAGCACGCCATTGCCATTCTGCTGGGCCGCGCCCCGGCGCGGTTCAGCCTGCCCCACGGTCCAATCACGGCCAAACTGCCGGTGGTGGACGCCGGCCTGCCGGCAGGGCTGCTGGAACGCCGGCCGGACGTGGCCATGGCCGAACGCCAGGCCGCCGCGGCCAACGCCAATATTGGCGTGGCCCAGAGCGCGTTTTTTCCGGCCTTCAGCTTTCCGGCCACTTTAGGCTACGCCAGTTCAGCCTGGGCCCACTGGATCAGCGCGCCAAACGAAATCTGGTCCCTGGGCGTTTCCCTGGCCCAGACCCTGTTCCAGGGCGGCGCGCTCCTGGCCAGAAAGGATCAGGCCGTGGCCGCCTGGGAATACGCCACGGCCAATTACCGGCAGACGGCCTTGCAGGCCTTTGCCGATGTGGAAGACGCTCTGGCCTCCGCCCGGCTTCTGAAAACCCAGGAACAACTGCAAAGGGAGGCGGCGGCCGCCTCCGCGGAAGCGGCCAGGATCATGCTCAATCAATACAAGGCCGGCGTCATAACTTACATAGACGTGGCCACGGCCCAGGCCAACGCCCTTAACGACGCCAGATCCGTGGAGCAGCTTAAAGGGCAGCGCTTTGCCGCGGCTGTCACGCTTATCCGCGCCCTGGGCGGCGGCTGGGACGAATCCCGGCTCGCGGCCGCGGGCGAAGCTCCGCCTCCGGATTCACATCCCGCCAAAGAGGTTGCACAACCATGAACGCACAAAACGCATCCGCCATCTTCGCGCGTCTGCGCCCTCTTACCATTGCGGCCGGCATCTTTTTGCTGCTCGGCCTGTTGCTCCGCCCCACTCCGCTCCTGGCCGCGCAGGGCGCATCACCCCGCCGCGCCATGGCTGTTCCGGTGCGGGTGGAGGAACTCGGCAAAGGCGATTTTACCGTATATTTCTCCAGCCTGGGCACGGTCACGGCCAACAACACCGTGCTGGTGCGCAGCCGGGTGGACGGCCAGCTCATGAAGCTGCACTTTAAGGAAGGCGACATGGTCAAAGCCGGGGATCTGCTGGCGGAAATCGACGCCCGGCCTTTTCAGGCCCAGTTGGAGCAGGCCCGGGGGCAACTCTTGCGCGACGAGGCGCTGCTGCGCAACGCCCGGCAAAACCTGGCCCGCACCAAAGTCCTGCGCAAACAGGATTCCGCCACGCCCCAGGCCCTGGACAACGACGAGTCTTTAGCGCGCCAATATGAGGGCGCGGTGCAAAATGACCAGGGCACCATCGATTCCACGGAGCTGCAACTGGAATACTGCCGCATCACCGCGCCCATAAGCGGCCGCCTTGGACTGAGGGCCGTGGACGAAGGCAACATGGTCCAGGCCTCTGACTCCACCGGCATAGTGACCATCACCCAGGTCCAGCCCGTCAGTCTGCTGTTCACGGTCACGGACGCCCAGCTTCCGGAGGTGCGCGAGGCCATAAAAAAGGACCCGGCTCTGGAGGTGGAGGCCTGGGACCGGAGCGGCGCAAAACTGCTGGCCACCGGCAAACTGGTCTCTTTGGACAATCAGATCGACACGGCCACCGGAACGCTCAAGCTGAAAGCGGAATTCCCCAACCAGGACGATTCGCTGTTCCCCAACCAGTTCGTCAACGCGAAAATCCGCGTCCGGGTGCTGCGGGGTGTTTGCATCGCCCCGGCCGCGGCCGTGCAGATCGGCCAGCAGGGTAATTTTGTCTACACCGTGGATAAAACCGGCGCGGACACCAGCGTCGCGTTGCGGCCGGTCAAGGTAGGCCCGGCGGACGACAACCGCTCGGTAATAGTGGAAGGCGCGTCACCTGGGGAACTGGTGGTAGTGGAAGGCCTGGACCAGCTTGGCCCGGGCAGCCTGGTCAACGCCGCAAAGGCGTCCCCGAACGGGCAGTTGAAGTGAACCCATCGCGCACGTTCATTCTGCGGCCCATCGCCACCACGCTGCTGGCCGTCGCCCTGCTCCTGTCCGGGGTGGTGGCCTACCGGATGTTGCCGGTTTCCGCCCTGCCGGAAATAGACTACCCGATCATCCAGGTGGTCACCTTTTACCCCGGCGCCGGGCCGGAAGTGACGGCCAACACCATTACCGCGCCTCTTGAACAGCAGTTCGGGCAAATGTCCGGTCTGGTCCAGATGTCTTCAGAAAGCTCCAGCGGCAGTTCCGTAATCACCTTGCAATTCTCCCTGGAAATGAGCCTGGACGTGGCCGTGCAGGAAGTGCAGGCGGCCATGGACGCGGCCAGCAATCTGCTGCCCTCGGATTTGCCGGCCCCGCCGGTGTACAACAAGGTCAACCCGGCGGACCCGCCGGTGCTCACCCTGGCCGTTACCTCCGAAAGTATGCCCGTGCCGCTGATAGCCGACTACGTGAGCACGCGCCTGGTGCAGAAGATTTCCCAAATCAGCGGGGTGGGCCTGGTCACCCTCAGCGGCGGGCAGCGCCCGGCCGTGCGCCTGCGCGTCAACCCCGCGGCCCTGGCTTCCCTGGGCCTGAGCATGGAAGACGTGCGCACGGCTGTTAACGACGCCAACATAAACCGGGCCACGGGCAGCTTTGACGGCCCCAGGCGCTCCTTTACCATTGACGTGAACGACCAGCTTCTGGCCCCCAGGGAATACCTTAACCTGGTTCTGGGCTACAAAAACGGTTCGGCCATCTACCTCAAAGACGTGGCGCAGGCGGTCCAGGGGCCGGAGGACGCCCGGCTGCGCGCCTGGGTGGGCCAAAAGCAGGCCATCCTGGTGAACGTGCAGCGCCAGCCCGGCGCCAACGTGCTCAAGGTGGCTCAGGACGTCAAGGCCCTGCTGCCCCAGTTGCGCTATTCCCTGCCGGAAGCCGTAAACGTGCGCATCCTCACGGACCGTACCGCAACCATTCAGGCTTCCGTGGACGACGTGCAGTTTGAATTGATCCTGGCCGTGCTCCTGGTGGCCGGGGTGACCTTCCTGTTTTTGCACAACCTGTCCGCCACCTTCATTCCCACCGTGGCCGTGCCGCTTTCCCTGGTGGGCACCTTTGGCGTGATGTACCTGGCCGGTTTTTCCCTGAACAACCTGACCCTGATGGCCCTGGCCATAGCCACCGGCTTTGTGGTGGACGACGCCATTGTGGTAATAGAAAACATCAGCCGTTACCGGGAGGCCGGTCTTTCGCCCAAAGAGGCGGCCCTCAAAGGAGCCGGGCAGATCGGCTTCACCATCATCAGCCTGACCTTTTCTCTGGTGGCCGTGCTCATACCGCTTCTGTTCATGCGCGACGTGGTCGGCCGGCTGTTCCGCGAGTTCGCCGTGACCCTGGCCATTTCCATCCTGCTTTCCGCCGTGATTTCCCTTACCCTCACGCCCATGATGTGCGCCCATTTGCTGCGCCACGGCCATCACGACAAACCTGGCCGGCTGGAAGCTTTATTCAACGCCTTTTTCGACCGGGTCATCAAAGGCTACGACCGGGGCCTGCAACTGGTGTTCCGGCACCAGGGCCTTACCCTGCTCTCATTTTTGCTCACCCTGGGCGTCAGCGTCTGGCTGTACATCGCGGTGCCGAAGGGTTTTATTCCGGTGCAGG
Source organism: Desulfovibrionaceae bacterium (assembly GCA_031547305.1). Lineage (GTDB taxonomy): Bacteria > Desulfobacterota > Desulfovibrionia > Desulfovibrionales > Desulfovibrionaceae > JAVBSC01. Next base: position 24,951 of record JAVBSC010000025.1, read on the forward strand.
ATACCGGCGTGCTCCAGGGCATTGCGGAAGCGCCTCAGAGCGTCTCCTTTGAAGCCATGTCAGCCCGCCAGCAGGCCCTGGCCGAAGTAATTCTTAAAGACCCGGATGTGCAAAGCCTGTCTTCCTTTATTGGCGTGGACGGCGTGAACACAACTCTGAACACCGGGCGGCTGCTCATAAACCTAAAACCCCTTGGCGAGCGCAAGGACAAGGCCCCGGCCATCATCGCCCGGCTGCGGAAAAAAACATCCGCCGTGCCCGGCATAACCCTGTATTTGCAGGCCGTGCAGGACCTGACCATAGAGGACCGCGTCAGCCGTTCGCAATACCAGTTCATTCTGGACTCGGTCCGCCAGGCGGACCTGGATCTTTGGGCGCCGCGCCTGATCTCCGCCCTGCAAGACAGCCCGGTCATCGCCGACGCGTCCGGGAATTTGCAAAACAGCGGGCTGCAGGCCCACCTGCGCATTGACAGAGACACGGCCTCGCGCCTTGGCGTGACCATGCAGGACATAGACAACGCCCTGTACAACGCCTTTGGGCAACGCCAGATTTCCACCATCTTCACCCAGACCAACCAGTACAAGGTGGTCCTGGAGACCGAGGAGCAGTTCCGCCGGGGGCCGGCGGCCATAGAAAACATCTACGTGCAGAGCTCTTCCGGCGCGCCCGTGCCGTTGCGCGCCTTTTGCAAGGTGGAGGAGCGCAACATGTCCCTGGCCGTAAGCCGGCAGGGGCAGTTCCCCGCCGTGGCGGTTTCCTTCAACCTTAAGCCCGGCGCATCGCTGAGCGCGGCCGTGGAGGCCATTGACGCGGCGGCCGCGCGCATCGGCCTGCCGCCCACGGTGAACATCACCTACCAGGGAGCGGTGGCGGCTTTTCAGTCCTCGCTCTCCGGCGCGGTCTGGCTGCTCGCCGCCGCCATTTTCACCGTGTATGTCGTCCTGGGCGTGCTTTACGAAAGCTACATCCACCCCATGACCATATTGTCCGCCCTGCCCTCGGCCGGGGTAGGGGCGCTGCTGGCCCTTAGCTTTAAGGGATTGTCCCTGGACGTGGTTTCGATCATCGGATTGATCCTGCTCATCGGCATAGTCAAAAAAAACGCCATCATGATGATCGACTTCGCGCTGTCCGCCGAGCGCGGTGAAGGCAAAACGCCCATGGAGGCCATTCATCAGGCCTGCCTGCTGCGCTTCCGGCCGATCATCATGACCACCCTGGCCGCGCTGTTCGGGGCGTTTCCATTAATGCTCGGGACCGGCATGGGGTCGGAACTGCGCAATCCGCTGGGCATCACCATGGTCGGGGGGTTGCTTTTAAGCCAGGTGCTGACGCTGTTCACCACGCCGGTTATTTATTTGTATTTTGACAGGCTGAGCGGAAGGGTGAGGAGGAGACTCAGGAAGGCAAACTCCACTTTATCAGCTAAAAAATAAGAGAACAAAACCGGCCGGACAATCAAAAACACCACCATCCATCATTCCCGTTGCGGCTGGAAATCCGCCAATACACGATATTATATTTAATTCATTATCATTCGACAGAAAAGAACTTGCATTATCATCTGGCAGGCTGTATAAGGTTTTCCTTCTCGCTTTTACTTGTTTTACTTTAAAAATTAGCTGGTTACACCAGCCTACATCAAACGACGATTCGTGACATCGCCGGCCGCGTCCAGGGGGGATTTATGGCTGCGAAAAAATTTGCGAAATTCATTGATGATATCCGCACATCCAAAAAGCAATCCCGCAAAAGCAAAGACCCGGTAGCCCTGCATTCCATGCTGCTGGCTCTGGAGCCGCGCCTGGTCTTTGACGCCTCCCTGCCCGCTGCGGCCGAAGCCGTGGACAATCACGATCCGCAGGCGGCCGGGCAGACGGACGCCCTCGCCTCCCAAACCCATTCCCACGCCATGGCGGAAGCCTCCAAAGACTCCCCCGCCGCTCCGGAGCTGGACAGCCACGACAACCTGATCGCCCAAACGGACACGCGCGACGGCTTCCACAATCTTTTGCGCGGCTTTGGCGACATCTCCCTTATGGGCACATCGTCCTGGAGCGAAGCCTCGGAAGTAAAGTTCACCGGCACGTTCACCATGAATGAGGACGGCACCTACACATTCGGCGCCAGGGGCCTGGAGCTGATCGATCCGGATTCCGCCGATTTCAAGATCACTCTGAGCGTGGAGCACGGCAGACTGGACCTGAGCTACGTGGCCGGCCTGGTGGACAACCAGTACGTCTGGAGCGCGGACCACCGCAGCGTCTCTTTCGCCGGAGACAAAACAGTGGTCCAACTTGCCCTGGACAGCCTTAAATACACTCCGGACGCGGACTGGAACGGCACGGACACGCTTACGGTTCTGGTAAGCGACGAAGCCAACGACAACCAGGAATTCACCCAGGCGCTCACCGTCACGCCGGTGCCGGACAAGCCGGACTTTTTAGACAAAGACACCCTGCCCCCGGCCGGGCAGGTGGACGAGGACGCGCCCACTGTCCTTAAGTTAAACCACGGCACTCTGGAAGCCCCGGTCTGGAAGCCCCTGGGCATTGCCGACCCGGACGGGACGGGCGATATTTACGATCTGACGCTTACAGTCAAAAACGGAACCCTGACCGGAACATGGGACAGCGCCATAACCAGCGGCGACACCACCACTTACACCCTGGCGAACAAATCCCTGGGCGAAGTCAACGGCATTCTGGCCGGCCTGGAATTTACCGGAGCCAAAGACTTTTACGGCAAGGCCGAACTTAGGGTGGACGTGCTGGACCGGGCCTGCCCGCTGAACGACAACACGCTGTCCAAGACTTTTGAAGTGAACGTCCTGCCCGTAAACGACACCCCCACCCTGGATCCGGCCGGGCAGGCGGAAACCGGCAAACAACTGCACATCGCGGAAGTGGGTGCGGACGGCAAAACAGCCGCCGAGGGCGTTTTTGACCTGAGCCACTTCAACAAGGCCTGGACCAACGCCATGCTGCCGGACGGGGACGGCAACCTGGCCCTGTTTGACGTGGACAACAACCTGCATCAGCTTGTGGTCAAGGTGGAAAGCACGCCGCTGGGCGGCACGCTCTGGCGCAAAATCGGCGGCGATTGGGTCAAGCTGGGCGCCGGCAGCACATTTTCGCTCTGGGACGTTTACAAGGGCAACGTCAAATACAGCCACGACCCGGCCAAGCAGGTGCGCGACGCGCGCTACGCGGGCAGCGAACACGATTCATTCGCCTACAGCATTCAGGACGGCGCGGGCGGCGAGGCCTCCGGCACGGTCCATGTGGCGCTTACGCCGGTAAACCAGGAACCAACGGTCGAGGTAAAGAAAATCCCCGGCCTGATCGAGCGGCTGGACGGAACCTGGGTTACGGACGCCCTGGGCAACCAGGTCATCAATTATACGATCTGGGCCTACGAGGGCGAACAGGGCGTTCCCTTCGCCTTTACCGTAACCGACCCGGACCAGGCCCTGGGCGCGGACTTTACCGTGCGCTTCAGCCAACTGCCGGACCCGAATTACGGCTGTTTCTGGTACTCCGGCGACAACGGGGCCACTTATCAGAAGGTGACCACATCCACGGCGATTTCCCTGGAAGCCATGCAGGCCGGCTATTTGCGCTTCAGCCACTCCGGCAGGGAATCCGCCACCGGCAACTTTACGTTTAAAGTGGAGGTGACGGACGACGGCGGCGGCGAAGGCCCGGCCGGCAAAAATACCGTTGAAGTCACCCTGGGCATGAACATCCGTCCCAACAACGACCACCCGGAATGGGCCGGCGCGGTGGCCGGCAAGTGGTCGGACCTGGAAGAATCGCTCTCTGTGGACGGCGGCCGGACCATCACCATTGACAACACCACCCTTAACGCCACGGACCGCGACTCCAGCAACCAGAACATCACTTACACGGTCAGCTATGACAACACCGTGGGCCGGCTGCTCTACAGCCTGGGCGGCGGCAACTACCGGCTGATTAACAGCGGTGAAAAAGTCTCCCAGACGGACGTGAACAGCGGCAAGGTGCTCTGGTGGTTCCAGGGCGATGCCGACGTGCAGACGGACCTGACCTTCACCGTGCGCGACGGCTCCATAACCGCCACACCCGTGCCTTCGGACGCGGAACAGGAAGCCGCCCCCGGCGGCCTGGCCTGGCCATATGCGGGGCCTTCGGCCTCCGGCTGGGAACACGGCTCCGGCGCGCACGAGGGCGGCATAGGCGCCTGGGTGGACCAGGGCGACGGCAGCCACAAGTGGACGCCCACGGTCTTTACCCTGCATCTTTCCGCCGTAAACATTCCCAGCGGCGGGGGCACGCCCTCCCAGACCTTTGTGGACCCGGACCCGCACTTTGAATCCCCCAGCAACCACACCGCCACACTGGATGAAGGCAATCGGACCCGGATTACCGCCGGCATGCTGCACGCCTGGTTTGTAAACCGCACCACCGGTCTGGTCATTGATCCGGCCGACTCCAACGGCGATCCGTCCAAGCTGGTCTACCGCATCCAGGATACCCCGGACGACGGCTGGATCATGCGCAGCACGGACGGCGTAAGCTTCACCCACCTGGGCCTGTACGGCTCCTTCACCCAGAAGGACGTGGACAGCGGCTACATCTACTACCAGCATAACAGTTCGGAAAACTTTTCCGACACCTTCGCCTTTTCCGTGTCCGACGGCCGGACAGAGGTGAAAAGCTCGCCCACCAGCACCACTTTTTACTTCAACCTGGACATGACCCCGGTCAACGACACGCCGGAAACCCACGAAGGAGTGGACGTGCAGGTCAAGGAGCACGACACGCCCAACGCGGACCGCCTCACGCCCGGCGGGACGGTAAAGATAACCACGCAAAACATCGCGGTCAGCGACGTGGACGGCAGCGGCGATAAAACCGGCCTGGCGACCTACTCCACCAAAAACGCGCTGTACATCGTGATCACGGAACTGCCCGAACACGGCAAGCTCTATTATGACGGAGTGGAAATAACCAAAGCCCTGAGCGGCGCGGATCTCGCTTCCGCCAGGAACAGCGGCGGGTACAAGGACTGGGCGGACAACAGCCCCGCCTACATGAACGGCATAATCATCATAAAGGTTACGGATCTGGCGGGCGCGGCCAGCAAGCTCAGCTACCGGCACGACGGCACGGAAAACTTCTACGACGGCTTCAAGTACATCGTAACCGACAACATGGGCATTGTCCGGGGCGATCCGGCGCACGACGGCGGCAGCGTGAACGGCCGCGAGCAGACCGTGAATGTTGTGGTCACCCCGGTCAACGACATTCCGGAACGCGCCCACGCGGACACAAAGCTCACCGTTGACGAAGAAGGCTCCGGCACGCTGAACAGCGGGCACATCAGCTTTGCCGACCCGGACGGCACGCCGGCGGCCATCCAGTTCATCATCACGGAACTGCCCAAGTGGGGCGAGCTCTCCCTTAACGGCAAAGTGCTGGGCGTGAACGGCGTGTTCACCCAGGAAGACGTCAACAACGGCCGGATCCAGTACAAGCACGACGGCTCCGAGCACCACTCAGATTCCTTCAAGTACAAGGTCAGTGACAGCATCCACACTTCCACGGACAGCATCTTCAGCATCGCCATCAACCCGATCAACGACGCGCCCACCTTGAGCGTGCGCGACACCGTGTATGTGGAATCCATCGCCGGAGGCATCATCATCAACGACATCCGGATTACCGATCCGGACTACGGCGACAACAACAAATACGACGGCGCGGCGGATACCGGCGTGGTCCACAACGTGGTGACCGTGGATCTGGCGCTCTCCACAACCACCCCCGGCCTGGATCTGAGCAAAGTCTTCCTCTATTTCTGGAACGGCAACGCTTTTTCTCCGGACAACACCGGCATAGCCACGCGCACGGCCGCCAGCTACCGGCTTACCGGCACCTTGGAGCAAATCCAGACCTGGCTGCACCAGGTGAAAATCCAGTCCGACCCCACGGGCGGCCAGGCCGGCACAGCCTATGACCCCAACGGCGACATCAAGGTGACCGTTACCGTTCACGACGGCAAGCCGGACGGATTGGGCGGATGGACCAATCCCAACGGCGGCCAGGATTTGACGGACCAGGTCTACGACGTAAGCAAGCCCATCACGGTGTACATCAGCCCGGTCAACGACGCTCCGGCCATTGACGCGGCCAGTCCCGCCACACTGACCGTCGGCGAGGATTCCGGGGCCGTGGCCGTGAAAAACGACGGCAATCCCATAAAGATCACGGATAGCGACGCCTTTGACCGGGGCGGCAACAAAATCGTGCTCACGGCGGAGCACGGCAACCTGTATTACACCGCCCTGGCCGGCCCGACCATCACCGGCCAGGGCACGAAAACCGTGACCATAACCGGCACGCTCAAGCAGATCAACGACGTGCTGGCCACCCTTACCTACAAGCCGGGCGCGGACTATAACGGACCGGAAAGCATCGTCTACAAATATTACGACAACGCCAACAGCGGCGACTTGCCGAACAACGTCAGCAACACCAACCAGGATCTGTACGGCCAGGCCTTCAAGTACAATACCAGCCGCAAAGACGATACCAACAACGATATCTGGGGTCTGGGCGTTTCCGGTAAAATCGCCATGACCGTAACCCCGGTCAACGACGCGCCGGCAATCACCGCGCCCACGGAAATATTCATCCGCTCCCCGCTGCTCTTCAGCGGCTTGGACGCCCTGGACAATCCGGTGGCCATCTCGCTCTACGATCTGGACCTGCACCCGGACAAATCCGGCACGGGCAGCGCCAAGGTGGACCAGCTTACCCTGACGCTGGAAATCCAGGGCGCGGGCAACGGCTGGCTTAAGCTGACCGACGCCCAGATAGCCGCAGTGGGGGCCAGCAAGGGCGCCTGCCTGAACGACGGCGACCCTGCCCATTACACCACGCTGGTGCTCACCGGCACCGAAGCCGGCCTGAACACCCTGCTGGGCCAGTTGCAGTACGACCGCGCCAACTGGGACGCCACCAACCCGGTCACCATCAAGATAACCGCTTCGGACAAACTTTCCGCCGACGGCAAGTCCAACGGCGCGCCGGACACCGTCAACAGTTTGAAAGAAGCCACGCATCTTCTGATCATAAATTGCAGCAACAAAAACGACGCGCCGTCCGTCGCCATGCCCCCCCTGGGCTGGAACATCAGCGAGGACGACGGAGCGGCCAAAATATTCGCCTCCAACCCCGCCCTGATCGTCCTGAACGACCCGGACACCTTCGGCGGCCAGATTTACGTGAAGATCAGCGTGGACGTGGGCGAGCTGGGCGTTACCCAGGCGGAACTCACGGCGGCCGGCTTCAAATTCGGCGGCGATCCGGCCCTGCGCGACGCCTTCAAAATCTCGGACGACAAAAAGACCGTTTACTTCAAGGCTCCGCTGGATATCCTCAACGCCGCCCTGAAGCAGATAACCTACAAAGCTCCGGCGGAATACAACGGCCAGGCCCAGGTTACCGTATACGCCCACGACTTGGGCCTGTGGGGCGACAAGCCGGCCGGCACCGTTCCCGTGCCGGGCGACAACCCCTTCAATCTGTCCGACACCCAACCCCACAAGGACCAGTACGAGGGCCTGGCCGTCACCCAGACCGGCAACATCAGCATAACGGCGATCAACGACGCGCCCACCAACGTGCGCAACTCCGCCTACTTCTGGGGCGGGGCCAATGACGCCAACAACAAGGCCCAGGGGGATTTTGAGGACACGGCCGCCAACGCCTGGACCGGCAAAACCGTGCAGGAGCTTTTTGACGGCCTGCTGGGCGATACCGCGGATTCCCAGAAGGACACCACGTATAACCCTAACAATCCCGCGGGATCGGACTCCAACGTCCTGGCCGGAGTGGTCATAGTGGGCAACGCGGCCAACGCCGCCACCCAAGGCGTCTGGCAGTATTCCACGGACAACGGGGCGAACTGGAACACCATAAGCACCACGACCAGCCTGAGCAACGGCATCTACCTGGATAAAACAGCTCTCATCCGCTTTCAGGCCCTGGGCAACTTCAACGGCACGCCCGGCAACCTTACCGTGCGCCTGGCGGACGACAGCGCGGCGGACGCGGCCCACGGCAACCCGGCCGCCCCGTTAAACGGCGCGACGGGCGTGGATCTTTCCGGAGTGAATACCGGCGGCAACACCCGTTACTCCGCCGCCAACATGACCCTGGCCACTTTCGTGCGCGCGGTTAACGACGCGCCAGTGGCCAGCGGCAACGCCGCGCTTGCGGCGGTGAACGAAGACAGCGCCAACCCGGCCGGCAATACCGTAACCAACCTCTTTGGCGGCAACTTCAGCGACGCCACGGACAACCGGACCGGCTTCGGCGGCTCCAGCGCCAACGGGCTGGGCGGCGTGGTCATAATCGGCAATACGGCTGACGCGGCCACCCAGGGCAAATGGCAGTACTTTGACGGAACATGGAAGGACATTCCCACGGACTTCAGCGGCATCAAGGGCCTGTACCTGACAGCGGCCACCAAAATCCGCTTCCTGCCGGAGGGCGACTTTAACGGCGCGCCCGGCAAGCTCACCGCCTACCTGGCGGACAACAGCGCGGCGGATGCGGCCCACGGCAATGCGGCCGCCCCGGCTCTGGGCGCTTACGTGGATTTGAGCAACGCTTCCGACAGAGGCGGAACCACCCGCTATTCCACGGCCACAGTGGATCTGGCCGCCAGCGTCACCGCCGTTAACGACGCGCCGCTGGTCACGGGCGGCGACCTGACCAAGACCCTCCCGAGCATCATTGAAGACGCGGCTACGGCCGGCAACTCCGGCGCGCTGGTCAGCACGCTGTTCGGCGGCAATTTTGACGACTCAAGGGACGCCGTGACCGGCGGCTCAACATCCAATGCCTTTGAAGGCGTGCTGCTCACCGGAAACACGTCCACGAGCGCGCAGGGCTATTGGCAGTACAACGACAACTCGGGCGGCGGCTGGAAAAACATTCCCACCGGCCTCTCCAACACCAACGGATTCGCCCTTAAAGCCTCCTGGTCCGTGCGCTTCAGCCCGGCCACGGACTGGAAGGGCGAGCCCGGCCAGCTTACCGCCCGGTTGATCGACAGCTCGGCGGCCGCGACCGGCAACCCCGCCGCCGACTATAGCGGCGCGGCCTACGCCATCAGCGGCCTGGGCGGCGTAACCCGCTATTCAACCGGCACAATGACTCTGGGCATAAGCGTGACCAGCGTCAACGACGCCCCGGCCATAGTTTCCGGCAAGACCACGGTCACCCGGAACCATACGGAAGACACGACCACCAACACCACGGTGGATACGCTGTTCGGCCCGTCCTTCAGCGATGCGGCGGACGCCAGGGGCACGCCGGACGACAGCTCCGCCTTTGCCGGCATTATCATTATCAGCAACGCGGCCACCGCCGCTCAGGGCGTCTGGGAATATTCCACGGACGGCCTGACCTGGACCGCCGTGGGAACGCGCGGCGCCACGGACGGCCTGTACCTGAGCAAAGACACCCAACTGCGCTTTACCCCGGAGGCCGACTACAACGGCACGCTGGGCACCCTGCAGGCCCGCCTGGTGGAAGCCGGCGCGAGCTACGCCACCGGCGACGCGGGCCTTGACGTCAGCGGAGTGAACAGCGGCGGGGCAACGCATGTCTCCGCCGGCGCCGTGACCATTGACGGCTCGATCTCAGCGGTCAACGACGCGCCAGTGGCCACGGGCGACACGGCGCTCCCGGCCGTGAACGAGGACAGCCCGAATCCGGCCGGCGATACCGTGGGCAATCTCTTTGGCGGCAATTTCAACGACGGCCTGGACAACTCCAACGGCTCCACGGCCAACGGCCTGGGCGGCGTGGTGGTTGTGGGCAACACGGCCAACGCGGCCACCCAGGGCAAATGGCAGTACTTTGACGGCACCTGGAAGGACATTCCCGCCAGCCTGAACGCCTCAAGCGGCCTGTACCTTACCGTTGCCACGAACATCCGCTTCCTGCCCAACGGCGACTACAACGGAACGCCCGGCAAGCTCACCGTGTATCTGGCGGACGATAACAGCTCCACCGCCGCCCCGGCTCTGGGGGCCACAGTGAACTTGAGCAACGCTTCCAGCAGGGGCGGCATAACCCGCTACTCCACGGCTTCAGTGGATTTGACAACCAGCGTCACCCCGGTTAACGACGCTCCCGCGGCTTCGGGCGCGGCCACGCTGGCCCCGGTGCATGAAGACAGCGCGGACCCGGCAGGCAATACCGTTGGCGGCCTGTTCGGCGGCAACTTCAATGACAATAAGGACAACTCCGACGCGTCAGCGGCCAACAGTCTGGCCGGCGTGGTCATTGCAAGCAACACGGCGGATGCGGCCACCCAGGGAAAATGGCAGTACTTTGATGGAACCTGGAAGGATATTCCCACGGACTTCAGCGCCATCAAGGGCCTGTACCTTGACGCCGCCGCCAAAATCCGCTTCCTGGCGGCAGGCGACTTCAACGGCACGCCCGGCAAGCTCACCGTGTACCTGGCGGACGACAACACATTCACGGCGGTGCCGGCCACCGGCGCTAATGTGGATTTAAGCAACGCCTCATCCAGGGGCGGAACCACCCGCTATTCCAGCGCTTCCGTGGAACTGGCCACCAGCATCGCGGCCGTGAACGACGCGCCTGGGATCAAGAACGGCAACACGGCCGCTCTGGGCGGCATCACGGAAGACCCGGCCGCGAACAACGGCGGCCTGGTCAGCGCCATCTTCGGCAGCCACTTTGACGATTCCACGGACAGCGTGACTTCCGCCGTGTCCGGCGGATCCTCCCCCAACAATCTGGAAGGAGTGCTGATCACCGGCAATACGGCCGCAGCGGCCGAGGGGGCCTGGCAGTACAACGACGGCTCCGGCTGGAAGGATATTCCGGACGTTGCCGTTGGCCAGGGCTTTGCCATTAAGGCGGACTGGTCCGTGCGCTTCAGCCCGGCCCAGGACTGGAAGGGCGCACCCGGCCAGCTCACCGTGCGCCTGATTGACAGCTCCCCGACCGTGGCCGGCAACCCGGCCGCCAGCTACGGCGGCGCGACAGCCCACAACATCTCCGGCTTTGGCGGCGTGACCCGCTATTCGAGCGACACCATGACCCTGGGCATAAGCGTGAGCGGCGTCAACGACGCGCCGACCATAGTAGCCGGCAAGGACACGGTCACGCAAAACCACACGGAAGACAGCCTGACCACAACAACCGTGAACGCGCTATTCGGCAACTCCCTCAGCGACGCGGCGGACGCCAGGGGCACGCCGGACGACAGCTCCGCCTTTGCCGGCGTGATCATCACGGGCAACGCGGCCGCACCGGCCCAGGGCGTCTGGGAATATTCCACGGACGGCCTGAACTGGCAGGCCGTGGGAACCCGCACTACCGCCGACGGCCTGTACCTGGCCGCGAACACCCAACTGCGCTTTACCCCGGCGGCCGACTACAACGGCACGCTGGGCACGCTGCAGGCCCGCCTGGTGGAAGCCGGCGCGAGCTACGCCACCGGCACGGCCAATATTGACGTCAGCGGGACGAACAGCGGCGGGGCAACGCATATCTCCGCCGACGCCGTGAGCATTACCGGCACGATCGCCAAGGTCAACGATGCGCCTGTGGCCCTGAATCCCGGCACGGCCATTGACTATGCCGTGGATGAGGACGGCCTCCCGGCCGGAGACACGGCGGGCAGCCTGTTCGGCGGGCGCTTCAGCGACTCAGCGGACGCCAGATACAACACTGGTTCCAACCCGGCCGGCTCCACAGCGGACAGCCTGGCCGGCATCATTGTAAAAAGCGCGGCCAGCGATCCGGCCAAGGGCGTCTGGCAGTACAGCAACGACGGCGTGAACTGGAACAGCCTTACGGCCGGCATGTTCGTGCGGGCCACGGACAAAATCCGCTTCCTGCCCGCCCCGGATTACAACGGCGCGCCCGGCGAGCTGCAAGCCCACCTGGTGGAAAATTCCGGAGCTTACAGCGGCGCGCTGCCGGCCAGCGGTTCCGACGCATCCGCCAGCCTGGGCGCAACCGGCGGCACAACGCCGATCTCCGCCGGCTTCCTCACCCTTAAGCCGACGGTCCGCGCGGTAAACGACGCGCCCACAGCGCTTAATCCGAACACGCCCATTGATTATGTGGTGGCGGAAGACAGCCGCCCGGCCGGCGACAGCGTGGCCGCGCTCTTCGGCGGGCGTTTCAGCGACGCCAGGGACGACAAGCATGACGCCTCCGCCAACCCTTCCGGGTCACTGGCGGCCGGCCTGGCCGGCATTATTGTGGAAAGCGCGGCTGGCGATCCGGTCAAGGGCGTCTGGCAGTACAGCAATGACGGCGTGAACTGGAACAGCCTGACCGCCGGCATGTTCATACGGGCCACGGATAAAATCCGCTTCCTGCCGGCCAGAGACTGGAACGGCGCGCCCGGCGAACTCAAAGCCCACCTGGTGGAAAACACCGGCGCTTTCGCCAGCCCGCCGGCCAGCGGCAGCCAGGCCAGCCTGGCGGGCGTTGGCGGCGCAACGCCTGTTTCCGCGCGGGCTCTTACCCTTAAGGCCACGGTCACCCCGGTCAACGACGCGCCCTTATGGGACGGTTCAAAGTTCTCCCCGGTCGGCCCGGCCAGCGGAGATAAATACATCTACCAGGGCCCCATGCTGGTGGACCGCGACAACCCCTCCAGCCCCGGCAACCGGCTGAGCACCACTATTGACGCGGCCATCAGGGGCGCCTTCCTGGACAGCGCGGACGCGGTGCCGGACGGAAGCTCGGCGGACGGGTTCAAGGGCGTCTGGGCCGTCGGCATTCTCGGCCCCGGCCAACTCGGCAAATGGCAGTATTATGACGGCATGGCCTGGCGGGATATCTCCGGCCTGTCGGAATCGAACGCCGTGTTCATAAAGGCGGGCACGCAAATCCGTTTTGCCTACGACGCCAGCTACCAGATCCCTGTTGGCGTCATGCCGCACTCGGCTCTTAAGGTGGCCCTGGCCGACAGTTCCGACACCACGGCCAGAAATACCGGCGAGCGTGGCGACGTAAGCCGGCGGGGCGGCGCAACCGCCGTATCCGAGCAAATTGTCGGGCTGATGGTGGCGGTGCTGCCGCGGAACTATCTGCCGGAATTCTCCGGCGGGCCCGCCGCGCCCGTCCGGATCACCGAAGGCGACGGCCCGGTGGTGCTCGCGCCGAACATCGGCGTCAGCGACACCAACCTGGACCACGCTCAGAACACGGACCGCTGGAAAGGCGCTTCCGTAACCATCCAGCGGGAAGGCGGCCCGAACGGCGCGGACCGGTTCGGCTCCTCCGGCGCGCTCGGCGGCCTGACCCAGGGCGGCAAGCTGGTTTATAACGGCGTCACCCTTGGCGAGGTCAGCAAAAACAGCGGCGGCACGCTCAAACTCACCTTTAACGAAAATGCGAACAGCCGGCTGGTGAGCGAAGTCCTGCGCCTGATCACCTACGCCAACTCCTCCCGCAATCCTGAACCGAGCGTGGCCCTGATCTGGACTGTGGACGACGGCAACTATCAGCAAAACGGCTTTTACCCGCAGGGCCTCAACCCGCGGGGCAAGGATTCCGGCACCGGAACCCTGCGCCAGGTGGTGGACATAACCCTGGTGGACGATCCGCCCATGCCGACGGATGACGCGCGCGCCATAGGCACGGAAGCCCGCGCCCCCATTGCCGGCAACGTCCTGAGCAACGACTTCGACCACGAAGGACCGCTCACGGTGATCAGTTCCGGGGCGGCCCAGGCCAAGTACGGCGCCCTGACCATCAACGCGGACGGCGGCTATTCCTACACGGTCAACCGCGCCCACCCGCTGCTGGCCGCTATGAAGGCGGGCGAGACCGCGCTGGAGGAAATCAGCTACACGGTGCGGGATTCCGGCGGGTTCACGGCCACGGCTGTCCTGCGCATTACGATCGTCAAGGAAGCCCCGCCCGTGGTCATCATCGAGGACGGCAAGGACAAGGATAAAGGCCAGCGGGATGAAATGCCCGGCGCGCCGCCGCCGGTTCTGCCGCCGCCCGCCCCCCTGCCCGGCTCCGGCCTGGATCTGACCACGGACAAGCCTGTGGTGCGCGAGGTGGAGTCCGTCCGGCGGGCGCTGGAATCCTCGCTGGACAGCAACGTGGCCGGGCTTGGACAAACTCTGTCCAACCTGTACACGGGCCACGAGCGGCCGGTAATCACCCTCACCGGCCGCATGGACGACCAGGTTGTCTACGCCGGCTACCTCCAGACGGTCAGCCTGCCCAAGGATCTGTTCCGGCACTCCCGGGACGAGGAACTGTTCTTCGAAGCGGCCACGTCCGACGGCTCGCCCCTGCCCGAGGGGATCATCTGGAACGGCAGAACCTGCACCTTCAACTGCAACGTCAAGGTGGCCGTGGACAAGCCCGTGGATCTGATCATCACGGCCAGGGACAGGCACAACAATACCGCCAAGGCGGTCTTCAGGCTGAACGTGGTGGATCCCTCAGCCGTTCAGCCCGGAGCCGGCAGGCCGGAAACCGAACCGCGCGACAACAGGCTCCCGGACGGACCGGACCAGCCGGAGGGCGCGCAAGTCCTGAACAAGGCTGACGGGGCCGCAAGCCGCCCGTTGCTGGCGGAACCTGTAAATGCGGATGCCGCTGAAACGGATGAGGCCGCAGCCGGGGCCATGCCCCTTGATGAGTTGATCGCCAGGAGCGGGCAGCAGGCCATGTTCCACAAGGCCCTGGAATGCCTGAATCGCTTGTGTGGTTAAAAAACCGAGTTTCGGAAACCATAACTTAGAGGTAGAACTCGATGCGCTTTTACCCGTTGGCTCTACTCGCTCTTGTCGCCCTTCTTTCCCAGGCCTGCGCGCTCAAGCCGGACCCCATGACCCTGGCGGAACACCAGCAGCGCGTGGCCGAGGATAAACAGAGGCTCTACGAAGGCCAGGACCCACTGGAAGGCCCCCTGACTCTGGAAATGGCCATCGCCAGGGCCCTGAAGTACAACTACGACCACCGGCTGGCGGTTATGGAGGCGGTGTTCCACGACCAGCAGCTCACGGCGGCCACTTACGCCATGCTGCCCAAGCTGGCGGCCAACGCCGGGTACAGCGCCCGCGACAACGAGCTGGCTTCTTCATCCATTTCCTACAAAACCCGCCAGCAGACTCTGGAACCGTCTGTTTCTTCGGACAAAGAACGGACCACGGCGGACCTTACTTTGAGCTGGACCGTGCTGGACTTCGGGCTCAGCTACTTCCAGGCCAAACAACAGGCGGACCGCCTGCTGATCATGCGGGAGCGCAAGCGCCGCGTGGTCAACAACATGGTCAAGGAAGTGATCGCGGCCTACTGGAAGGCCGTAACCGCCGACCGCCTGCTGCCCCTGGTGGACAAAGCCCTGGACGAATCCCGCCTGGCTCTGGATTCCTACAAGGCCATCCAGGCGGAGCGTCTTTCACCGCCCCTGGAAACCCTGGACCAACACCGGGATCTGCTCACCATAGTCAGCCAGTTGCGGCGCATCCAGGCGGACCTGCATATGTCGCGCATCAAGCTGGCCGCCCTGATCAACGTGCCCCTGGGCCGGACTTTCAATGTGGCCGTTCCGGACGAGCGCCTGCTCACCCCGCCTCCCCTGGCCGCCTCCGTGGACGAACTGGAGGACAAGGGCCTGGCCCTGCGGCCGGATCTGCGCGAGGAAGCCTACCAGGAACGCATTGATAAAACCGAGGTGCGCAAGGAAATCCTGCGCATGATTCCCGGCGTGTCGCTTTTCGCCGGCTGGAACTATGACGGCAACAGCTTCCTGGTGCATGAAAGCTGGGCGGAAATAGGCGCGCGGGCCACCATGAACCTGTTCAACCTGATCACCGGCCCCATGCAGATCCAGGCCGCCAACACCAAAGTGGACGTCACCCGCACGCGCCGCCTGGCCCAGACCGTGGCCGCCCTGGTCCAGATAAACCTGAGCTATTACCAGTACAAGCAGGCGCTGGAAGATTACGCCTATTCCAAGGAACTGAACGGCATAGAGGAGAAAATCCTGGGCGTGGCCCGGAACGAGGCCAATCTGGAAGCCCAAAGCAAGCTGGCCATAATCCGCCGCTCCGTAAGCGCGGTGCGCGCCCAGATTGAGCACGACCGCAGCCTTTCGGACATTTACCTGTACTGGGGCAATATGTACTTCTCTCTGGGCGGGGATCTGGCCCCCCAAAGTTTTGCCGGCGAGGATCTGCCCAGCATGTCCGTGGCCGTGCGCAAACAGATGGACTTGTGGTGGTCCGGCGCCATGCCCTTTGAACAGTCTGAAGCTGCGGAACCCGCCGCTCTGGATGACAAAATCGCGGTGCGGTGAATACATTTATGAGCATCAATAAATTCCGTCTGCCGGCCGGGCTGCTTTGTCTTGTTCTGGGGCTTTGCGCCGGCCGGGCTTTGAGCGCAACGGAAACTCCGGAAGCCCAAACTCAGTCCGCCGCCGGAGCGCCTGTGTTGCCGCCCGGCCCGCGCATCAAGGTCACGGCGCTGCGCCAGACCGTGCTCTCCAGCCAGATGTCCGGCCATATCGCCCTGTTGGAGGCGCGCGACGGCGATGCCTTCACCAAGGGCCAGCCCCTGGTCCGGCTGGACTGCGCCGTGCCCACGGCGCAGCTCAGGCGGGCCGAAGCCTCGGTGCAAAAAGCCGTGGCCCTTTACAACACCACCAAAAAACTGGCGGCTCTGAACTCGCGCAGCCAGCTTGAGCTGGCCGTGGCCCGGGCGGAAGCGGACCAGGCGGCGGCCGAGGCGACCGTGGCCCGGATCATGGTGGAGCGCTGCACTGTGGCCGCCCCGTTTGCCGGCAGGGTTTCCGAACGCCTGGTTCAGCAAAGCCAGTTTGTCAATGAAGGCCAGCCGTTGCTGGAAATTCTGGACCCTACGGATCTGGAGCTGGAATTCATCGTGCCATCGCTCTGGCTGCCCTGGTTCACCCCCGGCTACGAGTTTCAGGTGCGCATAGACGAAACCCAGAGCACCCACCGGGCCAGGCTGGTCCGGCTCAGCGGCAAGGTGGACGCGGTCAGCCAGTCCATAAAAGCCTATGCCGTGTTCGCGGATAAAGACGCCAGGCCGTTGCCCGGCATGAGCGGCGAAGCGCTGGTGACGCCGCCGGACCAGCGGGGAAAATAGCCATGCCCCCTGCCAGACGCCCGGAAGACCCGCAAGCCGCCCTGGTGCGCCTGGGGCTCCTGCTGCAATTGCAGCGCCGGGCCAGGCAGGCGGAAGAGCGCGAACTGCCCTTTATTCTGGTCAATGAAACCCGAGTTCTTGCCCCCTACCGCCAGGCCGTGTTCTGGCAGGCCGGGCGGGACGGAATATGGAAGGCCGCCGCTGTTTCCGGCCTGGCCAGCCCGGACCCCGGCGCGCCCTTTGTTTTGTGGCTGGAAGCCGTGGCCAGGGCCATGCGCAAAACTCCGGAACACGCTTCCGCCGGCCCTTTCGGCCCGGACATGCTGCCGCCGGACCTGGCCAGGGACTGGGCGGACTGGCTGCCCCCGGCCGGGCTCTGGCTGCCCCTGCGCGCCGGGGACAATCTTGTGGGCGCCCTGGCCCTGCTGCGCGACGAACCGTTCCAGAACAGCGAAATGGAGTTGCTCAGCCATCTGGCGGAATCCTGCGCCCAGCGCCTGGCCCCCCAGGCCGCGTCCGCCGGCCTGGGGGGCAAACTGCCGTCCATAAAAAACAAAAAGCTCTGGCTGCTGGCGGCCTTGTGCCTTGCCCTGCTTTTTCCTGTCCGCCAGTCCGTGCTGGCCCCGGCGGAAGTCACCCCCCTGCGTCCGGCGCATATCCGGGCCAGCCTGGACGGGGTAATCAAAAGCTTTTTTGTGCGGCCCAACCAGCCGGTCGCGGCCGGGGATAAAATCCTGGATCTGGAAGACGACCAATTGCGCACCCGCCTGGTGGTGGCCCAGAAAAACCTGGAAATCGCCAGGGCGGAATTGCAGCAGACCCAGCAGCTAAGCCTGGCGGACCCGCGCAGCAAAATCCGCCTGCCCATGCTTCAAGGCCGGGCGGAGCAACTGGCCGCGGAAGTGGCCCTTGTGGAATCCCAGCTCGCCCGTGTAATCATTGTAAGCCCGGTGGGCGGCGTGGCCGTGCTGGATGATCCGGATCAATGGCTCGGCCGGCCGGTCAGCCTGGGGCAGAAGATCATGGAAGTGGCGGATCCCGCCCTGGTCCAACTGGAAATAAGCCTGCCCATGAGCGAGACCCTGCCCCTGAACCTGGGCGACAGCCTGCTCTTTTTCCCGAACATCAGCCCGCACGCGCCCCTGCCCGGCACGCTGGCCTTCATCGGCTACCAGGCCGCGGAAACGCCGGGCGCCGGCCTGGCCTTCACCCTGCGCGCCCAATTCGCTCCGGAATCCCCCCTGCCGCGCCTGGGCCTGCGCGGCACGGCCAAATTGTACGGCCAGCGGGCGCCCCTGGCCGCCCTGCTTCTGCGCAGGCCTTTTCTTCAGGTGCGGCAATGGCTGGGCCTGTAACAGCCGGCCAGGCCGCCGCGCCCAAAGCCGGGCCGCCCCCCCCTCCCTGGCCGCCCCTGCGCGACGAGCTGCGCCTTTCGCAAGGGCCGCCCAGTCCGCAGGGCGCTCCCACCTGGACTTTGCAGGACCCGGCCGCGCACCGGTTTTTCCGGATCGGCTGGCTGGAGTTTGAAGTGCTCTCCCGCTGGCGGCTGGGCTCAGCCCAGGCCATCGGGCAAGCCATCCGGAACGAGACCACCCTTTATCCCGCCCCTGACTCCATTCAGGCGGTGCATGACTTTGCCCTGCGCAACGGCCTGATTGTGGCCAGCACACCGCAGGACAGCGCCCGCCTTGCCCAGATGCGGGAGTTGGCCAAAACCAGCCTGGGCCATAAGATCATTCACGGCTACCTGTTCATGCGCATCCCGCTGCTCGCCCCGGACGCCTGGCTGGAGTCCAACCTGGGCCTGGTGCGCTGGATGTTCAGCCGCCCTTTTCTCATCGCCCTGATTTGCGCCAGCCTGCTGGGGTTGTACCTGGTATCCCGCGAGTGGGTGGCCTTTTTGCTGCACCTGCAAACTTTGTGGACCTGGCAGGGGAGCCTGACCGTCATTCTGGCCCTGGGCCTGGCCAAAACACTGCATGAGCTGGGGCACGCCTTTGCCGCCAAGCATCTTGGCCTGCGCGTGCCGCGCATGGGCCTGGCCCTGATGTGCTTTACCCCGGTGCTCTGGACCGATGTGACCGAAGCCTGGAAGCTGCCCAAACGCGCCGACCGCCTGCTGGTGGATCTTTCCGGCGTGGGCGCGGAACTGTTGCTGGCCGCGGTGGCCTCGCTGATCTGGCCCCTGCTGCCGCCAGGCGACGCCAAAAGCGCGGTGCTCACCCTGGCCGGGGTGACCTGGCTGGCCACCCTGGCCGTGAACGCCAATCCATGCATGCGCTACGACGGCTATTACATCCTTTCCGACTACTGGGACATTCCCGGCTTGCAGCAACGCTCCTTTGCCCTGGCCCGCCGGCATCTGCGGGAGCTGCTCTTCGGCTTTGGCGATCCGCAGCCGGAACCATTCCCGCCGGGCACCCGGCGCAAGCTGATCCTCTACGCCTACAGCACCTGGCTGTACCGCTTCTTCCTGTTCATGGGCATAGCGCTTCTGGTCTACCACCTGTTCTTCAAAATCCTCGGTCTGGCCCTGATGCTGGTGGAAGTCATCTGGTTCATCGCCCTGCCCATCTACAGGGAACTGGCCCACTGGCATTCGCGGCGCAAAGCGATCAGGTTTTCCTTGCGCACCGCCTGCGTCGGCCTGCTTTTCGCAGCTCTGCTGGCCCTCTTCGTCATTCCCTGGCGCACCCACGTGGAGGGCTTCGCCCTGCTTTCCGCCCAGCGCCTGGCCGCCCTGTACGTGCCCCATCCGGCCAGAATACAAAGTGTGAACAGGCAACCGGGCGAATACGTCAAAACGGATGAAATCCTGCTTACCCTGGCCTCGCCGGATCTGGACGGCCGCCTGGAAATAGTCCGGCGCAAGCTGGAATCCCTGCGGAGCCGGCTGGCCGCCGCCAGCCTGGACCCGGAGCTGCGCCTTTCCTACGCCGTGGACATGCGGGAAATGCAGTCCGCCGCCTCCGAACTGGATGGCCTCACGCGCGATAAAGCCCGGCTGACCATTAGCGCGCCCTTTGACGGGCTGTTTCAGGATCTGCCGGCCTGGGCCGTTCCAGGCTCCTGGGTGCCGGAAAAAATGAAGCTCGGCCTGGTGGCCGAGCCGGGCGGCATCATCACCGCCTATGTGGCGGAAGAAGACATGGAGCGCCTGTCTGTGGGCGACTATGGACTGTTTTACCCCCTCAGCGGATTCTTCAAACCAATCCCCATACAAATCACCGCCCTGGAGCATTCCGCCGTCCGGGACATCCCCCAGCCGGAACTGCCCGCCACATCGCCCGGCGGAATCATTCCGGCCAAACGCACCCCGGCCGGCCGCATCGTGCCGGAACAGGCCCTGTATAAAGTCCTCTGCCAAGCGCGGGGCGACAACCTGCCCACCCAGTCCCTGACCGGCCGCGTCTTCCTGCAAGGCGAACGCCGCAGCTTTGCCGCGCGTTTCTGGCAGGCCGCTGTTGGAGTTTTAATTAGGGAAAGCGGCTTTGATTGATTTGAGGGACTCCGTCCTCCGAACCCCCTGGCAGGGGAATGATTCCACCAGGCGGGGTCTGGGGCGGCGCCCTATTAACCTATTTCTTAAACGGCGGGCAAAAGTGGGCCACAATGCCGCGGCCGGCCCAGTAGAGGAAGTCGTCGCCCTCGCTGGCCCAAGGGCCCTGGTTGTGCAGCAGGAGCGGCACGCCGTCCGCGTTGCGTTTGTCCGAGATGATGGCGATATGGTCCGGGTTTCTAAAGACCACGATGTCGCCGGGCAGCCAGAGGGCCAGGTTGGCTGGGTCGTCGGGCTTTAAGATGATCGGCAGGCTCTGGCTGTGGCGCTTGAAGAACGCGGCCTGGTTGGGTACGCGCCGGAAGTCGATGTTCGGGTCCGGATTTTTCCCGGCTCTGGGGTATGCGCCGGGATTGGCGCGAATATCCGCGTCCAGCAGGGTTTTAAGGTCGTAGCCCGCGTCCTTGCAGGCCCGCCAGATCAAATCCGTGCATACGCCCTCGCTGGCTGGCGGCAAACCGCCCCGGTAATAGGCGCTGCGATAGAGCGGCCTGCGGTCCGCTTCCGCCCGGCCGCCCTTAAGCAGAGCTTGAATAAAGGCCTGATTGGCGGCCGGATCAACGGGCGAATTCCGGCGCTCCGCGCCCCAGGCCAACCCCGGCGTGAGCAGGCTGGCGACAAGAATGAAGACTGAAGAAGCGCTCCGGGTGCGGCGCGCAATGGAAAGCAGGCGTTTTTTCATGGTGTCCCGTTCGAATTGGAATCAGCGCAGTTGGCTGTCCTTACTGCCTTTGCGGTTATAGGGGCTGACGGCTTTTTCCTCTTTATCGCGCTCCGCCTGGCAGGCCACGCACAGGCGCACGCCGGGCAGGGCCTTGCGCCGGGCCGGGTGGATTGCTTCCCCGCACTCCTCGCATTCCAAAAGGCTTTCGCCATTGGGCAATCTGCTCCGGACGCGGGCCACCTCGTCCGCCAGGGAATCGGCAATCTGATCCTGCACCGCGCCGTCCCCGGCCCAGCCTATAGCCATATTCATCTCCTGAAATAACTTGCTCCGCATCAACCAAACGTTTTTTATCAGAAAGTCAAGGCTAAAGTGGACAAGCCCGGTATCCGGGGCTTCCAGCCCTCCGGCAAAACCTCTGGGCATAAAAAGATCCGGCAGGCTGTCAAAGGGCGAACTTCAAGCCGGAGGCATGAAGCGGAGAATATGGGCGACTCCTGTCAAAGCTTGAGATCCCTGATGACAAAATCGCTCATGAGCTTGTCCGGGTCTTTGCGCAGGGCTTTTTTAAGGCCGGGCACGCGCCTTTTGCGCCTGACCATGTAAAAAGCCGCACCGCACCGGTAATGCTCGCTGCCGTAGCCGTATTTGCCGTGCCGGAGCTTTTCCTTAAGGCCGTCTTCCCCCAGGTCTTTCAAAACCTCCGCGTACTGGACGGCGAAAAGCTGGTCGGAATACAAGTCATACTTCCGCCACTCGCGCGGAAAATCCATAAAATCCATGAACTGATCTTTTGTAAGGAGCATCGTAGTCCCCCCCGTTGCGCTTCCAGCAGATATCTTTGATAGTTAAATAACACAGTTTTTTCTAAATTCAACAAGGCGAGCGCCGGGCGGCCGGAGAAGCGCCGTCAATTTGCTTGCACGTCTTCAGACTTAGGTTATATGTGCAGACAGGAGACTACCTAATCTTAAAGCCATGAAATTTTTAAGACGAACGCTGATCATCATTCTTGCCGCGATCCTGGCCGGCACGGGCGCCCTCACGCTTAACGGCCTCTACGCGCAACGCGTCGATCCCGTATCTTACAATGACTCTGGGGACGCGGACAGCTACCAGTGCCTGCCGCTCAGCGGAGATAATTTTCAGGCCAGTTCCCTGCCCGGATACGGGGCCGGCCGCTATTATCTGAAGGGCCGGGCGGCCGTTGCCGTGCTCAAGGCTTACGCCAGGCTCGCGGCATCACACCCGGAACTGCGGTTCATCTACGCGGAAATGGGCTGGAAAGGCGGTGGCCGCTTCAGACCGCACCGCACGCATCAGCAGGGCCTGTCCGCGGATTTCATCACGCCGGTGCGCAAGCCGGACGCGACAGGCAAAGCCGCGCCGGCCACCCTGCCCTGCAACACGGCGAATCTTTGGGGGTATGGAATACGCCTGGACAATAACGGCCGGTACCAAGACTCTCGCCTGGACACCGCCGCCATGATCGCCCATCTGGACGCCCTGCGCCAGGAAGCAGCGGCGCAGGGGCTCAAGATAGAGCGGGTGATCTTTGATCCGCCGCTGCTCAAGCTGCTGCGCGCGGACCCGAATTTCAAACGCCTCGGGGATATGCGCTTTATGGAGAACAAGGCCTGGTTTCCGCATGACGGGCATTATCATGTGGATTTCGCTTTACTAAAATAAACGGCATGGTATTTTTGCAAGCACTATGAAAAAGACATTCCTGCGGTTTTTCTCCTGGCGCGGCGGCGGCCGCCACAAGCCGCATTTTGGCGGCCTGGAGATTTTAAAATATATCGGTCCGGGCCTGCTGGTGACCGTGGGCTTTATCGATCCCGGCAACTGGGCTTCCAACCTGGCGGCCGGGGCCGGATACGGCTACAGCTTGCTCTGGATGGTCAGCCTGGCCACCCTGATGCTGATTATTCTGCAGCACAACGCGGCGCATCTTGGCATCGCCAGCGGCCTGTGCCTGGCTGAAGCCGCCATGCGCCACCTGCCCAGGCCGGTGGCCGTTCCGGTGCTGCTGAGCGCGGTTGGAGCCTCCATGGCCACATCCCTGGCGGAAGTGCTCGGCTCGGCCATTGCCCTGCACATGCTCTTCAAGCTGCCCATTGCGGCCGGCGCCTGGCTGACCGTGGCCGTAATCGTGGCGCTGCTGCTCACCAACTCCTACAAAAAGGTGGAACGTTGGATCATCGCCTTTGTCTCGGTGATCGGGGTATCCTTTTTGTACGAGATCTACCTGGTGCCCGTGGACTGGCCGGCCGCGGCCAAAGGCTGGGTAGCGCCGGATTTTCCGGCAGGCTCCATGCTCATAATCATGAGCGTGCTGGGCGCGGTGGTCATGCCGCACAACCTGTTCCTGCATTCGGAAGTGATCCAGAGCCGGCAATGGCACCTGGAAGATGAAGCGATCATAAAAAAACAGCTGGATTACGAGTTTTTTGACACCCTGTTCTCCATGCTGGTGGGCTGGGCCATTAACAGCGCCATGATCCTGCTGGCCGCCGGGACGTTCTTCGCGGCCGGGCAGGCGGTCACGGAACTGGAGCAGGCCAAGGAACTGCTCCGCCCGCTTCTGGGGGCGAACGCCTCCACGGTGTTCGCCGTGGCCCTGCTTATGGCCGGCATGGCCTCCACGGTAACCTCCGGCATGGCCGCCGGCAGCATTGTGGCCGGCATGTTCGGCGAACCCTACGACATGCGCGACAGTCACACAAAAATGGGCGTGATCCTGAGTCTGGCCGGGGCGGCCCTGATCATCAGCTTTCTGGACAACTCATTCCAGGGGCTGCTCGTTTCGCAAATGCTTCTGTCCGTGCAGCTCCCCATAACCATGATCACCCAGATCTGGCTGACCTCCTCCAAAAAGGTCATGGGCCGGCACGCCAACGGACCGTTCACCAAGAGCTCCCTGATTGTGCTCGCTGTTGTGGTGGGCGTGTTGAACGTGCTGCTGTTCGCCAGTTTCTTTCAGTAACGGCGCGGTTCCGCAAGGCTGGACACAATTGAAAAAGGCATGGCTTGCCGCAAAGGCGGAAATCCATGCCCTTATATTTTCCCTGCTCCGTCCCCCAAAAATATTCTGTAAAACCTCAGGCATACTCGCGGACCAACTTAATTGCCTGGATAATGGCGGCTGTATGGTATAAGCTGCGGATAATATTATTGATGGCAACGGAGGCGCTATGAAAAGGTTCGTCGTCCCGCTTTTGCTCGCCTGTCTCTCCCTGGCCGGTTGCGCCGGCAATTTCGGCGCTTATTACCGGGGGATGAGCTCTGACGACATCAAGAAAGATCCCGCCATGATCGCCTGCGAGAAGCCTGAGGTCAGGCAATTGCCGGATGAGCCGGAAGACAAAATAATAAACGACATGTACGCCAGGGGATACGCCGTGATCGGCCGCTCCGACTGGCAGGGGCTGGGGAACGACGGCGACTCCGAAGCCCTGGCCCAGGCGGAAAGCCTGGGGGCCTGCCTGGTGCTCTGGTCCGCGCCCTACGCGCATACGGAATCGGGGACACGGCGGGAAGAAACGGTAATCCCCGGCCGTACCTACACGACCAGGGAAAAAGTCACGGTAAAGACCAGCCGGGGAAAAGAAACCGCCTGGATAAAACGCGAGGTGAGGGAGCCGGATACCATCGTGGTGGAGTACGTCCCGTATTCCGATGACTATTACAACTATCAGGGCATATTTTTCGTCAGATTCAAGCCTGGTTTTTTCGGAATCAAGTCAAAAAAGCCAGATCCGGAACTTCTGCGCAGGCTTAACGCGCCATCAGGCGCACAGGTGGAGGCGATACTGGAAGGAGGCGGGGCGGACAAAATGGGGCTCCGTCCCGGCGATGTCATCCTGAGCGTGAATGACGTGCCCTGCCAGTACGACAGGCATATTGAGTCGTGCAACGCCCACGGCGGCAACACCATCAGAATTTACCGGGACGGCGCGGTCCTGGTCAAAGATTTCTTCATGCCGGCGCCGGGCATGTAAACAGCCCCGTAGCGCCCCATTCAATCGCAAAAATTGAAATCACGGCTAAATCAATTTATTTTTTACAGCGAGATTGCCGGTATTTCATAAAAAGCGGCGTAGTTACTTGTTTAACAAAAAGTCACACCCACAGTGCGGGTTTTTATCACATCATTCTAATTATAATTTCAAATTGCAATTTGAATTATAATTAACTACGCACTTGTCAAGCCATGCCAGAAAATCCGCACCGCCGAACAATCCCTGGCCGAACTCCACTCCAGCCTCCAGGCTGTATAGCGGCGCATCCGGCGCGCCCCCCATAAATTTTACAAGCTTGGCCGCGTCCTTGGCCGTGCAGACCATTGGCAGTCCGTGCTTGCGCAATGTTTCCCAGTCCCCCTGGCTGTAGGCATGGTGATCCGGAAAAAATCGCGTTATGACCGGCTGCCGGCCCAGCAATTCCGCGGCGCTTTTAAGCACCCGCTCCGGCGCGCCCACTCCGCAACATAACAGATAGTCCGCGTCATCCAGGCCAGGAAGCAACGGCGCGCCGCCCGCCCCTACCCTGGCCAGGCCCAGGGGCTTAAGAAAAAAGCTGAACAGCGGTTTGCCGTACCCGGCCAGGCGTTCTTCGGCCAGAGGGGCAAGCGTGCCGAACAACGCGGCGTCCGCGTGCAGCAGGAAGGCGTCGGCCCGCTTCAGAGCCGTTGGTCCCTCCCGCCACGGACCGGCCGGAATGACCCGCCCCCAGTCCGTTGCGAGATCCTCCGGCCGGAGCAGGACCAGGTCCACGTCGCGCCGCACGGCCAGGTGCTGCATGCCGTCGTCCAGAAGGATCAGATCCGGTTCCAGATTCCGCTCCGCCCAGGACAGGGCTCTGGAGCGTAGCGGATCCACCAGGACCACCGCTTGCGGGTGCTTGCGGGCCAGCATCAGCGGCTCGTCGCCGCTCTGGGCCGGATCGGAATCCGGCCGCACCGCGAATGGCGCGGCCGGCGGATTCCCGCCATAGCCACGGCTGAGCACCACGGCCTTCAGGCCGCGCTCTTCCGCCCAATCGAGCAGGCGCGAGCATAAAGGGGTTTTACCGCTGCCTCCCCAGGCAATGTTGCCCACGCTGAAGCAGATAGTTTGGGATTTGCTGGAGCGCAGCAGGCCGCCGGCGTAAGCGTCTGCCCTGGCCCGCATGGCCAGACCGTAGGCCGCCCCGAAAGGCCGGAGCAGGAAGGAGAGCTTTTTTTGCAGGGCGGGAAGGTTGGCTTTCATAAAAATTTGGGGAGGCAAAAAGCCTCCCCGAATTGTTATTGTTTACGCTGCCGCCAGCTATCTGCGGTCGCCAAAAAAGCGCAGCAGCATCAGGAACAGGTTGATGAAGTCCAGGTACAGCTTCAGAGCGCCCAGAATGGTGCCCCGCCGCACGGCCGTGGCGTCGTTCTGGGGAACGGATTCGCCCATGTCGCGCAAGTACTGGGTGTCGTAGGCGGTCAGGCCGAGGAAGAGCACCACGCCCAGGCCGCTGATCACAAAGTCCAGCGGGCCGGAAGCCAGAAAGATGTTCACAATGGAGGCCAGAACTATGCCGATCAGCCCCATGAACAGGAAGCTGCTCCAGGAGGCCAGATCTTTCTTGGTGGTCAGCCCGTAGATGCTCATGGCCGCGAACATGCCGGCCGCCGTCAGAAAGGCCTGGAACACGGAAGAGGAGGTATACACCAGAAGGACCGAGGACAGCGTGGCTCCGTTCAGCGCGCTGTAGAGCAGGAATAACCCGCTGGCCGCTCCGCTGGACAGGCGGGTTATGGCTCCGCTGATGATGAAGACCAGGGCCAGCTCCGCGATGATCAGGCCAAAAAAGACCCCCCGGCTGCTGAAAATCAGGGAAAGCAGGGCTTCGGAGCTCACCACCGCGTAAGCCACTCCGGCGGTAAGCGCCAGCCCCAGGGCCATCCACTGATACACGCCGCGCAAAAAGGCGTTGGTAATCTCCACGCGGGAAGCGGTGGTCTGCACTGAACGTCCAATCATTGTTCAACACTCCTTGAAAAACATTTTAATTTTCTGGGCCACTGGCTCCGCCATTGCGGGCCCGTCCGGGCCGCATTCCGCCGGAGCGGGCGCATCTTTAATTTTTGCGGTTTCAAACCACACGGAAAACAGGAACCAAATTAATACGCCGCATGCCTTGCCGTTCTGATTATAGGCATCGTGGACAGATTTGGCAAGGGGGGATTAAAAACCCACCCCACCCCGCCCTTGCGGACAAGCGGGAATGAGGTGGGGTTGGAGCGGCCTGCGGAGAGGCAGACCGGCGGTTTTTAAGCGTTAACTGACTACTGGGCCGCAATGACGCTAATTTCAAGCATGGCGTCCAGAGCCAGGCGGGAAACCTCCACCGTGGCCCGGGCGGGAAAACGCTTGCCGAAAAACGTCGCGTACACGCCGTTCATGGCCTTGAACTGCCCAAGATCCTTCATGTACACGTTGACCATGACCACTTTATCCATGCCGGAGCCGGCCGCTTCCAAAATGGTTTTGATATTTTCCAGGCACAGCCTGGTCTGCTCTTCTATTGTGGAAGGCAGCGGGCCGCCGCCCTTGGACGTGGGGAGTTGCCCGGACACGTAAACCATTCCACCGGCAATCACGGCCGGGGAAAGTGGAGCGCTTCCGGCTTTGCCTACGTGCTGAACCGCGGATATGCCCGGTTCCGCCGCCCAGGCCGCGGTTGTGCTGTAAAAACACAGGATTATAGCCGCAAAAACGGTCAGGCAGGCCATCCGCCGGATGATCTGCTCCCTTTCCGGATAAGCGCGAACCGCCGCATTCATTGTTCCGACTCCTTTTTTTTGAGGGGCTGCGCATTCCCGCCCGCCCAAGTCTTGCAAAAGCCCATTATCCGGCGGTTCGCCCGCGCGTCCCACGCCGATAAAAGTTTTCATCTTGTCCATAACATAGTTTTTAAAAAGTGGCACATGATTTTTAAATTTTTGTCCCGCGCCCGCCACCGGCATAGCCGGTGATCAGGCCACGGACAAAGCCCGATCAGTTATATTCTTCGCACACCATGTCCAGCGACCGTCACGGCGGCTTTTTCACGACCCGGCGACCAATTGCTTGCGGCGCATTATTTAACAGTTTATAATATGAAAAAGTGCAACCGTGTCCTATTGTCAAGGTGTTTTCCAAGCGTCAGCGGCGCTTGTATTTTTTTGCACAATGCCTGAACGCGCATCCAGCATGGTCTTAGCTCCCCCAGCCTTCGGGCCTGGCGCGTTCGGAGCGGCCGTGCCGGGATGTGAAGACGCCCGTGAAAACGCCCGGCAATCACGTACGCATTTTGCGGATGGCCGCATGGATTCTTGCCGCAACAAAAATTGATTGGTCACTCAACCCGTTATTATTATTGAAATTTTTTTAATTAAGCCTTGACATATGCCCATGACGCTTGTTAAAACTTGCACAAGCATCATCGCCTTGTCGGTAAAATTCGGGCCGGCGTTGCGGCCCGAAGTAAGGCCCGCCTTTACGGGCCCCCGTGTTATCCGGCAGGTGCAACCTTATAATACCATTCGGAGGACTAGGTTATGCCGACTTTTGTTGACCCGGTCAAATGTGATGGCTGCAAGGGCGGCGAAAAGACCGCCTGCATGTACATCTGCCCCAACGACCTCATGATTCTCGACCCCGATGAAATGAAGGCCTACAACCAGGAGCCGGACGCCTGCTGGGAATGTTACTCCTGCGTTAAAATCTGTCCCCAGGGCGCCATTACGGCCCGCCCGTACGCGGACTTCGCCCCCATGGGGGGCACCTGCATTCCCCTGCGCTCCGCTGATTCCATCATGTGGACCGTCAAGTTCCGCAACGGCAACGTCAAGCGTTTCAAATTCCCCATCCGCACCACTCCCGAAGGCTCAATCAAGCCATACGAAGGCCTGCCGGAGCCCGGCAGCCTGGACGACGGCCTGCTCTTCACGGAAAAAGCCCTTACCCCCCCGGAAGGCGCCATCATGAAGAAGTTCGACGTCACTGAAGCCGACGTGAAACAGACCTGGAAAAGCCACGTCTAGTCGTGCCCTGGCTTGAAAACAAACTTTGCCTAATAAGGAGATACCGCAATGCCGATGATTCCCGTTAAGGAAAGCCCCAAGGGCGTGGCCATAGCCGATCCGATCATAAAAGAGCATGACGTTGACCTGCTCATCGTGGGCGGCGGCATGGGTTCCTGCGGCGTGGCCTATGAAGCCGTG
>JAVBSC010000004.1:0-9636 GCA_031547305.1 Desulfovibrionaceae bacterium
GTGGGCTACACCCTGGACGAAATCCCCAACGCGGTCACCGGCACCACGCTCTCGGCCTTTGAGCCGGCCATCGACTACGTGGTCACCAAAATCCCCCGCTTCACCTTTGAAAAATTCCCAGGCTCCAAGGACGAGCTGACCACCTCCATGAAGAGTGTGGGCGAGGCCATGTCCATAGGCCGCACCTTTAAGGAATCCCTGCAAAAGGGTCTGCGCTCCCTGGAAATAGGGGCCGGCGGCCTGGGCGTGGACTTCCGGGGCAAGCCGCCGGAACTGGAGGAAATCCGCGCCAGGCTCCGCACCCCCAATTCCCGGCGCATCTTTTATGTGCGCTGGGCCATGCTGGCCGGACTGAGCCTGGAGGAAATCAACGATATTACCGCCATAGATCCCTGGTTTCTGCGCCAGATCAAGGAACTGGTGGACATGGAAGCCCGCCTGCGCGACTTCGCCCTGGCCAACGCCATGACTCCGGACAACCGGGAACTGGCGGACCTTATGCGCGAAGCCAAGGAAATGGGCTTTTCCGACCGCCAGCTCGCGGAAATGTGGAAGCGCCCGGAATCCGACGTGCGGGTCTTGCGCAAGTCCCTGAATCTTCTGCCCTCCTACTTCCTGGTGGACACCTGCGCCGGCGAGTTTAAGGCTTCCACGCCCTACTACTACTCCACTTACGAAAAACACCAGGAAGTCGCGCCGGAAAACCGCAAGAAAATCATCATCCTGGGCGGCGGCCCAAACCGCATCGGCCAGGGCATCGAATTCGACTACTGCTGCTGCCACGCCTCCTTCGCCATGAAAGACATGGGCGTGCAGTCCATTATGGTCAACTCCAATCCGGAAACCGTGTCCACGGACTTTGACACCTCGGACCGCCTGTACTTTGAGCCGCTGACCTTTGAAGACGTCATGAACATAGTGGAGCTGGAAAAGCCGGACGGCGTGATCGTCCAGTTCGGCGGCCAAACCCCGCTGAACCTGGCCGTGCCGCTCATGCGCGCCGGCGTGCCCATTCTGGGCACTTCCCCGGATTCCATAGACCGGGCCGAAGACCGCGAGCGCTTTCAGGCCCTGCTCAAAAAGCTTGGCCTGCGCCAGCCGGACAACGCCATAGCCATGAATCTGGCCGAAGCCCGGCAAGCCGCCTCGCGCATCGGCTACCCACTGGTGGTCCGCCCTTCTTACGTTCTGGGCGGCCGGGCCATGCTGGTGGTCTACGACGAGGAGCAGCTTGACGAATACTTTGCGGAAAACGTCGGTTCCACCCCACTGGAGCACCCGATACTTATCGACAAATTCCTGGAGCACGCCACAGAGGTGGACGTGGACGCCCTGTGCGACGGCACGGAGACCTATGTGGCCGGCATCATGGAGCATATCGAGGAAGCCGGCATCCATTCCGGCGACTCGGCCTGCGTGCTGCCCCCGCACACCCTTTCCCGGGACATCATGGCGGACATAACCCGCCAGACCAAGGCCCTGGCCGAAGAACTCAGGGTGGTCGGCCTGATGAACATCCAGTTCGCGGTCAAGGACGACGTGCTCTTCATCCTGGAGGTCAATCCCCGCGCCTCGCGCACCGCGCCCTTTGTCTCCAAGGCCACTGGCGTGCCCCTGGCCCGCATGGCCACGCAGGTCATGCTGGGCAAAACCATCCGGGAACTCAACCCCCAATCCCTGCGCAAGGAAGGCTATATCTCGGTCAAAGAGGCGGTCTTCCCCTTCAAGCGCTTCCCTGGCGTGGATATCCTGCTCGGGCCGGAAATGCGCTCCACCGGCGAAGTCATGGGCGTGGCCAGGGGCTTTGAGGAAGCTTTTATGAAAGGCCAGCTGGCCTGCGGACAAAAGTTGCCCGCCAGCGGCAAGATCTTCATTTCCGTGAACGACCGCGATAAAATCGACGTGCCGCCCATAGCCAAACTCTACAGCGACCTGGGCTTCGAAATCCTGGCCACCTCCGGCACGGCCGCCCTGCTGCGCGAAGCCGGCCTGGAAGCCACCCGCGTCTTCAAAGTCTACGAAGGCCGGCCCAACGTCGTGGACCTGATCAAAAACAACGAGATCAGCCTGGTGGTAAATACCGCCTCCGGCAAACGCACCGTCCAGGACTCCAAATCCATACGCCAGGCCACCCTGCAGTACGAAGTGCCCTACAGCACCACCCTGTCCGGCGCCAAAGCCATGGCCCAGGCCATGGCCGACGCCCGATCGCGCGGCCTGAACGTCAAAAGCCTGCAAGAATATTATAGTGGGAATTAAATGATCAAAGAACATTGCGGATTATTTGGAATCTACCGGCATGCGGAAGCGGCGCGGCTGACGTATTTTGGTTTGTACGCGCAGCAGCACCGCGGGCAGGAGAGCGCGGGCATAGCGGTGTGGGACGGCGCCAGGGTACGGGATTTCCGGGCTTTGGGGCTGGTGCACGATATTTTTACCGAGCAGCATCTGAGCAAGGATCTGGCCGGCCAGACCGCCATAGGACATGTGCGTTACGCCGGCGGCGGCACGGCCTCGCAACGCAATTCCGAGCCGTTCGTGGTGCACCGCAACGGGTTGGATCTGGCCATCGCCCATAACGGAGCCATTGTGAACGCCCCTACGTTAAGGAGGCGGCTGGAGGAAGAGGGGGCCATCTTTCAGACCAGCACGGACAGCGAACTGTTCGCCCATCTGATTGTGCGGGCCCTGCATGAAATGCCTCTGGAAGGGGCCATTCTACAAGCCTGCCGCTCGGTGCGCGGGGCGTATTCACTGGTCATTCTGGCCAACGGCAAGCTGATCGCGGTGCGGGATCCGCACGGGGTAAGGCCGCTGGCGCTGGGCAAGCTTGGTGAATCGCCGGTTCTGGCCTCGGAAACCTGCGCGTTTGATCTGTTGGAAGCGGATTTTATAAGGTCCATCGAGCCGGGCGAGATTCTGGTCATTGACGGCGCGACCCGCACGGAACTGAACAGTTATAAAATCCAGGAAGAGAACGTCCCGCAGCGGCGTTGCGTTTTTGAGCTGGTCTACTTCGCCCGTCCGGATTCCTATGTCTTCAGCCAGAACGTCTACATGGCCCGTAAAAACATGGGGCGCATCCTGGCCAGGGAAGCGCCGGTGGAGGCGGACCTGGTCATGCCCTTCCCGGATTCCGGCGTTTACTGCGCCGTGGGGTTCGCGCAGGAATCCGGCGTGCCGTACGAGCACGCGCTCATAAGAAACCACTACGTGGGCCGCACCTTCATCCAGCCCACCCAGGATATGCGCGACTTTGCCGTGCGCGTCAAACTCAACCCGGTGCGCGAGGCCATTCAGGGCAAACGCATCGTGATCGTGGACGACTCAATCGTGCGCGGCACCACCATGCGCACCAGGGTGAAAAAGCTGCGCGAGTTGGGCGCGCGGGAAGTGCACTGCCGCATAAGCTGTCCGCCGGTGAAAAACCCCTGTTTTTACGGCGTGGATTTCTCCTCCAGGGGGGAGCTCATCGCCGCCAATTACAGCGAGGCGGAAATCCAACGGTTTTTGGGGCTGGATTCCTTGGCTTATCTTTCTTTGGACGGCCTGCTGGCTTCGGTCTCGGATCTGGGGTATTGTCTGGCCTGCTTCAACGGAGACTACGCCATTCCGGTGGATGAAGAGTTGAAGCGCTAAGGAGTATGCTTATGTTTTTCAAATTCCCCGGATTGCGCCGTTGCGTTTTCCTTGCCTGTCTTTGTTCCCTGCTGCTCGCGCCTTGCCTGACCGGGTGCGCCGGAAAATCCGGCTCGTCTTCGCAGCCGGAAGTCAAAGCCGGCGGCGAAATGCAGGGTTCATTCGGCGCGGTCGGCAACTGACGGCCATGAAAAAAGATAATTCTTCGTCTTCCGAAAACTGGGCCGCCCTGGGGCGCGAAGTCCTGGACATAGAAATAGAGGCCCTGGGCGCGGTGCGCGCGGCTTTGGGCGAAACATTCGCCCAGGCCGTGGAGCTCTTGGCCTCCTGCCGGGGCCGGGTGGTGGTCTGCGGGCTGGGCAAGTCCGGCCTGGTGGGACGCAAGCTGGCGGCTACTTTTTCCTCCACCGGCACTCCGGCCTTTTTCCTGCACCCTGTGGAAGGCGCGCACGGAGACCTGGGGTCCATCCGGCCGGAAGACGTGGTCATAGCCATTTCCAATTCCGGGAAAACGGACGAGCTTAACGCCATTCTGCCTTCCCTGCGCGTTCTGGGCGTGAAAATCATCGCCCTCACCGGCGGCCTGGATTCCCCCCTGGCCAGACTGTCCGATCTGGTGGTAAACGCGGCCGTGCCGCGTGAAGCCTGCCCAATGAATCTGGCCCCCACCAGCAGCACCACCGCCGCCCTGGCCTTGGGCGACGCCCTGGCTGTGTGCCTGATTCGCTGCCATTCCTTTACGGAAAAAGATTTCAAGCGCTTCCACCCGGGCGGCGCGCTCGGGCAACGCCTGGCCCTGAAGGTGGAAGACCTCATGCGCGGCCAGAACCTCCCTCAGGCCGGGCAGGAAACCCCCTGCTCCGCCGCCCTGAACACGTTGGACCAGGGCGGCCTGGGCGCTGTCATCATTACCGACAGCGCCGGACGCCTGGCCGGCATCCTTACGGACGGCGACGTGCGCCGGCATTTTTTGCGCGGGACCATTACTCCGGCCGCCCCGGCTTCCAGCATCATGACCGTAAATCCACGCCGGGCCAAGCTGGGGCAGTCTGTAGCCGAACTAATTGATATAATGGAAGAAAAATCTATAACTGTCCTGCCGGTAACCGACGAGGCCGGGGTTGTGGCCGGCGTTGTCCATCTGCACGATCTGCTTGGCAAAGGACGCATAAAGTTCGGCGGTTGATATGCAAGAGACGATAAGGGCCGGTGAAACACGTGTTGAAACCCGCCACTGGCCATTGCCGAGTGAAATAAACAATGCCGGAAACATGCATGGCGGCTACATAATAGTGCAGGTGGACGGCGTGGCGGCCATGGCCGCGGTGCGCCTGGCCCGCTCCAGGGTGGTCACTGCCTCGATCATGCGCATGGATTACAAGGCCCCGGTCCTTCCCCACGAAATCCTGGTTCTGAAAGCCTGCGTGAACATGGTGGCCAAAACCTCAATGGAAGTCGGGGTGCGCCTGGAAGTGGAGCGCATGAACGGCGAAATCCTGCACGCCGGCACGGCCTACCTGACTTTTGTAGCTCTGGGCGAGGACGGCAAACCCAGGCTTTTGCCAAAGCTCATTCCGGAAAACGATGATGACTTGCGCCGCATGATGGACGCCGCCCGCCGCCAGGCCGTACGCAAGCTGGAACGCCGCAAGCGGCGCCGCGAAGTGCAGCACGCTTCCCTGCGCCCCCTGCCGGAGCGTTACACCATCTGCCGCCTGGAAAAAGACGAGACCGCCCCGCCCCTGCCGGATCACGGCTTCAGCAACCTGACCCGCCAGGGTGACGCCCGTGTGCTGATCCTGCCGGAAGATTACGCGGCCGGCCTCAGCCTGCGCAATGCCGAATCCGGCTGGGCCTGCTTCGCGCTGGAAGGCCAGCTCAACCGGCATTCCGTGGGGCTCCTGGCCGCCTTGAGCGAAGTGCTGGCCGCGGAAGACATCCCCATCGTCGTCACCGCCGCCTTTGACAGCGCCTACCTGCTGGTTCAGGTGGACAAACGTGATTCCGCAGCCCGGGCCCTGTGCCGCACCGGCTACAGCGTGCAAGGCTATTGCGGAACGGATTTGGCATGAACGCCCAAAACATCCTGGCCGCCAGCCCATTTTTCGGTTCGCTCAGCCCGGAACAGCTTGAGCGCCTGTCCGGGCTGGCCCTGCTGAAAAAAGCCGCCAAAGGCACGCTCATTTTCACGGAAGGCGAAAAAGCGGACAAACTCCACCTGATCGGCCAGGGGCGGGTAAAGGTGTTCCGCGCCTCCCCGGACGGCCGGGAAGTCATTCTGCATGTGCTCGGCCCCGGCGAAGCCTTTGGCGAAGTGGTCGTGTTCCAGGGCAAAGCCTACCCCGCTTCCGCCCTGGCCCTGGATGACTGCCTGCTGGTCGCCCTGCCCAGGCCCAGTCTGGTTGGCGCCCTCAGAGAAGACCCGGACCTGGCCCTGGCCATGCTGGCCGGACTCTCCCGCCGCCTGCGCGAATTTGTGAACAAGGTGGAAGCCTTGGCCCTTATGGAAGCCCCCCAGCGCCTGGCCGCCTACCTGCTGCATATGTCCGAACTCAACCCGAACGCGGACGGATTCACCCTGGATGTGAGCAAAAGCCTGCTGGCCGGCATGCTCGGCGCGGCGCGGGAAACCCTGTCCCGCTGCCTCACCAGAATGGCGGAAAACAACCTGATCTCCATGGAAGGCCGCAGAGTCACCGTCCTTAACCCCAAAGCCCTGGAAGCCCTGGCCAAAGGGCTGGCGGTGCTTTAGCATACTTGAGGGGCTCCGCCCCTCAAACTCCCCGCCAGAGGCGATTGCCCACTGGCAGGGGGCTTGGGGTACAGCCGTCCCCCAAATATAAAAAAGAGGTGTTCGTTATGTATATAGTCACGGGTGGGGCCGGGTTTATAGGCAGCGCAATGGTCTGGGAGCTGAACCGCCGGGGCGTGGAAGATGTTCTGGTGGTGGATCGGCTTGGTTGCACGGAAAAGTGGAAGAATCTTATTGGGTTGAAGTATGCCGGGTACATGCATTGCGACGATTTTTTGGGGGCGGTGCGGGACGGCAGCCTGGACGAGCGTCTGGCCTTGAACAATCCGCTGGGCAGGAGTTTGCCGATCCGGGGCATTGTGCATATGGGGGCTTGTTCGTCCACCACGGAACGGGACGCGGATTTTCTGATGCGCAACAACCTGGAATACAGCAAGACGCTGGCGAATTTTGCCCTGGAACGGGGCATCAGGTTTGTGAACGCCAGCAGCGCGGCCACTTACGGGGACGGCGCGCAAGGATTTGACGACGATGAGGACCGGCTTGACGAACTGAAGCCGCTGAACATGTACGGCTACTCCAAGCATCTTTTTGATTTGTGGGCCAGACGCACAGGCCGGCTTAAGCACATGGCCAGCCTGAAATTTTTTAATGTTTACGGCCCGAACGAGTACCATAAGGGCGAAATGCGCAGCGTGGCCCACAAAGGTTTTGGGGTAATCGGCGAAACAGGCGGGATGCGCCTGTTCAGGTCCAATGATCACAAGTATTCGGACGGCGGTCAGATGCGGGATTTTGTGTACGTAAAAGACTGCACGGCGGTGATGTGGTGGCTGCTCGGGCACCCGGCGGTAAGCGGGGTGTTCAATCTGGGCACGGGCCGGGCCAGAAGCTGGAACGAGCTTGCGGCCGCGCTGTTCAAGGCCATGGGCCGGCCGGAAAACATTGAGTACATCGATATGCCGGAAACCTTGCGCGGCAAATACCAGAACTTTACCCAGGCCAACATGGACAAGCTTAAAAGATCCGGCTGTGTGGGGGGAGATGTGCCCCTGCACAGCCTGGAGGAAGGCGTCGCCGACTATATACGCAATTACCTGAGCGCCTCGGACCCCTATTTGCGGAATCCGGAGAATTAGGATAAGTGAAGAAAAGCACAAAAAAACGGAGGATGAGCGGTGAACTATCAAAAACTTCTGCTTCCTGTGGACGGATCTTCGCATTCCCGGCTTGCCGCGCAGCACGCCATAAAAATAGCCACCTCCTGCGGGATTGGGACGGTGATTCTTCTGCACAGCATCGGTGAAATTCCGGCCATAATCGGCGGCGAAGCCAGGGAAGAACTGATGAAAGAGGCTTCCGCCGCGGCCAACGCCATGCTGGCTGAATACCGCGAACTTTTGAAAAAAAGCGGCGTGCCGTTTGAGGAAAAAATCGTGCACGGCGGGCCGGGCCGCACCATCGTGGAAGTGGCCATGGAGGAAAAATGCGATCTGATCGTCATGGGGTCGCGCGGCATGAGCGATTTTGAAGGCATGGTCATGGGCAGCGTCACCCACCGGGTGCTCCGGCATGCGCATGCGCCTGTGCTGGTTGTGCGATAAGCAAGCATAACAAAAACCCCTTGCGTGGGATTTTTTACGCTTCAGATTGATGGGATGGCCCCGCCCGCTCCGGCGCTCCACGGCGGCAATGAAGGCCGCCCGTGCCTACGTGGCGGACTGTCCCAAAGAAGACTTTGTCAACAGACTCAAGCATAAAAAATCCCCATATGGGGATTTTTTATGCTTGGTCAGCCCGTAGCGAACCGATCAGCCGGAGCAGACAGGCTTCCAGTATCTCGTAAGAGATGGGTTTGGATATATAGTCGTCCATCATGCCGGGGGCCAGGCAGCGTTCCCGGTCTTCCGGCATGGCGTTGGCGGTCATGGCCACTATGGGGGTGTTCCGTCCCCCCCCCACGGATTGTTCGTTGCGGCGGATGGTGCTTGTGGCCTCATATCCGTCCATTTCCGGCATCTGACAGTCCATAAAAATAAGGTCATATCGCCTGCTCGCGGCCATGCATACGGCCTCACGGCCGTTTGCGGCCATTTCAACCTTGCAGCCCAGCCCTTCCAGAATATCTTCCGCCACCATCTGATTGATCCAGTTGTCCTCGGCCAACAACACCCGGGCATTAAAGCGCGCGTAAGTTTTTTCCGGCTGTTTCAGATGTTCCCGCTCCACGGTCCGACTGGGGTCGCTACCAGCCTGGTCAAGTTTACGGGCCAGACGGACCATGAAGTCGGACAAATCAGCCAGGGTGGCCGGCCTGGGCAGTGCGGCCATAAAGCGCCGCTCGTCGCCGGATCTGGCTATTTCCTCCTCGTCGGCGTAAAGTACGAAATACGAGGGGGTGAAATCCGGATCTTCGCTTCTCCGGCGCTCGTACTCACCCCAGAATTTCTCCCGCTCTTTGTTGGCCGGCGTTGGCCGCCGGACCGAAAAGACCAGCGTGTAAGCGCTCTTGCCCGCTCCGGCCGGAGCGAGCACTTCCAGCGCCTCCCGCCAGGATTCGGTCACGCGCGGCTGGAAGCCCAGGCTGATCAGTTGGCCGGCCAGAATATTCGGGCTCAGCCCGCCGCCGGTCAAAAGAACCTTGGCCCCGGCCAGGCAGCCGAAATCGCCGGCTTTCTCATTGCGTTTGGATTGGGCCCGAGGCAGCGGCAGAGTCACGGTAAAGGAAGAGCCCTGGCCTTCGCTGCTTTCCAGTTTTATGCTCCCTCCCATAAGACCGGATAGTTCCCGGCTGATGGCAAGGCCCAGGCCGGTGCCGCCAAAGCGCCCGGACGTATCCGCGCCGGCCTGGACGAATTTGGAAAACAAGCGCCCCTGATCCTTTTGGGCTATGCCTATGCCGGTATCCT
Source organism: Desulfovibrionaceae bacterium (assembly GCA_031547305.1). Lineage (GTDB taxonomy): Bacteria > Desulfobacterota > Desulfovibrionia > Desulfovibrionales > Desulfovibrionaceae > JAVBSC01. The sequence continues at coordinate 9,301 of JAVBSC010000004.1, forward strand.
TGATCAATATGCTGACCATGCCGTTCGTGGCGGGAAAGACCTGAATGAGCACGTAGCCGGAAGAAGTGAATTTTACCGCGTTTCCGGCCAGGTTGGTGACGATCTGCCTGATGCGGTGCTGATCGCCCACAAAACGCCGGTCCAGGTCCCGGGCGTAGTCCAGGGCCAGTTCCAGGCCCTTGAAGGCGGCGGTGGGAGAAAGCAGCTCGGTCACATCGTGCAGCAGGGCTTCAAGATCGAATTCCTCGTGGTTCAGAACGAGCCGGCCGGCTTCGATCTTGGAGAGATCCAGGATGTCGTTGATCAGGGTAAGCAGGGTCTGCCCGGACTTCACGA
>JAVBSC010000009.1:0-31207 GCA_031547305.1 Desulfovibrionaceae bacterium
CCCCCCCCCCAACCCCCCCCACAGGGGCCCTGCGCCCTTTGCAACCTTTTGCGGGGGGCGCTGTCCCCAAACTCCAAACCCCCCCGCCGAAAAAGAGGATACGGGGCAATCGCCCCCGGCGGAGGGGGTTGGGGAGGCGGAGCCACCCCAAAATATTACCAGCGGGATATAATTTATGAGTTCAATACGCATGCGCGACAAGCTGGTCTTTGCCTTTCCGGCGGCCATCTTTACCTTGTTGTTGCTGGCCTTTCCCTTTGTTTACACCATTTATCTGAGCACACAGGTTTTCACTTTTTCCGGCGAAGGCATCTTTTCCGGACTGGCCAACTATCACCGGCTGATTCAGGATCCGGAACTCTGGAACGCCCTTAAGGTCAGCGTGATCATTTACCTGGCCTGTCTGGTTCTCCAGATTATCGCGGGAACATATCTGGGTATGATTTTGTTCCACTCCCAATTCATGGGAGGGGCTCTACGCTCCATCCTTATTTCCCCCTTTGTCCTGCCCCCGGTGGTGGTGGGCATGATGTTCCTGGTGGTTCTGGATCCCTCTCTGGGCGCGGCCAACTATATCCTTCAGCTTTTCGGCCTGCCGCCGTCCCTGTGGCTGGCTTCGCCCACCATGGTCATTCCCACCATAGTCCTGCTGGATACCTGGCAGTGGACCCCATTTGTGGCACTGATCGTCCTGGGCGGTCTGCAATCTTTGCCCGTTTCCGTGTATGAGGCGGCCGCCATTGACGGCGCCAACCGCAAACAGGTTTTTTTCCGCGTCACCCTGCCGCTTCTGGGCCCGACCATCATGACGGCCGCCATTTTGCGCAGCGTGGATTTGCTGCGCTTTTTCGACATCATCTACATCACCACCCAGGGCGGGCCGGGCAACGCTTCCAACGCCATGAACATCTATGCCTTCCGCATAGGTTTTGAATATTTCGACCTCGGCTACGCCAGCGCCCTGATGCTGACCCTTACCGCGATCGTTCTTGGCGCGGTCTTTATTCTCAACAAAGCCAGGAGGGCCGTAACATGGTAAAAAACGACGCCGGCTTCGTACGGTTTCTGCTCATCTTCCAAGTGCTCCTGGTCATTTGCGCCATGCTGGCTCCGGTGGTCTGGATGGTTCTGTGTTCGTTCAAGACTTCCGCCGCCGTGACCGCTTACCCGCCGGAGCTCTTTTTCAAACCCACAGTGGAAAACTACAGTACCCTGTTCGCCAAAACGCCGTTCCTGCACTATACCCTGAACAGCCTGATTGTTGCCGGCGGCTCCACAGTTCTGGGCGTGCTTCTGGGGGTTCCGGCCTCCTTCGGTATTTCCTGGTCGCGCATCACCTGGCCGGCCACGCTCACCCTGATCGCCCGCATGGCCCCGGGCGCGCTCTTTTTGCTTCCCTGGTACATGATGTTCCGGTCCATAGGCCTTCTGGGATCGCACCTGGCTCTTATTCTCACCCACGCGGCCATCACCCTGCCCATCATTATCTGGGTCACCCTGTCCTTCTTTGACGCCATACCCAGGAGCGTCCTGGAAAGCGCCCAGATAGACGGCTGCCCAAACTGGAAAATCCTACTGCGCATCGCCACCCCCCTGGCCATGCCCGGCATTGTGGTGGCCACCATTCTGGGTTTTGTGTTTTCCTGGAACTACTTTTTGTTCGCCATCGTGCTCTGCGACAGCGACAGTAAAACCCTAATCGCCGCCGCCTTCAACTTCATCGGCGAAGGCACGACCAACTGGGGCGGACTCATGGCCGCCGCCACCCTGATCGCCCTGCCGCCCATAGCCCTGGCCCTGTCCGTCCAGAAACGCCTGGTCGGCGGCCTTACCGTGGGCGCGGTCAAGGGGTAAAGGCGGATTGAATTTTCTGGGGGGGCTCCGCCTCCCCAGCCCCTCCCAGCCAAGGGGCCCCTTTTACTGGCCGCGCGCCACTGGCCAAATCGTATCCGGCATCGTTGCCGGATCTTCGGCCAAAGTGGGCAGGCCATATAACTGCGGGTCCAGGGGATGATCACTTTCCCTGGCGGGGAGTTTGAGGGGCGGAACCCCTCAACATATCAAAAAAGGAGTATTCAAAAAATGCGTGTCATCAAATTTTTGGGAGATAAAAAGGTTCAGGTGGAGCAGGTGGCCATGCCCAAGCCCGGGAATGGCGAAGTGTTGGTGCGGGTGGTGCGTTGCGCCCTGTGCGGCAGTGATTTCAAGCTGTTTTTCAACGGCGAGAAGCTCACCGGCGGGCATGAGATTCTGGGCATGGTGGAGCAGCCTGGACATGCGCTGCACGGCAAGCGCTGTTTGGTTTATATTCCTGTTTATTGCGGGGAGTGCGATGACTGCAAGCGGGGCGACACCAACTTGTGCGTGCATTCGGAGTTGATGGGCTGGAACCGTCCCGGCGGGTATTCGGAGTATTTTGCGGCGCCGGAGAAAGTGCTTATTCCGGTGCCGGACGATATTCCGGACGAACTGGCCCCGCTGCTGCTGGACGCCATCTCCACCCCGGCCCACGGCGTGGATCTGGCGGAACTGGTCACCAGGGGACAGGGCGATGTGCTGATCATGGGAGCGGGCACCATAGGCCTGGGCGCGCTGCTGGTTTGCCGGGACAAGGGCTATAAGAACATTGTGGTGACCGAGCCGCGCGAGAACCGCCAGGCCAGGGCCAAGGCTTTTGGGGCCTGCATTCGGGCGGCCGGGGATAAATCCAGGCGCTACAAGCTGGTGCTGGAATGCAGCGGCAACCTGATGGCCCGGCAGGAAGCCATAGAAGTGGTGGACTCGCGCGGGGCTGTGGTGCTTCTGGGCGAAAATGACAAACCCTGGTGCATGGAAGAAAATAAAATTGTGCGGCGTAAGGATTTTTACATGCTCCGTTCGTTTTACTTCCCTAAGGCGGACGTGCTCAGGAATGCGGAGATTTTGCGCCGCAATATGCAGGAATACAGAACGTTTGTGGATGCGCAGTTTTCCTTTGATGAATTTGAGGACCATTTTGCCCGTTTTGCGGCGGGCGAGTTGACCAAGCCTCTTTTTAAGCCGGGAGCGTAAAATTATGGCGGGAATCTCCATACGAAAGCTCACAAAGCGTTACACTCCAACAACTCCTCCTGTTTTGGACTCCATTGACCTGGAGATCGCCGATGGCGACTTCGTGGTGCTGGTAGGCCCTTCCGGCTGCGGAAAAACAACGCTGCTGCGCATCATTGCGGGGCTGGAAGACATCACCGACGGCGATATCCACATCGGCGAAACCCTGGTGAATAATCTGAGTCCGGCGGATCGCGATATCGCCTTTGTGTTTCAGGATTACGCCCTGTATCCGCACTTTACCGTACGCCAGAACATGGCTTTTGGCCTGGAAATACGGAAAACGCCCAAGGAGGAAATCCAGCGGCGTATTGATTACGCGTCCGGATTCCTGCAAATCGGGCACCTTCTGGACCGCAAGCCGCGCGCCCTTTCCGGCGGTCAGCGCCAGAGGGTGGCCATGGGCCGGGCCATCGTGCGCGAACCCAAGGTCTTTTTGTTCGACGAGCCTTTGTCCAACCTGGACGCCAAGCTGCGCGTCGAAGTGCGCGCGGAAATCCGCAAACTCTTCGAGCAGTTTAAAAAAACCATGGTTTATGTTACCCACGATCAGGTGGAGGCCATGACCATGGCGGACCGCATTGTGGTGCTGAAGGATACGATCATCCAGCAGGTGGGTTCCCCCAGAGAAGTGTATACCAGGCCGGTCAACAAGTTTGTGGCGGAGTTCATCGGTTCTCCGTCCATGAACTTTTTCAAGGCCGGTGTGGATGGCGGAGCCGTGGTGCTGGCCGGCGGCACGCGTATAGCCCTGCCGGCCGCTCTGGCCGGCCCCCTGGCCAAGAGCGGCCTTAAGGAAGTGGATTTCGGCATCCGGCCGGAGGATTTCCGTTTGGACCCCAACGGACCGCTCAGCGCAAAGGTTGCGGTGGTGGAGCCGTTGGGCTCCGACACATTGGTTTTTTTCAGTTTTGACGGCAAAGAATACATCGCCCGGGTGGATCCGGAAGCGGAGCCGCGCACCGGGCAGCGGATAACCCTTAACTTCAACGCGGAAAAGTGTCATATTTTCTCGCCCGAAAGCGGCAAAGCGATAAGGTGAGGTTCGTCCCCCAACCGCTTCGGCACCCATTTAACCAAAAGAGATTTTTATGAGTTTGAGCACCATTACCAATATGTTCACCCTCTCCGCCGCCAAGGACTGGGCGGTCGTCCACTTCAACACCCACAACGCGGAAATGATGAAGGCCGCGATCAAGGCTGCCGAAGCGGAGAAAGCGCCGGTAATCCTGGCCATCGGCGCCACCTCCATCCAGCATATCGGATTGCGCCCCCTGGCGGCCATGATGAAGGCCATGGCCGAGGAAGCCTCGGTGCCCGTAGCCCTGCATTATGACCATGCTAAAGACTTGTCCCTGATCCGGCAGTCTCTGGACGCGGGTTTCACCTCGGTCATGTTTGACGGCTCCTCGCTGAGCTACGAGGATAACGTCAAAAACACCATTGAGATGGTGAAGATGGCCCGGGATTGCGGGGCCAATGCTGAAGGCGAAATCGGCATAGTGCCGCACGGCGACGCGGCCATCGGCAAAACAGTGCCCACAGATCCGGCCCAGGCCATTGAATTCGCCAAGCGCACCGGAGTGGACCTTCTGGCCGTGTCCGTGGGCTCCGTGCACAACATGCGCTCCCAGAACGCCAGCCTGGACGTGAACCTGATCCGCACCATTCATGAAGCCACGGGCGTGCCCCTGGTGCTGCACGGCGGCAGCGGCGTTATGGATAAAGACATTGCGGCGGCCGTCACCTGCGGCCTGCGCAAGGTCAACATCAACACAGCTCTGAAAATGGCTCTGGTCGACGGCATTGCCGAAGGCCTGAGGGAAGACCCGCAAATGGATCTGTTGCCGCTCATGCAAAAAGGCATCGCCCGGGGCACGGCCTTTGCCGTGGAGCGCCTGCGGTTGTGCAAGTCTCCGGGAAAAGCGGCTTAGGGCGGTAGAGCTGTGAAACAAAAACGTATTCTCTGCATAGGCAACGCGGTCCTGGACCAGTTGTACATGATGGATTCCATACCCACCACTCCAGGCAAGTATTTTGCAAAATCCTTCCTGGAAGCTGGCGGCGGCCCGGCGGCCACAGGCTCTGTGGCCATCGCCCGACTTGGCCAGTACGCCAGGCTGTGGAGCCGCATTGGCGATGATCCGGCCGGCGACCGGATCATCAAGGAACTTCGGGGTTACGGCGTGGACCTGACCGGGCTGGAGCGCATCAAGGGCGTAATTTCCGCCCTGGCCGCCATTGCCGTGGACGCGCGCGGGGAACGCATGATCCTGGGGTTTATGGACCCCAATTTTCCGCAAGGCGCGGACTGGCTGCCCCTGGACGATATTAAAACCTTTGACGCCGTACTGGCGGATGTGCGCTGGCAAAAAGGCGCGGCCGCCGTGCTTACCGAAGCCGCCCGCCTGGGCATTCCAAGCGTGCTGGACGCGGACAGCAGCCCATCCCTGGAAGCCCTGCAAACCCTGGTTCCCCTGGCCGGACATCCGATCTTTTCCGAGCCGGGCCTTAAGCAGTATACCGGCGATCCGAATCCGGAATCCGCCTTGCGCAAGGTGGCCGCTTCCATAAAGGGCATTCCCTATGTCACCCTGGGTGAAAAAGGCTGTCTGTGGATAGAAGGCGGCAAACTCCATTCCTCTCCGGCTTTCTTGGTTGACGCTGTGGATACCACCGGCGCGGGCGACGTGTTCCACGGCGCTTTCGCCCTGGCCCTGGCTGAAGGCAAAGCTGGTGCGCAGGCCGTGCGTTTCGCCTCCGGCGCCGCGGCCCTAAAGTGCACCCGCCCCGGCGGCCGGGCCGGTATACCGGATAGGGCGAGTTTGGAAGAGTTTTTGAAGAAATAATATTGGACGAAAAGGGAGGCCACGCCTCCCTTTTTCTATTAAAAACAAGGTAATGCGATGAGCGAATTGTTAAAGGGTTTTTCCTGGGCCTGGGAGAGTCTGGCGGCTTGCTCGGAAGCTTTGCCCATGCTGGCGGCGGCCGGATTTGACGGGGTGGAGACGACCTTCGGCTCCGCCTGGCTGAACGCAGAAGTGCCGGAAAACCTGAAGGCGTTGCACAAGCGGGCGGAAGATCAAGGCCTGCGAGTACCGAGTTTGCGTGGCGGCAAATTTTTGTGGCAGAGCGTATCCTCCCCGGATGCGGGCCAGCGGGTCAAGGCTTTGGATTACGGCAAGGCGGCCCTGGACGCCGTGGCCGGGCTGGGCGGGGATGTTTTGCTGGTGGTGCCGGGCGCCTCGCGGCCGGATACGACTTATCAGGAACATTGGACCAGGGCCGTGGAATTTTGCCGGGCAATGGGCGATGAGGCGGCCAAGCGGGGCCTGAGCATTGGGGTGGAGAACGTGGAAAACGGCTTCCCCCTGGCCATCACGGCCTGGCAGGCTTTGATCGCGGAAATAGGCCACCCGGCCGTGGGCATGTATCTGGACGCCGGCAACATAGTCTGGCTGGATCACGGCTTCCCGGATCAGTGGATTCGGGCCATGGCCGGGCATATCCGGAGGATCCACGTTAAAGGGGCCAAACGGCGCGGGAGCATCTGCCCCTTGTTCGAGGGCGAGGTGGACTGGCCGGCGGTCATGCGGGCTATCCGCGAGGTTAAATACGCCGGCTGGATAATTGTGGAACCGGCCAATCTGCCGCTTTTGGCGCCTGAGCATTTTTATCGGACCCAAGCCGGGGATATGGAAATGATTTTTTGTTTGTGAGCTTGTGATTTTTTTTATATGCTATTATGTCATACTTGATGGGGAGATAGAGAGCTGTTCGCTGCGACGGTTCAGGACGAGATAGGCTGTTGCAAGAGTCAATTGCTCTATCGTGCGATCTCTGGTGCCAATTAACAGAAAAAAGGGAGAACCGGTTATGAAGAAACTAGTTTGCCTGCTCGTATGCCTTAGTTTTCTGTTCAGCATCCCGGCCTTTGCCGCCAAAGTGGAATTGCGCCTGGGGCATGCCAACGCGCCCACTGACGACAGCATCTTCCAGGTCAATGCCCTTAAATTCAAAGAACTGGCCGAAAAATACTCCAACGGCGAAATTACGGTCAGCATTTTCGCCTCCGGACAGATCGGCGGCGAGGAAGAGCTGGTCAGCTACGTCAAGGAAGGCAGCGTGGACCTGGCCTGCGCCAGCCTGAACCAGGTTTCCAACCACGCGCCGGGCCTGGAAGCCCTGTTCCTGCCTTACATGTTCCCGGATTACGAGTCCCTGAAGCGGGCGCTGGCCGCCACCACCAACGATTTTAACGCCTACCTGGGCAAGCGCGCCAATATGCGCCTGGCCACGGTGATCACCGTGGGCGACTACGGTTTCCGCCAGATCCTTTCCCTCAAGCCGGTCAGAAGCCTGGAAGATCTGAAAAAAATGAAAACCCGCGTGCCGGCCAACCCGGTCATGACCGCGGCTTTTGAATCCTTTGGCGTAAAGCCCACGCCCATTGCCTGGGGCGAGTTGTTCAACGCCCTGCAGACCAACGTTGTGGACGCCTTTGAATGCGATATTTCCGTATTGGTTTCCGCCCGCTACAACGAAGTGATCAAGTATGTCACGGACATCAACTACGTGATGCAGATTTCCTTCCTGATCATGTCCAACACCACTTACAACAAGCTCAGCCAGGAGCATAAGGCGATCATCGATCGCGTGATCAAGGAATGCAACGAGTACATGGCCGTAAAAGGGCCGGAACTCGGCAAGCACGCCAAAGATGTGAGCACCAAGGTGCAATTCCTGGGCAAACCGACCGATTACCCGAAGTGGGAAGAGGCCGGCCGCTCCACCTGGAGCAAGTTCTACAAGCGCATCGGCGACGGCGATGAGGCATCCGGCAAGGCTCTTGCGGAAAAGGTGTTCGCCGCATCCAAGGCAAAATAATTCCGTCTTTACCGCCCCGGCGGAGCGCCGCTCCGCCGGGCTTTTTTGATTAATTTTCCAACCGAGGGAGTGTGGAATGATCCGTCCGGTTACTTTGCTTGCCGCCAAATGGGCGGATATTCCTTTTGCCGACGTTTGCGCCCTGGCCGCCGGAATCGGCTATTCCGGCCTGGAGATCGGCGCCTTCGGCGATCATTTCGATTACGCCCAGGGGGCCTCCAACCCGGACTATATAGCGCGAAAGAAAGCCGTGCTGGAAAGCGCCGGGCTGCGCCACAATATTTTGAGCATCCACAAGGCCGGGCACTGCGTGGCCTCGCGCTACGATCCCCGGTACGCGGGCATTCTGCCGCCCGGCGTCGAAGGCGACGAGGCTATGTGGGACTGGGCGGCCCGGCAGGTGCTTTGGGCTGTGGAATCCGCCGCGGCCATGGGCGTGAAAACCCTGGCCGGATTTTTGGGTTCGCCCATCTGGAAGTATTGGTATTCCTACCCCCCAACCACCAAGCGCATGGTGGACGAAGGCTTTGAAGAAGTGGTGCGGCGCTGGACGCCTTTGTTCGACGCTTTTGACCGGCACGGTCTGCGTCTGGCCCTGGAAGTGCACCCTTCGGACATCGCCTTTGATTTTTACACCTCAGAACGCCTGCTCAAGGCCTTCAATTACCGTGAAACCCTGGGCTTTACCTTGGACCCCAGCCATTTCCTCTGGCAGGGCATGGATCCGGTCCTGTTCGTGCGCGAATTCAGAGAACGCATCTACCACGTGCACATGAAAGACGTGCATGTAAACCGCGACGGCCGGGCCGGCGCCCTGGGGTCCTTTATGGAGTTCGGCGATCCCAGGCGTTACTGGAACCTGCGTACCTTGGGCCGGGGCGATGTTAACTTCGAGGAACTGATCCGCGAACTCAACGCCGTGGGCTACCGGGGCGTTCTCTCTGTGGAATGGGAAGACAACGGCATGGAGCGGAACGCCAGCGCCGCGGAGTGCTTTGAGTTTGTGAAGCGCTATAACTACGCGGAGCCAACCGGCGCTTTTGACGCCTATATGACCAGAAAAGAATAAAGCCGGATGCTGTTTTCTTTGGAGGATCTATGCGGTTGCTGAAATTGCTGGATGAAAAATTTGAGGAAGTGGTTGGCGGCGTCACCCTGGCCATAGTGGTGCTGCTTATTTTCGCCGGCGTGGTCATGCGGGTGGGCTTCAAAAGCGGCATCCCCTGGCAGGAGGAGCTCTCCCGTGTGCTTTTCGTCTTCACGCTCTACCTTGGCGCCAGCTACGGCATCAAGTCCGACGACCACATCCGGGTGACCCTGCTGCGCGACGCCCTGCCCAAAGCCTGGCGGAGCAAGCTGATCATGTTTACGGACCTCGTCTGGATCACCTTTAATATCGCGGTCATTTACTACGCCGTGAAAAACCTGCTCGGACCGATGTCGGAATTCGTGGCCCATACGGCTTATCTGGACATTGACCTGCGCATTCCCTTCGCCATAGTGCCGGCGCTTATCGGACTGCAGACCGTCCGCCTGCTCCAGTTCTTCCATGCCAAGTACATCGCGAAAACAGTGTCCGACGGGCGGAGGGATGATTCATGCTCGTAGCAATATTCATAGTTCTGCTGCTCAGCGGTCTGCCCATTTACGTGACCATGGCCCTGACCACGCTGATCTTCATGATCGACAGCGGCGTGGACCCGGTGCTGGTGGCCAAAAGCCTGTACGCCGGGGCGGACCAGTACCCGCTGATCGCCGTGGTCGGTTTTATGCTGGTGGGCAACCTGTTTGAAAAAGCCGGGATCACCCAGGAGATCATAGATTTGGTGCGTAAGTTCATGGGCCGGAACAAGGCTGGCCTGGCGGTGATCACCATAGTGAGCTGCGCGGTGTTCGCGGCTGTGTCCGGTTCCGGTCCGGCCACGGTGGCCACCATCGGCGGCCTGATGATTCCGGCCATGATCCGGGCCGGCTACCCGGCCAGTTTCGCGGCCGCCATATCCGCCGGCGGCGGGGCGCTCGGCGTGCTTATTCCGCCCAGCAACCCATTTCTGATGTACGGCGTCATCGCGCGCGAATCCATAGCCGCCCTGTTCGCCGCCGGAGTCATACCCGGCATCATCATGACCATAGCCCTATCCATCACTTCAAAATTCCTGGTAAGGTTCCACCCGGAGCTTAAAGGTGAAGTGAGCGCGTCCGACGGGATTTTGTCCGATCTGGAGGTGCCGTCCAAAAAGAATCCGGCTTTTATCTTCAGGGCTATTTATGACGCCAAGTGGGCGCTTACATCCATAGTCATGCTTCTTGGCGGCATATACACCGGCATGTTCACGCCCATTGAGGCCGCCGAAGTTACAGCTTTTTACACCATAGCTGTGGGGCTTTTCGTTACCCGCACCATGAAGGTGGCCGACATCTGGCGCGCCCTGGTCAACACCATGCGCATGTCCGGCACCATGCTTATTCTGGTGGCCGCGGCCACGGCCTTTGGCCGGCTGATCACCATGTACCAGGTGCCGCAGGCCCTGGGCGGCGCCCTGGCCTCCATGACCAGCGATCCCTACATTACCATGCTGCTTATCTGCGCGGTCCTGATTTTTGTGGGTTTCTGGGGCGAAACCTTTTCCATGATCGTTGTTCTTACTCCAATATTCCTGCCGGTTATACTGAACCTTGGCATCAGCCCGATCCAGTTCGGGGTGATCTTTGTGGTCTGCGCGGAAATAGGCTTCCTCACCCCGCCATTCGGGTGCAACCTGTTCATAGGCATGAAGCTGGCAAACGTTTCGCTGGAAAGCATTTCCGTATCCGCCCTCCCCTATGTGGCCACCTACATGATGGTGCTTGTACTGCTTATCTTTTTTCCGATTCTGTCCACGTTCCTGCCGAACCTGCTGTTCGGCGGCTAAACATTGAGGGGCCTTGTTCCTTCAAGCTCACCCGCCATGGACGCGGCCCATGGCCCCGCAAATATCGCCGGCCCAGTTGCGCAAAACGCAACAGGGCCGGCGATATTGGGTTACAAGGGGCGCTGCCTCTTGGTGGGGCGGAGCCTCCGCCAATGCTCACTATTTAAATGTAGCGATAATATCGATTTCGATCATGATGTCTTTTGGCAGGCGGGGGAGTTCCACAGTTGTTCTGGCCGGCAGGTGAGGGCCGAAGAATTCGCCGTAGACAGCGTTGAATTCGCTGAAGGATTCCATGCGGGTGAGGAACACTGTGGCTTTTACGACATCTTTGAAACCCAGGCCCATTTCTTTGAGCGTGGTCCGGATATTGATCATGGTCTGGCTGGTTTGTTCGGCCATGCTGGAGCCGATCACCGCGCCGCTGGCCGGGTCCAGCGGTCCCTGGCCGGAAAGGTACAGCAAATCACCGGCCCGCACCGCGTGCGAATAAGGTCCGATGGGCGCGGGCGCGCTTTTCACGTTGATCCGTTCCATGGCGTTTTCTCCCTGTGCGTTGTTCATGCCGATTTATAATGGATATATACCGGCAAATCAATTTGATTATATGCTAAGACGTTTCAACTTTGATATGATCTGACGGAGATGTCATGAATCAGTATGAAGCCGAGGCCATTGCCGAACGTCTGGGGTTGAAGCCACATCCGGAAGGCGGCCGGTACATCCGCACTTACCGCGGCGATCTGGACATTCCGGGTCATTGCCTGCCGCCGGCCTTTGGCGCGGCGCGGCCCTGCTCCACAGCCATACTGTATATGCTGGCGGCCGGGGAAAAATCCCGCCTACACCGTCTCCGCCAGGATGAGTTGTGGCATTTTCATCTGGGCGGCCCTTTGCGGCTTTTGAGCATAGATCCGGAAGGAATGTGTCACTGGACAATTTTGGGGTCGGATATCCTGAACGGGAACAAGGTGCAGCACGTCATGCCGGCCGGGCATTGGTTCGGGGCCATGCCGGCTCAAGGCTGCTCCTGGACCCTGGCTGGCTGCACGGTCGCGCCGGGTTTTGACTTCGCGGATTTTGAGCTGGCCCGGCCTGGCCAGCTGGAAAATGAATTCCCGCATCTGGCCGAGGTTATCAGAGAGTTTCAAAATCCCTAAATCAGTCCCCGGCGCAGCATCATCCGCCAGACAATCACGCAGAGAACCGCCTTGCCCAGCCCCAGGGGCAGAAAAGGCAACACGCCGGCGCCAAGGGCCTGCATTGGCGAAAAGTCCATAACCACAGCCAGTTGTACCGCGCCGCACAAGTACATTAGCACCAGGCCTGGCAGGATTCCGGCGGCCAGCGGAAGCGTCCAGAGAAACCAGGCTTTGCCGAATTCCAGCTTTAAACGAGCCTGACGCGCTCCCAGGCCGCTGCAAAAGGCCAAGCCCAGGAATCCGTATAAAAAGCCGCCGCTCGGCCCCAGCAGGTGTCCCAGTCCGGATCGTCCGCCTGAGAACACCGGCAGGCCCAGGAGGCCTGCCAGAAGATACAGGCCCACAGAGAGCGCGCCGGCTCGCGGTCCGAGAATCAGTCCGGCCAGGAGCACGAAAAAATCCTGAAAAGATATTGGCACCGGGCCGAATGGAACCCGGCAATAAGCCCCGGCGGCCACCAGGGCGGCCATCAGGGCGAGGCGCGAGATCCCGTGCAGCGCCTGCACCGGGTTCTGATCCGGCATGGGATAACAACCTTTCTTTACATTGAGTCAGGCCGCCGCTTCAACACAGAGGGACGGGCAAGGGAGTGAGAATGCCAAACTCGCGGCCAAAGGTCGAGAGGAAACGCCGATTGCGGCGCCGGATTTTTAAGCGGCGCTGCGCCAGGCCTGCAGAGTGTAGGAAGCCACCTGCATGATTTCATTCAGCCTGGGGAAGCGGGTCATCCAGGTCGGCACGTTGGGGGGGCCATCCTGGCGCGGCTGGGAAGCCGGCACCATGCGCCGCCAGATGTGCCCGGCGCTTTCCGCTTGTCCGGCCCGGGCCAGGGCTATGCAGAGCTGGCGCAGGGATTCCTCCGGCGCTTTGGTAAACTGGCAGGCCCGGCCCATCAGGCTGTGCAGCTCGCTTTGCGGATCCGCCTTGCGGGCTTCCAAAAAGGCCGAGATCGCTTCTTTATATTGCCCGGCCAGGAGCAGTTTTTCCGCGACCGGCACAAAGGGGTTTTCCGTAACGTAGCGCCTGGGCACCCTGGCGAAGACCAATCCGGCCTTTTCTGTTTCGCCTCGCTCCAGATAGGCTTTGACTGCTCGCAGCAAGCAGCCGGCGGCTGAAGGCTCTTCCTGGCGCTGCTGGTGCAGCCTGGCCAGAGCCAGTAAGGTTTCCAGCCTTTGCGGATCCAGGATTAGGGCTGTTTCCAACTCGGCCTGGGCTTCCTTTAAACGCAGGTTCCGCAAAAAATTTAGACCCTGCTTGAGGTGCTTGTCCGCCGGGTTTTCCTGCTCCGCCGCCTGGCCAGCGCCCACAGTTTGCTGATCTGGCAGGCGTTCCCGGACATGTTTATCCGTCCGGGGCAGGGCAATGCTTTTGCCGAAGGACAGGCCGGGAAGACAGGCCGGGCCTTGGCCGGCAAGCGCGGCTGTTCCACGCCGCAAATCCCGCAGCACCCGCCCCAATTGAATTTGGGTGTACGGCCTGGGCAAAAAGGCCAGCGGTCCGGCAACGGCTTCGGCCAGAGTCTGATCCGGCGCGCCCAGGATCAGCAACGGCGGATTCAGATGCGGGCATTCCTCACGAAAGGCTTTGACAAAAGCGGCCAGCGACATATCCGCCAGGCCATGCCAGATAATCAGGCCGGACGCCGCAAAGCCTTTTTGTTGTTCGCCAGCGGAATTCTTCAGGGCGGCCAAGGCGGCTCGGCCCGAGGAAGCCAGACGCAGGCGCGGGATGCCGGCCTGGCGCAGCAAGGTTTTGTCCAGGCTGACCAGAGCTTCGTCTTCGGCCAGAAGCAATGCGCAAGAAAAGAAAGCACTATGTTCCATAGCTGCACTCAAGTGGATTTTTTTGCCAGGCCGCGCCGCCGTTTACGACGGCGCGGCCCAAACCGGCTATCTTGCAAACGGCAGGATTTTGGCCTTGCGCGCTTGTTCCGTGGCCGGGGCGTCCGCCATGCGGTTTTGCAGAAGATCCCCTGCGGTCTTGAGTCCCCCGACAGCGGCGGACTGCTGCAGGACTCTGGCAAAACCGTACTCGCCAGAAGATCTGGCGCTGGCGCGAGGTTTTTCCAGATGTTCTCCACAGGTCTGGCAGCGGCGCAAGCCGGTTTCAGTCAGCCGGACCAGCAGACCGTCCCGGTTGTAGCAGGTGGGGCAAAAAGGGCCTTGTTTGATGCTCCCTGTGGTCAGCCAGTAGCAGGAGCCGTCAAAAACAAGGTTGCGGGCCAGGTACAGGATATTTTCATATTCCTGGGCCTGGGCTTTGAGGGTGGCGTTATCCTCGCACAAGGCAACATAGCGGCTCTGCAAAGCCGCAAGCTGCATGCGCGCCTCTTCCGCCTGCCCCTTCATGAACAGGTCGTGCACGACCTTGAAGCGGTAGTACTCCAGCATATACTCTCTCCCTGAGTTTACTCCACGGCGTCCATCCATGGCGCCGCCAAAGCGTTTTCATCGTGAAAACGCTTTTCTATGGCATGGATCCGCCTGTGGCTGAATCCATGTCAATCTGCTTTTCGGCAGGGTGGCGGAGAGACTTTAGAGCAGGAGGAGGGTTTGGCGCATTTTGCCGATGAACCTGGCTCGGTGGGCGGGCGAGGCCCGCCCGCGCCTATAGACTGGTCCTGAACATCAATCTGCTCCGGATCTGAAAACTTTGGACCTCAACGCCCGCAAACCGCACAGAAACGGCGCAAAAAGCGAAGCCCCGCGCATATTTCTTTTGATCCCCTGTGCTGCGGCTGGCCATTGAATCCGCAGCCTGGACAGATTGTGGTTTTGTAATTCGGCTCCGGCGCAAGAGCTTTCAGAAGATTTTATCTGCAACACATATTGCAGAACAAAGGAATGGGGGTCGCTGTATACAAATAAAGTTATCGGCCACGGCAGCTTTTTCCACGGCTTATTGGGCTGCATGCCTTTTCTGTTATATGATGTATATTGTGCACGAATAATTTTCAGTTCCAGATTCGCTAAAAAATAAGCAATGGATTTATAGGTAAAAAATCTAATGTGTGTTTCATCTAAGAGTCCTGTTTTTGTGTATGTCCAGTCATTGATAAGAAGGTTTGTCTTTATGCTGGCGTGTGCTATATTGGGAAATGATATTAAGAAGCTCCCTGTTGGTTTTAACAGTTTTTTAAATTGCTCCAGCACTACATGTGGGTAGTAAATGTGTTCCAGAACATCACCGAATACAATATGATCGAATTCACTGAAATAATGTTTAAAATCATTAATATCAAAACAATTTAAATCAATATTGTGAATAGCGCCGTAAGCTCCATTGGCCAGCGCTATTTCAATGCTCTGCTTGTTATATTCCATTCCGATAACACGGCATTGTTTTTTCCCTTTTAAAACAACGCCCAAATCACCACAGGCGCAGCCAACATCGAGCACTACGGAATTTTTCTCAATATAATCATAAATAATACTTCTTTCATCGTCTTTGTCGCTAAGATCAATATGTCTTTGGTATATCGCCGCTCTATCGTCCGACGGCATATCGGGAGATTCCGCGTTGCCGCTGGCGCTGAGATTGTTTTTTAACATATATTTTATGATATTAAAATTAGTTACAGCAAAAAACTAGGACCTTTTTGTCCGCTTATCGTCTGTCCGGACGCACCAGCGCCCATCCACAACATATCCCGGCAGGAACGCGCCAGAAAAATCGCTAAAGTGAAATCGCCCCTGCAAAGCGCCTTGCGCAGAGGCCGCAAAAAGCTCCAGATGATCCGCACCTTTGAGGGATTAGGCAGGGCGGGATTCGCCATGCTGATGAGTAGGTCGATAAAGGCGCTGTCCACGGCCTTTTTTTTGGGCCGCCGCTCCCTGTGGTGGCGGGCGAAAACACCCGGCGCCACGCCTATTTCATAGCCGTGAAAGCGCACCCGGTTCACATAGTCCTCGTCTTCGCCGTAATGGAAAAACAGGGGGTTGAACCCGCCCACGGTCAGCAAAGCTTCTCGGCTCAGAAGCCAGGCGGCGGCGATTCCTTTGCGGACCAAGTATACGTCGCGCGTTTGACCGCGCAGGGCGCTCAACAGCAGACCGGGGGAATTTTCCGGCGTACAGAGGCGGCCAAAGGCGTAATCCAGCTCATCGCCGGTCCCGTTCAGGTGAACCGGACTCAAGATGAGGCATTCAGGGTGTTGTTTCTGGATTTCCATGAGCCGTTGGATGCCTCCCAGGTCGATACTTGCGTCCTGGTTGAGCAAAAAGACATAGTCCGCCCCTTCTTCCAGCGCCTTTGCCAGGCCAAGATTGTTGGCCCGGCCGAAACCGAGATTTTTTTCGTTTTCGATAAGCTGGATATGCGGGTAGTCCTTCTTGAGGATGCCGACTGTCCCGTCTTGCGAAGCGTTGTCCACCACCACTATTTTCCAGCCCGGGGGCAGGTCCGCCGCCTGGCGGCAACAGATGGGGAGCCAGTGTTCCGCATTAAAAGTAATGATGAGGATGTGAACGCTCTCGTTATTCATGCCGTCCCGCCGTTGAATTCCGTAAAAGTATAGCCACCCATAACAGACGTATTGGCCAAAGGGAATCTCAGGGTGCTTTTTCCAGCGCCCGGCGCAGCAATGTAATTGGATGTACCGCCTCAATCCCGCCGCTGTGGCGCACCGGAGCGCCGCGCTCCTTCCATTTGCGCAGTTCCGCCAGGCTGCGGGCCGCGCTCGCCCGCGCGTCCTCCCAAAAGCCGTTGGCCGCCTGGGGCAGGCCACGACAACTGAATGCCGGCGGCGCTGCAACCTCGTAGCCGGCCATGTTCAGCACGCGGACTATGTCCAGGCCGCGGTCCGGATCGTAAAGATCCGCGAAGCGGCCGGGAAAAACACAGCCCGGCGCCGCAAGCCGGCCGGCTGCGCAAACGCGGCGAAGCGCCGGCGGAACGTTTTGGCGGCAAAATCCGGCAGCGGCGCTTGCGCGCTTACCCCCAGCCTGTCCAGAATGAAGCGGATCGGCTTTCCGGCTTCACGTTATGGCCGCGTGTTTCGCCACCCTCATAATGCCCTGATAAAACAGAACGCGCCTTAAAGGCAAGGCGGAGCTCGATCAAATAAACTGATGGCCGATTGAATAATTTATGGGCGGGATGGTTGGAAACGGGGAGCACGGGCTATCAGAGCATTTTAACTTTGAGATTAAGCAATGCAGGTGTTGTAGGCGCTATAGCGTTCAGCTTGCAACAATGCGTGATTTTCCAAATAAACGATACGCTTCGCGGGAATCCACTTCGCATCTTCCGAGCAATTTCACTTTTAAATTGCTCTAACATCGCGAAGTCGCTCGGTTTATATAGTCCGTTTTCAGCTGGCCGCATGCAGCGGCAATGTCAGCGCCCTTGCTCTTGCGCAGCACGGCGGTGACGCCTTTGGACCAGAGGTGTTTTTCAAAGGCCAGAATGCGCTCCGGGGTGGGGGGGGAATAGGGCGAGCCTTCGGCCGCGTTGTAAGCAATCAGATTAAGCTTGGCCTTGATGCGCGCCAGCAGGCGCACCAGTTCTCTGGCTTCGGCCAGGGAGTCGTTCACCCCGCCCAGGAGCAGGTAGTCAAAGGTGAGGCGTTCCCTGGTCTTAAGGGGGTAGCGCTCCAAAGCGGCTATAAGCTCCGGCAGGGGCCAGCGGGCCGCCTTGGGCATTATCCGCTCGCGCAGGGCCTGGGTGGGCGCGTGCAGGGACACGGCCAGGTAAGCCAGGTTGGATTCACCCAGTTCGGCCAGGCCATTTTCTATGCCGCAGGTGGATACGGTAATCTTGCGGGGGGAAAAATTCAGGCCCTGGCCGCTGTTCAAAGTTTCCAGGCCGCGCATCAGCTCTCGGAAGTTCAACAGGGGTTCTCCCATGCCCATGAACACCAGATTGCGCAATTCCGGCGCGTCTTCCCGCCGGAGCAGCCAATCACGGGCCAGCAACACCTGGCCCAAAATTTCCGCCATGCTCATGTTGCGCGTAAATCCCATTTTGCCGGTGCTGCAAAAAGTGCAGCCCATGGCGCAGCCTACTTGGCAAGACAGGCACTGGGACATGCGCAAAACCCCCTGCTGGGACTCGCTGGGAATGAGCACGCTTTCCACTAGCGCGCCGTCCGCCAGGCGGAGCAGGAATTTGACCGTGCCGTCCCGGCTGGTTTTTGTTTCCGCCAGTTCCGGCCAGGTGATGCGCGCCAGAGCCGCGAGTTTTTTCCTGGTCTTAAGGGAAACGTCGCTCATTTCCGCAAAGGAGCGTGCGCCTTTCTGCCACAGCCATTGCCAGATCTGGCCGGCCCGGAAGGCCGGCTCTCCCAGATCCCGGCTGATGAAATCCTTGAGTTCCGGCAGCGTGAGATTCAGAATGTCAATCATGATTTCACATGCCGGCCCATGTCGGGATTTCGGCGGTCTTCCACGCGCACGGCCTTGCCTTCGCTCTGGGGCAGGCTGTTTTTTTCCACCAGGTCCACTCTGGGGGTGACCAGGATTTCATTCGCCAGCTCGCGGGCGATGCGGCGCCGCAGAGTGTGCAGTTCGCGCATGTCTTCCACAAAGAACTCATCGCGGATTTCTACCTGCACACGCAACTCGTCGCGCTCGTTTTCCCGCTCCAGAATGATCAGGTAATTTTGCTCCACTTCGGAAAACGACAGCAAAACCTGTTCGATCTGCATGGGGTAGATGTTGCAGCCCTTGATGATGAACATGTCGTCCGACCGGCCCAGGATGCGGTCAATACGCCGGTGTTTGCGGCCGCAGGGACATTCGCCTGGCAGAAAGCGCGTCAGATCCTTGGTGCGGTAGCGCAGGATGGGCATGCCCCGGCGGGTCAGCGTAGTCATGACCAGTTCGCCGGTTTCACCGTCCGGCACGGGCTCCAGGGTTTTCGGGTGCACGATTTCCGCTATGTAGGCGTCTTCCCAGACGTGCATGCCGTTCTGGGCCAGGCATTCAAAGGCCACGCCAGGGCCGTTCATTTCTGAAAGGCCGTAAGAATTGTAGGCTTTTACGCCAAGCAGGTATTCAATGCGCTGACGGGCTTCCTCCGTGTGCGGCTCCGCGCCGATCAGGGCGACGCGCGGCGGCAGATCCCTTGGTTCGCATTCGTCTTCGGCCATGGCCGCGCCCAGGTACAGAGCGTAGGAAGGGATTATGTGCAGGGCGGTGACGTTCAGATCCCGAATCAGCTTGAGCTGGCGCTTGGTGTTGCCCGCGCCGGCCGGAATGGTCAGGCAGCCCAGGCGCTCCGCCCCGGCATGGATGCCCAGCCCGCCGGTAAACAGGCCGTAGCCCGCGATGTTTTGGAACACGTCGTCGCGGCGCAGCCCGACCATGTGCATGCAGCGGGCCATCAGATCCGCCCAGGTGTTCAGATCCTCCTGGGTGTGCTGGACCACCACGGGCGAACCGGTGGTGCCGCTGGAAGCGTGCAGGCGCACGATCTCGCGGCGCGGCACGGTGAGCAGGCCGTCCGGGTACTGAGCGCGCAGATCGTCCTTGGTGGTAAAGGGAATACGGCGCAGGTCATCCAGGCTGCGGATGCTCTCCGGGCCAAGGCCCAGGCCCCCCAGGCGCTGGGAGTAAAAGGGGGAGCGCAGAGCCTGGGACAGGGTGTTTTTAAGCCGGGTAAGCTGGGCAGCGGCAATCTGTTCGCGGGTCCAGGTTTCCGCAACGTCAAAGAATTCCATGGATGTTCCTTTTGGACGGTTTGAAACTTCGGTTGTCCGAGCTTACTTGCCGGGCGCTCCAGCCGTGGCGTTCACCTGGGCCGGGGAGCCGCCCGCCGCGTTGCCGGCCACGACTCCGGTCACGGCTGTTCCATTAACGGTGGCGTTAATCTGAGCGTCTGAGTATTGCGGCATTTCCAGCGGCTCTATGATGGAAGAGAAATACAAGAACATAGCTCCGCTGAGGGCCAGAATGATCACCCGGCGCGGCGGCACGGGGTAACCCGCCTTTTTCCGGAAATGGGCGAAAACCGCACAGGCGAACAAAGCCAGGCCGCAGATGGTCAGAGTGTATTTCAGCAGCATATTTTTACCTTCGGCAATAAAAAGGCATATTTAACTGACAATTGAAATTATAAACAGCACTAAATTACTAATATGCTTAAATAATTAATAATATAAATTAACTGCCCGCGTGTCAACCAAGTCGTCCGGACAGGCACAGGCTGTCATCCTGGCCGATTTTTGCCGTGCGGAGGGGGAAATCCGGCTTGCGCGGGAATTAGTTCTGGATTTTCTCTCTCTTATGGAGTCTACTGTCGGACGCGTCTGTTGTCATGGAGAAAATATTCTGATGAACGCCGGTTTCAAAACTACTTCCGCCCTGGATCTTACGGCCAGCGCCGCTCTGCTGGCGGCGGCCATTCTTTGGGCCAGTTCTTTTGTGGCCATGAAGCTGGCCTTGCAGGGCTTTCACCCCATGGCCATGATTTTTATGCGTATGGCCGTGGCCTGCCTGAGCTTTTTGTTTTTATGGCGCCGGCTTTTTCATACTTTCCATTATCAGGCTGGGGACTGGAAGCTTTTTGTGGGCATGGGCCTGGCCGAGCCCTGTCTATATTTTATTTTCGAAGCCTATGCCCTGCGCTATACCTCGGCTTCGCAGGCCGGGATGGTTGTGAGCATCATGCCGCTCCTGGTGGCGGTGGCCGCTTTCTTCATTTTAAAGGAAAAAATGAGCCGGGCGATGCTGGCCGGACTTTTGACGGCCGTGGCCGGAGTGCTCCTGCTCAGCCTGACCTCTGAAGGCGAGGCGTCCGCGCCCAATCCCATTCTGGGCAACGGCCTGGAGCTTCTGGCCATGTGTTGCGCCACAGTGTACACGATTTGCGCCAATCGCCTGACCCGCCGCTATTCCCCGCTTTTTGTCACCGCTGTGCAGGCTTTTTTGGGGCTGATCTTCTTTGCGCCAATCGTTATTATTATGGGAGTCTGGCCGCCGGACTGGCCGCCTGTTCCCACCCTGGCCGTGGCTTACCTGGGCGTGGGCATAACCATTGGAGCTTACGGCCTGTACAACTTCGGCGTCAGCCGCCTGCCGGCCGGCCAGGCGGCCGCCTACACAAATCTTATTCCGGTGTTTACCCTGATTATGGGATATTTCATTCTGGATGAAACATTGTTGCCCATCCAGTACTGCGCCTGCGTTCTGGTGCTGGGCGGGGTCATGCTCAGCCAGTGCCGCCGAGGCTGAAGCGTTATCCGAGCATGGCCCGCATGGCTTCGATTTTCTTCCGCCAGGCCTCATCCTTCCCAACTTCGCGGCAAAGAAGCAGAGTCTGTAAAAAATCCAGCAAATCCGCAGCCTCCGCCTTCTGATCCCTGGCCAGGTGAATATAAAAAAGCTCTTCGTAGCTTCTGGGCATTTCCTCGTAACGCAGGGCCTGGCATATAAATGTTTCCGCCCGATCCGGCAGGCCCCGCAACCGGGCCAGCTTGGCCCGCAAAATCCACATCTCTGCTGACGAAGCATGCAGCATGGCCGCGTAATTCAGGCAGATCTGGGCTTTATCCAGCTCCTTTTCGCCGGCCAGTTCAACCGCCTTGTCCATCAGGGCGGGCCATTCTTCCGCCGGCCCGCAGGGAGAATCCGCCAGAGGCAGGGCGGGTTCGGCCAGAGCCCTGGAAAGCTCCGGCAAACGGCGGAGTATGGTTGTCTCATCCTGCCAAGGCTCCGCAAACTGTATGTAAAAATCGCCGTACTGCCGGCGCAGGCTTTCCAGCGCGGTATCCGAACGCCCGCGCAACAGCTTTTCTTCCCAATCCTGCTGCGACTTGAAGTAATAATGGTTTATCCAGGCCGAGCCGTATTCCGGCTGACTGAACGGTGTATCCGATGGCAACGGCCGGTGCCGCGCGTTTACGCAAAATTCGCCGGGTTTATACAGAAAATTGTGCGGCCTGCTCACGCTAAAGGTTCTGGCCGGTTGCACAAAGCTTTTAACGTGCAGATGGATCTGCGCTTTCTCCGGGTAAGCCTGGGTGTAGTTGGCTATGACCGGGCCGGCCGGTTTTTGGATATGCACGTTTGAGCCGAACAGGCGCCAGTTCAGAGCCAGTCCGGCATAATTCTCGTATTCTGATAAAAAGACCCGCAGATCGTCGTCTTTTTTCAGGCAGACGAATTCATCAAGATCCAGAAAGCCGATCCATTTGAACTGTTCCCCAAAATTGTCCAGGCAATGCTGGTAAGCCTGCATTTGCATAGCCTGGCCGGGCAGCACGAGCAGAGTGATGTTTTTTTGCGCCCCGAATTCCTTGAGCCTGTGGCGTATTGGATAAGCGCTGAAGTTGTCGTAAATGATAAAGTGCTCCACACCCAGCAGACTGTGGTAGCAGATCCACTCCCGCAGGGAGGCGTCTTCATCCTTGGCGATGCAGCACAGGGCCAGGTAGCGCATCTGGATAACCCCCTTACTTAATAAATATCCGGATTACTTGCGCCGCGTCGCGCTGTCAAGGCAACGGTCCCGTTGGCATAAGCGATATGCGGCGTTGAAACTCTCGATTCAGCCGGGCCTTGTCCTAAGGCCTTTCCTGCGCTATTTTAAATCTGGCCCGGCTTGATCCCGCCCGCGCCGGACGCCAAGGAACATCATGAAAATACTGCCCTTTCTGTTTTTACCCATTCTTGAACTTTACCTGCTCATAAAAGTCGGGGAGCGTATTGGCGCCCTGCCCGTGCTTGCCCTGCTGTTCGCCTCCGCCAGCCTTGGCGCCTGGCTGGTGAAGCGCCACAGCCTTCTGAGGTTTGACCGGGCCATGGCAAGCCTGGCCGCCGGCGACCCTTCGACCACAGGTCTGCGGGACGGCCTGCTGCTCCTGCTGGCCGGCTTTTTGTTCATTTTTCCCGGCTTTCTCACTGATTTTTTTGGCCTTTTGCTGTTGCTGCCGCCCTTGCGCAAACTTCTCGGCGGTTTTGTCATGGACCAGGCCCGCAAGCGCTTCAATTTTACCGGGGGCGTGTACGGGTTTCGATCCGGCTCCACTGGAGCGACTTTTGATTGCCGGGGCTTTGCCTCCGCCCGGCCGGACCAGCCGGAAGAAGGCTTCACGGTTATTGATTGCGAAGCCAGCGAGGTGCCGACGCATCCGGAAAACGCATCGGATCCCCAGTCCAGGCCTCTGCGGGACAAAAAAGACGAATGAGTCCGCCCCGGCTTTTTGCCACCTTGCGCCTGCCCCGCAGGCGCCCGGCCGGCAACGCCGCGCCTTCCCGGTTGCTTTTGCTCCGGCGGCCGGGTGCCCCGCCTTTTTGGCGTAACATTGCCCCGCGCCTGGAAGCCGCGCCAGAGCGGCGGGCGGAATCCCCGGACCGGCAGCGGCTCCGCCTTCTGGTGCTGGAGGCCCGGCGCATTCCCTTTATGGTTTTTGAGCAAGGCACGGGTTTGGCGCTATATGTTCCTCTCCTGCTTGAAGACCTGGCAATAAAGGAAATTCTGGAATTCGAAGCGGAGCGGGATTCGTCCCTGCCCACACTGCCTCCGCCCCGGCCCTGTATCGCGGGTGCGGGTTGCCTGTTTCTGGCCCTGATCGCCTGGCACGGCCTGCGCTACGGCTGGTGGGGGAGTGGGCTTTTCGGGCTGCCCGCGGAGCCGGATCGCTGGCTGGTCCTGGGCGGTCTGGACGCCTACCGCACCATCAGCAGGCTGGAACTTGGCCGTTGCCTGACCGCCCTGACCCTGCACGCGGATTCCGCCCATTTGTTCGGCAACATCCTGTTCGGCGGGCTGTTCATGATTCCGCTCTGCCGCCGGGCCGGCCTGGGGCTGGGGATCTTCCTGACCGTTTCGGGCGGAGCGCTGGGCAATCTGGCCAACGCCATGCTGCGGCCGGCCTTTTTTATCAGCCAGGGTTTTTCCACCTCTGTCTTCGCCGCTGTGGGCGCCCTGACCGCCCTGAGCGCCTGGGACGCCCTGCGCCATTCCCCGGGCACAACCCAGGCGGTTTTTCGCCGGGCCATGCCGCCCTTGGCCGCCGGACTGGCCCTGCTGGCCCTTTTGGGCGGCAGTGAGGCGAAGGAAACGGACTTTGCCGCGCATATTCTTGGGCTGGGCTGCGGCGCGGCCCTTGGGTTTTCTCTGGGGACCGCAACCCTCAAGCTGGAGCAAAAACGCCCCCACCTGAGCCTGGCGCTCCAGTCCGGTCTGTTCGTCCTTGTGCCGGCCCTGTTCGCCCTGGCCTGGCGCCTGGCCTGTTTTTATGGATAGGCTCCGGGATTCGCGTCCCGCTCCGCTGTTGCGGCAGTATGGTCTGTTGGCCTGGATGGCCGGTATCTTCGCGCTCAAATTCCCCGCGCCAGCACTTCTGGCCCTGGCCGCCATCTGTTTTTCCTGTCTGCCGCGCCCCCGGCTTTTGCTCTGTACGGCCCTTGTTTGCCTGAGCTTTGGGTTGGGGTTGGGTTATGCGCATTTGCGCCAAATGCCGGAGCCGGCGAATCCGGACTGGCTGGTTCAGGCGGAAACGCCGCCTCCTGTGCCGTCGCGGGCCCCGGACAGCCTGTATCGGAAGGGCCTGCGCCTAGCCGGACAGGTGCTGGAGGTCAACGGCCTGCCAGACCGGCGGCTGCGCGTCCGGCTGGCTGGGCTGCGCCCCGTGGAAGACCAGGCGGCTCCGGCCTTGCCCGGCTGTTTGATCTGGACCTGGGAAAAACCGGCGCTTTCTCCGGGGCAGGCTTTTCCTCTGCCTGGGCAAAGACTGGAACTTACCCTTAAGCCCAGGCCGGTGCGCGGCCTGAGCAACCCGGAACTCATGGATAACGAGGAATACTGGGCGGAGCGCGGAGTCCGACACCGGGCCTGGTCCAGGGGCGACGAAGCCAAAATGCTGGTTTTTGGCGAGCCGTGGGCTGAGGCGGCTTGGCGGGCCAGGTTGAAAACGCTTTTTGAAGCGGCCCTGCCCGATGACCGCGCCGGGCAAAATCCCGGCTCCGCGTTGCTTCCCGCGTTGATTTTTGGCGACAGGTTTCTGCTGGACAACCGGGTCATGGATTTGTTCACCAGGGGAACGATTATTCACAGCCTGGCCCTGTCAGGCCTGCATCTGGCCTATGTAGCCAGCCTGGGCTACGGGCTGGCCTGGCTTTTGGGCCGGATTTTTCCCCGGCTTTGTCTGGGGTTGCCCAGGCAAAAATTCGGCGTCCTGCTGGCGCTGCCGCCGGCTTTTTTCTACTTGTGGCTTGGCGGTGCGCAGCCGTCCCTGCTCAGGTCTTTTTTAATGCTTTTATTTTGCGGGATTCTTTTGTGGCGCAACAAGCCAAAAATTATGCTGGACGCCCTGCTTTGGGCCCTACTGGTTATTTTGCTCTGGAATCCCGCTGCTTTGTTCGATCTCAGCCTGCAACTTTCCGCTCTGTCCATAGCCGCCATAGCCTTGTTCGCCCCCCAGTTGCCGCGCCTGGCGGATCGGATTTTTCCCCGCAAAGTTCGGCGGCCGCTTCCACGCCGGCTCTTGCGGCTGGGCCGGGCCGTTTTTTATACCCTGGGCATTTCCGCAATCGTACAGGCCGGGCTTTTGCCCCTGCTTTTGTCTTCTTTCGGGAGCCTGGGCCTGAATATCTTCCTGAACCTGATCTGGCTTCCGGTCCTGGGGTTCGTCACCCTGCCCATGGCTTTCGCGGCCCTGGTCTTTGTAAATGTCCCTCCGCTGGCTCAGGCGCTGCTGCATCTGGCTTGTCTGCCCTGCAACCTGCTTCTGGGTGGCCTGGCCTGGCTGGATCAGGCCGGGCTGCTGCCGGCTCCGGCCGCATTGCGTCCGCATTGGCTGGCCGCTGCCGGTTTTTACCTGCTCGCCCTGAATCTGCCCGCTTTTTTAAGTCCTATTGGTCGTCCGTCCACAAAAAACACGCTCGCGGCCTGTTGCGCCTTTGTCCTGCTCTGCGCCCCGGTAGTCGCGCGTCTGCACGAAAGCGACAAAGACTTCGTGCGCCTGCGCCTCTTAGACGTGGGACAGGGCCAGGCCGTGGTTTTGGACTGGCGCGGCGGACGGGCGCTGGTGGATGGCGGAGGCTTTTTTTCTTCTTCCTACGACATCGGGAAAAACCTGGTGGCCCCCATTCTGAGCGCCAACCAACCGCCGAGGCTGGATGTCGTCATAAACACCCATCCGGATTCCGATCACCTTCAGGGCCTTTTATATGTCTTACGCTCCTTTGATATAAGCGCCTTTGCGGATAACGGCGCGCAAGCGGACAGCAAAACCTTTGCCGACCTTGCGCGCATCCTCGCAAGTCGTTCTCTGCCCAGGATCACCCTTAAAGCCGGACAATTCCTGGACCTGTCGCCGGATCTTCGTCTGGAAGCGCTCAATCCCCCGGCCTGGGAACAGGACGCCAGACGCCTGGGCGGCAACAACGCCTCGCTCTTTCTGCGCCTGGTCTGGCGCGGTCAGGGGCTGGCTCTGCTGGGCGGAGATGTGGAAAACGCGGCGCTTGCGGGTATGCTGAAGGAATTGGCAAAGTCAGGCCGCCCGGATGCCCTGAAGACCCAGGTTTTGATTTTGCCGCATCATGGCAGCGCGGGCAGCCTGAACCCGGTTTTTTACGCCGCCGCCGCCCCGCATCTGGCTTTGGCCAGCACCGGCTACGCCAACCAATGGGGTTTTCCGGCCGCGCCGGTGCGCGAAGCTTTGGATCAACTGGGCGTTCCCCTGCTCAACACCGCGGATCAAGGCCAGATAGTCATTGAGTGGCAAAAACCGGAGGGCGCCTTCTCCGTAAGGACCGCCCGACAACTTGCAAGCTCCCCATAAAGAGTTTACAAATCCTGAGTTAGAGCAATTCACGAATAAAGTGTGTGGATTGCTCCGCAAGGGTTTGCCTGCAAATCCTTGCTGCGAGATAGTCGCAGGCTGGCTTTGCTCGTCATTAAACGACTATTTCAAGCGTAAATTGCTTTAAAGAATTCAGGCAGGTATTTTGAAATGACTTCCATTCCAACTTTGCAGGAACTTTCCGTGCTCGACCTGGTGCCTTTCGGACATGCCGGGCTTGAAGGACGTTTTTTCGCCTTGCGCCTTTCTCCGCCGGTCTGGAACGCCTGGCAGCCTGGCCAATTCGTGATGCTCCGCCCTTCCAACTGGGGCCCGGCCATGCTATTGCCCAGGCCTTTTTCCATCTGCAGCCTGACCAAAAGAGATCTGGTCATCTTTTTCGCCGTGGTTGGACGCGGCACCGAAAGATTGGCCCGCCTCAACATCGGCGACCTTATCCAGGTTTGGGGCCCCCTGGGCCGCGGCTTCTTGCAGGAGCCGGAACGCCCGACCCTGCTCCTGGCCGGCGGTATGGGGCTGGCTCCCCTTGTGGCCTATGCCCAGACCCACCCCACGCCCTGGTCCCTGCACCTGGAGTTCGGGCACCGCATGCCCTTGGGCTGCTATCCCTTCGAGAGCTTTACCGATAAAATTATTACCTACAGCCACGAAGAAAAAAGCCCGGCCGATCTGCACGACTTCCTGGACCTTTTGGACACCCGCATCTCCGAATACGCGGTTCAAAAGGGCCTGGCCCTGGCCTGCGGTCCGCTGCCGTTTTTGCGCGCCGTCCAGGCCATGGCCCTTAAGCACAACCTGCCGGCCCAGCTTTCCCTGGAAAACCGCATGGCCTGCGGCACCGGAGCCTGCCTTGGCTGCGTGGTCCAGGCCGCCGCCCAGGGCGAAACAGACTTCAAACCAACCCAGACCTGCACCTGCGGCCCGGTTTTCTGGGCCGATCAGGTTAAATTGGAAGATAGCTGATTTAATGTTTGAGTGCCTCGAACTCCCCGCCAGGGGCGCTGCCCCCTGGCGGGGGGATTGGGGGACCATGTCCCCCAAATTAAAATAAAGAGACAGTTATGGAACAGAATCTTGATTTTCTGCGTGTGTGCCTGCCCTGTGGGGAGCGGGAGCTGGAGTTGCGGAACCCGGTGCTTACGGCTTCCGGCACTTTCGGCTATGGTCTGGAGTTTATGCCCTATGGTAATCTGACGGAACTGGGCGGCATCGTGGTCAAGGGGTTGTCCCTTGAGCCGCGCAAGGGCAATCCTATGCCGCGCATAGCGGAAACCGCCTGCGGCATGCTCAACTCCATAGGGTTGCAAAATTGCGGAGTAGAGGCCTTTTTGCGGGACAAGCTGCCTCTGCTGCCCTGGGCGGAATTGCCGGTCATCGCCAACCTGTACGCGGAAACTCTGGACGATTTTAAAACCCTGGCGGAGCGTTTATCCGGCGAGCCGGGCATTGCCGCTCTGGAAGCCAACATCTCCTGCCCCAACGTGCGCAAAGGCGGCCTGGCCTTCGGCCTGGACCCGGCGGAAGCCGCCAAGGTAACCAAAGCCGTCAAAGACGGGGCAGGCCGGTTGCCGGTCATGGTCAAACTCTCGCCAAACGCGCCGGACATCGCCGCTGTGGCAAAATCCTGCGAGGACGCCGGCGCGGACCTGCTTTCCTGCATCAACACCCTTTCCGGCATGGCCGTGGATATTCACAGCAAAAAACCGCTTCTGGGCAACCTGATCGGCGGTCTTTCCGGCCCGGCCATAAAGCCGGTGGCCCTGCGTTGCGTCTGGCAGGCTACCCGAGCCGTGAAAATACCGGTTATCGGCATAGGCGGCATCCTCCGCGCCCAAGATATCCTGGAGTTCATCCTGGTCGGCGCGCACGCCGTGCAGGTTGGCACCGCCAACTTCCGCAGCCCGGACGCATCCTTCAAACTTGTCAAAGACCTGGCTCAACTCATGCAGCGCCTGGGCATAAACAATTTGGCTGAATACAGAGGCAGCCTTATTGTATAAAATTGGGGCAGGGAACCACAAGAACCCGAGGCCTTGAGGTTCCCCAGCCCCTCCTTACCAGCACTATATTTGGGATATTTTTTCATGCATAAACAAGGTGAAAAGTCAGAATCGACCGAGCAGGAATACAACGGGCCGACTCAGGAACTGCGCCTGTTGCCGGCGAATTCCATCCGGATAATCCCGCGCGTTAAAAC
This sequence comes from Desulfovibrionaceae bacterium, assembly GCA_031547305.1. GTDB lineage: Bacteria > Desulfobacterota > Desulfovibrionia > Desulfovibrionales > Desulfovibrionaceae > JAVBSC01. Next base: position 29,038 of record JAVBSC010000009.1, read on the forward strand.
CGCTCTGCAACTTCTGCGCAACCTGGGCCTGCGGCCCACCGACGCCCTGGTCATCCGGCGCAACACCCCGGATTGCCCGGAACTGCTCACCCCGGACCGCCGCCTGGACCCGGACGACATAATCGAAGTGCGCGTTGTCACGTCTTCCGGGTAGGGGGTATGAACCTGGGAGGGGAGCCATTGGGGCGCGTCCCTGATGGTTCCCCTCCAAGGCCCCCCTCCTTAACCCGTTTATGGGGGGCTATTAAGGGACGAAACGTCTGGGGCAGGGTATACATAATGAAAAATTTAGGGAAAAAATGGTTGGGGGTCTGGAGGAAGGGGAAAAACCCCCTTTTTAAAGGGTGTTTTTCCCCTTCCCCCGGCTGGAGATTAAAAAGATGAAATGCACTGTTTGCAAAGAGCTGGCGGTAGTGGCTCTGCCCAGCCACCATGCGGGTTTTTGCCCCGTTTGTTTTCTGGAGTTTTTCAGCCGGCAGGTGGAGAAAGGCATCCGCAAGGAAAAGCTGTTCACGCATGCGGACCGCATTCTGGTGGCCTTGTCCGGGGGCAAGGATTCTCTGGGCCTAATGCTGGAGTTGGCGCGGCAGGGTTATGACGCGACCGGTCTGCATGTGGATCTGAGTATTCCCGGCTCGTCGGGCAAAGCCAGGGCCACGGTGGAGACTTTTTGCGCAAAGCACGGACTAAAGCTGCAAGTGGTGGAGCTGGCGCGCGAAGGGCTGGCCATCCCTCTGGTCAAGGAACGTTTGAAGCGGCCGATCTGTTCCGCCTGCGGCAAGATCAAGCGCCATTATTTCAACAAGGCGGCCTTGGACGGGGGGTTTACCGTACTGGCCACCGGGCACAACCTGGATGATGAGATCGCCAGGCTGTTCAGCAATATTCTGCGCTGGGACGCATCTTATCTGGGCGAGCAGGGGCCGATGCTTCCGGCGGAGAGCGGTTTTGCCCGCAAGGTCAAGCCTCTGTGGCGGCTGAGCGAATTTGAAACCGCCAACTACGCCTTTTTGCAAGGCATTGACTACCATTACGCCCCCTGCCCATACAGCAAGGGGGCCAGCTTCACCATGCACAAAGGGCTGTGGGCCGGACTGGAAGAAGCCATGCCGGGCCGCAAACTGGATTTTTACCAGGGATTTCTGGAAAAAGGCCGGCCGCATTTTGCCGCCTCTCTGGCCTCCGGCGAAGCCGCGCTTTCGCCCTGCCAGGTTTGCGGCTACCCGACCAGCGCGGATGTTTGCGGCGTCTGCCGGATAAAGGAAGTGTGCAAATAGAATGATTATTCCAGAGGCGTTAAATATTTTTTTGCCTGACAATCCATTGAAATCAAAATAGAAAAACATTCAATATCGCGCAAATGTTGATTTTTTTCTGGGCAGGCCGGACAATTTAATGTATATGGTGCGGCATGAAGAACGAGAGAACCCCCAAAGGCTCCCCCGCTTCGAGTGCTTCTTGTGAGTGTCCCGAGAACTCATTCCCTCAATCCACGGATGGGGGAGCTTCCGTATGCCCCATTCTTTTCCGGCCGCTCCGGGCCGCGCGCGCGGGGTATGTCCGCCGCCTGCTGCTTTTTTTGTTCATTCCGGCCTTGCTGTTTGCCAATGGCTGCGCTAAGCACCCGGCCTCCACGGCCCCGGTCGGTCCGGTAAACTCCAAGGCCACGGGAAAAAGCGATGCTGTGGTAAAGACCGCCAGATCCAAAATCGGAGTGCGCTACAAAAACGGCGGCACTTCGCCGGACACCGGCTTTGATTGCTCCGGTTTTGTATGTTGGGCTTACGGCCAGAACGGGTACAGCCTGCCCCGCACTTCAGGCGAGCAGGCTAAAATCGGCGATTCCATAAAGAGAACCGACCTTAAGCCCGGAGACCTGCTGGTCTTCAAAATTTCCGCCAGACGCGGCTACCATACGGCAATCTACACTGGCGGCGGCCACTTCATCCACAGCCCGCGCACCGGCGAAACCATCCGTGAAGACAACTTGTCCATGCCTTATTGGGATAAACGCCTGATCTCCACCCGGCGCATTGTCAGGGAGTGAAATTGGCTGGGGGGGAGTCTCCCCAGCCCCCACGCCAAGGGGCGCACAGTCCCTTGGAACCCATACGGCGCGGGCCGCTTGAGCGGGGGGGGGACGGGGGCGGCCCCGAGAGTGGGGGGCGGG
>JAVBSC010000062.1:0-4060 GCA_031547305.1 Desulfovibrionaceae bacterium
GACCCGGACAAAATCTATCAGGGCTATCGCGCTGGCGCGGAACTCGCCAGGGGCGCGGCGACTTTCAACGGTCTGCCGCTCTTGTTCGGGCACCACGCGGAGAGCGCGGAAAATCCGCAAAAAGAGCATCGCGTCGGCTCCTTGGGCACGGACGCGGCTTTCGACGCTCCGTACCTCTGGCCCCTGGAGAACTGGTGCGACCTGGGGTTTCCGGTTGCGGTGTGCTTGGGCGTGTATTTCTGGTGGCGTTGATTGCCGTTAACGAAATGTGGCCGGTCGCGCTGCCGTATGGGGCGGATCAGCAGGAGTCGTGCCAGAATCCTTGTACCCCGCTCCTGTACCCCGACGCAAAAAGGGTTATGGTTTTTATGCCATAACCCTTTGATTTTAATGGTGGAGATGGACGGGATTGAACCGACGGCCTCAGCATTGCGAACGCTGCGCTCTCCCAGTTGAGCTACATCCCCACGTTGCCGCTATTGTGCGGCGGAGAGTCTGTATACGTCAGTTTCTTCCCGTAGGCAAGGGCCTGGTTTCAATTTTGTCCGGGAAAATTTTCAGCCCGCTTCATGCCGCAGGCTTCCGCAATTTTTGCGACCCGGTGGGTGTACAGGTGCTGCGAGCGGATATGTTCCCGCCAGGCGGCGCCAAGTTCCCGCTTCAGTTGCGGGGCGGCGCGGAATTTTTCCACCAGGGCGGGCAGATCTTCGGCTTTGCGGAAGGTGACGGGGGCGGTCAGCTCCGGGGGGAAGACGGCCAGGCCGGGGCTGGAGTCGCTCAGGCAGAAGCCGCCGGCCATCCAGACGTCGAAATGGCGCTGGGTCAGTCCGGCGGGCAGGAGCAGGCTGGTCAGGTTCAGGGAGTATTCGGCCGCGCGATACACGCCGGGCAGGCGGGCGTAGTAGTCCAGAGGCGGGCGCAGATCCGCCCGTCCTTTAAAAAGCGCCTGCCAGCCGTTGTCGCCAAAGACGGTCAGGCCGGACTTTTGCGCCTGGGCCAGCACGCGGCCGCGCCAGGCCAGGGATGTTTCTTCCGCGCCCAGGCCGGCCTGGAGCGCGGCCTTGCCCGGCCAGAGCGCACCCTGTTCCAGGCCGAGTTCCTTCATCCACCAGTTGAAGTCCGGCCGCTCCCCGGCCTTGAGCAGGGCCAGGGCCTGGCGCGTCAAATCCGGGGGCGGGGTCTGGCCGCTGAAGAAGCGTTCCTTGTTGGGGAAGGCGGAGCGGCCGACAAAGACCAGGGGCCGCAAATCCGCGGGCGGCGGGAATGTGGCGTCCCGTTCCGCTTGCGGCCCCATGGATTCCGGACAGGCGGCCAGGGGCAGGTGGAAAACGCTTCGCGCGCCAGCGGCTTTAAGCGGCGCTATGAAGCTGACGTCCGTGACAAAAAGGGTCCAGCCTTTCCAGGCCGGGTCCCGGACCGCGCAAAGCAGATGCCACGGGTTATCCACGCACCACACGGCAATGGGCACTCCGTTATCCGCAAGCAGCCGGGCGGCGTCGCCCTGGAGCAGTCCCTGAAAATTCACGCTCAGAAACAAGGCGGGACGCCCGGCGGATAAAAGGCCGGGCAAAAAATCCTGGTGGGCGGGGGCGTTCAGACCTTTGGGGTGCGCGCGGCGCACGTCCAGGCCCAGAGCGCGAAAAGCCAGGGCCAGTTCCCGGCGCAGCAAATCAGCGCCGCTGTCCGGCAAAAGAACAAGCCGCCTTGCGGCGTTGAAGGAGTCAGGCATTTGCGCGCTTGGCCTTTGCCGGGATTTTTGTTAAACTTTTAGATTACTAAACGGATCTTCAATGAAAACGTATCGGGACCACTACTTTTTAAAAGCCAAGCGGGAAAATTATCCGGCCCGCTCCGTGTATAAACTCAAGGAAATCCACAAGCGCTTCGGCCTGTTCCGGCCGGGCATGAAAGTGCTGGATCTCGGGGCCGCGCCCGGCTCCTGGTCTCTGGGGGCAACGGAATACCTCGGCCCATCCGGTTCCGTCCTGGCTGTGGATATTCAGAACACGGCCACGGAGTTTCCGCCCCAGGTGACGTTTATACAATCCGACGTCTTTGAGCCAAACCCGGCCCTGCTGGCGGCGCTGGAAGCCCGCAAGCCCTTTGATCTGGTCATTTCAGACATGGCCCCGTCCACCATCGGGCACCGGGCCACGGACCAGGCCCGCTCAGCCGCCTTGTGCGGGGAAGCCCTGGCCTTGGCCCGCAAGTACCTGATAAAGGGCGGCGGCTTTGTGGTCAAGGTCTTCATGGGGCCGGACGTTGAGGTTTTGGTGAAAGAGATGCGCCCGCATTTTGATAAAGTAAAATCCTTCAAGCCGCAAAGCTCCCGTTCGGAAAGCTTTGAGACCTTTTTTGTGGCTCTCGGCTTCAGGGATTTGCCGCGCCCTGATCCTGGAGGATGTTAGCCGCCAGGAGGCATTCCGATCAAAATTTATATAATTAGTCAATATTTCAGGAGAATATATGTCAGGGCATAGTAAATGGAAGACTACCAAGTATCGTAAGGGCGCGCAGGACGTTAAGCGCGGCAAGGCCTTCACCAAGGCGGCCAAAGAAATAATCATCGCGGCCAAGGGCGGAGGGGATCCCAACTACAACGCCCGTCTGCGCGCGGCCATAGCCGCGGCCAAGGCGGTCAACCTGCCCAAGGACAAGATTGATTCCGCCATTCGCAAGGGCACGGGCGAGGAAGCCGGCGGCGACATCATGGAAATCATGTACGAGGGCTATGGTCCCGGCGGGGCGGCCGTGCTGGTGGAAACCGCCACGGACAACCGCAACCGCACCGTGGCGGAAATCCGCCACATCTTCGCCAAGAGCGGCGGTTCCATGGGCGAAACCGGCTGCGTGGGCTGGATGTTCGACCGCAAGTCCATCTTCGGTTTTGACAAGGGCAAGTACAGCGAGGATCAGCTTATGGAAGTCGGTCTGGAAGCCGGGGCCGAGGACATAGTGGACCAGGGCGACACCTGGGAAGTGCAGGCCGGCATGGCGGAATTCGAATCTCTGCGCCAGGCGTTCGAGAACGCCGGGTTTACCCCGGAAAGCGCCGAACTGACCATGGTGGCCCAGAACAACATCGACGTGGACGTGGAAACCGGCCGCAAGCTCATGCGTCTGGTGGAAGCTCTGGAAGACAACGACGACGTGCAGAACGTGCACGCCAACTTTGACCTGCCGGAAGAACTTCTGGCGGAAATGGAAGGCTGATGCCGCCTCTGGTGGTCATGGGCATAGACCCTGGTTCCCGCAACATGGGCTGGGGCGTGGTGTCCGAGCAGTCCGGCGTTTTGCGCCTGGTGGACTGCGGGGTGCTGCGCCCGGCCGTAGGTCTGGCCAAAAACGATAACGGCGACGAGGCGGGCGGGGATTTTTCCGCCCGCCTGGGCCGCCTGTTCATCGATCTTTCCGCCTTGATCGCCCGTTTTGACCCGGCCGAGGCGGCCGTGGAAACAGTCTTCACCAACAAGAACATCCTGTCCGCTCTCAAGCTTGGCCAGGCCAGGGGCGTGGCCGTGGCCGCCTGCGCGGCCAACGGCGTGCCGGTGACCGATTACGAACCCACCCAGATCAAAAAGACGCTGGTTGGCGCGGGCCGGGCGGAAAAATCCCAGGTGGCCTACATGGTCCGCCAAATCCTGGGAGTGAAGGCCGACTGGCCGGCGGACGCCAGCGACGCCCTGGCCTGCGCCGTGTGCCATTTGAATATGCGGCGGATGAAAAGGATGATGAAGGTTGGGGGTGTGACCTCAATGGGGTGACCACCTTGTGGTCCTTGCACAGGCCGCGCCGCTCCCGGCCATGCTCCCTCCGTCCGGCATAACCGCAAAGCGGGCATCCTGATTTTTGGATTTTATGCCTTTGTAATTATTTGTATATGTAGTATATAATTCCGGTGCGGAACCGGAAGCAAGCAGGAAAAAGAGAGACAAGTCAGATTTTACCGTGTTCTCCGCCTTATTCGCGCCACTGTGGCGTTAATTTGCTCTAACATGCTCTTGGAGGAACGAATGACGGAAGCGGCTGAGAAGTATTCTCCAAAAACACCTTGGGCGGA
>JAVBSC010000040.1:0-30959 GCA_031547305.1 Desulfovibrionaceae bacterium
CCCCATTAAAGGGTTAAGGGGGGGTGGGGGGGGGACCGCAAGGGCTCGCGCCCTTGTGGTCCCCCCCACACAGGTTCTTTTACAACGGCAAATCCGTGCCGCTGGCCTTTTTCTCCAGCATCAGAGCGATGATATCCGCGATGTAGGCGCCGGCTTCCACGGCCGGGGTGCCGCCCTGGTGGATGTTGGAAACCACGGTCCGGCGGGCTTCCGGCATATCGATGGTTGCCCGGTAGCTGAAGTAGGCGGACATGCTTTCCGCGGTAATCAGTCCTGGACGCTCGCCGATCAGGGTGCAGATGACCTCAGCGCCCGTGGCTTCGCAAATGCAGTCCTGGGCGGGCACGCGGCAGTACTTGACGAAAAAGGGCGGCGTGACCTTTAGGCCCCGGCTGTTCAGCGCGGCGGCCATGGACTGGTAAGTGTTGGCGCCGTTGGCTTCCATGGCGGTGGAGGAAAGTCCGTCGCCCAGGTAGATGAGCACCTGGGGCGTCGGCCCGACAAGTTTGCGGATTTTTGTGAGCGTGTCGCCATCCAGGGTGCGGCCCAGGTCCGGCCGCTTCAGAAATTCCTCCCGATCCCGGCAGAGAGTCTGAAACGCCGGCAGGCCCATGGAATCCAGAAATTTTTGCGACACATCCGTAAAAGCGGCATCCACAGCGGCCGCGTGATCCGCCTTGAAGCGCAGTAAACTCTTGGTTTTGTAGCGCGGGCCGGCGCGATCCAGGCAGATGCGGGCCGGGCCGGCTTTTTTAAGTTTGGCCAGGGCAACAGCATCCTTGGGATCGCGCACCGGCAGAATCTCGAACAAATCCAGCTTGCGGATATCCGGAATGCAATCCTCAGCGGAGCAATCCGCATCCCGGACAGCCGCTACGGGCAAAACCGCCGGCCCGGCCGCTTCCCCCCTGCTCAGGCGCACCCCAAGCTCCCCGGCCAGATCCAACGCCTGCGGCGTGACCATGGCATTGGCGCTCACCGCCAACTCGCACCGGCCACCCTTTCTGGCGTTCCGAACATCCTCCGCCGTAACAACCTGTCGTTTCATTTGCGGGATCTCCTTAATGGATGTGGGCTAGCTAAAAATCGAAGCGTCGCCGGCGGCTTTGGTCAGGCGGCCGGATTCGTCCATTATGCCGTGTTCCATGAGCCATGCGTGGAACTGGGGCGTTGGCTTGAGGTTACACAGTTCGCGCAGAGTGGCGATGTCGTGGTGGCTGGTGTTCTGGTAGGCCAGCATGACGTCGTCGCCCATGGGCACGGCCATAAGGAAGTGCACGCCGCCCAGAGCGAGCAGCATGCTGGTTGTTTCCTGGTCGTTTTGATCTATGGGGGTATGGTTGGTGTAGCAGGGGTCCATGCCCATGGGCAGGCCGGCCAGCTTGCCCATAAAGTGGTCTTCCAGGCTGGCCCGGATGATCTGCCGACCGTCGTAGAGGGTTTCCGGCCCTATGAAACCGGTGACTGTGTTGACCATGAAGGGGTTAAAAGCTTTGGCAAAGGTGTGGCAGCGCGCTTCCAGGGTGAGCATGTCCACGCCGTTCGCCGCGTTGATGGACATTTCCGAACCCTGGCCGGTTTCAAAATACATGAGATTTGGGCCCTTGGCCTGGCCGAATTCGCGAATGACGTCGTAACCTTCGCGGATCATGGCCACATTGATGCCAAAAGCCTTGTTGGCCTGGTCCGTGCCGGCCAGGCTCTGGAAGATCACGCAGGCCTTTGCGCCTTTTTTCAGGGCGCTCATCTGGGTGGTGATGTGCGAAAGAATGCAGTTCTGCGTGGGAATGCGCCACTTCCGCATGAATTCCCAGACCGCGTCCAGGACGCGGCGGGTGTTTTCCTCGCCGTCGTCCACCGGGTTGATGCCGATGAGCGCGTCGCCCTGGCCGAAGGACAGGCCGTCCATGGCGGAGGCGATGATGCCTTCCACGCTGTCCGTGGGGTGGTTGGGCTGCAGGCGGGAAGAAAGAGTGCCGGGCAGGCCGATGGTTGTGGAGCAGGTGGAGGGATTGCGCATTTTGCCGGCCGCGTGGACCAGATCCATGGCGGTCATTAACCGGGCCACGGCGGAGACGCACTCCGCCGTCAGGCCGCGGGAAAGACGTGTCAAATCCTGGCCGGTTGTGCCGTGCCCCAGGATATGATCGCGCAGTTCTCCGATGCGCCAGCTTTTTACTTGTTGGTAGGACGCGTCGTCCAGCAGGGCTTCGCCCAGGCGGGAGATCTCGTCCGTTTCGCAGGGCAGGGCTGGATTGTTGCGCAGATCGGCGACCGTGAGATCCGCCAGCACGATGCGGGCTGCCACGCGTTCCGAGGCGTTTTGCGCGGCAATGCCCATAATGACGTCGCCGGATTTTTCCTCGCTGGCCTTGGCCAGAACCTGGTTGACGTCCTTGAAGGCGTACGTCCGGCCGGAAAGACTGGTCTTTAAACGCACCACGGATCTCCTTGAAAGCTGGGAGAACCGGATTTTTGCGCACGGCATAAGACCAGGCCGTTTTTGTATATATCCACCACTCCCGGTTAACGGACTGCAAAGGACGCGGCCCCTTGCCGGCGGGGTTCGGGAAGGCGGAGCCTCCCTGGTCTTTTAAAAAGCGCGCAAAAATTCGTTTAAAACGGCAGACGCTGCCAGACCACGCTGTTTTCCGCGTCTTTGGGCGGCTCCGCGGCGGAGCCGCGCAGCATGAGGGACGTGGGCAGGCAGATCTGGTATTCGGCCGGTTCTCCGTTAAGCAGTTTGGCCAGGTATTGCCCGGCCATGCGCCCCATTTCGTGCGTGGGTATGTGCACGGTGGTCAAGGGCGGGTCCATATGCGGAGCGAAATCAATATCGTCAAGGGTGACCAGGGAAATGTCCTGAGGGATGTGCAGCCCGGCCCGGCGGATGGCCGCGTAGGCGCCGATGGCCAGAATGTCGCCGGCCAGGATCACCCCGGTGGGGCGGGGGGAGATCTCCAACAGCCGGGTCATGGCCAGACGGCCGGCTTCCGGGGTGAAGTCATCCACCATAATTATATGGTTGGGGTTCACCTCCAGATCGTGGGCCAGCATGGAATTGCGCAAGCCTTTGACGCGTTGCTTGGCCCCGACCACGCGGTCGTAAGGTCCGACCACCAGGCCTAGACGTTTGTGCCCCAGGGCGATCAGATATTCAGCGGCCTGGCTTACGGCCAGGGCGCTGTCAAACCCTATGTAATTCAAATCATCTTTTTCCGGCTTGCTCCAGAGCACCAGACAGGGCACGCCGGCGGCTTCCGCTTCCCGAATGTGCGGCTCATCGCCGATGCACTGGCCGAGCAGGACCACGCAGGCAACGCGGCGCTCCACCATGCGTTGGAGGAGCCGGGCTTCCATATGGGGAGAGTAGCCGGTGTCGCCGATCAGCAGATCGTGCTCCTCGGTCATGGTCTGGATGGAGTGGATGATGTTGCCGAACGAAGAATCGGACAAGCCGGAGACAATCAGGCCGATAACCTTGTTGTCCGCGCCGCGCCGGTTTGGATCGCCGGAAGCTCCGCTATAAACGTAACCGCCGTCGCGCAGGGCGTTCTGGACCTGCAGGCGCGTGGCTTCCCGCACCAGATGCGGGTAGTTGAGCACCCGCGAGACCGTGGCCTTGGAGACGCTGCACTGGGCGGCCACGTCCGCGATGGTCAGCGCCTTGCCAAAGGCTTTGGCGGCTTTTTCTTTGTTGGGTGCTAAAACAGGCTTGTTGCTCATGAAAATCCGACGTTATTTTCAGGTTTGGCCCAGGCCGGCAGGCCCGCCCGGGCTCTTCCCAAGCCTGGGAGAACCCGCCCCTCCTGGAGGCAAAAGGGGCGGGTCGGCCAAGTTACTTTAACAGATTCAGGAATTTGGTTGTAAAGGAGTCGCTCTTGCTCAGGGAATCGTATTCCGCCTGGTTGAAGCGGCCCATCTGGGTGAAAAACTTGGCCGCGTTAAGCTGCCACTGGAAGGCTTCCGGAATGCCCTTGGAGCCGTCGGAAATGGCCATGGTTTCCTTGTAAGTCCAGAAAGGATGTTTTTCCAGGTCCATCTTGGCGTCAGCGTCGGACATCTTGATGCCGCAGAAATCGCTCATATATTTCTGGTAATCCTTCACCAGTTCCGGAGTGAATCCGGCCCGGATCACGTCCACCACACGATAATGCACGCGCAGAAACTTGGCAACCACTTCCGGGTTTTTATCGCACCAGGCCCGGTCGCCCACGTACATGGAAGTGGTCACGGCGTCGCATTCGCTGGGGTTGGCTATAAGCTTCCAGCCGCGGCTTTCCGCGCTGTAGGTAAATGGCGCCCACAGGGCCACGGCGTCGCCCACGCCTTTTTCAAAGGCCGGAATGGCCGAAGGCTGCTCCATGTTCACCAGCTTCACGTCGCTTTCTTTAAGGCCCAGAATGTCCAGCCACTTGCCCACCATATAGTGCACGGTGGTCTGTGAGGTGTACAGAATGGTCATGCCCTTGACGGTTTCCGGGCTGCCGTACACGTTGGGAAACTTGGGGTTGTGCCCTTTGACCTTGAAGAGCGGGTGATCCGCTTTGGCGTAAATGCCCTGCATGAATCCTTCGCTGATGTTGGTGGAGACTTCATAGACATTGTGCCGGATGGCCCCGATGAGGTAGCCGGCCGTGCTGGTGGCCCCAAGCTGCCATTGCTTGGAGGGCAGGGCTTCCATCTGGGCCGGGCCGCTGCTGAAGAGCAGCATGTTCACGTCCAGGCCGGCTTCTTTGTCCCATCCCTTGTTTTTGGCGTACCACATGATAAAGCCGGGGGCTTCGTCCATCCAGCAGGTGTTGATTTTTACCGGGTCCGCGGCGGAAGCCTGGCTGGCTGCAAAACCGAAGACCATCATCAGGGAAAAAGCCAGAACCGTGCATATTTTTTTCATATCAACCTCTCCAGAGACGGTTACAGGGTTAGCTTTTGCTGTTGCGTAATCTCGTGGCGCAAATCCAGAAAATCCGGGCTTAAGTTGTCGCGCGGCCTGGGCAGGGGCACGGAATAGCCGTGGCTGACCCGGCCGGGCAGCTTGCCTTCCATGGTGACGATGCGGTCGCCAAGGAAGATGGCCTCGTCAATGTTGTTGGTCACAAAAATCATGGTACGCTTGTCTTGCTGCCAGATGCGTTCGGTTTCCTTTTCCATGAACAGGCGGGTCTGGGCGTCCAGTTGCCCGAAGGGTTCATCCAGAAGCATGACTTTGGGGTTAAGGGCATAGGCGCGGGCAATGCCCACGCGCTGCTTCATGCCGCCGGAAAGCTGGTGCGGGTAATATTTTTCAAAGCCGGTCAGGCCGACCATGTTGATGTACTGCTGAGCGACCTCTTTTCTTTCTTTTTCCTTCATGCCCGCCAGGATCAGCCCGGCCTCCACGTTGCCCATCACGGTCTTCCAGGGGAAAAGCATGTAGCTTTGGAATACCAGGCTCCTGTCCGGCCCCGGCCCGGTGATGGGCTCGCCGTCCATGGTTATGGAGCCGGCGCTGGGTTCTTCCAGGCCGGCCACCAGGCGGAGCAGTGTGCTTTTGCCGCACTGGCCGGGCCCAAGGATGACCAGGAACTCCTGCTCATGGACGCACAGGCTGATGTCCTCCAGAACCGGCACCCTTTGCGTGCCCTTCTGGATAAAGGTTTTGGAAACGCCTTCGCAGGCGATTTTGACTTTTTTTTCCGGCACGCAGGCTCTTACGGAATCTCTCATGCTACACCTTCCCAATGTCCCGCTGCCAGGGGAACAGTTTGCCGTACACAAAGTCCATCAGGCCGGATATGCCCACGGACAGCAGGGCGATAAGGAACATGCCGGCCATGACCAGACTGGGGTCGGATATTTTCATGCCCTGGATGATGATGTAGCCCAGGCCGGAGCGGGAACTGACCAGCTCGGCCGCCAGCACGCATGTCCAGGCGCTGGAAAGGGCGATTTGCAGCCCCGCGTATATGGCCGGGAGTGAAGCCGGAATGCAGACCATCCAGACTTCGTGGCGGCGGCGGCCGCCCATGTTGCGCACCACATCGTACATTTCCGGCTCGATGAGCAGCACGCCGTTGTAAGCGTTCAAAAGGGCCGGCACAAAAGATCCGATGACGATGATGAAAATCTTGGGCGCTTCCTGAATGCCGAACCAGAGAATGGCTATGGAAATCCAGGCCAGGGGCGGCATGGGCTTGAACATGTCGAAAACCGGCTTGGCCACGGCCTTAACGTAGGGATTGAGCGCCATGCCCAGGCCAAGGGGCACGGCGAACACGGAAGCCAGAATAAAGCCGATGAGCACACGTTGCAGGCTGGCCCACATGTGCCCCCAGATGGTCAGGCCGGCCAGAGTGTCTGAAAACAGCGAGGCAATGCGCTCCAGCACCTCAAAAGGCGTGGCCAGGGCGCTGGAGTGCCCCAGAACTTTCGAGGCCGCCACCCAGTGCCAGAAGAGCAGAAAGAGGATCACGGACACTGTCCCGTAACAACGTTCGTTGAGGATCAGCTTCCGGAGGGTAATTTTGTCCCTGGACCTTTTGGAGTCAATAACTTCCAAAGCTATGCTCGCGGATTGTTCGTTGCTCATGCTCACCTCCGTATGCCGGCGAGGAGCCGCGCTTCCACTTTGTCAATGATAACGCCGATGATGGCCCCGGCGATGCCCACGCCGAACATGCCAAGAATGACTATGTCCGTGCGGCCCAGGGCGCGGCCCATGGTGATCAGGTAGCCAAGCCCCTGGTCCGAGGCCAGAAGTTCCGCGCCCACCAGGGTAACCCAACAGTAGGCCAGGGCGATCTGGAGCGCGCCGAAGACCATGGGCAGGGCGGAAGGTATGCAGACGGTTTTAAAAATCTGCCAGTCGCTGGCCCCGTAAGTGCGGGCCATCTGGATGAGCGTGGGGTTGCTCATGCGCACGCCGATAAAGGCGTTGATCACGCAGGGTACGATGCCGGATATCCAGATGATGAACACTTTGCCGGCCAGGCCGATGCCGAACCAGAAAATGGTCAGGGGAATCCAGGCTATGGGGGGGATAGGCCGGATCATCTCAAAAATCGGCCGGGCAAAGCCGCGCACCACGGCGAACCAGCCCATCAGAAGTCCCAGGGGCAGGCCAAAGGCCAGGGCCAGGATGTAGCCCAGAAAAGCCTCTTCCATGCTTACGCGGGCATGGGTCAGCAGGGTGGCCCCGTCAGGGGCGGTGTTGGTGAGTTTGTCAAAGGCCAGCGCAAGCACGTCGCTGGGCCGGGTGAGCAGAGTGGAGGGGATGCGCCAGTCGCCTTCCGGCGGCGGGCCGGAAGAAACCGGGGCCACGGAAACCTGCCAGACCAGCAGAAAAAGTCCGATACTGATAAACGGCAGCACGCGCAAGAGCATGGACCGCTTAACTTTTACTGTTTCATAAGCCATGCACAGCTCCTTTTGGCTTAGAGCGGTTTAGCGCTACCACCAACGAATAAGTCCGGTCACATGCCGGCGGATCTCGATAAAGCGCGGATCGCGAATATCGCGCGGGTAGGGCAGATCCACCACAACTTCTTCCTTGATGCCGGTGGGCTTGTTGGTAAGCACCAGGATGCGTTCGGCCACGTAGACCGCCTCCTCAATGTTGTGCGTAACAAAAAGCACCGTGCTCTGAAGCTCACGCCACAGCTTGATCAACTCGTCTTCCAGGTAGAAGCGCAGTTTGACGTCCAACTGGCCGTAGGGCTCGTCCATAAGCAGCAGGTCCGGGTTGACCGCAAAGGCTCTGGCCACGGCCACGCGTTGCATCATGCTGGCGGAAATCTGGTTGGGGTACAGGTTGGCCGTGTCTCGCAGTCCCACCAGGCCGAGCATGTAATCCAGGCGTTTTTCCAGCTTTTCTTTGGGAAACTGCTTGATTTCCATGCCGTAGGCCACGTTCTGGGCCACGGTGCGCCAGGGCATGGCCGAAGGCTCCTGAAACACGAAGGAAAGATTGTGCCGGCGCGGGTTGGCCACTTCGCCGTCAATGTAGATGTTGCCGTCGCTGGTTTCCGTAAGCTTGGACATACAGTTGAGGAACGTGGTTTTGCCGCAGCCGGTGGGGCCGACGATGCTGAGCATCTCGCCCTTGGCGATGCTGAAGTTTATGTTGTCCAGCACCAGCAAATCGCCGTAACGCTTTGTGAAATCTGTAACTTTTACTTTGACGTTTCGCCCTTCAGCCATCCTTGGTATCTCCTGATAAAGAGTCTGCCGGAACGGACCGGGGTTAGGATTTATGAATGGGGGAGGCGGCACCTCCCCCATTCATCACTTTACGCGCAGTCGTGCTTGTCCCAGGGCTCGCGGCTGTCGCGGGCCAGGGCGGCTTCCATGCGGGTCAGGGCTTCGTGGAGCTTTTTGATCTGGTTGTTTTTCAGGTTGGGGTCGCGCAAGGCGTCGTAAAGCACGCAGCCTTCGGCCTGGGCGGGCAGGGGCATATCCGTAAGGTGGCAGATGGTGGGCACCACGTCCGGCAAGGAGCAGCGCCTGGGCATGCGGTAGCCTTTTTTCACCCCAGGCCCCTGCATGATCAGAATGCCGCGCAAATCGCCGAATTCGCCGTACAGGGCGGAGGGTAGCATGGGCCCGTGCTGGGCCGCGTAGGAAGGATCAATGGCATAGACCACGTCGCCGACCTGCTCGGTATCGCCGCCCAGGCCCAGAACGGCCGCGTCGCGGCGGGAAAGGGCCAACTGGACCGGGCGTTTGCCGGTGGCCGGGTCCACATAGGTGATCAGGGCGTCGATGATTTCCCGCACCACTTTGTCGTAGTCTTCCGGCTCCACGATGCCGCCGGGGTTGCGGCCCTTGAGGTTGACATAGACGTAGAGTTCGCGCTGGGGCAGGGCCTTGCACTTGCTCATGTCCGGATTGAAGCGGAAGAAGGCGTTTTCCCGGTCCGCCCAGAAGGCGCCGAAGTCGATTTCTCCGTCCTCGGTGGTGGTCGGCTTGGGCGCCTCCTTGGTAAGGCTGGCCAGGCCCTTGGCTATCAGGGGATCAAAGGGGTTAAAGGCCGGGCCGTCAGCGGAAGCGCCGTGGTCGGAAACAACGATGAGCAGAGTGTCGCGATCAATGGCGTCCAGCACTTTGCCCAGGAGCTTGTCCTCGGCTTTGTACACGCGGCGATGCACTTCCCACGCGCCGGCCCGCACCTTGGGATCGTCGCTTTCCAGCTTGGCGAACATGGCGTGGTACATCCAGTCTATGGGATGGGAGTGCATGGCGAAGAGGTCCCATTCCTTGTTCCGCATCAGGTGAATGGCCGCGTCGCCCAGCCATTCGGAAACATTTTCGTTCATTTCGCAATAAGTATCGTTGTCGATCATATCCAGCATGGACAGAATCATGCCGCCGGCCTCATGGAAGCAGCCCTTGCTCTGCATCTTGACCAGCTCTTTGGCCACTTCGGCGGGCTTGGACTCGTAATTGCTGCCGCTGAGCGCGCCGATGATGAAGCGCAGGTCGGAGGCGTCGTCGGAAAGTTCCACCAGCTTGCACTTGAAGAACACGTCTTCCTTGCGGCCGTCCGGGAAATTGATGGTGGTTTCCAGGCGCTCGCTCCAGCCGCCGACCTTCAAAGTGCAGAACGCCTGCTTGAAGTCCTTGGTCGGCGACAGGGTGGCCACGTCGTAGCCGTCCTTGCCGGTTTCCCGCACCAGGAGCCACCAGGTTGTGGGCGCGGGTTTGACCCTGGCGTTGGGGAAGCTCAGTCTGAGTTCCATTTCCAGGGCGTCTTCCATGTGATCCGGCGTGTTTTTCCAGTCTTTGGCCTTCTGAAACTTGCCGCGCAGCGCGCCGGGGTAGAAGCCGGTGGTGACCATGTGGTCGCCGCTCACGGAGAACAGGTGGTTAAGGTTGGGCAGCTCGTCGCGGAACTCGCCCAGGCCCAGGCCCACGCCGCCCAGAATGATCCCGTTTTCCATGCGGGAAGGCCAGGAAGTGGGGTAGTTCATGACAATGCACTTCTTGCCGGCCTTGTCCGCGGCTTCCCAGATGTATTCCGCCTTGCAGCGCAGGCTGGAGAAGCTTTGGAAAATGCTGGAGTTGTCCACGGGTTTGTCTTCGGGAAAATAGAAGAAGTCCGTAATGCCGTGGGTGCCCGGCCAGGCGCCGGTGGCGATGGAAGTCCAGTTGGGAGGAGTGACCGTGGGGTAGGGAACCTGGCATTTTTCCGCGAATACGCCTTTGTCCATAAGGCGCTTGAAGTTGGGCAACTCGCCTTCGGCCACCAGCTTGTCCAGCAGACCTGGCATGGCGCAGTCAAACCCCAAAATTACGACTTTGTTGTTTTTGGACATGAAAAACTCCTCCTGAAGCCGCCGGGTTTTACCGGCCTGATAATGGTTCTGAAGAAAACCGCGCCTTGACCATGTGGGCGGAAGCCGGTGAGGGTATGAAACAAATGAAACTTTTTGATTATTTCTGAAACTGATTTCAAGATATGGGCAAGTGATTTTTGTGTCAAGAATTTTTTAAAAAAATATTTCAGGAAACACTTCTTTTGAATTGTGTAAGTCAATATTAGTAAATTATGCGCATAAATTATGGTTTTTCCCGATTTATAAAATATAATAAGCATTATGTAGAAACCATGGCGGCCAAGGCCTTCCGTAAATTTTTATTGACTTTTTGTGAAAAAAGATTCAAACATTTTCTGAAACTAATTTCATTAAGTTTCATTAATGCTGGCATTTTTCGGAGAACACTCCTTAGAACCACAGGCCGGGGGTTATATTGAGGTGGTGCAAAGCGCGTTTTTATCCGCGGTGCGGGCGGCCGGAGTGGTCGGCATGGGCGGCGCCGGGTTTCCCAGCCACGTCAAGTACGCGGCCAGAGCCGGTATGTTAATCGCCAACGGCTGCGAATGCGAACCGTTGCTGGCTTCGGACCGCCACCTCATGCTCCACGAGGCCCCGGCCCTGCTGGAGGCCATGCGCCTTCTGGCCGGCCAGATCGGCGCAACGCGCTGCGTCATAGCCATCAAAGCCAAGCATAAAGACCTGGCCGTAACCCTGCGCCAGGCCGCCGGCAAAGACGTAGAACTGGCCTTGCTGCCGGATTTTTACCCGGCCGGGGACGAGCAAACCCTGCTCAGCCACCTCAGCGGCCGCTCTGTGCCTCCCCTGGGGCTGCCCCTGGATGTGGACGCCCTGGTGGCCAACGTGGCCACCCTGTTCAACGCCGGCCGGGCCGCTTTGTCGGAAGGGGGCCTGCCCCTGACCAGGCGGCTGCTTACCGTGGCCGGCCAAGTGCGCACCCCGGCGGTTCTGGACGCTCCGCTCGGCCTGCCTCTTACCGAATGTATTCAGGCCTGCGGGGGCCTCAATATCAAAGATTCCGTCTATATCCTGGGGGGGCCGCTCATGGGCCGCCTGCTCGATTCCGAAACCGCCCTGGAAAAAGCGGTGGTCACCAAAACCCTTAGCGGCCTGATCGTCCTGCCGCAGGGCCACCCCCTGCACCTGAACGCCCGGCAGAAAATCGAAACAATGCGCCGCCGCGCCAAAGCGGCCTGCATCCAGTGCCGTCTGTGCACGGAACTTTGCCCCCGCTACCTTAACGGCCAGCCCTTTGAAACGCACCGGATCATGCGCGCCTTTGCCGCCGGGCAGGAACTTGCCCCGGATTCCGCCAATGAAGCCCTGCTCTGTTGCGAATGCGGCATCTGCGAACTCATGGCCTGCCCCATGAATTTGTCGCCCCGGCGCATCAACATCGCCATCAAAAATCGCCTGCGTGAGCGGAACGCCAAGTACCAGGGCGGCCGCGACACAGCCACCCGGCCTTTTGCCGCCTACCGTCGCGTTCCCGGCGAGCGTCTGGCCCTGCGTCTGGGCCTTGGTCCATATCTGGCCCAGAAGCCGCGTTTCCTGCCCCTGCCTGAGCCCCGCGCCCTGCACATCCCCCTGAAGCAGCACATCGGCGCGCCGGCCCTGCCGATCGTCAAAACCGGCGACCTCGTCCGGGCTGGCGCCCTGCTCGCGGAAATTCCGCAAGGCGCCCTGGGGGCACGAGTCCACGCCGGCCTCAGCGGCATGGTCACTGTGCTTCCCGATTCCATAAGCATTATTGCCGGAGGACCACAATGACCCCGGAGCTCACCGCCATCGGCATGCTCGAATCCACCTGCATAGCCAGGGGCATTGAAGCGGCCGACCAGATGCTCAAAACAGCCGGCGTCGCGCCACTGTTCTTTAAAACCATCTGCCCCGGCAAATACGCGGCGGCCATCAGCGGCGATGTGGCCGCTGTCATCGCCTCCATAGAAGCGGGCAAAACCGTGCTGGCCGAATCTCTGGCTGACTGGTTCGTCATTCCCAACATCCACCCGGACATCCCGGTCGCCTTTGCCGGCCTTGCTCCCATGCCCAAACCCAACGCCCTGGGCATACTGGAAACCTTTTCCGCCGCTTCAATAATCCTGGCCGCGGACGCCGCCGCCAAAGCCGCCTCCGTCCACATCCTGGACGTCCGCCTGGCCATGGGGCTGGGCGGCAAAGGCTATGCCCTGCTGGTGGGCGACGTGGCCGCCGTGGAAGCCTCCGTCAACGCCGGAGCCCAGGCCGCTGCGCAGAGCGGTTTGCTGGTTGCGAAAACCGTCATTCCGCAGCCTTCGGAAGAATTGTGGGAATGTCTGGCTTAAGAGCTGAATTGAGGAAAAATATGCCCGCACTTGATGTCGTACCCATAAACATCCTGGCTTCCAGAGTGATCGCCAGCGCGCATCCGGATTTGCTGCGCGCCCTGGAAGGCGCGGCCGGGCTTGCTGCCGGCGCGCTGGACAATGGCAACGGACAGTCGTTGGCCCTGTTCACGGCGGATTGCGATGACGTGGGCTATATAGCGGTGGACGAAGCCACCAAGCAGGCGGCTGTGGAAGTGCTGTACGCGGCATCCTTTTATGCCGGGGCCGGCAACGCCTCCACGGCCCTGGCCGGGGAGTTCATCGGCATTCTGGCCGGCCCCAGCCCGGCTGACGCGGCGGCGGGCCTGGCCGCGGCCGTGGATTGCTACAAAAACGACGCGGCCTTTCACTATGCGGATGCGGCCAACTCCATAATTTTTCTGGATCATCTGATCCCCAGGGCTGGCAGTTACCTGAGCCGGGAAGCCGGTGTGGAGCCGGGTTCCTCGATGGCTTACCTGATCGCCCCTCCTCTGGAGGCGGCCTTTGCTCTGGACGCGGCCCTCAAGTCCGCCGGAGTGCGCTTGGCCAGGTATTTTGCCCCGCCCACGCCCACGAACTTTTCCGGAGCCTGGCTTTCCGGCGGCCAGGCGGATTGCCGCGCCGCCTGCGCCGCCTTCCGCCAGGCCGTGCTGGACGTGGCGGAAAGGCCGATTGGAGGATGATGGGGGATGGGGACAGACGTGGAAATTTTAGCAGGACAGACAGGCATGAGCGATACGGAAAACAAGAGCATCCGCGCCTATGTGCCGGGCAAGCAAATTACCCTGGCCCATCTGATCGCCCATCCTTCTCCGGAGGTTTGCGACAAGACGGGCATTGACGATGTGGACGCCATCGGCGTGCTCACCCTGACGCCGGGCGAAACTTCCATTATCGCGGCGGACATGGCCGTCAAGGCGGCCGCGGTGTCCATCGCCTTTCTGGACCGTTTTTCCGGCACCCTGATTCTCTACGGCTCCGTTGGCGATGTGGAAGAAGCTTTGCGCGGCGTTATGAATATTCTGGTCAACCAGATGGATTACGGCGGATGCAAGATCACCAGGCATTAGTATGGTAAAGCGCTGGAATGTATTGCTGGCCGGGGTCAGCGGGGTTGGCAAGAGCAGCCTGATTGCGGCTCTGTGCGGCAACGCCGGGACAGTGGCAAAGACGCAGGCCTTGGTATTTCATGGGACGCGGTGCATTGATTTGCCTGGTGAATACCTGATGCATCCCCAGTTGCGGCGCAATTTTTTGACCACAGCCCTGGATGCGCGGGCAGTGTTGTTTTTGCAGGGCGCGGACATGCGGCCCGGCGGCCTGCCGGCGGACTTTTTGCGCAATCTGGGCAAAACGCCGGTCATCGGGGTGATCAGCCGCATTGACGCAGCTAGGGCGAATCCGCCGGCGGCCCGCCGGGAACTTTCACGCCTGGGCCTGGCGGAGCCGTTTTTCGCGGTAAGCATAAAAGATGAGCAAAGCCTGGAAGTCTTGCGGCAAGGGTTGGCGGAACGCGGATTGTGGACGGAACAAGGAACAGCCTGATGAAACGGCAGATCATAACCGCTTTTGATATAAAACACGCCAGACGGGACGGGCTGCGGGAGCTGGTTTTGCCAGCCGGGAGCATCGTCACGCCCCAAGCCAGGGATGATGCGAAAGACGCGCGAATCAGCCTTGTTTCGAATAATAGTCAAGCTATCGTTAACGATTCGGTAAGCAGCATAATGATAAACAGGAAAGTTATCGAAGGGTTGGAGAATGGAGAAAACGCCATGGAACACAGCATAATGCCGCGGAGTGAAATTTCAAGTGTCGGGCGTTCTTCACCGCCACCTCTGCCGGATTTGCCATATCTTTCCCTTGACGGCTCCGTGCCGGTTCCGGCGTCGCGCGCCGCAAAAAGCTGTTCCTGCTCCGATTCCTGCGCCGGCGGTCCGGCCAGGCCTTCCGAGCCGCAGTCCCTGCGCCGGGAAGTGCTGCAACGGATCAAAGCCAAACTGGGCGCTGCCCAGGCGCAAAGCCCGCTTCTGGAGCAGCTTGTGGATAAGGCCATTAAGGAGTTGGCCGTTCCGTCATGCAACGGCGCCTGCCAGAGTTGCATGAGCGGAGCGCCGCAGTCGGATAGGATTCCGGCCGCCGAACCTTCCGGCCGCGGCCGGGCCGGCGGGGTAATCGCCGTGGACGGCAACACTTTGCCCTGGCAACGCTTTAGCGGCGCGTCAGACGGGCAGGTGAACATTGTGGACGTGATCACACCGGCGGACAACTCGCCCATGGGCGGCGGCTATCTGGAGTGGAACGCCACGTCCTTTCCATGGACCCTGGCTTACGCGGAACTGGATGTTGTTCTGGAGGGCGAGTTGCACATCACCGCGGCCGGCCCGACTGTGATCGGCCGGCCGGGCGACATGCTCTTCATTCCCAAGGGCACCAGCGTGATCTTCTCTTCCCCCGGTTACGTGCGCTTTGCTTATGCTACCTGGCCGGCGGACTGGAGCGCCCAATGATTTTTTTGACCGAAGACGACCTGCGCGTCCGTTTCGGCCTGGGCCGGGGCGGAGAGATTCGCCTGTCCCCCGGTGAACGCCTTACCCCGGCCGCCTGGATGCTGGTGCGCGAGCGCCGGATCCGCGTCCTTCACGTTGACGCCCATGGCCGGGTGGCCCTGGCTGACGAAAGCGGCGCTGGCAAACGCGTGGCCGTTCTGCGCACGGACGCGGCCGGCCGTTTCGGCAAGCGCTGCTCCCAGTGCGGTTCCACGGTTCAGGACAAGCCGGAAGGCCTGACCCACCTGGACGGTGAAACCCTGGTGCCCAAGACCCACCCGCGCATTCTGCTCCGTGGACGCCTGGACTCCGCCATCGCCGCCCTGATCCTGGCCCAGACCCAGTACGACCCGCAAAACAGGCTGCCCCAGGAACTCAAATCCTGGCTGGCCGACCTGCGCTCCTGGCTGGGCGCGATTCTGCGTTCCGAAGTCACCGGCGAACCTGTGTCCGACCTGGGCATGGGCGACTTCACTTTTGCCGCCATCCACGCCATGTCCCATAACCCGGACAAACTCCTGGGCCACGACCACCTGGTGCCCGAAGCCGCTCACGGACCCAATGTGGCCCTGCTCAACTTCGCCCGTGCCCAAACCCGCGAGGTGGAACTGGCCGCCGCCAGCCTGGAACACCCCCCCAGGCCGGACATAGTGCGCGCCCTGAACCGCCTGAGCAGCGCCCTGTACGTGCTCATGCTCTGCACCAGACTGGCTGAACAAGGCAAAACCCTGCCAAGGGCGGGAGAAATTGGAAGATTATCCGGATAGATTGTTGAGGGGCTCCGCCTCTTAAACTCCCCCGGTCTAAAAAAGGAAAATTCCTATGTGCGTTTTTGAGCATTGCTTGGAATTATGCCGGAAAAAGCCGGGTACTGTGGTGTTCCCGGACGGGGCGGATGCTCGGGTGCTGGAGGCGGCTCAGCGCTTGCAGAGGAACGGCCTGGCGGAGGTTGTGCTGGTGGGCCGGCCTTTGGAGGTGCGGCGCTTGATGGGGGCCAGGGGGTTTGGCGGGGCGTTGCGGGTGGTGGATTATGAGTCGCCGGCGCTGCTGAAGAAAAACGCGGCGGAGTACGCGGAGATTCAGGCTAACAAGGGAAAGCCGGTGGATGGGGGGAAAGCGCGGGAATTGATGCGTTGCCCCCTGGCGGCCGGGGCCATGCTGGTGCGGCGGGGCGGGGCGGAGATCGGCGTGGCTG
Source organism: Desulfovibrionaceae bacterium (assembly GCA_031547305.1). Taxonomy (GTDB): domain Bacteria; phylum Desulfobacterota; class Desulfovibrionia; order Desulfovibrionales; family Desulfovibrionaceae; genus JAVBSC01. Next base: position 16,409 of record JAVBSC010000040.1, read on the forward strand.
GCAATTTGTCCAAAACCTCTGACGTGCTGCGGGCCGGGCTGCGGATAATCGGCACGCTGCCGGGCGTAAAGACCGTATCCGGATTTTTCTTCATGATTGCGCCGGGCGGCAAAAAACTGCTGGTCTTCACGGATGCGGCCGTGGTGCCGGAACCGGGGCCGGAGCAGTTGGCGGACATAGCCATCAGTTCGGCCGGGCAGCTCAAGGGCTTGATGGGCGAGGAACCCAGGGTGGCGTTGCTGTCCTTTTCCACCAAAGGCAGCGCGGAGCACCCCAGGGTGAATGTAGTGAGAGAAGCGCTGGGGCTGATCCGGCAGCGCGAGCCCGGTTTGTGCGTGGACGGCGAGTTGCAGTTTGACGCGGCCGTGGTGCCGGAAGTGGCGGAGCTTAAGGCGCCGCAAAGTCCGGTGGCCGGCCGGGCCAATGTGCTGGTTTTTCCCTCGCTGGAAGCCGGGAACATCTCTTACAAAGTGGCCCAGCGGTTATGCGGCTACATGGCCCTGGGGCCGTTTTTGCAGGGATTTTCCAGAGGCTGGCACGATCTTTCGCGCGGTTGCTGCGCGGACGACATTTACAGGATAACCGTGGTGGGGTTCGGCCTTAACCGCGGCATTGCACAACAACCCATAACTCAAGGAGTCGGACAATGGATGCTCTCGGCCTGATCGAAACCAAAGGACTGGTCGGTCTTATTGAAGCGGCGGACGCCATGGTCAAGGCGGCCAGGGTGCAGTTGGTCTCTTACGAGCAGATTGGCGGCGGCTTTGTGACCGCCATAGTGCGCGGTGATGTGGCGGCCTGCAAGGCGGCTACGGACGCCGGCGCGGCCGCCGTGCAGCGCCTGGGCGGCGAACTTGTGGCCGTGCATGTGATCCCGCGGCCGCATGGCGACGTGGAAACCGTGTTCCCCCTGACCAGGAAGGAAGCCAAGAAATAAGCGGCGTTGCAACACGGAGGCCTTATGCTGTTAGGCAAAGTGACCGGCCAGGTTGTTTCCACGGTGCGGGCGGCCGGAGCGCCGCACGCCACCTGGCTGCTGGTGGAGCTTTTGGACGGGGCGGGCAAGCCCACAGGCCATACTCAGGTGGCTGCGGATCCCCTGGGCGCCGGCGAAGGTGAACTGGTGGTGCTGGTGGGCGGCAGTTCCGCCCGCCGCGCCATGAGCCCGGAAGCGCCCATTGATCTGATCATCGTGGGCATAGTGGACAGCGTCACCGCCGGCCGGCGGGAGATCTACAACAAACAGAGCCATGCCGGGAGTTGAACCCCCGGGTTTGAGGAGGCTGTTTTATGAGCTTTGATCCGCAAGAGCTGGACCGTATAGTTGAAGCGGTACTGCGGAAAATAGGCCCGGCTCTGGAGCAGCCGGACCGGGCTTTGGCGGGATCCCCCCGGCCCGTGCCCGGCCCGGCCGGGGAGCACGGCATATTCGAGCATCTGGACGATGCCGTGGCCGCGGCCCGGGCGGCCTGCGCCAGAATCAACAGCGTGGCCGTACGGGAAAAAGCCATTGCCGCCATCCGGGCCGAGGCCAAAGCCCAGGCTCGCCATCTGGCGGAAATGGCCGTGCGGGAGACCGGCATGGGCCGTGTGGAAGACAAGGTGCGCAAAAATATCCTGCAGGCGGAACGCACGCCCGGAGTGGAAGCCCTGGCCCCGGCCGCGCTTTCCGGAGACGCCGGGCTGACGCTTACGGAAAACGCGCCCTGGGGGGTCATCGCCTCGGTAACGCCGTCCACCAACCCGGCGGCCACGGTCATCAACAATGCCATCAGCATGATCGCCGGGGGCAATGCGGTGCTCTTCGCCCCGCACCCCAGAGCCAGGGAAGTTTCCAAAGCCTGCATCCAACTGCTCAACCGGGCTGTGGAAAAAGCCTGCGGCATCGGCAACCTGCTGGTGGCCGTGCGCGAGCCCACCCTGGAAGTGGCCCGCAAGATTTTCGCCTACCCGGACATAAACCTGCTGGTGGTAACCGGCGGAGAAGCCGTGGTGCACGCGGCCCGCAAGCATGCCTCCATGCGTTTGATCAGCGCCGGGGCGGGCAACCCGCCTGTGCTGGTGGACGAAACGGCGGACATTAAACGGGCGGCCCGAAGCGTTTACGACGGGGCATCCTTTGACAACAACATCATCTGCGCGGACGAAAAAGTCCTCATTGCCGTGGAATCCATAGCGGATCAGCTTCTGGCGGAAATGCAGGCCTTCGGGGCCGTGCGCATCAGCCTGGAGCAGTGCGAGGCCGTTGCCCGCCTGGCCATTAAAGGCTACCCAGGACCGGAAGCCGCGGCTGACCCCCAATGGGTGGGCAAAGACGCGGCGGTCATTGCCAGGGCGGCCGGCATTGAAGTGCCGGACTCCTGCCGCCTCCTGCTTGTGGATGTGGGCCGGGATCAGGAGCACGTTTTTGTGCGCGTGGAGCAGATGATGCCCGTATTGCCCATGCTCCGGGCCAGGAACGCGGCCGAGGGCATTGACTGGGCCGTGCGGGCGGAACGCGGCCTGCGCCATACCGCCGGACTGCATTCCCGGAACATCGAAGTTATGGACGCCATGGCCAGACGCATGAACACCAGCCTGTTCGTTAAAAACGGGCCGCATATAGCCGGCCTGGGCGCGGGTGGCGAGGGCTGGACCTCCATGACCATCTCCACCCCCACCGGCGAAGGCGTCACCTCCGCCCGCAGCTTCGTGCGCTATAGGCGCTGCACGCTTGTGGACAACTTTCGAATTGTGTAAATATCTTTGGGAGGCGGAGCCCCGCATCTAATCCAAGACATATTCAACCAATTAGCGCGAGGTAAAGCCATGCCGGATATTGTTGTGAACTTCAGGCGCGAGGGCGAGGTGCAGACCCTTGATACGGGGTCGCGGGTTTTGGGGGATATTGTTTTGGATTACACGGGCATGCCGGAGGGTGAGCGGGGCGGCAATGCCCAGCGCTTGGTGGCTTCGGCGGCCCTGTATTGTTTTTCCGGGGCGTTAGCCAAGGCGTTGTCCACGCGGGGCGCGGATTACACGCGCATTACCGGCAAGGCGGAGTTGCAAACCGCGCTGGACGACAAAAAACGCAACCGCATATCCGGCATAGCCATTACCGTGAATGTGGAAATGCCGGAGGAAAACGCCTTTATCTTTGAGCGGGTGGAAAAGATCATGCAGCAGGGCTGTTTGATCACCGCCTCTCTGGAGCCGGCTTTCCCCATCACTTATACCATGAACCACGTGTTTTCCGACGACTGAAGGCGGGTGCGAAAGTTTGCGGCAAAGCGGAACTTCTTGACATGGCGCATATTGAGTTGCACCTTGAAGCCGTAAATAAACCACCCTTGGAGGATGCCATGAAGAAAGTGGGAATAATCCGATGCCAGCAAACAGAGGATCTTTGCCCCGGCACCACGGATTTCAAAACCGCCGCGAGCGGCAAGCTGGCCTTTGAGGAAATGGGCGCTTCCGAGGTGGTGGGCTTTGTAAGCTGCGGCGGCTGTCCCGGAAAGCGCGCTGTGGCCAGAGCCAGAATGCTGGTCGATCGGGGCGCGGAAGCCGTTTTTTTGGCCTCCTGCATAAAAAACGGCAACCCCATCGGCATGCCCTGCCCAAACTATGAAGCCATGAAGGCGGCCATCAAGAACAAGATAGGCGCGGTTCCCCTGATTGATTGGACGCACTAGGGCCTGAAAGTCCTTGCCTTTTGCCCCCAACGCGCCTATTTAATGTGAAAAACTTCACAAGCAGGTGGGGTTTTTCATTTCGAATAAGAGGCGCATATGTCCTGGGATTATTTAAAACTTAAGCAGGCCAACTGCAAAAACTGCTATCGCTGCATTCGCAATTGTCCGGTAAAGGCGATCAGCTTTTCGGATCATCAGGCCAGGATTCTGGATGAAGACTGTATTCTCTGCGGCCAGTGTTTTGTGGCTTGCCCGCAGCAGGCCAAGGAAGTCCGCGGGGATCTGGATACGGCCAGGCGTTTGATAAGTTCTGATGTGCCGGTTTACGCCAGCCTGGCCCCTTCTTTTGCGGCTAATTACCCTGGTGTTTCTTTTGAATCCATGGAGCGGGCCCTAAAAGGGCTGGGCTTCAGCGGGGCGGAGCAGACCGCCCTGGGCGCCACAATGGTCAAGAAGCGCTACGACGAACTGGTGACCGCCGGCGAACAGCGGGTGATCATAACCTCCTGCTGCCATTCCGTGACTATGCTTTTGCAGAAGCATTTTCCCCAGGCCCTGCCTTTTCTGGCCCCGGTGCTCTCGCCCATGCAGGCGCACGGACTGGATATCAAAAAGAAGCATCCAGGGGCGGCCACAGTGTTCATAGGCCCTTGCGTGTCCAAAAAGGCCGAGGCCGAGCAATACCCCGGCGCGATCGACTGTGTGCTAACTTTTGAGGAACTCTCCGCCTGGCTGGCGAAAAAGGGCCTGACGCCGGAGCCGGGGCCTGTTGGGGCCAAAACCGGCCGGGCCGGCCTGTTCCCCATAGGCGGCGGCATTTTGCGTTCCATGTACCGGCCCAACCAGGATTACGCCTACCTGAGCGTTGACGGGGTGGAAAACTGCGTCCGGGCCATCCGGGACATCCTGAACGGCGATCTGGACAAATGCTTTATAGAAATGTCCGCCTGCGTCGGCAGCTGCGTTGGCGGACCGGTGATGGAAAAGAACCGCAACGCGCCGATCCGGGATTACGTGGCGATAAACAGTTACGCGGGCGGCGAGGACTTCCCCCTGGACCAGCCGCCGGCCGAGGAGCTGGCCAAGACTTTTACGGCCGAGCGCCGTCCAAAGTTACGCATATCGGAAGGCGCCATCCTGGAAGTGCTGCGCAAAACCGGCAAGACCCGGCCGGAGGATGAATTGAACTGCGGCACCTGCGGCTACGGCACCTGCCGGGAAAAAGCCGTGGCTGTTGTTCTGGGCAAGGCGGATATAAGCATGTGCCTGCCTTTTCTTAAGGAAAAGGCGGAGTCTTTTTCCGACACCATTATCACCAACACCCCCAACGGGGTGGTGGTGCTCAGCGAAGCTCTGGTGGTGCAGCAAATCAACCAGGCGGCCTGCCGCATTCTGAACCTGCGGGAGCCGGAGGATATTCTGGGCAGCCACGTGGTGCGCGTGCTGGATCCGGAAATTTTCGCCGAGGCCATGGAAAGCCATGCGCCCATATACAACCGGCCGGCCTATCTGGCCGAATACCAGCGCCACGTGCGCCAGAGCGTCATTCACGACGCCAACTACCACATACTTATTCTGATTATGCGCGACGTGACAGAAGAAGAACACGCCCATGCCCACAACAGTCGCATCAGCCGCCAGACCGTGGAAGTGGCTGACCAGGTCATAGAAAAGCAGATGCGCGTGGTCCAGGAAATAGCCTCCCTGCTGGGCGAAACAGCGGCGGAGACCAAAATAGCCCTGAGCTTGCTCAAGGAGTCCTTGGACCGTGAATGAGCTTTTTACCGACGTTGGCTGGCTCAGCTTGAAGAAACACGGCGAGCAGCTTTGCGGGGATCAGGTCTGCGTGGTGGAGCCGGACGGCCGTTCCGTGGTCATGGTCCTGGCCGACGGCTTGGGCAGCGGGGTCAAGGCCTGCATCCTGTCCACGCTCACGGCCAAAATTATTTCCACCATGATGGCCAGATCCATGGGCATTGAGGATTGCGTGGCCACCATTGCCGCCACCCTGCCGGTCTGCGCGGAGCGCCATATCGCTTACTCCACCTTCACCATCATGAAGGTGACGGATAATCGGGAAGCGGAAATAATCCAATACGACAACCCGGATGCCATTTTGCTGCGCAGCGGCAAAAATTTGGATTTGCCTTTGTCTTGCCTGGAAATTGGCGGCAAAAGGATCTGTCGGACCAAGGTCAAGCTGGAAGAGGGCGACCTGTTCGTTTGCCTGAGCGACGGGGTTTTGCACGCCGGCACGGGCGAGGCCCTGAATATGGACTGGCAGCGCCGGGATATTGTCAGCTTCATGGAGGAAAAATGCGCCAGCGGCATCGGGGCCAAGGCGGCCGCCACCATTTTGCTGGATCAGTGTTCACGCCTGTACCAGGGCAAGCCGAGCGACGATGCTACGGTCTGCGCCGTAAAAGTGCGTTCCCGCCTGCCGGTGAATCTTATGATTGGCCCGCCGCTGCACCCTTCGGACGATCATAAAATGCTTTCCCTGTTTTTTTCCAAGGAAGGCCGGCACATTGTCTGCGGGGGCACCACAGCGGAAATCACGGGGCGCTTTCTGGACCGTACTGTGGAGGCCGTGCCCCTATGCCCAGACCCGTCCATTCCGCCCATTTCCCGCATCGACGGGGTGGATCTGGCCACCGAGGGACTGGTTACGCTGACCAGGGTTGTTGAATACGCCCGCAACCGTCTGGAAGACAATTCCAGATATTTTGAGTGGATTTGCAAGCTGGACGGGGCTTCGCGCCTGGCCTGGATTTTGTTCGAGGAAGCCACGGACATTAATTTATTTGTCGGGGGGGCGGTAAATCCGGCTAACCAGAACCAGAATCTTGGCCTGGACTTCAACTCCAAAATGCGCCTGGTGGAAGAACTGGCCCGTTGCCTGAAAAAAATGGGCAAACGAATTAAGGTTAGTTATTTTTAATCAAAACGGCCCGTCTGCGCTTGCAGGCGGGCCGTTGAATTTTACAGCAAGGGTGGTTAGGCCATAACCTGGCGCGCCATGGCCGGCGCCACGGCCGGAGGGCGCACGCTGGAACGGCTGTCCCGCGGACTTGCGACTTCCGGCAGCTGCAGGGTGACTGTTTCCAGGTAAAGATCCCGGTTGTCCGCCAGGACGCGCAGGAACTGGTTGTTCATGGCGTGCCCGGAGCAGCGCGCGGTAAAGTGGCCCTGCAGGGGAAGATCCAGGTTGGCCATGTCGCCCACGAAGTCCAGAATTTTATGGCGCACGAATTCGTCGGCAAAGCGCAGGCCTTCGTTGTTCACCACTCCGCATTCGTCCAGAACCACGGCGTTTTCCAGAGAGCCGCCCAGAGCCAGACCGGCCGCGCGCATGGCTTCCACGTCGGACAAAAAGCCGAAAGTCCGGGCCCGGGCGATTTCCGCGAAGCTCTGCGGCGTGACGTCCAGGACCATCCGCTGCACGCCAATGGCCGGATGTGGGAAATCAATGGTGTAATCAACTTTGAACCCGGCATAGGGCTTGACGCTGATGCTCTTGCCGTTGTGCGAGTGGCTCAGTGGCCGGGTGATCCGCGCCACCTTGCGGGGCCTGGACTGCCGGCGCAGGCCGGCGTCTTTAAAAAGCATCACGAAGGAAGCGGCGCTGCCGTCCATGATCGGGACTTCGCCGCCCTCAATGTCAATGTTTATGTTGTCTATGCCCAGGCCGCGAATCGCGGCCAGCAGATGCTCCACCGTGGCCACGCTGGCTTCGCCGTTGCCCAGGGTGGTGGCCAGACCGGTGGCGATGACGGAACCGGGCGCTGGCGCAAGGCGGCGCACGCCCTGCGGAGTGGCAATATTAAATATGATGCCAGCGTCTTCAGCAGCCGGGCGTAGTCCCAAAAAGACCATCTTGCCGCTGTGCAGGCCGACGCCTGAGCATTTTACGTTATTGGCTATGGTAGTTTGTTGCATGGAGAGCCTCCAGGTGACGCTCTTTAATGCAAAAAACATACCTTGATCTACTGATTGCGTAACATACTTGATATACAGAGTTTTGCCGTTGGAATGATTGAAGGAACCGTGTGATTTTTCTGGAGCTGTGTGATTTTTGCAACAAGCCCGCCGCAAAGCGCCGGTGCCGTCATCCTCCGCGCCGGGCCAGAATCAGCCGATCCAGGCCGGCCAGATCCCGCGCCAGGCGCGTCCCGCTCCAGCGCCCGGTCTGGCTGTCCAGCAGGCTGAGCAGCGCCGCTCCTTGGGAATAGCCCATTTCCATAATTAAAAGGCCGCCCGGTTTAAGTAGCCGCCCGGCCTTTTCCAGCACCGCCGCATGGCTTTCCATCCCGGACGGGCCTGGCACCAAAGCGCCGAGGGGCTCGAAATCCCGCACTTCCCGGCTCAGTTCCGCGTACTCCTCAGGGTTCACGTAGGGCGGATTGCTGACCAGTAAATCCAGCCTGCCGACCAGGGGGGCCAGAGCCGGCAACGCCTCCAAAGGCGCGGCAAAATCGCCCGTCACAAAATCAAGCCGGTCCGCCGCCTGGTGGACTTCCGCATTTTTGCGGGCCATGGCCAGGGCGGCTGGGCTGACGTCCAGAGCCAGACCGCGCCAGGCCGGCAATTCCAGAGCCAGGGTTACGGCTAGGCAACCGGACCCGGTGCCGAAGTCCGCAAAAATCCCCTGTGTGTTTTTTGCCACACCCGCCAGGGCTTCTTCGATCACCTGTTCGCTTTCCGGCCTGGGAATGAGCACCTCCGGGCCGACTAGAAAATCCCGGCCAAAAAACTCCTTGCGCCCCAGAATATAAGCCATTGGCTCGCCGCCACGGCGGCGCTCCAGAAGCGCGCCGGCCCGCGCCAGAACCGTTGGCCCGACAAGGCGCTCCGGCTCCAGAACCAGCAGGCGCAGCGCTTCCTCCCGCTCACACCCCAGAGCGGCGGCCAGAATAAGTTCCGCGCACAGGCGCGGGCTGTCCACCCCGGCCGCCTCCAGGCAGGCCTGAAATTCCAGAATGGTTTTACGCAGCATTTTTATAGGAGTTTTGTATATCGGATTTTTTGGAGGGGCGCTGCCTCCCCACGCTCCCCCGCCAGGGGCGATTGCCCTGGCGGGAGTGGCTTGGGGAGGAGGAGCCTCTCCAAATAAAGTTTAAACTTCCGACTGAGCTTTCAGAGCTTCAGTCTGGGCGGCGGTGGCCAGGGCGTCCACGAGTTCCTGGATGTCGCCCTGCATCACGGCGTCCAGCTTGTACAGTGTGAGGTTGACGCGGTGGTCGGTGACGCGGCCCTGGGGAAAGTTGTAGGTGCGGATGCGTTCGGAGCGGTCGCCGGACCCCACCTGAGAGCGGCGGTTTTCCGCCTGGATGGAGTGCAGGCGTTCCTGCTCCGCCTGGAGCAGGCGGGAGCGCAGCACTTTGAGGGCTTTGGCCTTGTTCTTGTGCTGGGATTTTTCGTCCTGGCAGGCCACCACAATGCCGGTGGGAATGTGGGTGACGCGCACGGCCGAGTCCGTGGTATTGACTGACTGCCCGCCAGGGCCGGAAGAGCGGTAAACGTCAAAGCGCAGGTCTTCCGTTTTGATGTCGATGTCCGCTTCCTCGGCTTCCGGCATGATGGCCACAGTGGCCGCTGATGTGTGGATGCGACCCTGGGATTCCGTAACCGGCACGCGCTGCACGCGATGGGTGCCGGCCTCGAACTTAAGGTGGCTGTATGCTTTGCTGCCGGCGATCAGGGCGATGACTTCCTTGCAGCCGCCGTTGTCGCTCTCGCTCAGAGACATGAGTTCCACCTTCCAGCCTTTGCCTTCCGCGTAGCGGGTGTACATGCGGAAAAGATCCCCCGCGAAGAGAGCGGCTTCTTCCCCGCCGGTGCCGGCCCGGATTTCCAGAATGATATTTTTGTCATCCATGGGGTCTTTGGGCAGGAGCAGCACGATCAGTTCGCGTTCCAGGGCTTCCATGGCCGGTTCCAGGCGGTGGATTTCCTCCTGGGCCATTTCGCGCAGTTCCGGGTCCGCATCGTTCTGGAGTTCCCGGCTTTCCTGGAGCTGGCCCCGCAAATCCTTATACTTGCGGAACACGTCCACGACTTCTTTGAGATCAGCGTGGGCCTTGGTAAGCTTGCGGTAGCGTTCCTGGTCCGACAGCACATCCGGCAGGGAAAGCTGAAGCTCCAGATCCTCGAAACGGTGTTCCAAATTTTCCAGTTTGGCAAACATCAGCGGGGCTCCAAATGGGTATAGGCCGGGGCGGCAATGGTGCGGGATTCATCCTCGCCCAGGGCGGCGTGCAGGGCGGCCAGGGCCACGTCCAACTGGGCCGCGTCCGGCTCGCGGGTGGTCAGCATTTGCAGCAGCATGCCCGGCGCGCGCAGGGCCTTCGCCCAAATACCGTCGCCCAGGCGGGCCGCGTAGCGGATCAGCTCATAGGCCAGAGAACTGATGGGGATCATCAGCAGCAGTTTTATGCCCACCAGGCTGAGATGTTTGACCACCGGGCCGGAAGGGCTCCAAAACAATAGAATGCCGGGCAGAAGCACGGCGTGCAGAACTATGGAAATGGACAGCACAAAAAGCAGAAACGTGGTGCCGCAACGCGGGTGCAGCCGGCTTTGCACGGCGGCCCTGAGCGAATCCACAGGGTCGGCCCCGCTTTCGTAGGCCCAGATGGCTTTATGCTCCGCACCGTGGTACTGGAAGACGCGCTTGATGTCCGGCAGCCTGGATATGGCCAGAATATACAGTAAAAACACGCCGAATTTGATCAGGCCGTCCCAGAGATGAAAGGACAAACCCTCCACTCCGCTGGAAATATTCAGGTATTGCAGGCCGATGGTCAAAAGGTGCGGCAAAAGCACAAAAAGCAGTATGGCAAAGCCTATGGCCCCGGCCAGGGTAAGAGCGAGCTGCCAGGGCCGGAGTTCTTCGCCCTCGGCTTCCATGGCCAGTTCAGCGGAAATATTAAGGGCTTTGATGCCGTTGACCATTGTTTCCAGCAGCACCGGAAAGCCGCGCAGGTAAGGCCGCTTCAAAAAGGCGTTGCGGGTAAGCGAAAACCAGGGCCGTTCCTGTACCGCAATGCTGCCGTCAGGACGGCGTACGGCCAGGGCCAGGCGATCGCCGTTGCGCATCATTATGCCCTCCATGACCGCCTGGCCGCCCACAGCCAGGCTTTCCTTCTCCTCTTCCTGCAAGCCTGGCTGCGCGCATGGCGGCGCATCCGGGGAGTTCAGGGCCAATAAAAGCAGGCCGTGCGGCTTGCGGGCAAAGTACATGGCGAGCGCTCCTGAAAAACAGGCTGGGAAAGTTACACAAATTTACAGGCAAAAAAACTCCCCCGGAATCCCCAGGGGAGCATATTGATGCCGCCGCCCGCAAGATCCGGGCGCGGGCCGGAATTTCATTCGTCCGGCTTTGCCCGGCCAGCCTGCGCCGGGGAGCCGGACTGTCGAAAACCAGGTCCGGTTAATTCTTTGGCGCAAGATTGGCGTATTTTTTACGGAAGCGGTCAATACGGCCAGCCGTGTCCACAAAGCGCTGCTTGCCCGTATAGAACGGGTGGCAGTTGGAGCAGATTTCCAGATGCACGGCCGCGCCTTTGGTGGACAAAGCCTCGATTACGTTGCCGCAGGCGCAGGAAATTTTGGCTTTGTAAGTTTTGGGATGTATTTTTTCTTTCATGGCCTAGGCTCCTGATGAAAATATTGCGCATTTTATGAACGAGCGGATACAAATACCCGAATCGCCCCGCCTTGACAAGTAAAAATGCGCGAAAAAACCGGCTGGCAAAAAAATCATCGCGCGTTCTGAAAAGAATAATAATGCGGTTCGGAAAGTTGGCAATGGCAAGATGATATTACCGGGGCTATTGGGGCTATATTAGGATTTTGCCCTCAGGCAGGCAAAATCCGACGCGGCCGGATGGCAAAAAGACATGGTGTTGGCAGCTCCTAGCGGCCGGTGAGGGACGGATTCTCCTCCCCCATGGCTGCGTAAAGCGAGGCCAGGGCGATCAGGTAATCCGCCTGGGCCGAGGTCAGGGACACTTCCGCGGCGGTCAGCTTGGCCTGTGCGTCCAGCACGTCCGTGGCCGTGCCCACCTGGGCCTCGTAGCGGGCCGCGGCCATGCGGTAGGCTTCTTTGGCCTGCTCCAGCCCTTTGCGGCTCACCTTTATGCGCTTGACGCTCTCGTCCAGCTTGAGCAGCCGGGATTGGACTTCGTAAACGACTTCCTGGCGCAGGTTTGCTTCCTCGGCCACGGTTTTGTTCTGGAGCTGCTTGGCCTGGCTCACGCTGTAATAAGTGTTGCCCCAGGAGAACAAATCCATCTGCCCGATTACCCCAACGCTCCAGGAACTGAAATCGTCAGGCGTCACGGAACTGCCGGAAGCCGTGGGATCGTCGCCTTTGGTGCTCCAGCGGGCCGTGGCGTCTATTTTGGGGTAAAAGTTCGAGGCGGCCATAGAGATATCCTGCCCGGCAATCTCGATGCTTTTGCGGGCGATCATGATATCCGGCCGGTTGCCGTAAGCCGCGGCCAGGCATTCTTCCAGGCCGGAATAAAAGGGGATGAAATCCAGATCCCCAACGTATTCCGCTTCTCCGCCGGCCCCGATGATCAGCAGGGTGTTCAGCCTGGTCTTTTGCGTGGAAACCGTGTTCTGCGCCTGCAAAAGCAGGGATTCCGCTTCGGAGACGTCCACTTCCGCCTGGAGCACGTCCAGCCTGGGCCGGAATCCAACCTTGTAAAAGGCGTTGATGACCTTGAGCTGGGCCTGCAGGCGGGTAAGGGAATCTTCCGCGCTACGCACGTTTTCTCTGGCCTTGATGTAATCAAAAAAATTCCGCTGCACCAGCAGGATCAGGTCCAGGCGGGCCTTGGACAGACCGGCCGCGGCGCTGTCTTTTTGCAGGGCGGCCTTCTGGTAGGAAGACAATGTGGAGAAGCCGGAAAATATGTTCTGCTTCAGAGCGTTGGACCAGGTATACAGTTCGTCGTCCTGCTGGCGGGCCAGCACGGTCGCTTCGCGGCTTTGCAGCTTGTCGTAGGCGTAGCTGGTGGAAAGCACCGGACCGAAGTTGGCCCTGGCCGCCTTGCGGCCCTCTTCCGCGGCTTCCAGGCCGGACTGGGCCGCGCTTACGCGGAAGTTCTTGTCCAGAGCCCGGGCCACGGCGGATTCCAAATCATATCTTTGCGCCGCTAAAGCGTTGCCGGAGGCCAGGATCAGACTGCAAAACAACAGGCCGGCTTTGAAAAAAACGGATAAACGCATTTAACGCACCACCATTTCCCGGAGGATCACAACGCTCCGGCTGGAGCAAATTACGCTTGAGTTTTTCACTTAACGGCGAGACATGCACGCCTGCGGATATTTCACGGCAAGGATTCGCGGATAAATCCTTGCTGGGCAATTAATTCATTAATCATTTGTGAATTACTCTGAGGTTTGCGCCGCCGCCGGACAACAGACCGCAAAATAGCGCAAAAGTCCAGGCCTTGTCCATAAAGATTGAATAACGCAAGATTGCCTTTGCCGCGTGTAATCTTTGCCCGGCAGCATATTTTTATATTGTGCCAGGCATATTTGATGCTATATTTTGAACGCCAAAACATATTGTCCCCGTTTTGGCTGAAAATTCCGCAATTCCAGGAGAAAGAACTATGAATTTCGCTTTTGATTCCGCCAAGATGCGCGTGGACGATGCTGTTGAGCGGATGGGCGAGCGGGAGTTGTACCTGGAGATATCCCACTTTTTTGCCGGGCATCTGCCGGAGCTGCTTGTGGAACTGGAAGGAGCCATGGATAAAGGCGAGTGGGAAAAAGCCACCCGCCTGGCCCATTCGCTCAAGGGCAATTGCGCCACTGTGGGCGCGGAGGGATTGCGTCCGATAGTCTATGATTTGGAAAAATTCTGCCGGGCCGCGGATGCCCGTAACGCCAGGATGTATTTTACGGCCCTTAAAGCGCCGTTGATGGATTTGCGCGCTTTTTTGCTGGATCAGAAGTGAGGTGTTAATCCAGAGTCACAGACACTGGTCCGGGCGTTGTTTTGCCGATATATGGCTTGGCCGCTTCCAGCATGGCGGGCATGACTGTTCGCAGGGAGTCCGCGTCGCTTTCCGACGAGAGCGTCACCTTCCACAGGCTTTTGGGTTTGCTTGTCCCGTTGCCCGGACTCACCGCCACCGCATCCAGAACAACCATATACCGGTAGCGCATCACGGCCTGTCCGTCACCCATAGGTATGCCGATGCCCAACCCAAGAAAACTCCCGCCGCCCCAGCCGGGGCCGTCATAGCTGCTTGAGCCGGCCCCGATGCCGACGGTCGGGCCGCTGTCTTCGTAATAGGCGATTTTTTCGCTGGCCTGCCAGGAGAGCAGCACCGCCCCCGTGGCCTGGTTGCCGTCTTCCGTCACCGCGCAACCTAGATCGCGCAGCATGGAGGCCAACTGTTTTTGGTACTCGAGAAAAGACAGGTCATCATTGCGGATTTCAGGCATGCCGGGCAGGATGGCGTAACGTACGTCCGGCAGGGCGCCGCCCGCCGAGGCGGACAGGGTGTCCACACGCACGGACGGCTTGGCGCAGCCCGTAACGGCCAGACACAAGGCCAGGCAGACAAGAAAGCGATGGAATACATTGCGCGTCTGGTGCATGGTGACCTCAGGCTTTCGGACTTTTCCTTCAATATAAGACCTGGCTGCTGGCGTGTCCATGGGTAATTGAATTCCGGCCACAAACCCAACAAAAAAGAGGCTGAGTAAACAGCCTCAGACTGCTGACAAAGCCCGGATTTGGCCAAGCCAAATCCGGGCTTTGTGTCTTTTGGAAAGATGTCAGGCTCGTTGCAGGTTTTGGTTTTGTCTGGGCCAGATATAGATAAAAATGTCCAGCAAGATCCCGTAAAGTA
>JAVBSC010000083.1:0-9973 GCA_031547305.1 Desulfovibrionaceae bacterium
TACTTTACGGGATCTTGCTGGACATTTTTATCTATATCTGGCCCAGACAAAACCAAAACCTGCAACGAGCCTGACATCTTTCCAAAAGACACAAAGCCCGGATTTGGCTTGGCCAAATCCGGGCTTTGTCAGCAGTCTGAGCCCGTATTGCTACGGGCTTTTACATTCTGGCTCCCCGGGACGGGGTTGAACCGCCGACCTAGTGATTAACAGTCACCCGCTCTGCCGATTGAGCTACCGGGGAATAGGCCTCTTGCTTGAGGCGCGAGGGACTAACTACTCAGAATCGGGGGCATAGTCAACAAGAAAATTTCATTTTCTTTTCCCCGTTCCTGCCGGAGGCATCCGGCCGGCGGCGTTTTTATAGTCTTGTCAAGCGTGTGGCCAGGTAATATAATACTTGTTTCATCATTACAAAAAGCGGGAATTTTCATGGCTCACAAAGGCCCCCATATATCCGTAGACGCGGCTTCCATCGTGCCCAGGGTTTTGCGCATCAACCAGGATGAGTTTGAGGACTGGCCGGAAGGTGTGCGTAACCTGACCCTGGACATCGCCCAGGAACTTTTTCTGGTGCGCTACAATCCTTTTATTGACCCGCAAATGGTCAAGCAGAGCGTGCAGGGCCGCTTTGAGGAATCCCGCCGCGCCCTGGCCCATCATTACGCCACCAGCATCGGCGAAGGCATCACCATGTTCTGGAGCGCCCACGAGGGCGACATGGCTTTTCAGAAGGAGCTGATCTCCCGCCTGGGTGATGTGCTGCCCAAGGCCAACATTGACGCCCGGCCCATGTCCATGGTCTGCAATTCCACGGACGCCACGGACCTGCGCCTGGAATTGCCGCTGCTGGTGGTCACCCCGGAATCCGCCGAGGAAGTCAGCGCCGTGGTCAAGCTGGCCAACGAGATGCAGTTCGCCCTGATTCCGCGCGGCGGTGGTTCCGGCCTTACCGGCGGAGCCATCCCGGCCCGCAAGCGCTCGGTCATCCTTTCCTTGAGCAAGCTGACCCGCCTGGACGAGCCGGATGCGGAGAGCATGAGCATCAAGGTCCAGGCCGGGGTGGTCACCCAGGACGTCATGGACCTGGCCGCCCGCAGCAAGCTGCTGTTTTCCGTGGACCCGGCCTCGCGCACTGCGTCCACCATTGGCGGGAATATTGCGGAAAACTCCGGCGGGCCGCTCTGCTTTGAATACGGCACGGCCATAGACAACATTCTGTCCTTTCGCATGGTCACGCCCACCGGGGAAATAATCGACGTTATCCGCAAGGACCACCCGCGCCACAAGATCATGGAGGACGAGACCGCCATCTTTGAAGTGCGCGATATTTCCGGCGGGGTGCGCAGCGTGGTGCGCCTTAAAGGCTCGGACCTGCGCCTGCCCGGCCTGGGCAAGGACGTGACCAACAAGGCCCTGGGCGGCCTGCCCGGCGTGCAGAAGGAAGGCGCGGACGGCATCATTGTTGATGCGGAATTCGTTCTGCACAAGCAGCTCAAGCATTTCAGGGTCATGGTTCTGGAATTCTTCGGCCGCTCCATGACCACAGCCACCTACGTGATAGGCGACGTTGTCAAAATGCGCGATGACATCCGCGTTCAAGGGGATTTGGTCAAGATTTCCGCCCTGGAGGAATTCAACAGCAAGTACGTGCAGGCCATCGAGTACAAGAAAAAATCCTCCCTGTACGAGGGCGAGCCTATTTCCGTGCTCATCCTGCAACTGGACAGCGACGCGCGGGAGCCCCTGGAAGAGGCGATCCAGAAGATCGTGGACATCTGCGAAGGCTACGACGGCGTGGACGCCTTTGTGGCCAAGGACGCCAAGGAGGCGGAAGTCTTCTGGTCGGACCGGCACAGGCTTTCCGCCATTGCCAAGCGCACCTCCGGCTTTAAGGTCAACGAGGACGTGGTCATTCCCATGCATTCCGTGCCGGAGTTCGCCAGCTTCATGGAGGGGCTCAACCAGGAATACATGGCCAGGGCCTTCCGGAGCGCCCTGCAGGAAGTCGGCCTGCTGCGCGGTGTGGCCGAGGACGACAAGGAGTTCAACCGGGAGTTCAGCTACGCTTCCAGGGTCATTAAGGGGGAAGTGCCTTATGCGGAGCTTTCGGACCAGGAACTGGAACTGCACTCCTGCCTGTATCTGGGGGAGTTGCGTAAAAAATATCCAAAACTCGCCAAACAAATCAGCAAGATCGAAGAGCGCATGCTCTCCACCCGCATTGTGGTGGCCAGCCATATGCACGCCGGCGACGGCAACTGCCACGTGAACATCCCGGTCAACTCAAACGATCCGGTCATGCTGGCCAATGCCGAAGACGTGGCCGCCCGGGCCATGCAGAAGGCCCAGGACCTGGGCGGCGTGGTCACCGGCGAGCACGGCATAGGCATTACCAAAATCGCTTTTCTTTCGGACGAGAAAATGCAGGCCATGCGCGAGTTCAAGCAACTGGTGGACCCGCGCAACATCCTGAACCCGGCCAAGCTCACCCAGCGCGATCTGCCGGTCAAGCCATTTACCTTTTCCTTTAACCGGCTGATTCAGGATCTGGACCAGAGCGGGTTTACGGACAAGGAAAAGTTGATCAGCCTGCTGGTCAATGTGCAGATCTGCACCCGCTGCGGCAAGTGCAAGCACGTCTGCCCCATGCATTTTCCGGAATCCAACCTGGTTTTTCACCCGCGCAACAAAAACATGGCTCTGGGCGCGCTGGTTGAAGCCATCTACTATTCCCAGGTCAATTCCGGCAAGCCGGACGAGCGCCTGCGCGAAGAACTGCGTTCCATTACCGAGCACTGCACCGGCTGCGGCAGATGTTCCGCCGTTTGTCCGGTCAAAATTCATTCCCAGGAAGTGGCTCTGGGCCTGCGGGCCATGCTGGAGGAAGACGGCCGGGGCGGGCACCCAATCAAGACGCGGGTGCTCAACTACATCTCCGCCAGCCCTTCAGACCGCATCCTCAAAACCGCCAAGCTGGCCTCTGTGGGCCAGAAGCTGCAAAACCGCGTTCTGGGCCTGGTTCCGGCCGCCTGGCGCAAATCCTTTGAAAACCCGCTCTTTTCCGGCCCCGGCCCGATCACCGGATACCTGAACCTGTACGAGGCCATCAACCTGGGGCGCGGTTCCATTTTCGCGCCCAAAGGCGAGATCAAGGGCACGGCTCTGTACTTCCCCGGCTGCGGCGCGGCCGTGTTCAGCCGCTCCACCGGCCTGGCCGGCATCCTGCTGGCCGTCAAGGCGGGCTGGGCCGTACTTCTGCCCCCGGAGCACCTTTGCTGCGGCTACCCCCTGCTGGCCGCCGGCATGCAGGAGGCATTCGCCGTAAACCAGGACCGCAACATCGCCCATTTGCGCTCCCTGTGCGCCCATGCCGCCGGGCTTGGCCTTTTCGTCAGACGGGTGCTTACGTCCTGCGGTTCCTGCCGCGACGGCCTGGAGCGCCATTTCTTGCCGGAAGTTCTGCCCAAGGCCATGGAATCCGCCATTGGCTCCAATGCCGAAATCCCTAAAGTCCAGACCATGGACGTGCTCCAGTTCGCCTTTCAGGCTCTGCCGGTCCTGGTCGGGCAGTTTGCCGGTCCTTCCGGCGTGCTTTACCATTCGCCCTGCCACGCGGAGTGGTCCGGCGTGCCAAAGAATAAGGCCGGCGGCCGCTACGCCGAGGCCCTGGCCGTCTTTACCGGCCTGGGCGTCAAAGTTTCGCCCGGCTGTTGCGGCGAATCCGGCATGGGCGCCATGACCAGCCCGGCCATTTACAACAAGTTGCGCGCCAAAAAATCCGTTGACCTGGACCGCGACCTCTCCGGCCTGGACAAGGACGCCCCGGTCATCGTCGGCTGCCCGTCCTGCAAGCTTGGCATCTCCCGCATTCTGCTGAACAAGCACGACCGCCGCCCGGTCATGCACGCCCTGGAGTTCATCGCCGCCGGCGCCTTTGGTCCGGACTGGCGTCGCCAGGGGCGCAAACTGGCCAAAGACGCCGCGCCGGACGAGCAAGGCCTGCGCCGCATCGACTTCAGCCATTTGGGCGCGGCTTTGAGCGGCGCGGATGCTGAAGACGAAGAGTAGAGGGCGTTGAAATATCTATGCATAGACTACGGCCAGAAGCGTTGCGGCATTGCGGTGAGCGATGCCGGCGGGCGGCTGGCCTTTGCGCGGCTGACTCTGGAGCGGCGCACGCGGGAAGCTTTTTTTTCGGATCTGTTGCGCCTGATTGCGGAAGAAGGGGCGGAAGCCGTGGTTATCGGGCTGCCCAGGTATGGGGACGGTTCGGACAGCCTGACCACGCGGCAGGTGCGCAACTTTGCGGAGAGTTTGCGACGGCGTTGCGCGTTGCCCATGTATTTTATGGAGGAATGGCTGAGCTCTGACGAGGCTTTTGCCATGTTGCGCGAGTCAGGCTATAGTCTGGAGGAATTGAAAAGGAATCCGGGCCTGGTGGACAAGGCGGCGGCGGCCAGGATTCTGGAGTCATTTTTAAACCAGCCGGAAGACCGGCGCGTTCCTGTATGAGCGAAGAGCATAAGAGCGTGGAAGATCGGTGGGAAGGCGGACCGGAGCGGGGTACTTCGGCTGGCGGGGTGCCGGTCCGGCCGGGCCTGTTGCGGCGTCTGCTGGGCAGGCCGGTTCTGTGTTTTTTTCTGACCCTGTTTTTGGGCTTGGCCATATCTGTTGGCTACTGCGCCTGGGACGCCTGGAATTTTTTGGGCAGATCCGCCGCCCAGGTGGCCGGGGCGGAGGCCAAGGACGTGATCATAGCCATAGAGCCAGGCCAGACCTTTGACCGGGTGGCCTGGATGCTTCGCAAAGAGGGCGCGCTGGCCAGCGTATGGCGCTTTCGCCTGCTGGCCCAGTACAACAAGGCGCTGGGATCGGTAAAGGCCGGGGAGTTTCAGGTCAGCACCGGCTGGACGCCGGAGCGCATTCTGACGGAGATTGTCTCCGGCCGGGCGCTTTTGTACCGCCTGACCCTGCGTGAAGGGCTGTTCTGCTGGGAGGCGGCTGGAGCCGTGGAAAAAGCCGGTTTTGCCAAGGCGGACGATTTTAAGGCCGTGCTTACGGACCCGGATTTTTTACGCTATTACGGCATCCCTTTCAAGAATGCGGAAGGCTTCATTTTTCCGGAAACGTATTTGTTGCGCAAGCCCAGGGCCGTTCTGGAGCGCCGGGACGCGGAAGACCTGGCGAAACTCCTGGTGGAAAGTTTTTGGAAAAAGACCGCCCAGCTTTGGGAACAGGAAGCGGCCAAAACAGCGCCGGCGGCGGGCGTACAAGCCGTGGCCGGCGCTGGTGAATCAACCGGGGCCGCCGGAGCCGCTCCGGCCGGCGGCAACGGGACTGTGCCCGCGGCACCGCAATCCCAGGCGGAATCGGTGCTGGCGACAGGCGCGCCGGATGCCGCCGTCCGGGCCGAGCCGATCTGGAAAACGGAAAAAACAGCCGTCTCCCCTCTGGTGCCGGCCTTTGCCCGGAAAAATCCGGACGAAGTGCGCCGCCTGGTCATTCTGGCCTCGCTGGTGGAAAAAGAGACCGCCGTGCCGGAAGAGCGCCCCAAAGTGGCCGGTTTGTACGCCAACCGGCTGCGCATAGGCATGCCGCTGCAATGCGACCCCACCATAATCTATGGCCTGGGGCCTGGCTTTGACGGGAAAATCCGGCGCTCCAACCTGGATGACGCGAAAAATTTATACAATACCTACCAGCACGCCGGGCTGCCGCCGGGGCCGATCTGCTCGCCCGGCCTGAGCGCCCTGAAAGCCGCCTTTAAGCCGGAAAAGCACGATTACTTCTATTTTGTGGCCACTGGCCTGCCGGACGGATCGCACCGCTTCAGCCGCAATCTGGCGGAACATAACCGGGCGGTACGGGAATACCGGCAGGCGGTTGGGAATTAAGGGGTTAAGCGCGCCTGGAGCGGCGGAAGAGAACTTTTGAAAAAGCTTCCTTCCGCTAAAGCTTTTTATTGCGGTTAGGAGAAAGGTGGGGACATATTTTTTCCGGCAAAGAGTTTTTTTGCAATGGCGGGGAACGATGAATTCCGAATCGCAAAAACTGGTGGACGTGGCCGTAAGCACCTACGGACGGCCGTACCAACTCGCATTATCCGTGCTGTCCTTGCTCAAGTACTGCGGCCGGCACATTGATAAGGTCTTTTTTCAGTTCGAGCCGGTGTCCACGCAGTATGATCCCGGCCTGCCCTATGCGGCGGCCCAGTATATCCGCGAGCGGGCCGTGGTTTTTCAGCCGGAATCCTGGTTGTACAACGACCCGGTGGAGCCGGACCGCCTTTCGGACCGCCAGTACCTTTTGGGAGTGCGCTACCAGCACGCCTGGGAAAATACGGATAAAAAGCGCCTGCTGGTAATCCACAGCGACATCATGGTCTTCATGGATTTTTTGGGACCCATGTTGGAAAATATGGGCGAGGCCTTTGCCATTGGCCCCCTGGGCCAGTGCTGGAACTGCCCGGCCTCTTTGCCGGAGCTGGTGGCCGAAGCCGGCCTGGGCGAGCGGCCCTGCTCCCCGGATTCCTATTTGGAGTTCCGGCCGGACTTTGCCGGGCTCGGGCTGCTGTACGCGGCGGCCGTGCGGCGCGGCGCGTTCGCCCGGCCTTACCCGGCCGCCTGGGAAGGCCGTTTTAAAAATGCGCCCTGGCCCTTGCCTGAATGTCGGGTCAACGAATGGGCCGCCTTGGTCAACGTGGCCAAAACCAGGCCCCTGACCATGCCCCTTGGTGACTCCCTGCCTTACGGCGCTTACGAGCGCTGCGGCAAGGCCCCGCTGGACATCAGCGTGGCCTGGTTCCATACCATGCACCAGCATGGCCTGACCGCAAAAAACTTCAATATTGACCGGTACATGAAGCACTGGATCGGCACCGGCAACATGACCCCTATGCGCTACGCCAAGGCCGAGGACAACGCCCGCCGGCTTCTGGAAAGGCATTTTCCGGATTTCGCGGCCTGGTGCCGCGAATCTGATACCGGCCTGTTTGCCTAGAGCAATTTCACTTTGAAATTGCTCGGCAGACGCGAAGCGGATGCCCGCGAAGCGTGTTGTTTATTCTCGTAATTTCGCATTATTACATGCAAAATTCTGTACCGGTTACGAAACTTCTATTGTAAAATTTCAAAAGTAAAATTCTCTAGAGTGTGTCGACACCACGTCTTTTTGACCTCTGGCGGAGTCAGGTTTTGCCTGCCGGTTGCCTCGGGTCATCCAGCATTGGCAGGCACATCTTCCTTGCCGGAGAACAAAAATCATCATAGTGTCAACGCTCCATGGTTCCGAGCTTTTGCCTCTTCAGATTTTACTTGTCTTCCCTTGATTTTTATTCCAAAAATAAACTTATGCATAATAGTGCTATAACTTCACCTTCGGACGCCCATGGAAAAACCTGATTTTCTAGAAATACCAACAACTCCCGGTGTTTATCTATTCAAGGACGAGCAGGGCCGGATTATTTACATTGGCAAGGCCAAGCAACTCCGCAAAAGAGTCAGTTCTTATTTTCGGGATGAGGCCGCGCTTACGCCCAAGACCAGGGCCATGATGCGCCAGGCCGAGGATTTGAGCCTGCTTGGCGCGGCCACGGAAAACGAGGCTCTGCTCATGGAAGCCGGGCTGATCAAAAAACACCGGCCGCACTACAACATTTTGCTGCGAGACGACAAGGACTACGCATTTTTCCGCCTGTCGGACAAGCACCCCTTTCCCCGGCTGGAAGTGGTGCGCAAGCCCGGCCGCAACCGGAGCGAAGGCCGCCTGTTCGGGCCGTATTCCTTTACCGGCGCGGCCAAGGAAACCTGGAAGACCATTCACCAGGTTTTTCCCCTGCGGCGCTGCACGGACCGGGCCTTTGCCAACCGCGTGCGGCCCTGTTTGTACCATCACCTGGGCCAGTGCCCGGCCCCCTGCGTGCTGCCCGTGGATCCAAAGGAATACGCGGCCATGGTGGAGCAGGTGGCCATGCTGCTGTCCGGCCGTTCCAAAGTCCTTTTGCACGACCTGAGAAAGCGGATGCTCGCCGCCTCCGAAGCCTTGGAATTTGAAAAAGCGGCCACGCTCCGGGACCAGATTGCCGCCATTGAGCGCACGGTGGAACGCCAGTCCGTGGTGCTGGCGGAAAACGTCAACCTGGACGCCCTGGGCGTGGTGGAAGTGGAGGGAGGGCTGGCCCTGGGGCTTTTGTTCGTGCGGGAGGGCCGGCTTCTGGACGGCCGGAATTTTTTCTGGCCCGGCCTGGGCTTGGATGAAGCGCCGGAGCTTCTATTTTCCTTCCTGTTGCAATATTATACCGGCGCCGAGGATTTGCCGCCGCGCATCGTGATTCCCTGGCGCCCGGACTGCAACGGGCGGACCGGAGCAAAAGCGTCGGAAGCGGGCGAGCCGGAGCCGGCGGACGCGCCCCGGCCCGAAAGCGGGGAAGATAATTCGCTGGAGGCTCTGGAAGCCGCCTTGTCAGGGTTGCGCGGCGATTCCCTGCGCATTGCCACGGCCCGGAACAAGGACGAAGCCCGCCTGGTCTCCCTGGCCGGGTCAAACGCCGGGGAGGCGGCCAAAAGTTCCGGTCGCGCGTCCATGCCGGAGCTGCTGGCCCGGCGCCTGGGCGGCGCTACGGCCATCCGCCTGGTGGAAGCGGTGGACGTCTCGCATATTTCCGGCAGTTCCACCCGGGTGGGGCAGGTGCTTTTTGAGGATGGAAAACCCAGGCGGGACAAGTGGCGCGCCTACGCGGTGGAAGACAGCGGCGGCGACGACCTGGCCGCCCTGACGGATTGGGCCGTCCGCCGGGCCGCGCACGGGGAGTGGCCGGATTTGCTGTTGATTGACGGCGGGCGTGGCCAGCTTGCGGCGGTGCGGCGTCAGCTGACGGAGTCCGGCGCGCCGGACGGGCTTATACTGGCTGCCATAGCCAAGGCCAGGACAGGGGACGGTCTGGCGGACCGCCGGGCCGGCAACGTGAGTGACCGTATTTTTCTGCCGGAGCGCAGCAACCCGCTGCCCATAAGGCCCGGCTCGCCGGAACTGCTGTTTTTGCAGCACGTGCGCGACACCGTGCATGAATTCTCCCTTGGCCGGCACCGTAAGGCCAGGGCCAACCGGATTTTCAACGGGGAGTTGGCGCGTATTCCCGGCATCGGGCCGGAGCTGGCCAAACAGCTCTGGTCCAGGTTCGGCTCCCTTAAAGGCATGGCTGACGCAACGCCGGAAGCGCTTTGCGCCGTGCCCGGCATCGGAAGCGCCAGGGCCGCCAGGCTTAAGGAGCATCTGGAAGGCCTGGCAACAGGGCAGCGTTGGCGAAAATAACGATTATACTTGTCAAGTAATCTTATACTATATATATAATATAGTATAAAGAAGTCGCACCGTGAAAAAACATGATTCAGTTTCACCAGTTGTAAGGCTCCCCGGGAGCATTTTGATCGTTGACGACGATGCGGTTTTTTGCCGCCTGTTGCGGGCGGTCATGCTCCAGAGCGGCTATGACGTGAATCTGGCGGCCAGCCTTGCGGAAGCGCGGGAAGTTCTGGCCGGGCGTTCTTTTGACCTGATTTTTCTGGATGTCTACCTGCCGGACGGAAACGGGCTGGAGCTTCTGCCCTTTATAAAAGGCCTGCCTGACGCTCCGGAAGTCATTGTGATCACCGCGGACGGGGATCCGGACGGGGCCGAGGTGGCAATCACCAGAGGCGCCTGGGACTACCTGGGCAAAGCCGCCTCCATGGACCGGGTGCTCAAGGTTGTGGCCAGGGCTCTCAAGGCGCGCAACAAGCGGTTGCATACCGGCATTGGCGATTTGGACCGGGTGGGCATAATCGGCAACAGTCCGGGGCTGCGCGCCTGCCTGGAACTGGTCCGCCAGGCCGCTTCCAGCGACGCGCCGGTGCTGATAATCGGAGAAACCGGCACCGGCAAGGAGCTTATAGCCAAGGCCGTGCACCGCAACAGCCGGCGGGCCAACAATTCC
>JAVBSC010000061.1:0-2726 GCA_031547305.1 Desulfovibrionaceae bacterium
GTCCTGCAAGGGCATTACCTGCAACGCCATAGCGCCGGGATTTTTCCCCACGCCGCTGGCCACGCCGGTGTTCACCAACGCCGCGCTGATCGCCGAACACGCCTCTAAAACCTGCATCGGACGCAACGGCGTTATGGAAGACCTGCACGGCTGCGCCATCTTCCTGGCCAGTGAGGCTTCCGCGTACATAACCGGGCAAACCATCATGCTGGACGGCGGCTACACCGCGCGCTGAGCCAATAAAAAAGGAAATCGCATGAAAGCGCTGGTCTACACCCAACCAAACGAAATCCAGCTTCAGGAAAGGCCTTATCCGCAAGCAGGCGACAGTGAGGTAATCATCAAGATCGCGGCCGTGGGCATTTGCGGCTCGGACATGCACGCCTACCACGGCCACGATCCCAGGCGCAATCCCGGCCTGGTCATGGGCCACGAACTGGCCGGCACAATAGTGGAAAGCAAATCCCCGCGCCACAAGCCTGGGGAACGGGTTATCGCCAACCCGCTGATCGCCTGCGGCCGTTGTTCTTACTGCATGGAAGGCCGGGACAACATTTGCGAAAACCGCAACATGGTCGGCATGGGCACGCGCCCCGGCGCCTACGCGGAATACATATCCGTTCCGGACCGTTGCGTGGTGCCCATTCCGGACGACATGTCCGAAAAAATCGCCGTGCTCTCCGAACCGGCGGCCTGCGTGCTGCACGCGATCACCATCTCTCTTAAGGCCATGCACCGCCCCCTGCCGGAGCAAAAAGTCCTGATCATCGGCGGCGGAGCCATAGGTTTTATGGCCGCCCTGCTCCTGCGCTCTTACGGGGCGCGCCGCGTGGACCTGGCGGAAACAAACCCCCTGCGCCGCGCGGCGGCCCAAAAACACCTGCCCTGCCGTGTTTTTGACTCCATTGCCGAACCGCCGACGGAATCGTCCTACCACTACGTGTTCGACGCCGTGGGCCGCAAAGTCACGCGCAACCTGGCCCTGGCCTCCCTGCGCCCCGGCGGGGTGTTCATGCATATCGGCCTGCAGGACTGGGCTTCGGAAATAGACATGCGTAAACTCACCCTGGCGGAAGCGACCATGTTGGGCACTTACACCTACACGCACATGGATCTGCACGCCACTGTGGCCGCCCTGCACGAAAGCGCGTACGGGCCGCTGGACTGGCTGGAATATCGCCCGCTGGCCGAAGGCCCTCAGGCCTTTAAAGATCTGGCCGAAGGCAAGACGGCGGCGGCCAAAATCGTTCTGCTGCCCTGATGGCTTAAACCACGCGCAAAAAGCAGCCAAATACACCCCTGGAGGGAACGAAAAGGAATCCACAAGATAGATAAGAACAGCCGGATAAAAAGCGCAAAAGCACGCATATAACCCACAAAAGGAGAGCCTTATGAAATCATGGTTCCGGATTATGCTTGCGGCAGTCCTCATTGTTGTTTTCAGCTCCGGCGCGGCCCTGGCCGCCGAACAGGAAATCCGGGTATCCGTCCAGCCCTGCCTGCACGGCATGCCGCCCTGGTGGGATTTTCAGGAGGGACGCGACAAAGCGGCCGGCCTTAAATTCAACCTGCAGCTCTATCCTTCCGGCGCGCCCCAGAACGAAGCCCTGGCGGCCGGCCAGTGGGACGTTGGCGCCATGGGCATACCCGCCGCCCTGATGGCCGTGCTGCGTTACGACGCAAAAATCATCGGCATTTCCAACGACGAGTCGGAAACCAACGACATCTGGGTGCGTCCGGATTCTCCCCTGCTGAAGACCAAGGGAGCAAATCCCAATTACCCGGATATCTACGGCACGGCCGCCGATTGGAAAGGCAAAAAAATCCTGGTGACCACCATCTCCACCGGCCACTACTCTCTTTCCGCCACCCTGAAAGCCCTTGGGCTTACCGACAAGGACGTGCAAATCACCAACATCGAGCAGGCCCAGGCCATCACCGCCTTTGGCGCCGGCCAGGGCGACATAGCCTGCCTGTGGGCTCCCTTCAGCTACATGGCCGAGGCCAAGGGCTGGAAAAAAGTTTCCTCCGGCCGCGCGGCCAAAGCCATAGTCCCCGGCTTTATCGTGGCCCGCAAGGCCTTTGTGCAGGAGCAGCCGGAACTGGCCGCCAAGTGGCTCAAGCTCTACATGGCCGACATCGACAGCATGCGCAAGGACCCCAAGAACGCCGAAGAATGGCTGAACAAGTATTTCGCCGACTACTGCGGCCTGAAACTGCCCAAGGAACTTC
The DNA here is from genome assembly GCA_031547305.1 of Desulfovibrionaceae bacterium. Lineage (GTDB taxonomy): Bacteria > Desulfobacterota > Desulfovibrionia > Desulfovibrionales > Desulfovibrionaceae > JAVBSC01. The sequence continues at coordinate 2,233 of JAVBSC010000061.1, forward strand.
TGAAGTACGAATTCGAACTGCGTCCCCTGTTCCCGGTGGACGAGCAGGTCAAGTATCTGAAGGATCCCGCCCAGGTCAGAAAGTGGATCGAGGACTTTGTGGCCTTTTTCGTGGCCCAGGGCACCCTTAAGGAAAAAGACGTGGAAAAGCTCAAGTCCGTCAATTTTGGGGTTGAGCCCAGCATAATGGAAAAAGTCCAGGCCACGAAGTAACCGCCACAGCGTCAAAATCGGGGGGCGGCAGCGCCCCCCGCTCTGCCTTGTTTTCACCTTTTTACCGCCAGAGATGATTATGACGCAGAACACCACGCCCCCAGCGGCCAAAAAGACAAAGAAGAAAAAAAGTTGGCTGCGCGAATACTGGATTTCCGTCCTGAGCCTCATGTGCTTCCTGATCTTCTGGGAATGCCTGTGCCGCTTCGATATAGTCGGCTCATACCAACTGGTGCCGCCTTCTGAAGTATTCACCGTATTTATCGACAAATTTTGGGACGC
>JAVBSC010000080.1:0-7906 GCA_031547305.1 Desulfovibrionaceae bacterium
TGTACGGGCCGGCCACGGGCACGCCGATGTAGTCGGCCTGCTCCTTGGTCAGCTTGGTCAGGCGGGCGTTCAGGCGTCCCAGGTGCAGCCGGGCCACTTCCTCGTCCAGTTTTTTGGGCAGGGTGTAGACCTTTTTCTCCAACTTTTTGTTGGTGGCCAGTTCAAGCTGGGCCAGAACCTGGTTGGTGAAGCTGTTGGACATGACAAAGCTGGGGTGGCCGGTGGCGCAACCCAGGTTCATCAGGCGGCCTTCGGCCAGAATGACGATGGAGCGCTTGGAGGGCAGGAGCCATTTGTCCACCTGGGGCTTGACGTTGGTGCGCACGCAGCCCTTGGTGGTTTCCAGGTAGTGCATGTCTATTTCGCTGTCAAAATGGCCGATGTTGCAGACAATGGCCTCGTTTTTCATTTTGAGCATGTGCGCGCCGCTGATGACGTGATAGTTGCCGGTGGCGGTGACGTAAATGTCGGCTTCTGGCAGAGCGTCTTCCACGGTGACCACTTCAAAACCTTCCATGGCCGCCTGCAGGGCGCAGATGGGGTCTATTTCCGTGACCAGCACGCGGGCGCCGAAGCCGCGCATGGACTGGGCGCAGCCCTTGCCCACGTCGCCGTAGCCGCAGACCAGCACGGTTTTGCCGGCCACCATGATGTCCGTGGCGCGCTTCAGGCCGTCGGCCAGGGATTCGCGGCAGCCGTACAGGTTGTCGAATTTGGATTTGGTTACGGAATCGTTCACGTTGATGGCCGGGAAGAGCAGCTTGCCCTCGGTTTGCATCTGGTAGAGGCGATGCACGCCGGTGGTGGTTTCCTCGGATACGCCCTTGATTTTGGCGGCAATGCGCTGCCAGCGGGTTTTGTCGTTTTTATAGGACAGGGCCAGGCGATCCATGATGATCTGGAATTCTTTGTTGTCGTAGCTTTTTTTCAGCAGGGAGGGATCTTTTTCCACTTCCACGCCTTTATGGATCATCAGGGTGGCGTCGCCGCCGTCGTCCACGATCAGGTCCGGGCCGGAGCCGTCCGGCCAGGTCAGGGCCATTTCCGTGCACCACCAGTAGTCTTCCAGAGTTTCGCCCTTCCAGGCGAAAACTTTAGCCAGGCCGGCTTCGGCAATGGCGGCGGCGGCATGGTCCTGGGTGGAGAAAATGTTGCAGGAGGCCCAGCGCAAATCCGCGCCCAGAGCGTGCAGGGTTTTGATGAGCATGGCCGTCTGGATGGTCATGTGCAGGGACCCGCTGACTTTCAGGCCTTTCAGTGGTTTCTTCTTGCCGTACTGGCGGATCAGCTCCATAAGGCCGGGCATTTCCTGCTCGGACAGCTGCATTTCTTTATGCCCCAGGTCCGCCCCGGCCGGGTCGGCCACTTTGTTGGACAGTTTCAGATCCAAAGGCGCGGCGCGTTTGGCGTCAGTCATGATTTACTCCGCTTTGGCGGCCGGATTGGCCGCCAGGATAAGGTGAATGAAAAGCCCTTTGCGCACGGGGCGCCGGGCCATTTCCAGCCCGGCGAATCCGGCCCGCTCCAGAAAGCCGGCCAGGGTCTCCCGGCTGAAGCCCAGCCAGTGATCCCCGTAGGCATTGCGCATACTTTCGTCGTTATGTTGATCAAATTCGCTCAGCATCAGTTTGCCGCCCGGCCTCAGGACGCGGCGGATTTCCGCCAGAGCCTCCACCGGGTCGGACAAATGGTGCAAAACCATGTTCACGGAAGTGAAATCCGCTTCCCCGTCCCGCAGGGGCAGGTGCCCCAAATCCCCGATACGTAGCGAGATCCGGCCGCTGTCCTTGCTGAGCCGGCGCCGGGCCAGTTCAAGCATGCGGGACGAGCCGTCCACCCCGATAACGTTTTTGGCCTTGCCCAACATGCGCTCCAGCACGGCCCCGGTGCCGCAGCCCAAATCCGCGGCCACGGCGCAGGCGGGCATGGCTTTTTCCACCGCCTCCGGCAGGCTGAAATCCCCCAGCACTTCCTCGGCCAGTTGGTCCCAGTCCTCGGCGATGCGGTTGAAGAAATGCCTGGTGCTGGCCGTCCTTTCCTCAATTATGCCGGCCGCCAGGGCCAGGTCCGCCTTAAAAGCCTCTTCCGAGGCCACAAAGGGCAGGGCTGCGGCCGTAAAATCCTGACCGGAACCGTCCCGGACCGCCGAGTAAAAAATCCACAGCCCGTCCCGGCGCCAACCCACCAGGCCGGCCTCGCTCAGGATCTTCAGATGCCGCGAAACCCGCGACTGGCCCATGCCCATGAGTTCGACCAACTCGTTGACGTTCAGTTCGAAGCGGCTGAGCACGTTGAGCAGGCGCAGCCGGGTCTCGTCGGAAAGAGCCTTGAAAGCCTGTACGGCGGAAAACATGGGATTCCTTTGCCGACGACCAAAATTCCGCTGATGCCTGCGCCTGTCGCCGGATAAAGCGCAATATCAAGATATTTTGATATATAATATGCGAGAGTATTGATTAGGTCAAGAGGCCATGCGTGGAGACGGCCAAAACCATGGCCGGCAAAGCGGATTAAGATCAAAAATATCCTCTGCTCCGCAAGGGTTTGCCAACAACTCCTTGCCGCGGAATTGGCATGGACGGGGCGCGGGCGCAGACCCTGTGCTTTGCCAGCCGCTGAGCGACCGCCTCTTTCAGCGTGTCATAGGCTTCGCCTTGGAATCGGCTATGCGGCGTGAGGAATTGGCTTCCCTGACCTGGGTGCAGATGGATATGAAGCGATATACGCTGGTGTTGCCCAAAACAAAAAACGGCGAAGCCCGTACCGTACCACTTTCACCAGCGGCCATTGCCTGTTCCCGCCGCCGCTGTGACTCAGCACATCCCTGGCCGCGCTGGCGTGCAGCATGCCGCAGGGGGTGAGCAGGCGGGCCTCCGCCCCGGCCACGGCGCTGGATTGGCGGTCCTTCAGCTTGCGCATCCGATGGCTGGAGGTATCTGAGGCATCAAAGCTGGCGGCGTCGTACCGCCAAAAACCGAAACCTCCAAAAACTTCAGGTTCAAGGCCTTGAACCCACCCGCCCAGGGGCTTCCGCCACCTGATCCCGCCGGGGAGAGCGGCAAATCGCGCAAGCGGCCAGTCTTTCCGGAGTTACGTCGCCGCCCGGCAGGACAGTGGAGAGCCGCTCAACGCGGTTCCCCAATTCCTGAATATTTCCCGGCCGGGGGTGATGACGGGCTGTTCAATATTTTCAAAGCGGAAATGCTCCGTCATTTTTTATGAAGGTGCCGTCCTCCAGCTCCTGAAAGGCTTGGCGCAATTGCTCCGGAGTATTCATGACAATGGGGCCGCCCCATTCCACCGGTTCGCGCAGTGGCGGGCCGGAAACCAGGATCATGCGCGCCCCTGAATCCGGTGGGGCGCTCACGCGCAGCTTGTCGCCCACCCCCATAAGCACCGCCTGTTTGGTCCGGTACAGTTTTTGCCCGTCCGGCTCAAAGGAGCAGGTCCCCTCAAATATGTAGACAAAAAGCGTATGGTCGGGGTTAGTCTCATAAAACCATTCCCGGCCCGGCTCCAGGTCCAGATCCAGGAACACGGCCTTCACGTGGTCCGCCCGCATGGCCCCGGCGGTTCCCTGGAATTCTCCGCAGAGCACTTTTACCGTGGCCCCGTCCTCGCGCAACGCCGGGATCATTTCCGGGGTGATGTCCCGGTATTTGGGAGGGGCCATTTTTTGCGCGGCCGGCATGTTCACCCAAAACTGCAACCCGAGCATGCGCGGCGAGGTTTTTGGCATTTCCTGGTGCAGAATGCCGCCGCCAGCGGTCATCCACTGGCAGGCCCCGTCGGTGATCGCGCCCTTGTTGCCCAGGCTGTCCTGATGCTCAATGCGGCCCCGTATCAAATAAGTGACCGTTTCTATGCCCCGGTGCGGATGCATGGGAAAACCCCGGATATAGTCGTCGGGATCCGTGGAATCAAAGGCGTCCAGAAGCAGAAAGGGATCAAAATCCCGCACCGTGCGGCTGCCCAGAACCCTGGTCAGGGAAACCCCGGCCCCATCAACGGCCGGATGCCCGACCACCACCTGGCTGACTGCGCGCAAACTCATAACAACCTCCTGTATTGCGGCCCGGTTAGCTGGCCACATACTGCAGCACTTATCAATAACCTCACCATATTATTTTTTTAGGGCATATTCACAATATATCATTCTGGAAATCCGGCAAGAAAGATGAAAGGCGGAATCCTGCCGGGGTTTCCGCAAAGCGGTCTGTTGCTGAAAAATCTATTCAGTGCGGGAAACCTCCCGCAATATAGGCAAATTCAAAACCCGGCCCGCCACCTCGCCCACTCGAGCCTCAGTCAAAGCATCGTCTTCAAACAACTCCACAACAACCGCGCTGGCCCGCAAAACTCGCAAATCCCCGGCCGCCCGCTTCAGAAATTCCCGTTCCGGCCCGCGCAGTGAATCCACCTCCATACGCCGGAACAACTCCCCCAGCGCCCAGGCCGCGCAGCCCCGACACGCTTCGTCCTCGTCACGCAATCCCTGAATCAGGCTTTCCAGGGCCGGCCCGGCCAGAGCCGGCCTGGCCGCCGCAAAGCGCCCCACAGCCAGAAAAGCGGCCCGCCTTAGCGGGGCATGATCCACAAAATTATCTTCTCCGCCGGTATCGCGCACATACGAGAGCAAAATCTTGCTGAATTCCTCGGCCAGCCCGGCCTGACAGGCCAAAATCTCGCCTAGGCTTTCCGGCATGCCCCAGCCCAGATTTCCGGATTCCTCATTCATGTGCCACATGATCCGGCGCGCCACCACCCGCGCCGCCTCCATATCCTCATCAGCAAGTCTGGCCGTGACCCGCCCCAAAGCCGCGGCCGCCCGCCAGCGCGCCGCCCCGGGCTGAAGCAGGGCGGAAAAAAGCGGCCCAATCAATTCACGCGGCGGCACACCGTCCAGTCCGGCCAACGCCTCCCGCCAACCCTCGCCCTCCAGCACCCCGCGCAGCCTGTTTTTGTTGTCCCTATACCTGGACAAGGCAATCTCCTTTGATGAAGCGGGACTTCGTCCTTTTCGAAAAAATGCTCCGGCAGTGCGAAGCGAAGCGCGGCAACGCCATTGAGATTGCCGTAGCCGGGCTTCGCCCGCCGTTAAGCGGCAATCTCAAAGTGAACGCGCTCCAGAGCCAATATTCCGGATATATGTTTATATAGCGGTGTACCATTTTACCGATCGCCATATATTATAAAATACCCAGCGTTAACCAACTGCGGCGGCCGACAAAATAAAAATGCGTCCCGGAGACGCTCCGGGACGCATTTTGCAAGCGGAGACCGAGTTTAAAGCTATTGCTTCTTTTTGGTAAGTTCTTCCACCAGCTTGGTAAGCTCGTCAGCCTGGGGGCCAAAAGCGCCGGCAATCTGCGCGCTTTCCTTCATGTTGCTCCCTGTGGAATCGCTCAGGATGCGCAAATTTTCCACAATTCCGCTTATCTTGGCGCTGGTGGCCGACTGATCCCGGCACAGCCCGGCAATGCCCTGAATCTGCGCATTCACGGATTGCACAAGGTTGACTATGTCTCCCAGGGATTCCCGCGCCTTGTTCCCCAGCTCCACTGTCCGGCCCACCTGGTTCACGGCCCGTTCAACGCCTTCTATGCTCGAATCCATATTGGCGCGGATCTGTTTTATGGCCTCATCCACCTGCCGGGTGGCCTGCATGGTTTTTTCCGCCAGCTTGCGCACTTCGTCCGCCACCACCGCGAAACCGCGCCCGGCTTCGCCGGCCCTGGCCGCTTCAATGGCCGCGTTCAGGGCCAACAGGTTGGTCTGGTCCGCTATGTCGTTGATCATATCCAAAATGGAGCCGATACCGGCGGTGCTGGCGCTCAGTTCATGCATCTGGCGGCCTATGCCCTCGCTTTCCGCGCGGATCAACTCAAAAGCCTCCAGGGTGCTTTTAACCACGCTCGCCCCATCCTCCGCCCTGGCCTTGGTCTGTTGGGCGAACTCCGCGGCTTCCCCGGCGTTGCCGGCCACACGCACGGTGGCTTCGTCCATGTCCTTGACCGCCGTGACGGTTTCCTGCACCAGTTCTCCCTGTTCCTCACTGGCGCGCTCCGCGTTGCGGATGATTGAGCTAAGGCTGCGGGCGGTTTCCTGCAGACGGTGGGACACGGTCTCCACCCGGCCGGCGGCGCTGAGCATTTCTCTGGCGCCATGTTCGGAAAGAGCGCGGGAAGCCTCGGCCTCGGCCATGGCGGCCTTGGCTCTTTCCGCCTCGCTGGCTGCTTCCTCCTGCTTTTTCTCCGCCTGCCCCATGACCTTCAGCAGGGACTCCAGCATGGAGGACATGGCGGTTTTCAATTCCTGCAGCTCAAACAAAAAGCCCCGGCCATCCAACTCCGCTTTGTAATTTCCGGCCGCCACGGCCTTGGCGTAATCGCACAGCCTCCCCAATGGCCTGGACACGCTGTTGGCGCTCCAAATCACTATAAAGAGCAGCAGGAGCAGGGCCAGGCCGCTTACCGCCAGGCTGATGCGCAGTTGCGTGGCGCTCTGGGCGGTCACTTTTTCCAGAGGCAGGCCGACCATAAAATACCAGGGCGCGGCAAAAGATTCCAGGCTCAGGGGGATGTAGCACTCCAGAATTTCTTCGCCCGGCTTTACCCGGGAATCCACAATCAGGGAAAAGGATTTGCCTGTGGCCATGCCTTCGGAAACCTTTTGGCCGTCCGCTCCGAAAAACTGTGTCAGATCCCGCCCGACCTGCCCGTCAACCGGAGACGCCACAATGCTTTTTCCGTCGGCAATCAGATAGGCGTAGCCGCTGCCGTGCGGTTTGACCTTTTTGATCAACTCGGAAAAATAATCCAGGCCGATATCCACCCCCACAACGCCGAGAAACTCGCCTTTATCCAGGATGGGCATAGCCACGCTGGTCATCAGGGGGTGGCTGTCAACGGTGTCGTCAATATATGGCGGAATTATGCAGAGCTTGCCCGTGTTTTTTGGTGCAACGTAGTAATGATCGTTGTCATAGTTGTCGGATTTGTCATACTCCAGATCCCCATTGGCCCCCGCAACCCAGTAGGCGTTGGCCCGTCCCGTCTCGTTGCCGACTTCGTCGTTGCCGGCGAAGTCGGCGTCGCGGCCGTCGTAGGCGTTCGCCTCCCAAAGCATCCAGACTCCGTAAAACAGCTCGTTCAGATGCGCCACCCCGGCCACGCTTTCCTTCAGCACTTCGCGCGGCACATCGCCCTTGGCGCGGAAGCGCTCCAGAGTGGTGGCCAGGCCCTTGGCCGCGCCTTCCGCGGTTTGCAGGTAGCCCAGCATAACCAGGGACTGCTCACGGGCCTGGGACTCCGCTTCAGCTATGGCGGCCTGGCCGGCAAGTCCACGTGAATTGATCTGGGCGTACACGGTCAGCAGGGCCAGAGCGATGACAATGGCCGGAAGCAGACCGATAAGCAGGCGCGTTTTAAGATGCATTTTTTCCCCTCAAAAAATATCCGTAGTGTTTTAATAACGGCTAAACGAATGTAACTTGCTAAAAATAAATTATAATTGCTATAGCCAAGCCCAGGAAAAATAACAAGATTAAACACTGATTACCATGGTGTTACTGGATAATTCGGTGGATCTTTATAAAATTTTAGGCCCAGCACCCAATTAATTTGCCGTTAGCGTAAAGTCAATTTCTTTCACCCGGCAAGGCGGAGGATAAAAAGCGGCCAAAAGAAAACCCCCGTTCGAAAAAACTGGGGTTTGTCAGAAACCTGAACCGCCGGGCACCTCACAGGTGTCCGGCGGTTTTCCGCAGACTGCTGACAAAGCCCGGATTTGGCCAAGCCAAATCCGGGCTTTGTGTCTTTTGGAAAGATGTCAGGCTCGTTGCAGGTTTTGGTTTTGTCTGGGCCAGATATAGATAAAAATGTCCAGCAAGATCCCGTAGCGGAGT
>JAVBSC010000020.1:0-4210 GCA_031547305.1 Desulfovibrionaceae bacterium
AGGCCGTTCCCGCCCGGCGGCCCCAGGCCGTCCGCTCCGGGCGGCCCCAGGCCGTTCACGCCCGGCGGCCCCAGGCCGTCCGCTCCCGGCGGTCCTCCGGCCCTGCCCGGCCAGGACGCCAGCAAGAAAAAACGCCAGAAAGGCCGCAGAACCGTTGATTTTGGCGGAGAGAGCGCCGGATTTGATCGTCGTTTTAAAGAGGATGGCGGCGACGGCAACTGGAGCCGGCCGGCCAAGCGCGGCAAGGGCCGCAAGGGCCAGCAAGCCAAGCCTGTGGCCACCCAGCCCATCAAGGCGGCCAAGCGTAAAATCCGCATGGAGGAATTCATCCGGGTTTCCGATCTGGCCCACCAGATGGCCCTGAAATCCAACGAGATCATTAAGGTGCTCTTTGGCCTGGGCGTGATGGCCACCATCAACCAGTCCCTGGACGTGGACACCGCCACGTTAGTGGCCGCCGAATTCGACTACGAAGTGGAAAAGGTGGGCTTTTCCGAGGAAACCTTCCTGGAAAGCCGGCCGGACGACGATCCCGCCGCCCTGGTCACCCGGCCTCCGGTGGTAACCATCATGGGGCACGTCGACCACGGCAAAACCTCGCTTCTGGACGCCATCCGCAAGGCTTCCGTGGCCAGCGGCGAAGCCGGCGGCATAACCCAGCACATCGGCGCTTACCACGTCAAAACCAAGAAAGGCGACATCGTCTTTCTGGATACCCCCGGCCACGAGGCCTTTACCGCCATGCGCGCGCGCGGCGCGGAAGTGACCGACATAGTTGTGCTGGTGGTGGCCGCGGACGACGGCGTAATGGAGCAGACCCGAGAAGCCATCAACCACGCCAAAGCGGCCGGAGTGCCGATCATGGTGGCGGTGAACAAAAGGGACAAGCCGGAAGCCAACCCGGACCGCGTCAAGCGTGAACTGGCCGAGCAGGGCCTGGTGCCGGAAGAATGGGGCGGAGACATCACTTTCTCCTACGTGTCCGCCAAAACCCGCCTGGGTCTTGACGAGCTTATGGAGCTTCTGGCCCTGCAGGCGGAAATACTGGAACTCAAGGCCAACCCGGACAAGCCGGCCCGCGGGCATATCGTTGAAGCCAAGCTGGACAAGGGGCGCGGCTCCCTAGGCACTATACTCATCCAGGAAGGCACCTTGCGCGTGGGCGATTCCTTTGTCTGCGGCGTGCACTTCGGCCGGGTCCGGGCCATGTTCGATGACCAGGGCAAAAAGGTCAAGGAAGCCGGCCCGTCCATGCCCGTGGAAGTGCAGGGCTTTGAAGGCGTTCCCCAAGCCGGGGACGAGTTCATCTGCATCGCGGATGAAAAAACCGCCCGCCGCATTGCGGACACCCGGGCCATGAAACAGCGCGAACGCGATCTGGCCAAAGAATCCAAGGTCACCCTGGAAACCTTTCTGGCCCAGCGCGCGGACAGCGTGGAAGCCCTTAATCTTAACCTGGTGGTCAAGGCGGATGTGCAGGGCTCTCTGGAAGCCATCCTGGACGCCATGCGCAAGCTTTCCACAGACAAGGTGCGCATAGAAATAATCCACGGCGGGGCCGGCGCCATTTCCGAATCCGACGTGCTCCTGGCCGCGGCTTCCAACGCCATCATCATCGGCTTCAACGTGCGTCCCACCACCAAAGCCAAAGAACTGGCCGAACAGGAAAAAGTGGAGCTGCGCTTTTACGACATCATCTACAAGCTGGTCGAAGAAGTCAAAAGCGCCATGCAGGGCATGCTCGCCCCGGTGTCCAAAGAAGTCTACCTGGGCTCAGCGGAAGTGCGCGACCTCTTCAGCGTGCCCAAAGTCGGCACCATTGCCGGTTGCCACGTTTCCGACGGCAAAATCGTCCGCAATTCCCAAATCCGCCTGCTGCGCGACGGCGTGGTTGTACACACCGGGCGCGTCGGCTCCCTGCGGCGCTTCAAAGACGACGTGCGCGAAGTGCTCAAAGGCTACGAATGCGGCATCGGCCTGGATAACTACAATGACGTCAAAGCCGGCGACGTCATAGAAGCCTTCGAAATAGTCGAAGAAGCCGCTACGCTATGATGAGTTGGGGAGGCTCCGCCTCCTCAATCCCCTTAGCCGGGGGGAACGATTCACCCCTGGCTCCAGCATTGCCGCCGCCGTTGTTCCGCAAAGCGGAAAAACGGCGGCGGATGATTGGGGTACAGGGCATGATGCCCCTGGCGAAGGGGTTTGAGGTGGCGGAGCCTCCCTCAAAAGGATTTGTCATGCGGGGACTGTTGAATTTGCGCCATGGGGGCCGTACTTCGCCGTGGAGGTGGGTGCGGGTTTTTTTATGGGGCGCGCAGGGGGTCTTGTGGCTGGCTCCTTTGGCGTTTATGGCCGCTTATTATCTGGTGGCCGAGCCGCGTTTCGCCGCTTTTCAGGAGCAGGGGCTGGACGCCGGGTTTAACGGCCTGGCCGGGGTGATTGCGGCGCGCGCGCCTTCTTTTGAGGAAGCGCGCCAGGTGCGGGGGGGGGAGCATCCCTGGTTTTGGGGGCTGCTGAAGCATCCCGAAGACGATTTTTCCGTCTGGATGGGGCGGGACGAGCGTCCGTCCTGGAATGCCGGGACAGGCACGCTGGAGTTCAATCCGTACGGCAAGCTGGATTGGGTGTCCGGCCTGGGGGGGAGAAAATTTTTTACTTCCGGCGGTGAGCGCTGATGCGCGGCCAGGAAACGCCCTTATCCCGTTTTTTACTGCTCCAGCTGCTTTTGGTTGTCTTGTACGCCGCGGCCTGGCGCTTTGCCTTCGTGCCCTGGCTGGACAGCGTGAAGTACGATGAACAGCGAATCCGCATGGAGTCGTTTAACGCGTATGTGGCCATGACCCGCCATATACGGCCTGTGCTGGCGGATGCCGTGCGCGGCCTGAATCTTGGCGGCGAAAAGTTCGAAATATCCCGGCAGGCGGATATACGCTGCCTGAGTTTTGGAAACGTGCGCCTGCTTTTTGACGGCCAGGGAAAATTTATCGATCTGGAGACTTTACCTTAAGGTATTATTTATGTTTATAGGTGTGCTTACCGTGGAGTTCCGCCTGCACGGCAACGAATCCCTCAAGGATAAGCGCAAGGTGGCCCTCAGCCTCAAGCAGAAGGTGCGCAACAAGTTTAACGTATCCATTGCGGAAATAGGCAGCGAGGACGACATGGGGCGGCTTTGTCTGGCCATAGTTTCCGTGAGCAATGAGCGGCGCCATTTGCAGAGTCGTCTGACCAAGTGCCAGTCCATGGTGGAGGCTGTCTGCCACGAAGAACTTGTCTATACGGATATCGAGATTTTATAAGAGGTTGCGATGACGGTGAACCAACAGTCCGTGGTTCGGTGCCTGCGCGGGCATGAGCGCATTCTGATCTGTACGCATATTAATCCGGACGGCGACGCCCTGGGTTCCCTGGCGGCCTTGGGGTATATAGTCAAGGCCATGGGCAAGGATTTTCGCCTGCATTGCCCTTCCAGGGTTCCGGCGGATCTGGATTGGATCGAGTTTCCCGCGGCGGTGTTGCGCGGCCTGGCCGATCTGAAGGGCTGGACGCCGGATTTGCTGGTTTGCGCTGACTGTGCGGACGCCAGACGTTGCGGCCCTGCGGTGGAGGCCTTTTTTAACGGGCATCTGCCCGCCAAGGGCTGGGACGGTCTGACCAGCCTGTGCATAGACCACCATGAGAGCAACCCCGGTTTTGCCACCCTTAACTGGGTGGAGCCCAAAAGCCCGGCCACGGCCGAACTGGCCGGGCTGCTGGCGGAAGAAGCCGGGGTGCCCCTTAAAGGAGCGCTGGCGGATAGCGTGTACCTGGGGTTGGTTTCAGATACCGGTTCCTTCAGCTATTCCAGCACCACCTCCCGTATTCTGGACCTGGCTTCCCGCATTGTGGAAAACGGCCTGAATGTTGGTGAATTTACCGAAAAATACCAGAATAACTGGAGTCTTAGCCGCATGCATCTCTGGGCGGCCCTGATGGGCCGTCTGCGTCTGTACGCCAAGGGCCGGGTTCTTCTGACTGTGGTGGATAACGCCACCATGGCGGAATACAACTGCGGCGCCTCGGACCTGGAGGACTTCGCTTCCTGGCTGCGCCGCATCAAAGGCGTCAAAGTCGTGCTCTTTGTGCGCGAACGGCCGGACGGCTCCTCTAAAATCAGCCTGCGGTCCATGGGCGACATAGACGTGCGCGCGGTGGCCGAAGCCTACGG
>JAVBSC010000095.1:0-2740 GCA_031547305.1 Desulfovibrionaceae bacterium
CCAGCGGGTATGTAAAGCCTGGAGCAAAAGTTTCGTGATAGAAGATTCAGGGGGCGAAAACCTTTTTTGCAAAAAATGTTTTCGCCCCCCTGGCCCCCCACTTTCCAAAAAACTCCAATATGTTTTTGCAAATGGAAAGGCCATGCCGTTGAACCATTCCAAAATAGTCACCCTGCCGCGCCTGCTGGAAAAAATTCATGAACCGCGCGTTGCCGGCAAAAAGCTTGTTTTCACCAACGGCTGTTTCGACATCCTGCATCCTGGCCATGTGGATTTGCTGGCCCGATGCAAGACTTACGGAGATTTCCTCATCCTCGGCCTGAACAGCGACGCTTCCGTACGCCGGCAGAACAAGGGGCCGGAACGCCCGCTGAATACCTTCGCGGCCAGGGCCTTTGTACTGGCCCACCTGGAATCCGTGGACTTCATCGTGGAATTCGATCAGAACACCCCGGCGGATCTCAGTGCCGCCGTGCGGCCGGACGTGCTGATCAAGGGCGGGGACTGGCCGGTGGATAAAATTGTGGGCCATGAGCTGGTGCTGGCCGACGGCGGCAAGGTGTTGTCGCTACCGCTGCTGGAAGGATGGTCCACAACGGCCCTGGTGAATAAAATACGGCGATGAGCCCATCACCTTCTTTTAAATAACGAGCCTATAAGCTGCCGGGCAATGGGCACAAAGACGGATTTGGCCACGCCGCTCCAAAAGCGCCCGCGCTGCTCTTGTTCCCGCTTTTCTTCCTTTTGCTTCTGCAGGCGGACTTTTTCCTCTTCCCTGCGGTTCTTTTCCTCAGCCCTGGCCTGGGCCTTCTGTTCCTTTTCGCTCAAAAGGGCGTTCGGCTGTCCGGACAAAATCTCATAGGCCGTGGAGCGGTCCTGGCCGCGCCCGTAATAGCGGTTGACCGGCGAGGCTTTCAGCATAGCCTCGCGCTCAGTTCCATCCAGCGGCCCGATCTGCCCTTCAGGCGGCAGAATAAAAGCCCGCTCCACCGGAAGCGGCGCGCCTTTCGCGTCCAGGAAGGAAACCAGGGCCTCTCCGGTACCCAGTTGGGAAATGGCCGTTTCCGTATCAAAAGCCGGGTTGGCTCTGAAGGATTGGGCCGCCGCCTTAAGCACCTTCTGGTCTTTGGGCGTGTAGGCGCGCAGGGCGTGCTGCACGCGGTTGCCCAACTGCCCGAGCACGGAATCCGGAATGTCGCCCGGACTTTGCGAAATAAAATAAATGCCCACGCCCTTGGAGCGGATCAGCCGGATCACCTGCTCCACCTTGTCCAGCAGCGCTTTTGGCGCGTCGCTGAATAACAGGTGGGCTTCGTCAAAAAAGAAGACCAGTTTCGGCTTGTCCGGGTCCCCCACCTCGGGCAGAACGTCGAAAAGGCGGCTCAGGAGACAGAGCAGGAAGGAAGTGTAAACTTTCGGCGCGTTCATAAGCTTGTCGGCGGCCAAAATATTGATGACGCCCTTGAGGCCGTCGGTTTGCAGCAGGTCGTCGATGTTCAGGCTGGGCTCGCCAAAAAAAGCCTCCGCGCCCTCCTGCTCCAAAGTGATCAGCCCCCGCTGGATGGCCCCGATGCTGGCGGCGGACATATTTCCATAAGCCGAGCTGAAGCGGCTGGAGTTGGCGGCGGCGTATTCCAGAGTTTTTCGCAAATCTTTGAGGTCAATCAGCTCCAGGCCTTCCTCCTTGGCCATTTTGAAAATGACCGAGAGCACGGCGGACTGGGTGTCGTTAAGCACCAGCAGCCGGCTTAGCAGCAGCGACCCCATGTCCGTTATGGTGGCCCGCACCGGAGCGCCCCGCTCCCCAAAGACATCCCAGAACTGCACCGGGTAGGCCTGAAAAGAAAAGCCCTTGGCCGCCAGGCCGTATTCGGCCACGCGCCTGTTAACGCTCTCCTTGTTCCCGCCTTTGGCCGCCACGCCGGAAAGATCGCCTTTGATGTCCGCCGCGAACACCGGCACGCCCATGGCGCTGAAAGTCTCCGCCAGGGTTTGCAGGGTCACGGTCTTGCCCGTGCCCGTGGCCCCGGTGATCAAGCCGTGCCTGTTGGCCATGCCGGGCAGGAAACAGATTTCTGTTTTGCCTGCCAGGGCCACAAAAGCTCTTTTTTCCGAGTCGAACATCACGGTTGCCCCATAACCTGGTTTTCCGGTGCGGTGAAACAGACCTCCGCGGCAAGGCGCCGCCAAGAATTCCGGCAAAGCCTCAATTCGCACAAGCTATACTCTTCAGCGTTTTTCAATCCCAAGTCAAGAAGCAGCAAAGCATCCGATGACTCCCGTGTGAACCAAGCCCGCTCAGACGTTCCGGTTTTCTCCGCATTTGCGCCGCGCCGCGTCTACCCTGGCCGTGGGAGGCCTTTGGCGGATTTCCGGGCGCGTTTGCGCCAGCCGCGCACCTGCAAAACCGCCGCCTCCCCCAAGAGCTCCGGCGCGGCGCGGCGCAAACGCGGTCGGAAATCCCAGGGTCTGAGCGGGCAGATCAGAGGGCAAGGGTATTATGCGGGTTCAGGAGGGACCGGGCATTTGGGGCAAGCGGTATTTTGCGGCGGTCCGGCCAGTGGGTGGCGCATTTCTCCCCGGTAATCCCCCCACACAACAGCGGAATCCCCCTCAGCGTTTGGCGTAAGGGGGATTCATAACCGCTTGTGGCGGTAAGATAATGCCGGCGTCGTCCTACTTTCCCACGCATGAGTACGCAGTATCATCGGCGAAGAGGCGCTTGACTTCCGGGTTCGGA
>JAVBSC010000052.1:0-12448 GCA_031547305.1 Desulfovibrionaceae bacterium
CAAGGAGTAAACGCCGATCCCATGCGCAACTATACGCTGGAAGTGCTGGGAACGGAGGTTTCCTTCAAGGCGCAGGCCGATCCACGGCGGGTGGAGCAGGCGCGGGATTTACTTGATGAACGGTACAAAATTCTTAAAGAACATGGCAGGCAGTTAAGCAAAGACAAGCTTCTTACCTTTTTAGCGCTGGCTGTGGCGGATGATATGCTCCAGGCCAGGGACGATTTGGATAAAATGCGGGAACGCATAAAAAAGCTTGTGGACAAAATAGAAAATACTGGCCTTTAAAGCTGGCCGGTATTACAAAGAAGATACCCTGGGGTGTGCGTGATGCTCACCCACTGCTGACCTCACAAGCATAAATTGAGGGATCTGCGCGGCGGACCGGTGTGCAAGCCCGGCTGGTCCGGGAAGCCTTAAGGGCCGCCCAAAGCTCCCGCCGTAGGCGGTTCAGGTCCTGCGGGGGGGATGCGCACGGCACTCCGGGGTCTTTATGAATAGTCCGTCCGGGTCTCCAGGATCCGGACCTTGCCGCCTTGATCCAGAGATCTTTGTTTTTGTGCCGTTTCCGGGTGAAACGGCTTTTTTTGTGTTTCTCCCGTCAACCAATGGCAAGTGCCGCATTCCAGGCCGGACACCTGTATTTTCCGGGCGGCCTGAGGCCGGGCGTTTTTTTAGGCGCGCCCGGCTGGTCACAAACCCGCCGCCGGGCTTTATCCGGACGGCGCCGTTCACGCGGCCGGGATGGCGACATCCCCCAGAGTACAGGACTTTGTCCGATTTTATACAAAGGCTGGTTATGGATTACTCTACCCTTCTTATCATTCCAGGAACGCTTATCGGCGTGGCCTGCGGATTTTTGCTGCACCGTTTCATCTCCGCCAAGCGCATGAACGAGGCTGGCGAGCTTTCCCGCAGAATTCTCGACGAGGCTCGCAAGGAAGCGGCTGCGCAAAAAAAAGAAATAATTCTCCAGGGCAAAGATGAAGTGCTGGAGTACCAGCGCGGCGTTGAACAGGAACTCAAGGAACGCGAACGGGAAATCAAGGCCAAAGAACGCAAGGTCGAGGATCAGAGCGAAAAACTGGAAGAAAAGCTGGAAAAAGCCACTCAGAAGGAACACGAAATTTTGAGCGTGGAAAAGGAGCTTTCCCGCAAAGAGCGCAAGATCGAAGAATTGAACGAAGCTTTACAGGACAGGATCTCCGAGCAGGAACACCGCCTGCAGGAAGTTTCCGGCCTGACCGCCGAGGAAGCCAAGGCCCGGCTGATGGAAGAAGTGGAAGCCAGGACCCGCCATGAGGCGGCCAAAATGATGCGCCTCATCGAAACCGAGGCCAGGGAAACGGCGGACCGCAAGGCTAAGGAAATCATCGCCGGCGCCATTCAACGTTATGCCGGGGATTATGTTGGCGAACAGACCGTCACCGCCGTCACCCTGCCCAGCGAGGACATGAAAGGCCGGATCATCGGCCGGGAGGGGCGGAATATCCGCGCCCTGGAAGCTGCCACCGGCGTTGACCTGATCATTGACGACACCCCGGACACGGTCATTTTATCCGCTTACAGCCCCATGCGCCGCCAAGTGGCTAAACTTTCCCTGGAACGCCTGATGCAGGACGGCCGCATTCACCCGGCCCGCATTGAGGATATAGTAAAAAAGGTGGAGCAGGAACTGGAAGTGCAGATCCGCGAAGTTGGCGAACAGGCCACTTTTGACGCCGGGGTGCATGGAATCCACCCGGACATAGTCCGGCTCCTGGGCCAGCTCAAGTACCGCACCAGCTTTTCCCAGAACGTGCTCCAGCACTCTCTGGAAGTGGCCTCCCTGTGCGGCATGATGGCCGCCGAACTTGGCCAGGACATCAAAAAAGCCAAGCGGGCCGGCCTGCTGCACGATTTGGGCAAAGCCGTCGACCACGAGGTGGAAGGACCGCATGCGGTAATCGGCGCGGATATCGCCAAAAAGTACAACGAGAGTAAAGAGATTATCCACGCCATTGCCGCGCACCACGAGGATACGCCCCCCAAGTCCACCCTGGCCATTCTGGTGCAGGCAGCGGACAGCCTTTCCGGAGCCAGGCCGGGCGCGCGCAAGGAACTTTTGGAAAACTACGTCAAGCGCCTGGAAGATCTGGAAAACATCGCCAACAGCTTCAAAGGCGTGGCTAAAGCCTACGCCATTCAGGCCGGGAGGGAAATCCGGGTCATGGTCAACTCGGAAAACGTGGACGACGATGCCACCTACCTTCTCTGTAAGGATATTTCCGACAAAATCGAACGCAACCTCACCTACCCCGGTCAGATTCGCGTTACTGTAATCCGCGAGCGCCGCGCCGTGGGTTTTGCGAAATAGGGCCGCCTCCCGGTCCGCCACGCCGCCACGGAGTCAGCCTCCGGAGCGGCGTTTTTTTATTTGCATATAATTCCATCTATGGTATCAGGAATAGTTATCAAATAATTTTTAGCGATACGCGAGGATATTATGGAACGCAAAGGACTGGTCGCCTTTAAAGGCAACCCCCTGACCCTGCTCGGCAATGAAGTGAAAAAGGGCGACAAAGCCCCGGATTTCAAACTGCTCGCCAACAACCTCTCGCCAAAAACCCTGGCGGACTACAATGGCAAGGTGCTCATCCTGTCTGTTGTGCCATCACTGGACACCGGCGTTTGCGACATTCAGACCCGGCGTTTCAACCAGGAAGCCGCCGCCATGGGCGAAAACGTGCGCATTCTGACCGTGTCCTGCGACTTGCCTTTTGCCCAGGCTCGCTGGTGCGGTGCCGCCGGCGCGGACAAGCTGGAAACCCTTTCCGACCACTACGATCTGAACTTCGGCCTGGCTTACGGCGTGGCCATGAAAGAGCTGCGCCTGCTCGCCCGCTCCATCTTCGTGATCGATAGCGCCGGTAAAATCAGTTACATGCAGATTGTGCCGGAAATGACCAGTGAAGTGGACTACGCGGCCGCCCTGGCCGCCGCCAAGGATGCGCTGTAGCAGGATTGCGGAAACGAAGAAACCGGAGCCGGCAAATTGCCGGCTCCGGTTTCTTCGTTTTTATCCTGAATACCTATAAATTAGAATGAATGATCCGCAGCAAAGCTTCCTGATCCAAAACCACAATATTCTCGCCCTTGAGGCTGATGATCCCCTGCTTTTTCAGGCCGTTGATAATTTTGGTCACCGTAACCCGATGCAGCCCCAAAAGCTCGCCCAGCATGCTCAGGGAAAAAGCGGACATACGCTCGTAAATCCAGCTCTTGTTTTCCTGCTCCACGCCCAGATGGTACAAAAAGTGCGCCGTGTACTGCTCGCTGGACATAAAACGCACGCACTCCACCTGGGTGGACATCATGTAGGATTTTCCGGCCAGGTTGTTAAAGAGGTATAGGCAGAGATCCGGGTGGGCTGGAATAACCTGCCCCAGCAGAACATCGCGGGAAAACGCCAAGCCCCGGCAGGGCGTGATGCAATGAATGCTGTGCCGGTACGGCGTGTCCTTAAAAAAAGCCGCCTCGCCCAAAAAACTGCCCGGCCCCAAAATGCCCAGGGTTTTCAGATCCCCGTTCCAGCTTGTGGCCAGAATCTTCATCAGACCGTCCTGAATAAGGACGACCTCTTCAGCCGGATCAGCAACATCATAGATCATGGCCTTGCTGTTCCAGCTTCTGGGCGCTCCCAGATGAGCCACTTTATCCCAGACGGCGGAATGCTGCGACATCATCCAGGGCGGCGAGGTGCTGGTTTTATAATATTGGTAGAGATCGGCCATGCTTTTCCCTTGCGATGACAGGCAGTTAGATCTCAAAAAACAATGCTGGAACATTCGCGTCAATATACAAAATTACCTCGCCATTGCAAAGAGCAAAAAGCTTCTGAAAGCTTTACCAAGCTCGATAAGCGCTCTTGCCGTCCCTCTCAGTCTGAGAGCCGGAAAATTGGAGAAATCAGCCTGCCGCCCTGATTGCGCCCGGCGGGCGCCTGAAAGAGAAAGGCGGCAACCTGGGTAAGGTCGCCGCCTTTCTCTTTTAAATGTTTGCGGTTATATAGTTTTTTTGAAGGAACGACTCTTGTTCTTGGCGCAAAACGCTTTCTGATCTTCACATCTTCGTCGCGCACAACGAGTGTGAACACTACCTGGCCCATCGGCTAATCCTCCTGGTTAGATACAAAAGTAAATCAAAAAAAATAAAATGCAAGGGGCAATCGTTTTTTTATAAAAATTATTGCCCCTGTGGGCTGTCTACAAACCCTTAACGCGCCCTTGATTCAAGTCATGGGGATTTGTTGGGAAAATACGTATTTACTTGCCAAAGCCCAAGCCGCTTGCGAATATTTGGCATAAATTGTATTATATTTACAAATTTTTATTCTTTAAAGCGCATTGACATTGAAAATGGTCCTCCGCCCAGGCGGCGGAAACCGCCGCTCGCCGCGTAAGCGCTGGAGAAACTTGCTTTCACCGTTAAGCGCCGAAACGAACGTCTAAAAGTTAAAATATCCAGTGCCGCGTCAAGCGGCACTAGTCGCAACCATGTAGAGGGGGGCGCCGCCCTGGCGGCGGGCGCAAAGCAGAAACCGCGTTTTTTGCTTTGCGATCTTCACACCGAATCGACAGGCGAGGTGTGACATGACACTAGGATGCCGCATGCCAACAGAATATTCCGAAATATTTCCTCCTTCTCTCCCGCCGCCTTTAACAGTGCTGGATCAGGCGGAGTGGACCTGGTGGCCGATGGAGCACCGCCTTGTTGTATCGCCGGAATGGCGGTATATGATGCTTCTGCCGGAGGGAGCGCCGCTGGAACTGGATCCGCCGTCATTCTGGTCTCGCGTGCATGCGGAGGATATGCCTGGCCTGATGAGCACATCCAGTGCCGTAGCCGAAGGAAAGCTCGAGCGCGCGGAGGAGGTCTTCCGCATTCGCCGCATGGACGGATGCTGGGCCTGGATGTTGTCGCGTTGCGTGGTCACGGAAAACTCCGGTGGGAAAGCCATACGCGTAATCGGCAAAATCGTGGATGTCTCGCGGCTGCGCCTGAACGCCAAATTCCAGATTCCGCATAACGGCGAAGCTTTGACCAACTATCAGGCCATGCTTGAAAATTCGCCGGACATGATCGCCCGCATGGATCGCGAACTGTTCCCCTTGTATGTAAACCCGGCCATCAACCGCTATTTGCCTCGACCGTTGAGCAAATACAGCATGGGGGCGGAAACCGTCGCCAGCCTTGGCCTGGAGCCGAGCCACCTGGAATTTGTCCAAAACTGCGTGCAGGAGGTTTTTCACACCGGACGCGTGGTGCGCAGGCAGACCGCTTTTAAAACAGCCGCCGTCGGAAAAGTGGCCGGAGAATATTCCTTCTGGCCTGAATTCAACTCCGGTGGAAAAGTGGTTTCCGTGATCTCCCATTTCCGCGACCACACGGAGCAGATCCGGGCGGAACAGCGCGCGCGCCTGAACGAGACGCGCATGGCGGCTCTGTACCGCCTGACCCAGATGGCCAACGCGCCGGAAGAAGAGCTGCTGCATTATGTTACGGACAGCATCACCGAATTTACCGGCAGCGGCTACGGGTATGTTTTCATTCCGCCGAATATCCAGTATCCCGGCGGCCGCATGGTCTGGTCCAAAGCCCACCATTCCTTTTTTGGCAACGGCGGACCGCCGCCGGATTCCCCGTCCGAGGAACTGGTGGCCTACAGGGTGTGCGCGCAGGACGGCCATTCCCCGCTCAGCATCAATAACGGGGACGGAATAAACCCGACGCATCTGGCGCACGACGGCAGGCTGCCGATAATGCGCTACATGAACGCCACGGTGCTGGAAGGCCAGCGGCCGGTCTGCATAGCCGTGGTCTGCAACAAGGATGCGGACTACGAGGACGCGGACCTGCGCCAGTTGGAGCTGTTCATAAACGGAGCCTGGCTGATCCTGCGGCGGCACCATTACATCAAGGCGCTGCAAACGGCCAAGGATGTCGCGGAACGCGCCAACAAAATCAAGGACGAATTCCTGGCCAACGTCAGCCATGAGTTGCGCACTCCGCTCAACGGCATCCTGAGCATGCTCCAGCTTCTGGATCTTTCGTCCCTGAGCTCAGCCCAACGGGAATACGTGCGCACGGCCGAGCTTTCCGGCGAAACGCTGATGCGCATCCTTTCAGACATTCTTGATTTTTCGCGCATTGAATCCGGCAAGATGGTTCTGCATCCGTTGCCCTTCGATCTTAAGAACACCCTGCGCTCTACTTTGGATCTGTTCACCGGCGAAGTATGCAAAAAAATGCTCACCCTGACCCTGAACGTTGATGACGAGATCCCCTCCCTGCTTGTGGGTGACGACGCCAGGGTCCGGCAAATCATTTTCAACGTGGTCGGCAACGCCATCAAGTTTACGGAACAGGGCGAAATTCATGTGGAATGCTCTCTGCTCAATAACAACCACCGCCAAAAAGCCTGGGTGTATTTTGCCGTTAAGGATACGGGTATCGGCATCCCGGAGCATCTGCAAAGCAGCATATTCGAGGCCTTTACCCAAATCGACAACTCCAGCACCCGCAAGTATGCGGGCACAGGGCTGGGCCTGGGCATAGTCAAGCGCCTTGTTGACATGATGGGCGGCAACATCACCGTTGAAAGCCTGAAAAACCTTGGAACCACCTTTCATTTTTCCATCCCCTTCGAAACAGTGGCCAGAAACACCCCGAAATGCACGGAGGCCTGGGGCACGGCCGGCACATTTCCGCGCAAGGCCCTGGACATTCTGGTGGCCGAGGACGATGCGGCCAGCCGCTTCGCCCTTAACGCCTTCTTGCGGCGCAACGGGCACCGCGCCGTTTGCGTAAGCAACGGCAGGCAGGCTCTGGAGGCGGCCATGCTCCATCCATTTGACTGCATCTTCACAGATATCCAGATGCCGGAAATGGACGGTCTGGAAATGACCAGAAGAATCCGGGAACAACGCCTGGAAGACATTATTCCCTCGGACGAAGTCAGGGAAATTATTCTTAAAACCATTCCGGAAGCGGAACTGCGCCGGAGGGATCTGCCCGCGGACGCCATAGTCACGGCCGTAAGCGCCCATGCCATGTATGGAGACAGGGAGCGCTTCCTGCGCCAGGGCATGGATCTCTACCTGTCCAAACCGGTGATTCTTGACGACCTGGCCCATATCCTGGATCAAATCTCCGCCCGCCTTTACTGAGGGCAAAAAAAATCCGGACCGCTCCTTCTGAAAAACGGAAGGCGCGGCCCGGTCGTCGGATCTATTTTACGCCAGGACTTCAGGATTGCGCAAGTGCGTCGGTTTCTGGCCGTCCAGGTACTGGAAGACCTGATCTATGGCGATGCGGCCCATTTTATCCAGGGCTTCCTCGGTAAAGGCCCCGGTGTGCGGCGAAAGCATCACGTTGTCCAACTCCAAAAACGGCAGCTTGTCCACGGGCGGCTCCTGGGAAAAGGCGTCCAACACCGCGCCGCAGATGCGCTTGCTCTTAAGGACCGCGTATAAGGCCCGCTCGTCCACAATGCCGCCTCTGGCCATATTCACCAATACGGCGGAAGGCTTCATCATTTCAAACTGCGGGCCGGAAATCAGGTTGGCGGTTTCCGGCATCAGCGGGCAATGCACGCACACGAAATCCGCATTACGCAGCAAGGTGGGCAGGTCCGCCCTTTCAATATTGTTTTCCTTGGCGAAAGCTTCCGGCCAGTAAGGATCGTAACCCAGGATTTTCACGCCAAATCCCTTGGCGATACTGGCCACGCAACGCCCGATGGCGCCCATGCCCACTATGCCGAAGGTGCGGCCCTGGATTTCACGGCCCAGAAACTTGCCCTGCTCCCATTTTTCTTTGCGCATGCCGTCGTCGCAACGCGGCACCTGGCGCAACAGGCCCAGCAGCAGAGCGAAGGTGTGCTCGGCCACGGCCACGTCGTTGGCGCCGGGGGTGTTGCAGATCATCACTTTATGCCGGGTGGCGGCCGGAATGTCGATCATGTCCAGGCCCACGCCCAGCTTGGCCACCAGCTTAAGATTGCCCAGCCTGGGCAGCAGATCTTTGGTCACATAAAGATCATTGCCGGAAACGATAACTTCCGCCCGGGCCAATTGCTCCACAAAGGCGGGATCGTCAACGGTCTTTCCCCGGCAGTCCAGAATTTCCAGGTCCGGCCGGGCTTTCACCCTGTCCATCTGCTCCGGGGAAAAAGCGGCAAAGGGCCGGGCTTCTATGCAAACGACTTTTTTCATACGATTTTAACCCATAGGTTGAATAACGATTAAATAAGCTGTTCCGACCGCCCGGCCCCGAAACAACCTCCGGGCCGGGAAAAGCTCTTACACAAAGGTGCTTAGCGGCAGGCGGAACATATCCACGGCATTGCTCTGGAAGACCTTGCGCTCTTCTTCCGGGGTAAGGCCCAGGCAGCGCACGGCCGCGATGGTGTCGCGGATGAGGCGCATGCCGTGCTCACTGCAGAAGGGCAGGTCCGTGGCGAAGATGAACTTGTCGATGCCGCAGAACTCCAGGCCGCAGCGCAGGGCGGGCACGTTGCCGTTATTGGCGGTATCGTAGTACATGCGGCGGAAGTAGGTGAGCGGCTTTTCCTTGAATTGCAGGTCCTTGTGGCCCATGGTCATTTCGTTGAAGTCGTCGTTCCACTCCATGCGGCCGGCCAGGTAGGGGATGACGCCGCCGCAGTGGTGGGTGACGACCTTAAGGCCCGGATAAGCCTGCATGACGCCGCCGTATACCAGGCGGAACATGGCCATGCCGGAGGCCACGGGCCAGCCGATTTTGGTCCAGGAGCGGTACTTGGCATGGGTTTCGCCCGGATAGTCCGGCAGGCTGGCCGGGCGTTCCGGATGGATAAGGATGGGCAGGTTGTATTCTTCCATCTTTTTGTAGATGGGCCAGAACTCCTTGGAATCCAGTGGCTTGTCGTTAATGCTGGTGTACATCTGGATGCCCTTGAAGCTAAGGTCCTTCATGGCCCGGTCGATTTCCTTCAGGCTGGCGTCCACGTCGTTCAGCGGCAGGGCGGCGATGCCGGCCACGAAGCGGTCCGGGTATTTAAGGACCAGTTCGGCCATTTCGTCGTTGGCGGCCTTGCAGAGTTCCGCGGCCAGCTTGGGAGCCGCGATGGATTCCACGGTGGGGGCGGCCAGGGTGAGCACCTGCACGTAGCCTTCCACCCTGTCCATCAGGCGGAAACGGGCGTCCAAATCCTGCAGGGTGGGAATGGTTTTGCAGTAGCGTGCCAGATTGTCGCTCATGTCGCGGCCGGTAACTTTCTTTTCCAGCAGGGCCTGGTATTTTTTGGGCAGGATATGGTTAAACGCGTCGACGTACATCATGGCTAACTCCTTAATGGGATTTAATTGTGTCGTGCCTTTGTTCCAACTCTATTCACACTGCCACCCTGTTCTCCAAACATAATGGGGTTAAGGAAGGGTGGGGTCCGGGGAGGAAAAATTCAAGGGCGTCATGCCCTTGCGGTTTCCCTCCCCGGTTCTCCATCAAATAAACGGGTTGGCGCTGGCGTTGTACAGCGTGTTCAGGGGAAAACGCAGGGTTATGGCCCCGGCCGGGCAGGACTGGCGGCAGGAACCGCACATCCAGCATTCTTCCGGGTAGCGGATTTCGGCCTTTTTTTCTTCCTCGTTAAAGTAAATGGCGTCCAGGGGGCAGGATTTGTCGCAAATCCCGCAGCCAATGCAGGTTTCTTTATTTATTACAGCCGGCATGTCTGGTTACCCCCTTAAGCGTACGGATTGTTGGTGGGCCGCAGGGCAAGGCCGATGCCGCCCTTGGCGTCGCCGGTGATGACAACCTGGCCCAGGAAGCGCGCGTCGTCCTGTTCCGGGAAGTCCTCGCGGTTATGACAAATGCCGAAGCGGCTTTCCTCGCGGAACATGGCGGCGTTGACCGAGCAGCGCCCGATAGTGAGCAGGTTGTGGACCTCATGCAGGCGCATAAGGTCGTGCAGGTTTTTCGCGCCCACCAGTTCGCTGGCGGCCTTGAGCCTGTCCAGCTTTTCCCCGGCCTGATCCAGCTTGGTCTTGTTGCGGCTGGGGCCGGCTCCCTCGGTCATGATGCGTTGCAGGGCCAGTTCAAACTCCCGCCAGTCGATGTTCCGGGAAGTATCCATGGGCGCGTAGACGCGTTCCTGGATGGCCTTGACCTGGGCCTCGTTGATGGAGGGCGCGTTCTTCAGGGCAATGCTGTATTCAGCGGCCCTGCGTCCGGCGTGGATGCCGCTGGTCACGGCCATGTGCAGGCTGCGGCACTGGTCCGCCGCGTTGCCGCCGGCGTACAGGCCGGGCACGTTGGTGCCGCTGTCTCTGTTGATCTTGATGCCGCTGCCGCAAACCTCGTTGGGACCGCCCTGCATGCCGTCGGAGGTGTCCACCTGCATGGGCTGCTTGGTCAGGTCTATATTAAGTTGCTCAAAGTAATCCTGGAAGGAATCCTTGTCATAAGAAAGCGTGGTGATCAGGTGCTTCTGCTCTTCCGCGGTAAGGTTGCGGCAGTCCATGTAAATGGGGCCGCGGCCTTCGCGCATTTCACTGAGCACGCCCTGGACCATCTTGTAGCGCGGGCCCTTCATGCCCAGAGGATGGTATTTGTCCATAAAGGCTTCGCCCCGGCCGTTGATGAGCACGCCGCCCATGCCGGAAAGCGCGTTCAGGCCGGCCGCGTTGAAGCTGCGCGGCACAATGGTCATGCGCAGGAATTCAATATTGGCCAGTTCCGCGCCGGCGCGCAGGCACATGGCCTCGCCGTCGCCGGTGTCCGCCGGACACATCCAGGTGTTGAAGCTCATGGCCGAAGGGTTGCTGAACAAACGGTTGGTTCCGCCGGTGGAAACCACCACGGAGCGGGCTTCCACCACATGGAAATCCCCGCTGCGGATGTCAAAACCGGCCGCGCCGCACACCGTGCCCTGGTTGGTCAGAAGATCCGCTGTGACCACACGGTCCAGCACAACGCATCCGGCCTTGCGGGCCGCTTTGCCCAGAATCGGCTTCATTCTTTTGCCGTTGAAGTTGATCCACCAGGGGCCGGGCTGGCCGTAGGACTTGGTACGGTAATAGGTGCCGTCCGGCTGCCTGAGGGTGCAGCCGATTTCTTCATAGCGCTGCAGAGCTGTTTCCAACTCCGAACAGTAAACCTGGTCCACCACGTCGATGTTGGTTACGCCGCGCGCGCTTTTGCCGGTGAACTCCAGGTAGCCCTCGCGCGTGTCCCATTCCGGGCCGGTATTCAGGTAGGCCAGAAAATGATCTATGCCGCCGGCCGTATGCCCGCTGCGCTCAATAACCGCCTTGTCCATAATCAGCACCGAAGAGCCCTGCTCCCGGGCGGTCAGAGCCGCGTGCAGTCCGCACACGCCCCCGCCGATGATCAGAACGTCGGTTTTATGCTTATGTACTTGCATGATTCCTCCTAGATGTAACACCTCGCCTGTCGGTTCGGTGTGAAGAGCGCAAAGCAAAAACCGCGGTTTCCCTTTGCTCCCGCCGCCGGGGCAAATGAACATTTTCAATGTTGATTCGCTCCGGCTTTAAGATTCGGGGGGGGGCAGGCCTCCCCGGTTTTATTACAAGCTTTCCAGGAACCCGCGAATGCGGCGCGCGCCTTCGGCGCATTTTTCCGCACTGACGGCGTAGGAAATACGGGTGTGCCATTCGCCCGCCGGGCCAAAGTCATCGCCGGGCACGCAGGCCACATGGGCTTCTTCCAGCAGACGCTTGCAGAAGGTGACGGAATCAAGGCCGGTTTCCTTGTGGTCCAGGAAAACGTAGAAAGCGCCCTCAGGCTCGGCGAATTTGATCTTTGGCGCGCCTTGCAGGATCTCGCAGATGATTTTTCTGCGCTTGTCGAATTCCGCGCACATGGATTCCACGCAGTCCTGCGGGCCGTTCAGGGCGGCGGCGCCGCCGGCCTGGGCAAAACTGTTCACGCTGAGCATGTAGTTTTGCTGCAACTTGGCCAGAACGCCCATCAGTTCCGGCGGGCCGGCCACGTATCCCAGGCGCCAGCCGGTCATGGAAAAGGTCTTGGACAGGGAGCCCACCAGGAAAGTGCGGTCCTTCATGCCCGGTTCTCCGGCCGGAGAATGGTGCTTGGCGTTGGCGAAGATGAAACGATCGTAAGCTTCGTCGCTCAAAACCAACAGATCGTTCTTTTTAGCGAACTCGCAGATGTCTTCAACTTCCTTCTTGGAAAACACCGAGCCCGTGGGGTTGTTCGGGGAGTTCACGATCAGCAGTTTGGACTTGGGCGTGGCCTTGGCCCCGGCCCAAAGGTAGCCCGGTTCGGAGAGCACGTAGGGGGAAGCCGTGCAGTGCATCAGGTTGACGCTGGAATAGTAGAGCAGAAAGCCCGGAGTGGGCACCAGCACTTCGTCGCCGGGGTTGAGCACGGCGTGCATGCACAG
>JAVBSC010000044.1:0-12449 GCA_031547305.1 Desulfovibrionaceae bacterium
ATTCTTTAATCCAGGGGTGATCCACTTTTAAAAGCTCCGGAATGCCGCCCACGGCAAAGATGCGTTTTTCCGCCAGCACGGCCACGCGGTCGCAGATGGCGTACAGGCTGTCCATGTCGTGGGTGACCAGGCAGACCGTAAGGCCTATGGCCCCGCGCAGGGTATGCACCAGGGAGTCAAAGGCCGCCGCGCCTACGGGATCCAGCCCGGCCGTGGGTTCATCCAGGAGCAGAATGGCCGGGTCCATGGCCAGAGCCCTGGCCAGACCGGCGCGCTTGCGCATGCCGCCGGAGAGTTCGGACGGGTATTTGTTCAGCGCGGACTGCGGCAATCCCACCATGTCCACTTTCATGCCCGCGATTTTGTCCTGGAGCTTTTTGGAAATGCCCGTTTATTCGCGCAGGGGCACCTGAATGTTCTCCCGCACGGTCAGGGAGGAAAACAAGGCCCCGTCCTGAAAAAGCACGCCCCAGCGCCGGCGGGCCCGCTCCCAGGCGTCCGGGCCGGACCTGGTCAGGTTGACGCCCATGACCGTGACCTCGCCTTCCTTCTGGCGCTGCAGGCCGATTATGGTGCGCAGAAGCACGGATTTGCCCGTGCCGGAACCGCCGATGAGCGCGATGATCTCGCCCCGCCGGATATCCAGGTCCAGATGCTCGTGCACGGCGTTCTGGCCGAAGCTGTTGGTGATGTCCCGCAGGGCTATGGCTATTTCCGGCTCCATCCTCAAAATCCTATGGAAGTGAACAGAAGCGCGAAAAGCGCGTCCAGGGCAATGACCATGAAGATGGCCTCGACAACGGACTGGGTTGTCAGACGGCCCACGGATTCCGCGCTGCCCGTGGCCTGAAAGCCTTGGAAGCAGCCGATCAGCCCGATGGTCATTGCAAAAAACGGGGCTTTTATCATGCCCACCAGAAAGTTGTTGTAGTTAACCAGATCCCGGAAGCGATCCATAAATGCCGCCGGCGTCAGATCCATGGACAGCCAGACGGCCATCATTCCGCCGAATATGCCCATAAAATCCGCAATGAGCACCAGGGCGGGCAAGGTAAGGATCAGGGCGACAACCCGGGGGATGACCAGCATATCCATGGGGTCCAGGCCCATGGAACGCATGGCCGCCACTTCCTCGTTGGCCATCATGGCGCCGATCTGGGCGGTGAATGACGACCCGGAGCGTCCGGCCACCAGGATTGCGGTTATGATGACGGCCATTTCCCGCAGAGTGGAAATTTCCAGCAGGTTGATCACAAAGATCTGCGCCCCGAAGCGCATAAGCTGGGCGGCGCTCATATAGGCCGTAACCATGCCGATCAAAAAAGAGAGCAGGGCCACAATGGGCACGGCCCGCACCCCGGTGTGCTCTATGTGGTAGACAAGGGAGACCAGGCGCAGCTTCCACGGCCTTGCCAGGGCGGCGGCAAGGCTGGCCAGAAAATAGCCGGTAAAGCCCAAAAGCTGCCAGGCCACTTGTATTTCTTCCACAATGCCGGCGCCGACGCTGTGAAAAAAAACAAGAAAGCCGTAGCGGTGGTCCGCTGGCGGCGAATCCGCGCGCGCCGCGTGCCCGGCGTAATCCAGAAGCTTCTGAAAACGCTCCCCCGCGCCGGCAATCCGGCAATGTGAATTTTCGGCGTAAAGGTTTATGAGCATGGCCCCGGCCGTATCCAGGTGGCTAAGTCCGGCAAGATCCAAGGTTTTCAGGTCTCCGGCCGCCCGCAAGTCGGATTTGAGCAGTTTGTCCGCCTGCTCCAGGTTTGCCACGGTCCAGGCGCCGGCCAGAAAGGCCGTGCGGCCTTCGGCTGTGGCGCGCAGGTTTACCGATGGCCGCTGATCGGCCGGAATGTTGGCTGTTGGCGTACTCAATACTGCATCCAAATTTTTTGATAATGGAGGCTATAACGCATATCACCCACCCCCGCAAGCTTTATAGGGGCGGCGCGGGCGCGGTCAAATGTTGCCAGGCTCCGGGCAGCCGGGAAGGTATTTTTTGAGCTTGGCGATAACATCGTCCATATTCAGGGGTTTGCCAACATGATCGGTCATGCCGGCGGCCAGGCATTTTTCAATATCCTCGCGAAAAACGTTGGCCGTCATGGCCACTATCGGGATACTTCCGGCCAGCGGCGAATCCATGGACCGGATGCGCCTGGTGGCTTCGTATCCATCCATTTCCGGCATATGGATGTCCATGAAGATCATATCGTAGGCGGAAGGGTCTTGCTGGAACATCCGGCAGGCTTCCAGGCCGTTTTCCGCGCTGTCTATGGTCAGGGCGGTGTATTGCAGCAGCGAGATCAGTATTTCCCGATTGATGTCAATATCTTCGGCCAGAAGGATGCGGCGGCCGGCAAAGCAGCCTTCGTCCGCGAGTTCGGCGGCCTGCGGGATGGCTTCGTGTTTCGGCAACCCCAGGCACTCGTTAATGCAGTCCACGATCAGGGAAGGGAACAAGGGCTTGGGCATGAACCGGTCCACGCCGGCCTCTCTGGCTTCGGATTCGATCTCGCTCCATTCGGTGGCGGAAATCATGATCACGATTACGCTTGATCCAAAGCTGTCCTTGATTCGCCTGGTCAGCTCAATGCCGTCCATGCCGGGCATTTTCCAGTCCGCGAAGATTATGTTGAAAGGGGCGTCCATATTTGCGGCGATGATTTGGATGGCCTCCTCGCCGTTGGCCGCCACCCGGCAGAAAACGCCAAGGGACTGGGCGAAATGCAGAAAATATTCCCGCACTTCCGGAGCGTCGTCCACAACCAAAAAGCGAAGGCTTTTCCAGTCTATATCCGGGTTGAGCGAATTTTTCCGGATGTCCGCGCCTTTTTGCGCCTTGATGGTAAAAATGAACCGGGAGCCTTGGCCGGCTTCGGATTCCACCCAGATTTCGCCCCCCATCATGTTGACGATATTTTTGGAAATAGCCAGGCCCAGGCCTGTGCCGCCATATTTGCGCGAAATTCCGCCGTCCGCCTGCTCAAAGGAGTGGAACAGCTTGCTCTGCTGCTCCAGCGGAATGCCTATGCCGTTGTCGCTGACCTCAATACGCAGGGTGCACAGGCCATTGTCATCCTCGGCCGTTTTTTTGACCGAGAGGGTAATGGAGCCTTTTTCCGGAGTGAATTTCACGGCGTTGGAGAGCAGGTTGGCGATTACCTGGGCGAGCCGCTGCTCGTCGCAGATTATGGAGTGCGGCACGCTCTTGCCGATGTTGATGATCAGGTTCTGGCCTTTTTCTTCCACCCGGAAGTTAATGACGTTTATGACCCGGATGAGCATCTTTTCAAAATTGAATTCGGAAAAAAACAGGTCAAACTTGTTCGCCTCTATCTTGGACATGTCCAGGATGTCGTTGATCACCCCCAGCAAATGGTTGGAAGCGTCGCTGATTTTGTCCAGACAGTACTGCTTTTTTTCCGGATCCCTGGAGGCCTTGGCAATGCTGGCCATGCCGATGATGGCGTTCATCGGGGTGCGCATTTCATGGCTCATTCGGGATAAAAATTCACTTTTGGCGCGGTTTGACTGCTCCGCCTGCTCCTTGGCCGTCACCAGCGCCTCTTCGAGCTGTCTTTTTTCTGTAATGTCCGAAGCGATGACCCCCACGCCCACGCCTTTGAAGTCCGTCCGGAATCCGGAAACGGAGAAGATGCGGCGTTGCCCGTCCTTTTTGATGAGCGGCAGTTCGGCTTCAACCTTTCCGTGGCTAAGGACACGGGGAATCAGCGTCTCCATGGCCAGTTTGTAGGTTTCCTCGTCCATAAGCATGGCCAGGCCGCCGGCGGCGAATTCCCCCGCGCTGTAGCCGACCAAGTCCAGGGCGCCCTGGTTGAAGTATTCAAACCGGCCGTCCTGGCTTATATAAGTGATGGAGTTGGGGGAACTGTTCACTATTGAAGACATGCGCGCCAGCTTCTCTTCCGTCACGTTGCGGGTGATCACCCCGGAAATGACGTTGCCGACCATAGTGAGCAACTGAACGTCGCTGCCGGTCCATTCGTGGCTGCCCTGGCAGTCGTCAAAGCTGAGCTGCCCCCAGAATTTGCCGTCGACATAAATCGGAACGACCAGAAAGGCCGTTATGCCCAGCGCGATCAGCTTGGCGAATTCCGGTTTTCCACGGATGTCCGACTGCTCGATATGAGAAAGACGGCGGTTCACAAAAGCGTCATGGACCGTTGACACATCGCTGGAATGAAAAACCACGCTGTCCAGCCTGGGCACTTCCTGGCTTTCGTTATACCAGACGTGGGAGTAGTCCAGCGTGCCGCGCTCCTGGTCCAGGCGGGCCAGGACTATCCGGCTGACGTTCAGGAATTCTCCGGACATTTGCAGCGCGTTGCGAATCAGCATGGACATATCGTCCATGGAAATGAAGCTCCGGGCGATATCAGCCATCAATTCCTGCTGCTTCAGCCTTTTTTTAAGGGCCGCCTGGGCTTCCTTGATGCTGGTTATGTCCACGGAGTGTTGAAGGTGGGCCTTTTTGCCGCCGATCCAATCAATCAGGCGGTCGGTGTTTCTGTAGTAATGCCCGGTCAGGGAGCTGTGCTCCTCCCAGGTGATCACGGCTCCCGGATTTTTGGCCAGCTTGGGGTTTGGGCAAAAGCCGCAGCGCCGCGTAAAGCCGGACTGCAAGACCTGCCAGCAGATTTTTCCGACGGCGTTGTCCCTGATCCCGTAGTGCTCGGCCATTTTGTCGTTAATGAACAGAATTTCGTCGGTCTCAGGATCCGAAACGTATATATACGCATCTATGCCGTTGATGATGCTCTGTAAAATGTCTATGGATATTTTTGAATCCTGACCGCTTTTTCGCGCCATTGCGCCAGCTCCCGCAAAATTGATGGCTATTCATAACCCTAATCTTAAAATCATAACACAATATTTTTCCGTCCGCTATCCCTACAAATGGCTAGTGGTTGTTCGCAAAATAAACACTATAAAACCAATCGGGATTTTGCGGCGCGGAGCTGCCGTAAGTCCGCAAGAAACGCGCGGGCGTTGCTACGCCATGCTTCGCGGCGCCGGAGCATTTTATCTGGCTGGAAAATTTCAAAGTTAAAATATTCCAGTTGGAGTGGAATTGCCTTTAGCCGTTTCGCGGAAAAACATGCGCCGGCCTCCGCCCAGCGCGGCCAGTCGGCGCGGGAATCCACCGCCGCCGCCCCTTACCGGCAGGGAACCTCCAGCTCTCTGCCGGCGGCCAGGGTTTGCAGCCAGGAATCCGGGATCCAGTCCGCCCCGTGCCTTGCGCCAAAGAGCGTGCCCAGCATCAGGCCGCGGGCGCAGGAGTCCCCGCCGGCCATGACGTTTTGCACCAGCCCTTCCAGTGGCTCCCGCGCGTATTTTATGGCCAGGTAAAGCACTGAAGGCATGGCGTCCAGGGCGGAACAGGACTGCCCGAAGGCAGCCACGGACGTCAGCGGGCCTTGTTCCAGGCGGGAGGTGGCCAAGGCCAGCCATTTTCCGGCCGGCAGGGTCGAATAAGCTTTGGCGGCGGATTTATCCAGGGCCACGGGGATTTCGTCCCCCAGGTAAATATGGTGCAGGGCCTGGACGAAAAATTCAGCAATATCCGCGAGAAGCGGATTGCCGTGGGTAAACGTGGTCTGGGCTTTGGCGTCTTCCGCAAGGGCCTGGAGCGCCGCGGCATCTTGCGGATTATGCGCGCAAAGCAGCGGAGCCAGGCGGGCCGGGCCGGAAAAATCGGAAGAATCCGATCCGCAGTGCCCGTAGTCCGCTCCGGCGTGCAGTTTGGCCAGGGTGTCTCTGGAGGCGTGATCCATGTAGCCGGCGTAAAACTCCATCATGCTCCGCCAGCGTCCGGCGAATTCGTTCAGGCTGAAGCGGCCGGTATCGTTCACGCAACGCAGCAGAAGAAGGGCCTGATCCCCGTAGTGGGACTGATCCCCGGCCTTTTTGCCGGTATGATAGTTGTTGAGCGTGGGTGGCAGAAGCTCCCGCACTTCGCCAAGGCTGTTCCTGATGCGCTGCTGATCGTATTCCCAATGTGCGCCCAGAGCCAGAGAATCGGCCGCGAAGGCGCCCAGGATGGCTCCCCGTGTTCTGTCCATATGCGTTAAAAACTCCTTATGCGTCTTGTTTAAATAAAATTTATCATATTGTATCGCATAACATATTAAAAAGGTCAATGCGGCCTGGGTGCGGAACAAGGAAGAATTTCAGGGAATTGAGGTGAGGATAGCGGGCGCGGGAAGTTTGAATGGCCCGAAGGGCGGCTTCGCGCGGCGCAAGGCTTCAGCCGCGAGGATTATAAGCCGCTAACCCGGTGAACAACGGGGTTTGCGGCGGGCTGGATTTGCCGGACTCAGTTTGCCGGCAAACCACGGCAAAGGCTGAAAAGGCCTGGATTCCCACTTTCACGGCAATCCAGGCCTTTAATGTTTTATGCCGCTGTCAGCGTCTTTCGGACTTTGCCGGCGAACGCCCGTTACCCAGATAGAAGGCCAGTCCGGCCGCGATAAGGCTGGGAACTATGGGGTGGATGTTCCAGATGGGCGGTTTGCCTATGTAGATGGCCATAAATACCGTCACGCCGACGATTACCGAGTAAAGCGCGCCTGTGGCGTCGGCTTTTTCCCAGTACAATCCAAGGAGCAGGGGCCAGAGGAACACCGCCTCCAGGCCGCCGAAGGCGAATAGATTGATCCAGACCAGCAGATCCGGCGGATACAGGGCCAGTATAAACACCGCGATTCCAATAAAGCCGGTTATGCCCAGGCTGGCCCGGCGCACAAAGCGCTGGTCCGCCAGGTCCGCGTCGCCCTTGAGGCGCCATTCTATGTACAGATCCCGGATCAGCGTGGCCGATGACATGATCAGCATGGAGCTGACCGTGGACATAATGGCCGCGAGCACCCCGGCTATGAACACCCCGGCCAGGAAGGGAGGCATCAGGCGCACGATCAGCGTCGGCATGATCAGATCCCCGGCCGGCAGCCCGGGCATGACCGCCCGGCCCAGGGCGCCTGCCAGATGCGTGCAGAGCAGGGTGAAGCCTATGACCACGGTGCCTATGACCATGGCGTCGCGCAGGGATTTGTCGTCCTTGAAGGCCATGCATTTCTGGGCGGTCTGGGGCAGACCCAGAACCCCCAGGCCCACCAGCACCCAGAAGGACATCAGAAAAGGCACGGCAATGCCGTCATCCGCGCCGGTGGGGCGCAGCAGGCCGGGGTTGATGGCTTCCAGCTTGC
The DNA here is from genome assembly GCA_031547305.1 of Desulfovibrionaceae bacterium. Taxonomy (GTDB): domain Bacteria; phylum Desulfobacterota; class Desulfovibrionia; order Desulfovibrionales; family Desulfovibrionaceae; genus JAVBSC01. The sequence goes on from JAVBSC010000044.1 coordinate 7,224, forward strand.
CGCTTATGGCGGTCAGCCCGCCGCCGGCGTCAATAACACCCCACAAAACCGCCACCGCCGCGAAAAGCATGATGAAGCCCTGGGCCAGGTCCGTAAGCACCACGGCCCGGAACCCGCCTAAGGTGGTGTAAAGAACCACCGTAAGGCCAAAAAGCAGCAATCCCACGGAGTAGGGCGTGCCGGTGGCGGCCTGGAACAGCCTGGCCCCGCCGATGAACTGGGCCAGCATGACGGCCATAAAAAACACCAGCATGAACATGCTGGTCAAGCCGACAAGCGTTTCGGACTTGTATCTGTGGCGCAGAAAATCGCTGACCGTCAGGGCGCCGGTGCGGCGGCTGTAGGCGGCCATGCGGCGCCCCAGAAGCCCCAGGGTCAGGAAGGTGGTGGGCACCTGGATCATAGCCAGAAGCACCCAGCCCAGCCCCAGAGTGTAAGCCACGCCCGGACCGCCTATAAAGCTGGAGGCGCTGGTGTAGGTGGTCACTATGGACATGGCCAGAACAACCCCGCCCATGCTGCGGCCGGCCAGAAAGTATTCTTCCATAAAACCGCGCGCGCCGGAGCGCTGCTTGCCAACCCGCGCCGCCACCCGGCGCGACCACAGGCCTATAAGGACCATCAGCAGCAAATACAGGCCAATAGCCGCGAACATGCCGGGGTTGGCGATAACGCCGTCCAGGAATTCGGTCATTGGAAGTGCCGCCTTACCGTCCAGGCCAGGATCAGGCAGATCAGCGCATAGGCGATGACGCAACTGAAGCCGAACCAGAGCGGGAGTCCCCAGAGCAGAGCATCCGGTGACAGGGAAAGCCCCAGAAGCAGCCCGGCGCACCATAACATAAAAAAGAGCGTGTAAAGCAGAACCACCATGCGCTCGGCGCGGCGTTCTTTTTTTGTGGCCCGGTATTGAAAGGAGTCGCCAGCGGGATGGTTGCTCATGGCCTTTCCCCAGTTATAAAAAGCTCTATTCCGGCCTGTTGGGCAGCACCAGGTGCAAAAACACCCCAACAACGCCGGCCAGGCCGATGCCCCCGAGCATGAAATCTCCGAACCGGAAAACCATGCCGCCTATGCCGAACACCAGCACCACGGCCACAATGGCCATGTTGCGCGGGAGCAGCAGGTTCTGGCCTGCCTGAACCAGGATATTCATGCCCACAACGCAGATGGCTCCGAAGAGCAGGATCATGATGCCGCCCATAACCGGAGATGGAATGGTCTGCAGCACCGCGCCAAGTTTGGTCACAAAAGAAAGGGCCAGGGCGGTGAAGGCCGCCCAGGTGAGCACGGCGGGGTTATAGGCCTTGGTAAGGGCTATGCCTCCGATTACTTCCGCATATGTCGTGTTGGGCGGGCCGCCCAGCAGTCCGGCCAGGCTGGTGGCCACGCCGTCGCCCAGCAGGGTGGCGTGCAGTCCCGGTTTTTCAACGTAGTTGCGCCCGGTGACCGAGCTTACGGCCATAATGTCGCCGACATGCTCGATGATCGGGGCTATGGCCACGGGCACGAACAGGATTACCGCCTGAAGGTTCCAGGTGGGAAAAGAAAAATCGGGCAGCCCGATCCACTCCGCTTTGCCGATGATGGACAAATCCACCATGCCGGCGCACGCGGCCGATATGTAGCCGGCGATAATGCCGCTGAGAATGGGGACCAGCTTCAGCAGGCCTTTGCCGTAGACCGCAACTCCTATGGTCACGGCCAAAGAAAGCAGGGCCACGGGCAGGGCCAAATCCAGGGGGAACAGTTCGATCTTGCCGTCACCGGTTCTGCCCAGGGCCATGTTGACGGCCACCGGGGCCAGGGACAGCCCGATAACCATGATCACCGGACCGGTGACTATGGGGGGCAGCAGCCTGTACACGGCCCCCATGCCCTTCCAGCGGACCAGGGCGCTGACCAGAAGGTAAGCCACGCCGGAAGCCACCATGCCGCAAAGGGTGCCGCCTATGCCCCAGTGGGTCATGCCGTACTGGATGGGGGCGATAAAGGCGAAGGAAGAGGCCAGAAACACCGGCACCCGGCCACGGGTGCAAACCTGGAAGGCCAGAGTGCCCGCTCCGGCCGTGAACAGGGCCACGTTGGGGTCAAGCCCGGTGAGTATGGGCACCAGCACCAGAGCGCCAAAGGCGACAAAGAGCATCTGGGCGCCAACTACAACCTGGCGGGGGCTGAAGGCGTAGTCAAGAGCGGAAATGGAAAACCTGTCGGAAGCGTCAGGTGACTCGGGCCGGTGGGTGCCTTGGGCGTTCATGGGTGTTCCTGGCTTGCGCCGTGCTGGTGGAATCTGTTCAGACTTTTATTAAAAAATAAAGGGGGGCTGTCAAGCCCGCCCACGCAGTCGCCGTAAATATACTATAATATGTTTGCTATAAGATAATAGTCTGTCTTGTTCTATATTCTTATTTAAGATCGTCTATGTACTAGAAAAAGACAATAACATCGTCCGCAAAAAAATATTTTATAGAAAAAATATGATATCAATTTGCTAATATAATTGAAAATTATAAATATAAATTGCAAAATGTTTTAATTTTAGTATTAGTATAATTCTGTATAACCAATATGCGAATGTTATTTATGGAATTGCATATTCGGAATGACATGCCGTGCGGGCGCCGCCCGCCATGGCCGGCGTGCTGGCGCGTGCAAACCGCTTTAGCCGTTAAGGCCGGAGTGAAGTCTCTTTTTGCGGATACCCGCCAAACATAATGTACGCAGAGATTGCGGAGGAATGGTATGACTACGAAATACCGTATAGTCATCGGTTTTTGTTTTATGATTCTTGTCCTTGGGGTGGTGGCCTGGCTTGGCTATGCAAATCTGCAGAGAACATCGGACGATTTTATCGAGTACGAGAGGCTGGCCCAGTTCAACGTGCTCACAAGCGACATGAGCACGGCCATGTTTAAAGCCGCCTACAACACAGCTCTTTTCCTGGATCATCGCCATTCACAGTACCTGGACGAGGCCGGCAAATACATTAATGCGGCAGCGGGCAAAATAAAAGAAGCCGGAACCGTGGTGCGCAAGCCGGAGCGCATTGCCGCGCTTGCCGAATTGGGCAAATCCGTGGAGAAATTCAAGGAGGAGCTTGCCCTTGGGCGGAAAAGCACGACGGAAGCTTATGCGCAATACGAGAACGGCGTGCAGAAGAGCGTTCTCGGCATGTCCGAAGCTTTGGGCACAATGGCCAGGCAGGCCAGGGACGTGGATAACACCGCCGCTCTGGTGGCTGTTTCCGATGTTTGGGAAGCTGTTGCGGCGGTGCGCTCCAGCCTGACCAGGTTTTCGGAATCCCGCGAAGCGGATGACGCGGCAAGAGCGCGGGTAAACCTGGGCAAGGTATCGGATTCCATGAAAAAGCTGGAAATACTGCTCGTTACCGACGGTGGCAGGAAGACCTTCGGCAACTTGATGCAGTCTTTTGACGCGCTCAACAAGGCTTTTTTATCCATGGTGGATCTAAACGCGGACGCGTCCAAAAGAATGGACGAGGTGGCGGATATTCTCAATAAATCCGCCACGGCGGCGGATAAGCTAAGCGCGGAAGTGGACGCCCAGATGCGGGACTTCGGCCAGAACACGCTGGAACATAACGACGCCTCGCAAAAAAGCATGCTCGGCCTCAGCGCCGTGGGCATGGTCCTGGGTCTGGCAATGGCCCTGTTTATCGTGTCCGGCATAATCCGGGTGCTGCGCCAGCTTGACAAGTTTGCCGAGGCGGTGGCCGGCGGCGACTTCGCCTATAAAATAAACGTGCGGGAAAAAGGCGAAATCGGCCAGATGATCCGGGCCATGCGGCAAATTCCCGCCGTGCTGGAAACCGTGATTCAAGAGGCCGGCGTTCTGGCTGGCCGCATAGTTTCCGGAGACTTCCGCAACCGCCTGGATCCCGGCAGATTCAACGGGTCTTTTTCCGATCTGGCCAGAGCCGTGAACGTGGTGGGCGACGCCTACACCGGCGTGCTGGATTCCCTGCCCCTGCCCATTATGGCCTGCAACAAGGGCAACGAAATCCTTTTCCTGAACAAAAGCGGCCAGAGCGTCATAGGCGGGAACCACGTCAACACCAGATGCGGCGAGCACATCAAGGCGGCGGAATGCGGCGACAGCGGGTGTTTCGGCGCCCGGGCCATGTCCTCGAACGCCCCTTATTCCGGCGAAACGGCCATCAGTCCCAAGGGCCGGCGCATGGAGGTAGCCGTGACCGCCATGCCCATGCGCGATCTTAACGGCGCGGTGGCCGGATACATGGAAATAATCACCGACCTGACGGAAATTAAGGACAAGCAGAACACCATGCTTAAGGTGGCGGCCCAGGCGGCGGACATTTCCAACCGTGTGGCCGCGGCTTCCGAGCAACTGGCCGCCCAGGTGGAGCAGATCTCGCGCGGCGCGGAAATACAGCGCTCCCGTGTGGAGTCCACGGCCAGCGCCATGACCGAGATGAACGCCACGGTCCTGGAAGTGGCCAAAAGCGCCGGCCAGGCTTCTGAACAGAGCGACAACACGCGTGAAAAAGCCGATTCCGGCGCCGGCCTGGTGAACCGGGTGGTGGTTTCAATAAATACGGTCAACGGCGTGGCGGTCAACCTGCAGAACAACATGCAGGAGCTCGGGCATATGGCGGAAAGCATCGGCGGCGTTATGAACGTCATTTCCGACATTGCGGACCAGACCAACCTGCTGGCCCTGAACGCGGCCATTGAGGCGGCCCGCGCCGGCGAGGCCGGACGGGGCTTTGCCGTGGTGGCTGACGAGGTGCGCAAGCTGGCGGAAAAAACCATGTCCGCCACCCATGAGGTGGGGGCGAGCATAGCGGCCATCCAGAACTCCACCCGCACCAACATTAACGAAGTGGGCAACGCGGTCAAAAGCATCAACGAGGCCACAAACCTGGCCAATCTTTCCGGCACGGCCCTGAAGGAAATAGTGGACCTGGCGGCGGCCAACTCCAGCGTGGTCGCTTCCATAGCCACGGCCGCGGAGGAGCAGAGCGCCACATCCGAAGAGATCAACCACGCCATTGAGGAGATCAACCGCATTGTCAGCGAAACCACCGACGGCATGGTCCAGTCTTCTTCGGCCGTGCAGGAGCTTTCCCGCATGTCTCAGGAATTGCGCAGGGTTATGGAGGTTTTGAAGTAGAGTGATATCCTGGGGAGGCGCCCCCTCCCCAGGATATCATAATGGGAGAAATATGCTGACCACCGCGCCGGG
>JAVBSC010000100.1:0-30472 GCA_031547305.1 Desulfovibrionaceae bacterium
TCTGGAGCGGGAAACGGGATTTGAACCCGCAACTTCGAGCTTGGGAAGCTCGCGCTCTACCGTTGAACTATTCCCGCTTAGGTAGTATGGGCCTTTGCCCTTCTGCAGCGCAGGAAGGCAAATTAAGCCAATCCCCCCTGCGGCGTCAAGGTATTTGTATCAGCTACAGCCCCAGTTTGTTCAGGGTGGCCGGGCCGGCCACGCCGTCCGGGTCCAGGCCGTTGGCCTTCTGGCTGTTTTTGACCGCCTCTTCCACGGCTTCGTGAAAAACGCCGTCGCGCGGGCCGCTGTAAAAACCCTTGTCCGCCAGGGCCTTTTGCAGGGCCTCCACCCGGTAGCCGGAATCCCCCTTGCGCAGCAGGATGGCCTTTTTTGCCCTGGGACGACATATAGGCCGAGATTTTGCTGCTCTTGCTCATTTCCTGCTGCATGATCGGTCTGGCCACAGCCTGATCCAGCCTTTGCTAATCCACGGCCAGTTGTTCCATCTTTCCGGCTATGGCTTTGTTTTCCTTGGCCGCCGGAGCAAGCTTCCGGCGGTTTTCCTCCAAAATTTTCTTCGCGCCCCTGGCGTCCCCGGCCTTGAGCTTGTCTACGGCTTCCACATGCGCCTCAGAGGCGTCCAGGAGCAGAGCTTCCTCCTCCACCTGTCGCATGGACGGGGCGGCCTTGGCATTGGCCGCGTCCCTGGCCGCCGCGTCCGCCAGCACGCTGATTTTAAGCGGCAAACCAACACCCTGGCTCTGGCCGTCCTCTGTTGTGTAATGGAACTTCATGACGCCCAGGGTTTGCTCCTCCGCGCCGGAAGCCGGGGTGAACTTCGCTTCCAGCAAGATCTGGCGCGTTTCGCCGGAGCGGCAAAAGCGCAGAGAAAAATCAGGCAAAAAAACAAAGACCAGGCGCGCGTTACGCCGCCCAACAAAGCGTTACGCATGTATCCCCCAATATTACCGGTTTATTTCCTTACCAGAGGCACAAAGACCTCCAAAGATCCATCCTTCAAGTAACCCGCATCGTAGCGCTCAAAGCAGGGCGCGGAAAAATTGATCGCGTAATTTTTCTGCCCGGCGCCCCATTCCTGATAAAGAAAAGTATAGACCACCCCCAGGTGCCCCAGGGATTTCACCAGGCAACGGGCGTAAAGCCCGCCCGGCAGGGTTACTGGCAGCATATCCGCCGGAATTTGCCCCCCAAGGCCGGGCACGGCGGCCCAATAACTGAACCCGCCGTTTTCCTCCATATCCATGCTTACGCCAAAGGACTCCGCCGGCATTTTGCCGCTCGCTTCGGCCATGCGCGGGCCAAAGCGCTCCCACAGGGCCGGGCAATCCACGCCTGCCTTGTCCATGCTGGTGTGCACTCGCAGCCCAACCAACGAGGCTTCCGGACGTTCCACCACTTGAACCTCAAATTTTTCTTCCGCCATAAACTCCTCGTTGCGTAAAAATACACTCAGCTTGCGCTTGAAGCTTAAAACTCCGCATCCATTGTTGAAGAGAAAAAGGCCAGTTCCTCGGGGAAACGCTGGTACACGCTCTGACGCACCAGGCGGTTGACGCCTCTGGTGCTGACTGTGGCGTTCAGATCCCGAACCAGGCGGCGGCATTCATCCAGGCGGGAGCGCCGGATCAGGTGCTTGAGTCCGGGTATGGCCTGAAGCGTCACGGAAATCTCGTCAATATGCATACCCAGGAGCACGGGCAGGCAGTACGGGTCCGAGGCCATTTCCCCGCACACTGCCACGGGTATGCCATGGCGGTGCGCCATATCCGCCACGTATTTTATGGAGCGCACCACAGCCGGGTGCAGCGGCTGGTACAAATGGGCCACGTGCTTGTTGCCGCGATCTATCCCCAGGGAATACTGGATCAGGTCGTTGGTGCCGATGCTGAAAAAATCCGCTTCCGCGGCCAGGATATCCGCAATAAGCACCGCTGCGGGCAGTTCAATCATTATGCCCACCGGCAGGCCCCGGTCAAAGGGAATGCCTGCCGCTTCCAACTCCTGCCGCACTTCGTTCAGAATGGATTTGGCCTGGCGAAGCTCGCGGACCGAGGACACCAGCGGGAACATTATGGCGCAGTTGCCTTCCACGCTGGCCCGCAGAATTGCCCGAAGCTGACGGCGGAAGATATCCTGGTGCCGCAGGCAGTAGCGGATGGCCCGCAGGCCCATGGCCGGATTTTCCTCTTCCAGGCGTTGCTGGCTGAGCAGCTTGTCCGCGCCCACATCCAGAGTGCGGATGGTCACCCGGCGCGGAGACAGGGTTTTCAGCACCTTGGAGTAATTGTTGAACAACTCTGTTTCCGACGGCAATTCGCTACGCGAAAGAAACTCGAATTCCGTGCGGTAAAGGCCCACGCCCTCCCCGCCCAGGCCGGCCACCTGCTCCGCTTCGGCCGCGAACTCAATGTTGGCCCGCACGGTTATGCATATGCCGTCCTCGGTTTCCGCCGGCAACGCGGCCGTGCCCATTATTTGCGCTTCGTAGGCCTCAAACTGGTTTTGCAGGGCCAGGTAGCTGTTAAGTTCAACATCGTCCGGATTTACCGCCACCAGTCCTTTCAGGCCGTCCACCACCACCAGATCGCCGTCGCGGATCTCCTCTTCCAGCCCGCTCACCCCGACCACGCTGGGAATACGCAGGCTGCGGGCCAGAATCCCGGCATGGGCGGTTTTCCCCCCCAGTTCCGTGGCAAAGGAAATTATGCGGTCCGGGGAAAGGGCCAGGGTATCGGCCGCCGTAAGGTCATGGGCCAAAAGGATTATACGCTCCTGACCTTCCCGGAGCCGCGGGCTCCGGCCGGCCAGGCGGCCGGCGACGCGCCCGGTCACGGCCAGGATGTCCTGGATGCGTTCCCGGATATAAGGGGCTTCCAGGGCGTCAAAAATACCGGCAAGGTCTCTGGCTGCTTTGTCCAGAGCCCATTCCGCATTCATAAGGTCTTTTTCAATATAGGCGCGGACGCTCCGGCGCAACTTAGGATCCCGGCAGATCAGCAGATGGGCGTCAATAATGGCGGCCTGGTCCTGGACCAGGGCCGGCAGGGATTCCCTGGCCCGCGCGAAGTCCGCGCTGACTTCGGCGATGGCCTGATCCAGCCGGGCCAGTTCCTGCGGGACTTCTTCCGGGGCTATTTTTTCCCGCCTAAAACCGGCGCCGCCGCTCCGGTTCATAAAATAGGCCCGGCCTATGCCGATGCCGGCGGAAACGGCTATGCCGTGCAAAATGGCTGTCAATTCAATCCGCCTTTAGAGCATATTCACTTTGAGATTGTCGCTTAACGGCGGGCGACGGTTTCTCGCCGCCAGGGCAAATCCACTTTTTCAAAGTTGATTTGCCCTAAAAAAACCGGCCAGGGTTTCGGCGGCTCTGGCGGCGTCCGGGCCCTGGCAGCGCAAGGTGAGTTCCGTCCCTTTGGTGGCGGCCAGGGAAAGCAGATCCAGAATACTTTTGGCATCCACGCTCCTGCCACCGGATTCCAAATTGATGTCCGAAGCGAAAAGCTGGGCGGCCTGGGCCAGACGCGCCGCCGGCCTGGCGTGCAGGCCGAGTTCTGCCAGGACGCGCACCTTGACGGCCACTTCCGGCCGCTCCGCATTTGTGCTCATGGGGCCACGCTCGCGCATTTTATTTTCAATCTCCGCCACATTATTCGCATTTTGGAATTACGCCAAAAAGCACAGCGAAGCTACTACTATAAGCGCCAAAATAATTCTGGAAAGGTGCAGACGGCGCAAGCCCCAGACGCACAGGCCAATGGCCAGCAAAGGAGGCCCCCAGCGCTTCAGGGCTTCCGGACCGGAAAGCAGCCAGACCTCCTTGCCTGGCTCGACCAATTGCAGGGCCAGGACGAGCAGGCCGGCCAGGAGCAGTGAATTTACAAGCTTCAGGATATCGCCCAGATTGATCAAATCCAGGCTGCGCATCCGGGCCAGGATTTTCAGGCCCTGCCTGAGGCCGACAATAAAGCAGGCCAGACGCAGAAATTGCAGTATAACCACAAAAGCCAGACTGATCCCAAGGGCTGCCAGGGCCTGCCCGGCCAGAACCAGGCCGCAGCCCCAAAAGGCCCAGAAAGGCAGAAGGCTGCCGCGAAAGGTGGAGTCGCCGATGGCGGAAAGAGCATTGGAAGCGGCGTCCTTTATGCCGGGGAACACGGATTCCGGAAAACGCCCCCTGGCCATGTCGCGCTCCGTGTGCAAAAAAACGCCGATGAGCAGCGGCGCCCAGAAGGGATGGCAATTGTGATGCTCCACATAGCGCTTACAGGCCTGGGCAAAGCGCTTTGGGTCCGGGTACAGGACGTTCAGGCCTGGAGCCAGGGCGTGGACCATTCCGATGCTTTGAAGACCGCGCGGATTATAGGCCGCGCCAGCCAGATAGCTGCGCAGAAAGCATTGTGCAAGGATTTTCAGCGGCACTTCGGAAGACACGGCCTACTCCTCAAGTCCTGGCCGGACAGCACGCAGAAGTTCATATATCTCACTGCCGCTCAGCCCCGTGCCCAAAGCCTGCACGCGCCGGACTATTTCCCTGGGCCGTCCGCCCTTGGCCACCTCGGAGCGAACCAGGGCTGCGATCTCCATCCGCTCCGGCCCGGCCGGGCGTTCCGGCGGCCCCACAAGCACGGTGATTTCCCCCAGAAACTCCCGGTCCAGGCCGCCCGCTTCGGAAAGCTTCAAGCGCAGGAACTCCTCATGCGTCTTTGTCAATTCCCTGGCAATGCACAAATCGCGCTCGCCCAGGACCGCGAAAGCCTCCAGCAAAGTGCTTTGGAGGCGATCCTTGCGTTCGAAAAAAGCCAGGGTCAAGGGCAGGGCCGCGTAAGGGGCGAAAAACCCCCGCCGGTCTTTGTCCCGGCGCGGTGCAAAGCCCAGAAAGGCAAATGGATAAGGCGGCAGGCCGGAAGCGCAAAGCGCCGCCAGGGGCGCGCTGGGCCCTGGCGCCGGGCTCACGGCAACGCCCTGTTCACGGCAGGCCCGCACCAGACGGTAGCCGGGGTCTGACAAGAGCGGCGTGCCGGCGTCGGATATCAAGGCCAAGGTCCGGCCCTGGCGCAGGGCTTCCAGAACCTGGGGCAGGCGTTTTTCCTCATTGTGCTCGTGAAAGCTCAGAAAACTCCTGGCTTTGACCCCGCAGCCGGCCAACAGAAGACCGGACCGGCGGGTGTCTTCCGCCAGGACAAGATCCGCGGAGGCCAGAATCCGCGCCGCCCTGGGCGAAAGATCACCAGGGTTGCCAAGCGGAGTGGCCACAACCCAAAGCTTGCCGCTCTTCAATAACGTCAACGAAGTGCTCCAGTTCCGCGCCTCTGGGCGAAAATTCAACGCAGACCAAATCAAAACGGCAGGGTTGGCCCCACTTCTCCTGCTCGCTCAAAAAAAGCCGGGCCGCGTCCAAAAATTTTTTGCGCTTGGCCGGAGTAAAGTTGGCCACAGGGCGCAGGCGTTGCGCGAAATCCGCCACCTTCCGCCGGCTTTTGACTTCCACAAAAATCAGCGTCCCGGAGCGCTCGGCCACCAGGTCCAATTCCAACCCTCGTCGATCCGGCGTGGGCTGCCGCTCCGGACGCCAATTGCGGGCCAGAATGCGAAATCCGCCGGCCAACAGAAAGCGCTGGGCTTCTTCCTCGCCCAGCCTGCCCAAATCCAGATGACCCGCCTGTTTCAAGCCGTCTCCGTTCCAAAAGCTGTACCCGGCATCTTGCGGCACAGGCCAGGCTTTGTCAACCGGAGGAATATTCCTGGGGAGGCCGCGGCCAGCTTATATTTTTCCAATCTTTACTCTTGCAAAAAATACGCGTATGGTGAACGTCCCCAAAAGCAAGGAGTGACATCCCATGGACTTTGTCTTCTTTTTTGTCGGCATAGCGGCAACGGTTGGAGCGGTGATTTATCTGCAGAAATCCAGCCGCTAATCCCCAGCCTTCAAGTTATGTTGGTCCGTTCCTGGCCCGGGCTGCAAGCCTTGGCCAGGAACGGATTCTTAATTAGGAAGATAATCGCCATGCCCACCAGATTCGCCAGGCCGGCCCTGTTGCGCCGGGTAATCCAGATCTTTTTCGCCGCGTTTTTCCTGTACGTGGGCTATTGCTTTTACCTTTACCTGAGCTGGGCCACCGGAGCGACAGAGTCCTTCAGCCCCAGGCCGCCTTCGGCAGAGGCCTTTTTGCCCATAAGCGCCCTTATGGCGGCCCGACGCCTTGCGCTTACCGGCCTGTACGATCACATCCACCCGGCCGGGTTGACCATCTTTTTGTGCGCCCTGGCCGTCAGCCTGCTTTTCCGCAAGGCTTTTTGCGGTTTTTTGTGCCCCATCGGGTTTCTGACCGACTTTCTGGGCGAAACCGGCGCCAGGCTCGGTCTGGCCCGCCCCCTGCCGGCCTGGCTTTACCGCCTGCTTTCCCTGCCCAAGTATTTGCTGCTGCTCTTCTTCATTCAGACTATTTTTTTCCACCTTTCCCCGCCGGACCTGGAAATTTTTTTAAATAGCGAGTACAACCGCGTGGCGGACAGCAAAATGTTTCTGTTTTTCCTGCATCCCTCGCACGCCACCCTGGTGGTCATGGCCGTGCTGGCCCTGGGATCTATGCTTATTCCCGGCCTGTGGTGCCGTGGCCTTTGCCCATACGGCGCTCTGCTGGGCGTTTTTTCCTGGTTCTCGCCCTTGGCCGTGCGCCGCGCCGAACCCAGCTGCACCGGTTGCCGGCGCTGTTCCCGCGCTTGCCCGGTCCGCCTGGAAGTGCACCGCAAAAAACGCGTCTCCAGCCCGGAATGCCTTGGCTGCACCAAATGCCTGGAGGCCTGCCCAGAGCCGGACTGCCTGAACCTGGCCTGGGGCTGGGGCGCGGCCTTCAAAAAAACGCACTTCTGGATTCCCGCCCTGGGCACGCTGATCGCCCTGATTCTTTTCTTCCAGGCCGCCGCATTTACCGGACACTGGGAACGCCAGGACAACCCCGCTACCGTGCGCCTGATGCATAAAAACATAGAGGAACTGGCCCATCCGTAATCGAGAGGGGCTGCACCATCAAGCCCCCCCGGCTGGGGACGTGGTTCCCTGATCCGTAATTGCATTGCGGGTCTGAGGCCATTGGCTTGCGGGCCGCTCCTGCCCCGCGGGATTCAGGGGTGGAGCCCCTCAGATTAATGACAAACCCCGCAAGGCCGGGTTTGTAAAGGCACGCCCACTCCGGCGCTTTACGGCGGCAATGAATGCCGCCTGCGCCTACGTGGCGGGCTGTTGCCGAAGAAGACTTTGTCAACAGCCTCAGGGGCGGAGCCCCTGTATTTCACTAAATTAGTATTGTAAAATCTTCAAAAACAGCTTTTAATGCCCCCAGTTTTAAATATCGAATTTTACACACAGGTAGCGCATGAGCCAGGACGAAACACGTTTTACGATTACTCCGTTGGGCGGCTGGGGTGAGATAGGCATGAACTGCATGCTCTGGTCCGCCCTGGCGGAGGGCAGAGCCAGTTCTGTTCTGGTGGACTGCGGGCTGATGTTTCCGGAAGATTACCACCTGGGCGTGGATGTGGTCATACCGCGCTTCGACCATATTCTGGAGCGCCGCGAGGAGTTGCGAGGCATTGTTCTCACTCACGGGCACGAGGATCATATCGGGGCGCTGCCCTGGCTGGTGCCGCACCTGGATGCGCCAATTTACGCCTCGCCCTTTACCCTGGCCCTGGTGGAACACAAGCTGCGCGAGCGCGGCCTGCTGGACAAGGCCCAACTTGTTCCCGTGGAGCCTGGCCAGACTTTGCGGCTTGGCGACTTCGCCTTCACCTTTATCCCGGTCTGCCACTCCATAATCGACGGATACGCCCTGGCTGTGCAAACCCCGCTGGGCAAAGTCATCCACACCGGGGACTTCAAGATTGATCCCGACCCTCTGGACGGGCCCAGCACGGACTTGCGGCTGTTCAAGGATTTTGTGGGCGACGATGGCGCGCTGCTTCTGCTTTCCGACTCCACAAACATCGAGCGGGATGGGCATTCCCTGACCGAACGCGAAGTGCAGGACACCCTGCGCCGCATTGTTTCCGAATGCGCCGGCCGCATTGTTGTCACGCTGTTTTCCAGCCATATCCAGCGCATTCAGGAAGTCTTCGACTGCGCGGCCGAATGCGGCCGCAAGGTTGTGGTCAGCGGCCGCAGCCTGATGAACAACATAGAAATAGCCAAGAACCTGGGGCGCCTGCGCACCCATGCCGGGCTGTACTCCGATTCCCAGATGCCGGCGGATCTGCGGGATGAAGAGGTTGTGCTTCTGGTCACCGGATCGCAGGGCGAGCCGCTTTCCGCTCTTTCGCGCATCACCGGCGGCGGGCACAAGCATCTGGCCATTCATGCCGGCGACACGGTAATCATGTCTTCACGGCTTATTCCCGGCAACACCGTGGCCGTAAGCAAACTAATCAACAATCTGTACCGCCTGGGCGCTGAGGTTTACTACGATAAAGTGCACGCCATCCACGCTTCCGGCCACGCCCACAGCGAAGAACTGAAAGCCATGCTGGAAGCGGCAAAACCCCGCTATTTCATTCCGGTGCACGGCGAATACCGCCACCTTGTCAAACATTGCCGCCTGGCCCAGGCCTGCGGCGTGGCCCCGGAGAACCGCTTTATTCTGGAAGACGGCCACCCCATATCTTTCACCCCGGAAGGCCCGATCCTGGAAGAACCGATTTTAGCGGAATCCATCCTGGTGGACGGCAAGGGCGTGGGCGACGTCGGCCAGGCCGTGCTTAAAGAACGCCATATCCTTGGCGGTGAAGGCATGGTCATTGTCCTGCTGGTGCTGGACGAGTACACCTGGGACATCCTTTCCGGACCGGAAATACTCTCCAAGGGCTTTGTCTTTGAGCAACAGTTCAGCCATATCCTTGAAGACGCCAAGTGCATCGTCCTGGACATTTTTGAAAACATCCCCAAGGGCGAAGCGGACAAGCTGGCGGACCGCATTCGTTCATCCCTGCGCCGTTTCTTCCGCCGCGTTCTGGAACGCGACCCGGTCGTGGTGCCCATGGTCACGCTGATATAAACGCGGGAATCAGGTTTTCCCCCTTTTCCAAAGTTATCGGCCCGGCAATCCTTATGGACTGCCGGGCCGATAGTTGTGCAAATGAATTTGTCTGTGGATTCCTGCCGAGTGATAGCGTGTGGGCGAGCTTTGCTCGCCCACACGCTTAGAAGAACTGCCCCATGGAGAACTCAAACCGGCCGCTGCTCTTTTCGCCCTCGCGGTCTTCATCCAGCGGTATGCCGTAGCTGAAGCGCAAATCGCCCATGGGGGAACGCCAACGCAGTTCCAAACCGAAGGATCTCTTGATTTCGTCGCTCCAGTTGTAATCATGATCCGCGTCTATGTTAAAGCCGATGTCGAAAAAGGGCACCAGGTTAAGCCCGAATTCAGGGCTTACGGACCAGATGTATTCAAAGTTGGCAAAAGCCATGCGCGTGCCGCCGATGCGGTCGCCGGTATCCGGGTCTCTGGGCACGATATCCTTGGAGCGGTAGCCGCGCACGCTGTCAATGCCGCCCATCCAGAAGCGCTCGAAGACCGGCACGGTGTCATCGCCGTTCTCGAATATTGCCGAGCCCTTGCCCCTGAAGTGCAGGACGTGGTTTTTCATCAGTTCGTAGTAGGTCTGGTGCTCGGCGGACAAGGTGATGAAGTTGTCGTCCCCGCCAATGATCCCGCCGCCGTATTCCGCGCCGATCCTGTTTATGGTGCCGCTGGTGGGGCGCTCCGCGTTGGTGGTGTCACGGATTATCCGGGCCAGGAGCACGCTGGACACGCGGTTGCCTTCGTAGTCCCGGATTAGTTGGGAAGCGTCGTCATCAAAGTCGTACAGTTTGTAAAAATCCAGACGGTAGCCCCAGCCAAGGCTGGTGTATTCGCCGAGCGGATAAGCAAAGCGCATGGTGCCGCCGGTTGTGCGCTTCTCGTAATCGTAATAGTCATCGCGCCAGTTATACAAATCCGCGCCCACGCTGAGATTGGTGTCGTTATAGCGGGGGTTGGTAAAGGACAGAGTATAGGCGCTACGCCGGCCGGAAAGCATGGCCTGGAGTGACAGCAGGTAGCCTTTGCCCCAGAGGTTGCGCTCCGAAATGGTGCCGGAAACCCCAAAACTGGAATATGTTGAATAGCCCACCCCGGCCATAATCGCGCCAGTGCTGCGCTCCTTGATCTTTACCTTCAGATCCACGTTTTCCGGGTCTTTGGTGGGCACTAGTTCGGCCTCGGCCATATCAAAATAGCCCAGCTTGTTCAGACGCTGCATGCTGCGCTGCAGTTTGGCGCTGTCAAACTGATCCCCGTCAACCAGGCGCATTTCGCGCAGGATCACGCCGTCGCGGGTCCGTTCGTTGCCTTCCAGGACCACGCGCCGGATATAGACCTTCTGGCGCTTTTCTATGCCGTAGGTTATGTTGACCACGCCCTGCTTGCTTGCGTCCTTTTCGGGCATGGGGCTCACATCGGCGTAAGCGTAGCCGTATTTGCCGTAGTAGTCGGTGATTTTCTTGGCGTCGTCCTGCATGACCGTCAGGCTGAAATAGCCGCCGTCCTTGGCCTCGTCGTCAAGGTTGATGAGTTTGTACAGGACTTCGTCCGTATCTATGAGATCTCCGGCGAATTTCACTTCGCCCAGCTTGTAGCGCATGCCTTCTTTTAACGGGAAGGTTATGACTATGCCGTCCTCCTGGTAATCCACCTTGGGCACGCCAACCGCCACGTCCATGAAGCCGTGGTTCATGTAAAAGGCGTTTATGGCCGCGGAATCACGCTCCAACAACTCTTCCTTGAGGATGCCCGTGCCGGTGATCCAGGAAATCATGCTGCGTTCGGACAAGGCGAGTTCGGACTTCACATCGCTGGCGCTCATCTGCTCCGCGCCTTCGATCTTCACTTCTTTGATGTAGAGCTTCTTGCCTTCGGTGATGTTGATGACCAGGGTGGCCCCGGCCGATCCGGGCCTGGAATCCACACGGTAATCCACCTGTGAAAGGTAGTAGCCGTCCTTGTGGTAGAGTTCCAGAATCTTCTGGATATCCTGGGCCAGGAGTTTGTCGTTCAGAATGGAGCCGGCCTTGCTGCTCATGACTTCCAGCACGCTGTCGCTGCTTTTCTCCGAAGCCCCTTCAATGGCAATGGACTCGATACGCGGTTTTTCCTTGACCGTGTAGACGAGCACCAGGCCTTCGGGTTTTTGTTCCACGGAAGCGGACACGTCGCTGAAATAACCCAAATCCCAGATGCGCTTGACTTCCCGGTCCACAGCGGCCGGGTCTATGGGGTCGCCTTTGCGCGTGTTTATGCGCATGAGCACCACATCCGGATCCAGCACATTGGTGCCGCGCACCTGCACTTCGGCAATCACTTCGCGGCTGAGCAACTCCGTGGCCACACGGGCAGCCAGATCGTCCACGGCCGGCAGAAGGTTTATAGCCCCCTGGCGCTCCACAAAGACGGGTTTGACTTTTTCTCCGGTCGCGCTGACAACGCGGGCGTCTATGCTGTAAGTTTCGCCCACCTGGCTGAACGTGCCGTAAATCGCGGCCTGGGCCCCGGCTTCCCTGGCCAGGGCGCGCACTGTGGCCACATCCAGGGCGCTGACCTTACGGGCCGTGAGTATGGAGTGCACGGTAGCCTGGGGCACCACTTTGAGCCCCTTGGCTATGAGGCGCTGGGCGAGCAGTTCCGGCAGATCCTCGGTAAGATGCTCCACTTCCGGTCCGCCGTTTATCTGAAAAGGCAGAACCAGCACAGAGGCCACAGCTGCGTCCGGAGCAGCCGCGGCCCGAGCAACGGCAGGCGCCCAGGCTACAATCCCCAAGGCCAGGAACGGCAAAAGGAAAATCCACAAAACTCCGCGGCCCTGATCACAAAGTTTGTTCATAAAGCTCTCCGGCTCTGAGTTCCAGACAACGATCCATTAAAACCGCCAGATCGCGGTTATGGGTGACCATAACCAGAGTCATGCCCAGGCTGTGGTTTAAATCCAACAACAGTCGGGCGATCTTCTGCCCGGTTTTTTCATCCAGATTCCCGGTGGGTTCATCAGCCAGGAGCACCTTGGGGCGTTTTAAAATCGCCCTGGCTATGGCCGCTCTCTGGCGTTCCCCGCCGGATAAAGTCGTAACGCTTTGCTGGCCTTTATCCTCAAGGCCGACTAACTCCAGGGCTTTCCGCGCCTCGGCCAGCGCCTCGGAACGTTTGGCGCCGCCTATTACGGCCTGCATGGCCACGTTTTCCAACGTGGAAAATTCCGGCAACAGATGGTGAAACTGAAAAACAAACCCCAGATCCCTGTTGCGCGCCAGGGCTTTGGCTTCCGGGCTTAGATCCCGGATATTTCTGCCTGAAAAAAAAATTGAACCGGCACTAGGAGTATCAAGAGTGCCCAAGAGATGCAAGAGCGTTGATTTGCCGGATCCGGAAGCCCCGATCACCGCCAGGGACTGCCCGGCCGCGATGTTCATGGTCACATCGTTCAGCACGATCAAGTCTTCCGCCGGGCCGGAAAATTTCTTGCTCACATGTTCCAGTTGGTAAATGGGCTGGTTCATTCGTACCGCAGGGCCTCAACAGGTTCCAGGCTGGAAGCCTGCCGGGCCGGGTAAAGTGTGGCCAGAAAACAAAGCAACATAGCCGCCAGGCCGATGGCCAACTGATCCTGCCACCTGAGGATTACCATCAGATAATCCGAAGAATACACCCCGGACGGCAGTTTAATAAACTTATAACGCTCCAGCAGCCCGGCTACGGTAAGGCCCAGCACAAAACCTATGCTGGTGCCCACAAAGCCTATGATGGTGCCCTGCAGGATGAATATGCGGCGTATGGCCCTGGTTGTGGCCCCCATGGACATCATGATGGCGATGTCGCGGGTTTTTTCCATAACCAGCATGACCAGGGTGGCGATTATGGAAAATGACCCCACGACCACTATCAGGGCCAGAATTATGCCCAGGGCGAATTTTTCCAGTTTCAGGGCCGCAAACAGATTGGCGTTCATTTCCATCCAGTTGCGGGTGTAGTAACCTGGGCCTATTTTGGCGGCAACGGCTTCGGCCACCTTGTCCGCCCGGTCCAGATCAGTCACGGCTATTTCCAGGCCGGTAACCTGATCCCCGGCCAGGCCCAGAATATCTCTGGCCGCTGGCAGACTCACAAAGCCCAGGGAAGAATCGTATTCGAACATGCCTGTGGAAAATATGGCCACGACCGTAAAAGACTTGATGCGCGGGGAAAACCCCGTGGCCCCGCGCTGCCCGGCCGGGGAAAGCATGTTTACCCTGGTGCCTATGCCGGCTCCCAGGCGGGCGGCCAGTTCCTTGCCTATGACCAGGCCTGGCAGGCCGTTTTCCTTTTCCTGTTCCGGCAGGAGCCCATTCAGATTGCCTTTGTCTATACGCTTCAGAACGCCGAGCACTTTAGGAGCGCTTTGCGGGTCAATGCCGCGCAAAACCAGGCCCTTCACCCCGATATTCGAGGAAAGCATGACTTCGGAATAAAGAAAAGGCGTGACTCCGGTTACGCCCGGCACGGATTCCACCATGGGCAGCAGCTCGTGGTAGTTGGTCATGTTGCCGCTGCTGGAAAAAGCCATGACCTGGGCGTTCACCCCCAGGATTTTGTCGCGCAGATCCAGAGTGAAGCCGTTCATCACGCCCATGACGATAATAAGCGAGGCCACCCCCAGAGCCACCCCGGCTATGGAGAAGATGGAAATGGCCGAAATAAAGCTCTGTTTGCGTTTGGCAAACAGGTAGCGCAGGGCTACGAACAACTCAAAGCGCATTTCAGATTTCCGGCTTGAGCAGCGGAAAGAGTATGACTTCGCGTATGGAGGCGGCGTCTGTAAGCAGCATAATCAGACGGTCCATGCCCACGCCCTGGCCGGCCGCCGGCGGCATGCCGTATTCCAGGGCGCGCAGGTCGTCCTCGTCCATAACGTGGGCTTCATCGTCCCCGGCCTCTTTTTCCGCCACCTGATCCTCAAAACGCATGCGCTGATCCGCCGGGTCGTTCAGTTCGGAAAAAGCGTTGGCTATTTCCCGCCCGGTTATGAACAGCTCGTAGCGGTCGGTCACCGCCGGGTTTTTATCGTTGCGCCGGGCCAGCGGCGAAATATCCGTGGGGTAATGGTAAATGAAGTGCGGCTGGATAAGCTTGGGTTCCACGTCCAGATCAAAAAGCTTGGCCTGAAGCTTGGCCAGTTTTTCGCCGGCTAGGACTTTTTCCCCGCGCGAACGGATATACGCGGTCACCTGCTCGTAATTATTGTACATTTCCGGGCTGTGCCCGCCGATTTGCTCCAGGGAGTCGTAAAAAGTCACCCGCTTCCAGGCGCCTGGGGTCAAATCCACTTCCTGGCCCTGGTAGACTATTTTCGTGTCGCCGCATACGGCCTGAGCCACATTGGCGATCAGCCGCTCGGTAAAGTCCATCAAATCCATAAAGGTGGCGTAGGCCCAGTAGAATTCACACATGGTGAACTCCGGGTTATGCCGGGTGGAAATGCCCTCGTTGCGGAAATTGCGGTTTATCTCGAACACGCGTTCGAACCCGCCCACCAGAAGGCGCTTCAGGTACAGCTCCGGAGCTATGCGCAAATAGAGCTGGATGTCCAGGGCGTTGTGGTGGGTAATAAAGGGCTTGGCCGTGGCACCGCCCGGTATGGGCTGGAGCATGGGGGTTTCCACTTCCAAAAACCCGTTTCGCTCCATAAAATACCGGAATTCCCGGATAATCTGGATCCGTTTGTTAAAAATATCCCGCGTGCGCGGCGTGACTATAAGATCCACATAGCGCTGGCGGTAGCGGATTTCCACGTCTTTCAGGCCGTGATACTTGTCCGGCAGGGGCCGGATGGATTTGGTAAGCAGGGCTATCCGCGCGCATTCCAGGGTCAGTTCGCCGGTCTTGGTATGGAACAGCCGGCCCCGCACCCCTACGATGTCGCCGATATCCAACTTCTTGAACAAATTGTAGCCGGAGTCGCCCAAAACCTCCTTGGCCGCGTAACACTGGATGCGGCCGGAGGCGTCCGCCAGGTGAAAAAAGGCCACCTTGCCGAAAGACCGGTGCGAAACTATGCGCCCGGCCAAAACCCAGAACTGCTCAAGGCCGGCCAACTCCTCGTCCGTGGAGTTTTCATGCCGCGTCCAGATGTTTGCGATATCGTGCTCTTTGACAAAACCGTTGGCAAAAAGATGCGCGCCTTCATCCAGAAGTTCGCAGGACTTCACCACCCGGTTTTTGATGACTTCGCTCAGCTCGTCACGGCTTTCCATGCCTTCCAGCATGGGCATGAAGTAAGAGACCCGCTCTGACTTGGTGGGCAACTTGACGGTCTTGCGCCTGCCGCCCTTGGCCTGACCGGGATGGTCCGATCTTTGCGGCCCGCCTTCTTTGGCGGCGCCGAACAGATCGCCTGGCAAGGCGCTGGAATTATGGTCAAAGTCGTTCAAAAGACTACTCCGTGCAAAAGGCTTTTCCAAATTTTCCGCAAGCGCATGAATTGCTAGGCGTATGCCAATTGCGCCTTTCAGTCAAGAAATAGCGCAATCAAAAGAACTTGCGGCAAGCCCCGCCGCGATGTTATCTTACATAAGTTTTTACATGCATTTCAAAGTTAAAAGGCCATAAAACTCCCAAAGCAGGAAAACATGTCGGAAAACAAACTCGCCGTCCTTGAGCCGCTGCCCCCGGCGGAAGCTTCCCGCGTGGCGGAACTGGCCAGAGGCATCGACCTTGATGATCCGTCCCTGTCCATAACTTACGGCGCCAAGACAATGGTGGACATTTCCACCTTCGCGGACGCGCTGCTGGCCCGCGTGCGCGCCAAAGACGCCGGCCCTGTGGGCGTTACCCTGACCGATCTGATGGTCAAGCTCAAGGAAGTGAACTTGTCCGAGATTGGCGCGAAAAAAAATTTTCTTGAGCGCCTGCCCGGCGTTGGCGCCCTGTTTAACACCATGGAGCGCCGTCTGGCCAAATTCAAGACCCTGTCCGGCCAGGTGGAGGAAGTTTCCGCCAAGCTGGACGAGGCCATGGTCGGCCTGCTTAAGGACATTGAAGTTCTGGAGC
Organism: Desulfovibrionaceae bacterium; assembly: GCA_031547305.1. Classification (GTDB taxonomy): domain Bacteria; phylum Desulfobacterota; class Desulfovibrionia; order Desulfovibrionales; family Desulfovibrionaceae; genus JAVBSC01. Next base: position 16,113 of record JAVBSC010000100.1, read on the forward strand.
AGCTTTACGAACACAACAAGAATTTTCACCGCGAGCTTTCCATCCACCTTGCAGCCGGAAAGGAACGCCTGGAGCTGGCCAGGGCCGTGGATCTGCCCAAACTCAAGGAAGATGCGGAAAAAGGCGACGACAGCATGGCCGCCCAGAACGTGCGGGATTTTGCGGAAAAGCTGAACCGCTTTGAGCGCCGCCTGCACGACCTGCAGCTTTCGCGCGCCATCACCCTGCAAAGCGCGCCCCAGATCCGCCTGATCCAGAGCAATGACCAGAACCTGGCGGAAAAAATCCAAACCAGCATCCTCTCCACCATTCCCATATGGAAGAGTCAAATGGTTCTGGCTCTTTCCCTGCATGGCCAGAACGAGGCTGCCAAGCTCCAGCGCCAGGTTTCGGACACCACCAACGATCTGTTGCGCCAGAACGCCGCCATGCTGGAATCCGCCACTGTGGAGACGGCGCGCGAGGTGGAGCGCTCCGTGGTGGACATAGAAACCCTGCGCGACGTGCAGGGCAAGCTGGTCGCCACCATTGAGGAAACTTTGCGCATCGCCCAGGAGGGGCACAACCAGCGCATGAGCGTGGAAAAAGAACTGGCCGTTATGGAAGAGAATCTTAAAAAGCGCCTTACCACCCTGGCCGCGCAAAAAAGCGGGCAGAACATCTCCATGGCTTCCGGCCCGGCCCCGGAACAAAAAGCTGAAGCGGAGCTTACCGCCGGTTCCGGCACTGACGGAGATCAGCAAAAGCCATGAGCGTGGATGACGACATCCCGGACGCCAACGTTCTGTGGAGCCGCTTTAAAGACTTTATAGCCGGGATCGGCCGGCGCATCGCGGTGCACCTCGCGGCCATGTTCGTGGGAGGGCTTGCCGCGGCCATGGCGGGGGACCCCAAGATATCCGTCGGGTGCTATGTCGGGCTCGTCTGCCTGTTTCCGCGCGGCCCCATACCAGAGCCGGACTGGCTCATCCCCACCGGATTCGGCCTGTCCATCCTCCCAATCTGGTCCGCCCTGGGGGTGCCCTGGCAGTTTTCCATCCCGTTTGCCGGCGGCCTGACCTGGCTGATCCGTCTGCTTATCAAAAAAGGGATAATGGGCTGGGAATGGGCCGCTCTGCCCTGGCTGATGCTGGCCCTGTTCGGCGCGTTCAGCAACCTGCCGCCTTCCGCCGGCTCCTTGCCCCTCTGGAGCCTGCCGCTTTTAGCGGCTTTGGCCTACTGCAGCCGGTATTTTTACGGCCAATCAAAAAAAGCCTCCAGACAACAGCGGCTCTTATTGAGCAACGCGGCCAAAATTAAAGAAACCATTGCCGCCAAGGCTCTGCCGGAGCCGTTAAAGGCTCCACTGGACAGATTGGGCGCACAATGCCTCCAACTGGTTTACGCAAAAAAAATTCTCGCGAACGCCTCCGCAACAGACCTGCTCCAGCGGGTGGAAACCTTTACCGACAATCTGCTTGCCATAGGCGCAACCCCGAATCAAAACCGGCTGGACAGCGTCCTGATGGAAACCGTCAAGCTCAACGCCGCTTTTGCCGAACTGCTGAAAGACCAGCCGGACACGGCAAAACAGAGGTCCCGGAACGACTCGACAGATCCGGCCAAGGCGCCGTCCCCCCTTCTGGAAGCCTACTCCGCATCCGGTCTGCAACTGCTGCAAAAGCTGCCCCGGCTGCCAAAAAACCTGCAGAACCACGTGCGTGGCATTCAGGCGGCCACGGAAAAAATCCTGCACTGCATGCGCAACGACCCGGAAGACCTGGCCCCTGGCGGCAAATTCCTGGACCGCTACCTTGCGGCCACCCATAAAGTGGTGGACGAATACATCCGCCTGTCCGGCCAGAACACCGCCAACGAAAACGTCGCCAAAGCCCTGGCCCGGACCGGGGAACTGCTCTCCCGCCTGGAAAAAGCCTTTAACGACGAACACGGCCGCCTGCTCCAGAACGATGCCCTAAACTTCACCGCTGAATTGAACACCCTGGATACGCTGTTAAAAATGCAGGGGCGGTAGTATCATGCCCCTGCCAAGAACCACTGGCCCCTGGAACCCGTTCACGGCCCCAGCGTGATGTTTTATTTCCTGACTCTGTCCGGTGCTGGCGGGGCCGGGGTAACGGATTTTCTGGCTTTTTTCAGATAATTGATGCGCTCCTCGACCACCTGGGCGTTGGGGTAGCTGTTTTTTATGCTTTCAAAGAGTTCCAGGGCGGTATCATTTTTGCCCTGCTGCTCCAGCACGTCGGCCAGCATAAACACGGCCAGCACCCGGAGCGGCTCTTCCACTCCCTTGGCCATAAGCAGATCCTGCAACGTTTTGCTGGCCGCATCCAGATCTTCCATGACCGTATAGGCGTCCGCCAGATCATACTGACAGCGGCCCTTCAAGGCCGGCGAAACATCCAGTTGCAGACAGTAGCCCAACACTTCCTTGGTCAATTCAAATTCCAGGCGGCGCAGATAAATGCGCGCCAGGCTGCGGTAGCTCTCCGCCTTCATCTCCGACGGCGTCTCGCCATCCCTTATCAGAGCCAGCCACAGCTCCAGAGCCCGATCATAATTGTGATCGCTCTCGTACAACCTGGCCAGCCAGTCCTGGGATTCGCGCCGACGCGTCGGCTCTTTTTCAAACTCCAGCAGCATGGCCTCCAGCAGCTCTTCCGCCGCCCGCTTGTCATGCCGCACGTCCAAGGCCAAATCAACCAGGCGGTTCCAAACCTCCCAACGCGCTTCCCCATCCGGAGCGCGCCGCAAATAACGCTCAAAAGATTTCTCCGCTTCCATAAAATCCCGCTGGCGCATGGAAGACCGCGCCCGCGCCAGATCATCCTCCGGCGTGCTCGCGGTCTGCGCGTCGCAAGCGCAGAGGAGGAAAAGAATTAGGGGAAGGAGGGCCAGAGGAGCGAAAAACTTTCCTTCTGTTCGGCGGCAAGCCGCCGAACAGAAGTGTTTATTATGGGAGTGGTTGATTGGATTCATGAAAACTCGGATTACTCAAACCCAATAGCCAGGCTGCGCCTGGCTATTGGGTAAGTTTTTAAAAAATTCCCCCCTCAACTCCAAATCCAACCTACTCCCCTCCCCCATTTCCATTATCATCGATTCTGTCGAAGCCGACCACATGGCCGCCCTCCTCCAGCGAGACCAGGCGGACGCCCTGGGTTGCGCGGCCAACGCTGCGCACTTCCTCCACGCTGATGCGGATTATTTTGTTGTTGGAGGTAAGCAGGATCAGGGCGTCGTTGTCGCCCACGGTCATGGCGCCGATAACCGGACCGGTCTTGGGCGTGACTTTGAAGTTGATGATGCCTTTGCCGCCCCTGGACTGGATGCGGTAAAGATCCAGCTTGGTGCGCTTGCCGTAGCCGTTGCTGGATACGGTCATTATGGCCGCGTCGCTGTCCGTTTTTAAAGTGACGCAGGCCACGACAATATCTTTGCCGCGCAGGGCCACGCCCTTGACGCCGGTGGCCAGGCGGCCCATGGGCCGGGCGTCTTCGCAGTTGAAGCGAATGGCCAGGCCGCTCTGAGTGGTCAGAATGACATGGCAGTTATCGGACACCTCACGTACGGTTATCAGTTCATCGTCGTCGCGCAGTCCCACGGCCATAATGCCGCTCTTGCGGCAACGTGAGTACAACGAGGCGGCTGAACGCTTGATCATGCCGCGCCGGGTGGCGAACAGGAAGTACTTATCGTCGGTGAATTCGCGAATGGCCAGAGCCGTGGTCACCCATTCCTCCTGCTCAAGGGGCAGCAAGTTGGCTATGTGCGCGCCCTTGGCCGTGCGGCTTCCTTCCGGCACCCGGTGCACCTTGATCTGGTGCATCCGGCCCTTGTTGGTGAAAAGCAGCAGATAGTGGTGGTTGGTGGTGGTCAGGAAGTCCTGCACAAAGTCGTCCTCTCCGGTATGCAGGCCGGCTATGCCTTTTCCGCCGCGCTTTTGCTGCTGGTAGCTGTCCAGGCTGGTGCGCTTGATATAGCCGCGCCGGGACAAGGTAATGACCACCTCGTCATCCGGAATCAAATCCTCTATGTCTATGCCTTCCAGGTCGTCCTCAACGATTTCCGTTTTGCGCGGCGTGGCAAAGACGGACTTGAGCTCGCTGATTTCGTCGCGGATTACTCCGCGCAACACTTCAGGGTTTTCCAGAATGGATTTGAAGTACTCGATTTTCTTGAGCAGCTCCCGATATTCCTCCAGAATTTTTTCATGTTCCAGGTTGGTCAGGCGTTGCAGACGCATATCCAGAATGGCCTGGGACTGAAGATCTGAAAGCCCGAAACGATCCATAAGCTTTTCTTTGGCTTCCTGCGGTGTTTTGGAAGCCCGGATCAGGGCTACGACTTCGTCAATGTTGTCCAGGGCGATACGCAGGCCTTCCAGTATGTGGGCCCTGGCTTCGGATTTTTTTAAGTCAAAGCGGGTGCGCCGGATAACCACCTCGCGCCGGTGATCCAAAAAATGACCAAGGGCGCTTTTCAGCGTGAGCAACTGCGGGCGGTTGCCCACCACGGCCAGCATGTTGTAGCTGAAGGAGCTTTCCAGCGGAGTGTATTTGTAGAGAGCGTTTATGACGATGTCCGGAATGGCGCCGCGCTTCAGATCCAGGACAATGCGGATGCCTTTGCGGTCCGATTCGTCGCGAAGGTCGGAAACGCCGTCAATGCGCTTTTCGTTGACCAGAAAGGCGATTTTTTCCACAAGGCTGGATTTGTTCAATCCGTAGGGAATCTCCGAGATCACTATGGAGTCGCCGCGCTTTTTGTTTTCCACTGCCACCCGCCCGCGCACCTTTACCGTGCCGCGGCCTGTGGAGTAGGCGTCAAAAAGCCCTTTACCGGCGTAAACAAAACCACTGGTGGGAAAATCCGGTCCCTTGACGTGCTCCATAAGCTCGACAACGCTGCAATCCGGATTATCAATCTGCGTCAAAAGCGCGTCGCAAAGCTCGCCCAGATTGTGCGGCGGAATATTGGTGGCCATGCCCACGGCAATGCCGGAAGACCCGTTGAGCAGCAGGTTGGGCACTCTGGTGGGCATGACTGAAGGCTCTTCCAACGTGTTGTCGTAGTTGGGCCTGAAATCCACGGTCTCTTTTTCTATGTCCGCCAGAAATTCCCCGGCCAGCCGGGACATGCGCACTTCCGTGTACCGCATGGCCGCGGCGGCATCGCCGTCTATGGAGCCGAAATTGCCCTGGCCGTCCACCAGCAGATCCCGCATGGAAAAATCCTGGGCCATGCGCACCAGGGCATCGTAAACCGCGCTGTCGCCATGCGGATGGTATTTGCCTATAACGTCGCCGACCACACGGGCTGACTTTTTGGGCGGACGATTGTACGTGTTGCCCAACTCATGCTGCGCGAACATTATGCGCCGGTGCACCGGCTTCAAACCATCCCGCGCGTCCGGTATGGCCCGGCCGATAATCACCGAAAGCGAATACTCCAGATAAGACTTGCGCAGCTCTTTCTCTATGCTGACCAGCGATTGCGATGTTGTATCCGACACTTGAACCTCTTTATTGGAAGCAGGCTGCGCCTGCGCTAAATATCCAAATCTTGCACGCTTAACGCATTGCGTTCGATGAAGTCGCGGCGGGCTTCCACGCGGTCGCCCATGAGTTCTTCAAAAGCTTCGGAGGCTTCTTCGGCGTCATCAATGCCGACTTTGAGGAGGATGCGGTTTTCCGGGTTCATTGTGGTTACCCAGAGCTGCTCCGGGTTCATTTCGCCCAGGCCTTTATAGCGCTGGATAGTCAGGCCTTTGCGGGCTTCTTCCATGATGGACGAGGAAAGAGCGTGCAGGCCTTCCACCTGGCGAGCCGCCTCGTCTTTGCGCCCCAGGGTGAAGGAAAATGAGCCGCAACGATCCAGAAGTTCCTGGCGGCCTCTGCGGGCCTGGCGGTACATTTTGGAATTGAAGAGTTCCCGGCTGAAACGGGTGCGATGTCCGTTTTTATCCTCAAAAAGGAGCCAGGTCAGCTCTTCCAGGTCGGTCTGACGGGTTTCCAGGTTCAGGGTGTAGCCGCGCTTCTCCATGTAGGCGCAAAAGGCGGCGTATCTGGCCGGATCTTCGTTGTTGAACCAGCTTGCCAAAACTGGCTCCTCGTATTCCAAAAAGGCGCTGAACAGGGCTTCCGGCAGGCCGGAGTTTATGGCGTCGCGGATGCGGCTGAGGACGAACCCCAGGGCGTTGTAGAGATCTATAATTTCAGCTCCAGTAAATTCAGTGTTATTTCCTGAAGTGATGATCAAATCTTTGCTGGCCCGCTCCAAAAGGAACTCGTCCAGGGACGGATCATCCTTGATGAAGCGCTCGAACCTGGAGTTGTGCGCCCTGTAAAGTGGCGGTTGGGCTATGTACAGGTAGCCGTTTTCAATAAGCTCGCGATACTGGCGGAAAAAGAAGGTCAGAAGCAATGTGCGGATATGCGCGCCGTCCACGTCCGCATCGGTCATGATGGCTATTTTGTGGTAGCGCAATTTGGAAAGATCCACGTCGCTCTCCCCGCCAATCTGTCCCACGCCGGCGCCCATAGCGGTGATGATGGCCTTTATTTCCTTGTTGGCCAGCATCTTGTCAAAGCGGGTACGCTCCACGTTCAGGATTTTGCCGCGCAAAGGCAGGATGGCCTGGCACTTGGGATCCCGCCCCTGCTTGGCCGAACCGCCGGCGGAATCGCCTTCCACTATAAACAGTTCGGACTCGGCCGGATCCTTGCTCTGGCAGTCCGCAAGCTTGCCCGGCAGGGCGTTGTCGGACAAAGCGCCCTTGCGACGCACCAAATCTTTGGCCTTACGGGCCGCATCGCGCGCCCGGGACGCATCCACGGCTTTTTCAATGATCAGCTTGATGTCTTTGGGGTTTTCCTCAAAGTAGGTGTTCAACTTTTCATAAATTACACCAGCAACAACGCCCACTACTTCGCTATTGCCAAGTTTAGTCTTGGTCTGACCTTCAAACTGCGGTTCCGGCAGCTTTACAGAAACCACGGCCGTGAGGCCTTCGCGAATGTCGTCTCCGGACAGGGCGGTTATTTTGTACTTTTTGGCCAGTTCGGAATTTTTCAGATAGGAGTTTATGGCCCTGGTGAGCGCGGTCCGGAAGCCCACAAGGTGTGTTCCGCCTTCTTTAGTGCGAATGTTATTGGCAAAAGTGAGCACGTTTTCTTTATAGCCGGCGTTGTACTGGAGGGCGAAATCCACAATCACGCCCTGGGCCGCGCCTTCCGCATCCACAATGCCGTGAATGCCCATTTCGCCGGAATTCAGATCCTTGACGAACTGTTTTATGCCGCCTTCAAAGCAAAATGTCTCACTGTCGCCGGAGCGCTCGTCGTGAAATTCAATCTCCAGTCCCTTGTTCAGGTAGGCGAGTTCCTCAATGCGCTTGCGCAGGGTTTCATAGGAAAACTCCAGATTCTCAAAAATTTCCTCATCCGGCTTGAAGCGAACCACCGTTCCGTGGCCTTCGGATTCTCCAAGATATTCCACACCAGTCTGCGGAACGCCGCGGGAAAATACCTGGCGATGCTTTTTGCCGTCGCGTCTGACAGTGGCTTCCAGGGTTTCGGACAGAGCATTGACGCAAGACACGCCAACCCCGTGCAATCCGCCGGAAACCTTGTAGCTGTTGCTGTCAAACTTGCCGCCGGCGTGCAGTTTTGTCATTACCAGTTGCAGAGCCGGAATGCCTTCCTTGGGGTGGATATCAACCGGAATGCCGCGGCCGTTGTCCGCCACGGAGCATGAGCCGTCCATATGCAGGCGCACGGTTATCTTGGTGCAGAACCCGGCCATGGCCTCGTCTATGGAGTTATCCACCACTTCATAAACCAGATGGTGCAGACCATGAATGTCCGTGCTGCCTACATACATGGCCGGGCGCTTGCGCACCGCGGCCAGGCCTTCCAGAACCGTTATGTTCCCGGCGGTGTAATCGCCGTTGCCGTTGTTGACTTGGGTCATTAAACCTGTTCCTCACTATAATAAGTCTCATCAACTATCTTCATGGGCATGATCACCACTGTGTAATCTTTGTCGTTTTCGCCCTCTATGCCGCAAGGCCCTTCCCCGCCGGTAAGGATCAGGGTAAGCGCCTCTGAGCGATAATTACCGAGCACATCCATGAGATTGCGCGTGGCAAAAGCTATTTTTTTAACTGTTCCGTTAAAGCTCACGTCCAGATTTTCCGTTGCCGAACCCACATCCTGAGCGGTGGATGAAAGAGCCAGCTCGTTTCCGGATATGTCAAAATAGGTGCAGCGGTTGTTTTCCGTATTGAAGATCAGCAACCGTTCCAAGGCCTCGCCCGCTTCTTTGCGGTTCAGCGTAAGGCGGGAGACGCCTTCGGACTTGAGCTTGGAAAGAAAATTCATATAATCCGGATAGACGTAGTTGGAAAGCGGCAAGCTGAAGGTTTCGCCGTGGTCGTTCGTGCGCAAAAACAGGCGTTTATCGCCAAGATTAAGTTCTATTTCCCCGGCGCCCAGCCACTTTTTCAGTTCATTCAGGTATTTTTTCTGAATCAGAATACCTTCCGGAGGCAGCAGAGCCTGCAAATCGTCATGCAAAAAACTAATCCTCGCGAATTGATGCCCGTTCAGGCCACAGGCGTCTATACCGTTTTCCGAGGGTTTGAATATCAGGCAAGCCAAGGCGTCCATGGAGTCGTCGTCGCTGATGCAGTAGATAATGCGCTCAATGATCTCCTGCAAAAAATCCCCTGACCAGATCACCGGGCCGGGCGTGCCGTTTTCCGGAAACTCGGAAAAAGTCTGGAACCAAACCGGATCGTTGGTGGGAAGCTTATATTTGCGGCGGCCCTGCTCAATAAGCAGATTACCGTTCTGACTGTCCAGCTTAAGGGAAATCTGCCCGGAAGGCAGTTTGCGCAAAAGATCCACAAAAGCACGGCCTTGAACTCCGGCCAAACCGGGTTCCATAATTTCCGCCGTGTAGGCCCCGCGGAACTCCAGGCTGGAGTCAGTGGCCATAATTTCCAGACGGCCGTTTTCCGCCTTGAGCCAGATGGAACGCAAATAAGCGGCTCCGGTTTTGGCTGGAATAATGTTGGCTGCTTTTTGAAGACCTTCTATGACGTCCTCTTTATGAATCTTCAAAAACATTATTGACTCCTTATTATTTTTATTAAGCCTGAATTAATGTTCCTAACGGTATTAACATATTAAAAACACTCGGTAAAAAATTAACAATGTTTTATCGTCACAAGAACATTTTTTTCGTTTACCGGATTCTTTACGGTGGAGTCATAAAGATGTGCACAATTTTTTTAATTCAGAGACAATATTGTGCATATCTTTGTTTCCTTTCACTAAATATGTAATTTTATTAACGGCATATATTACTGTGGAGTGATTTTTACCGCCAAAGGATTCACCTATGCCGGAAAGCGGAGTGCCCAGAAGTTCCCGGCACAAATACATGGCTACTTGACGGGCTGAGGCCACGTTGCTTTTCCGGCCTTTTCCCGTGAGTTCCAGTGAATCCAGGCCAAAATACCGGGCTGTTTTTTCTATTATGAGTTGTTTCGTAAGCGGGTTGGCCTGGGTGGTGTTGATGCTTTTTAAAAGCTGGTCCAGATCCATGGGTTCGTCTTCCGTGGCCAGGGCCTTAAAAGCGGCCACCTTGCGCAAAGCTCCCTGGATCTGCCGAAATTCCTGGTATTGCTGAGCCACGCTGAGGAGATCGTTTTTTTTCAGTCCTAAAGAAAGCAAATCATTTTGCTGCTGGGCATATTGCCGCCTAACGTCCAGATCCGGTTTTTTTATTTCCACCAGGAGCCCGCCTTCCAGCCTGGAACGCAGTTTAGCGGAAAAACCAGGGTAAGCGGCCGGGTGATTGTCCATGGCTATGGCCACTGTTTTTTTGGCGTTTAAAAACGTATCCAGGGTCAGAACCAGGATATTCTGCATATCCTGATCCTCTTGGCAATCCTGAAAATTATCAAGGAACAGGGCGGAATAGTCCTCAAAATTTCTGTTTATGGATTTTTCAGACTTGTTCCTGATTTTTGTTCCAAATTCATATAACGTACCTAAAAAAATATTATTTTTAGTAACATTGCGGATGAATTCACCGGCAATGGCCGAAAGCAGATGAGTTTTGCCGCAACCACTCTGCGCGTGGATGACAAAGGGATTATATTGGTTGTTGTTTCCCTGGCAGGCCAGTTCTTTGGCCGCGGCTACGGGGAACTGGTTTTTTCGGTTGAATAGAAAAGTTTCAAAAGAAGCGGCGGTATCCGCAAAGCCGTTTTGCGGCCGGGGTTCATCTTTGACGCCCAGGTTCTTTGGGGAACCGCGCAAGGGAGTCTGGCCTGCCCCGGCGCCGGGCGATGTTTTTTTTATCGCATAGGTAAATCGCGCTCCGCCGGGCAGGGATTCCATATTTTGCTCAAAAACGGACTGGAAATTGTCCTTGAACCACTCGGCGAACAAAGCATGAGGAAAATAGACAACAAGGGACCCTTCGTCGCCAGGCTCAAGGCTGAGGGGATCAAACCATTTGGACAGCTGCTGGTTGGTGCAGGAAGAAAGAAGCAGAGAGCGTATTTGTTTTTTCAACACAGTCAGATATATCCGGTTTTTTTAAGAGAAAAAAACCATTTCCGGCATTATGCCAACGGAATTTTGTATCAGAAACAGCCCGCAACCACAAGTTGTAATCGTTTAAAGAATATAAAAAGATTGAAACTTTATATTTGGCTTTCCAGGCTGTTTTTCAGATTATTATTAAATTTACGGATAGCTTACCGTTAAATGTCCGGTAATTGATTTTTAATTTTTATTGCCTTATACTTTTTTCTGAGATTAATTGTAACATTTTAATTTAAATAATTCAATGGGATATTGTGTATTAAAATACGCAAAGGGATAACCAACATGCACAGCGAACATACCTACACGCACCGGGATTTGTCCAAGCTGCTCGGAGTTTCCGAGACAACGGTCAAAAGCTACCGCCGCAAGTTTCCGGACTGCATACCCGTGGCCAGCAAGGGAAAGCCCATACGCTTTACTGAAGAAGCCAGGGAAGTCTGCTTTCGTATCCGGGATTTTTTCAGCGCCGGCATGTCTGTGGAAGAAGTGCGGGAACGTCTGGCCAAGGAATTTTCCTGGCTCAAGCTTAAGACGGCATCCCAGCGCAAACCCCGCGAACAGGCCGATATTTCCGGACAACAGCGCCATATGAGCCAGGCTGTCAGTGATATGGCCAAAAGCATGCTCAGTCTTAGTCAGCAGCAAAACGCAGTTTTAAAGCGCATGCAGGGTCTTGAAAACCTGCTGGACGAATGGGGCTTGAAGGGAGCCCCGCAAGCCGAATCCGGCGCCACAGCCAACTCTTTGGAAAACCGGGAAGTAAGTCTTACCGATACCCTGAAGCAGCTTAACGATCTGGCGTACGGGCTGACTGGTCTGGCCGGGGATCTGAGCCGGGCTCTGGGCGAAGTTGTAAACCTGAACGCCGCCCTGGCCGGCAACCTGAACGTTCTTATCGATATTTTGAACGCGGAACAAAAAGCTGAAGAAAATCAGTCTAAAGCCAGGATTATTCCTCTGCGGCCCCAGGCTCAGTCCTGGTCCATATCCAACCAGGACGTGCCACGGCGTCTTCTTGGCCTGCCCCTGGTGGTGCGCCGGGCCGACGGCACCTACATCAACGCCGGCGGCCACAAGGGCCGGGTTTCCATGAACGACCTTAAGGCGATGCTGGCCAACGCCCTGTCTTCCCCCCTGGCCTACATCATGCGCTGGGAGCAAACTCCGGAAGGCTGGTGGTGCCTGCTGGAACAGCTTGAAGCCCCGGAACCCTACAACCTGCGCATGCAGGTTGCGGAACTCGTCTCCCCAAAAGGCGCGGCCGCCCTGGAAGTGGTCCAGCTCCAGCACAACGGCGAATCCGCTCTTCCCGTGGAACTGTGCGGGTTTATTACTGGGATTGGGGAGGAGTAGGAAACTATTTTTTCCCCCGATTACGCATGAGAAACTGGGCGCTGAACACCAGAATCAGTGTGATCACGAACATCACGGCGCTCAGGGCGTTGATGTCAGGTTTTACACCGTGACGGACCAGGGAGTAGATCTTCAGGGGCAGGATTTCAAAGCTCGGTCCGGTCACAAAGGCGCTGATCATTACGTCGTCCAGGGACAGGGTGAAGCTCAGGAGCCAGCCGGCGGCTATAGCCGGGGCGGTCAGGGGCAGGAGCACATGCAGAAAGGCTCTGGCTTCCGAAGCCCCAAGGTCTCTGGCCGCTTCAATGAGGTGTTCGTCGAATTCAGAGAGCCGGGCCAGGATTGTCACGGTCACAAAGGGCATGGACAGGGTGATGTGGGCGATGAGCAGGGTTAAAAAACCCAGTTCCAGCTTGCAGGCGATGAAGAAGATGAGCAGGGAGATGCCCATGACAATGTCCGGCGAAACCGCCAGGGCGTATACGCTGCCGTAAAGCAGCCGGCGTCCGGCAAAGCGGTAGCGCTTTATGCACAAAGCGGCCAGACCGCCCAGAATTGTGGCGAGAGTGGCCGAACAAACCGCCACCAGCAGAGAATTGGCCGCCGCGTCCATCAGGGGCTGGTTGGCCAGCAGGCGCTCGTACCATTGCCAGGTAAAGCCGGTCCAGTTGGTGGAATAGCGCCCCTTGTTGAAAGAATAGATCATGACCACAAAGAGCGGCAGATATAAAAAAGAATACACCAGCCAAAGGTAAAACCGGGCTAATCCGCGTCGCATGGCTTAAAAACCCCCATCCACAGCTTCCGGCCGCGCTTCTCTGGCCGCCGCGCGGCGGCTGGCAAAGCGGTAGGCCAGGGCCAAGATCACCAGGAACATGGTAAGGATGGTGCTGGCCGCCGCGCCGTATGGCCAGTCCTTGGCCACCAGGAACTGGTTTTTGATGAAGGAGCCGAGAAGCATGTTGGTGGCGCCGCCCAGAATTTCCGGCACGTAAAAGCAGCCCAGGGAAGGCAGGAACACCAGGATGCAGCCGGCCACTATGCCCGGTAGGGTAAGCGGCAGTGTGATGTGCCAGAAGGTGCGCAGGGTGCCGGCTCCCAGATCCTTAGCCGCGTCCAGCAGGCGGCGGTCCAGTTTTTCTATGGAGGCGTAGAGCGGCAGGATCATGAAGGGCAGCATGGTGTAGCTCAGGCCGATGAACACGGCCGCATCGCTGTACATGAAAGAGAAAGGCTCCACCGTTATGCCGAACAGTCCGGCCGCGAACTGAGCCACTTTGTTCAAAATGCCCTGGCTTTGCAGGATCATGATCAGCGCGTAAGTCCGAATGAGCGAACTGGTCCAGAAAGGAATGACCACCAGGAGCAAAAGCCAGGGCCGCGCCCTGGCGCCTGAACGGGCCAGAAGGTAGGCGAAGGGGTAGCCGATCAAAAGGCAGAGAAAGGTGCTTTGCCCGGCCAGGCGTATGGAGTCCCAGAAAATGCGGGCAAAGGCCGGGTCGAACAGCCTGGCGTAGTTTTCCAGAGTCAGGACCGGGATGAAAAAATCCACTTCGCCTTTGTCCAGAAGGGTTACCAGGAGCAAAGAAAGATTCGGCAGAACCGCGAACAGGCCCAGCCAGATCCAGCTCAGTCCCACGCTGAAATTGCGGAATCCGTTATTCTCCCTCATCGTCCAGCACCACTTCCCAACCCGCCACCCAGCTCACGGCCACGCGCTCGCCGGGGTTGTAGTTGATCTCCTCGTCGTCTTCGTTAAAAAACTCCGCGGCCATCAAGGTTTTGCCGCTCTCCAGGGTGATCAGCAGATCCACCGTGGCCCCCTTGTACACGGATTGCTCAATACGGCCCAAAAGGTGCGGCCCATCCAGCTCCTCGTCGTGCAGGCGGTAAATTTTCAGATCTTCCGGCCGGAGCAACACCAGAACATTGTCGTCCGGCTCGAATTCACGCCGCGTGCGCAAGGAAAAAGCGGTGTTTTCCAGTACGGCCTGGTAGGTGTTGTCGCCGCCGGCCGAGAGGATGCGGCCTTCCAGAATGTTAATGTCGCCCACAAACCTGGCCACAAAAAGATTTTCCGGCTCCTCGTAAATTTCCTGCGGCGTGCCGATTTGTTCAATGTAGCCCTGGTTCATGACCACCACCCGGTCCGACATGGCAAAAGCCTCTTCCTGGTCATGGGTCACAAAGACAAAGGTGATGCCCAACTGGCGCTGCAATTGCTTGATTTCCAACTGCATCTGCTTGCGCAGCTTAAAATCCAGGGCGCTGAACGGCTCATCCAGCAAAAGCATGAGCGGGTTGTTGATTACCGCCCTGGCTATGGCCACCCGTTGCTGCTGGCCGCCGGAAAGCTGGCGCGGCATGCGGTCCGCCAGT
>JAVBSC010000038.1:0-5610 GCA_031547305.1 Desulfovibrionaceae bacterium
GTGTCAGTTTTGCCTCCGCCTGTGCGCCGCCGCGCGAGCGGCCACGCCCGCGCAACCAACAACGGCCTTGATTTTTCCGGACGAGGTTCAGGTTACCGTTGAGGAGCGGCTTAAGGCGGAAACCCTGCCCGGAGGCGGCAAGGGCGTGTTGATCGCCATACCGGCACAGGCGGACCAGAGCACTTTTTCCGTAACCGTGGGGGGAATGCCGGCCGGTGGGGTCTACTGGCTGGAACTCCCGGAGGACGCCGCGGACGAGATGGGTGGCGGCAAAGTTCTGCTGCCGGAGCGGGAAAAAGATCCCAGGCGCAAGGAACTGCTGACGGCCGTGGCCGGCCTTAAAGAAGAGGCTGCCCAGCGCCAGGGCGCCCTGCAAGCCATAGCCGGCCGCATCAAGCTGTGGCAGATCCAGCCTTCCAAGGAAAAACCGCCCACCCCGGACGAGTTGCTCAAACTGGACGAGGCCCTGGGCCGGCTGGTGCCCGGCCTGTACGCGGACCAGGAAAAAGAGCAGCGTGCCCTGGCGGATATAAAAACGCGCCTGGCCCTGGCGGAAAAAAACCTGCGCGACCACGACGCCGCAAACGCCCATCACATTGCCGCCGTACCCTTTGACGGCAACGGAGCGGAATCCAGCCCCCTGCGCTACTCTTACATCATGCCCGCCTCCTGCCGGACCTCCTACCGCCTGGTGGCCGCGCCGGCCAAGGATAGCCTGAGCATCGAGCAGGACGCCTTCCTGTTTCAGAATTCCGGGTTCGCCTGGACGGACGCGGAAATCTTCATTTCCACCACCGGCCGGGACAAAAGCGTTCAGCCCGCTCCCATATGGCCATGGGTGCTCAGTTTTGAGAAGCCGCGCGTTTTTGACAACCGCAAAATGGCGGAAGCGCCAGCCCCGGCACCCATGATGCAGCGCGCCATGAGCGAAGTATCATTAGATAAATCCGCCCCGATCCGGCCAGTACAGGAAGAGAAATCCAGCTTCCGCCTATGGAGCCTGGGCAAGCGGCGCATTGAAAACAACGCCCCGGCCCGCGTGCCGCTGTCTTCGGAATCCTACAAGACACGCTACCGCTACACCCTGCGCCCGGCTTCCAACCCCAAGGGTTTTCTGACAGCGGAACTCTCCCTGCCCCAGGCCCTGGAACTGCCGGCCGGCAACGCGCAATTTTTTGTGGACAACGTGCTGGTAGGCGAAGAGCCGTTTTCCTTCAACGGCGACAAGGGTATCCTGTTCTTCGGCACGGACCCGCAAATCACGGCCACTATGCGGGATCTCAAGCGCACAACCGGCGAGCAGGGCTTCATCAGCAAAGAGCAGACCGTGCTCTGGCACTGGCAGATCACCCTTAAGAACACCCGCAACCGGCCAGTGGACCTGGTGGTGGAGGACCCCGCGCCCAACGCGGCGGACACGGCCATAACCCTGTCCGTGGAATCCACTCCCAAGCCGGAAGAGGCCGTGAACGCCCCTCAGTTGGGCGGAGCCAAGATCTACCGCTGGAAGCTCAGCCTGAAGCCGGGTGAAACCCAAATCATCGACCACAAGGTCCAGGCTTCCGCGCCGGCGGACAAACAACTCCAGCCGGGCAGAGGCATGCGTTGATCTCCATTAACCTTCACTTGCCGAGGCTGACATGAACATCGTATTCTCAAAAGCCGGAATTTTATCCCGCGCCCTGCTCTGCCTTTTCGCCCTTGCCCTTACCCCGACGCAAGCCGCCCTGGCGGAGCAAAACGGCCGGGACATCGCTTTCGGTTCCTTTACCCTGAAGATCACGCCTGGGCAGGCCGGGCTTCTGGACGCCCAACTCCTGCGCAAAGGCGCGGCCATAGCGCCGCGTCTGGAAGCGCTGCGGGAAATCAGCGCCGATCCAATCCAGGCCGACTTCCCCCTACCCGGCTGCCAGACCATGAAAATCAGCCTGTTCACCGGCGGGGCAAACTGCTGCTTCGGCTATTACCTGCTTTCCTCCGGCCAGGGCCGTGATTACGCCGCCTACCTGGAACCCGGGGACGGCGGCCTGGGGGACTCGAACATTCCCGGCGCCTATGCGGCCACGGACGGGGCCTTCATGTACTACGAGAAAAAGGACGGCCAGGGCAACGCCATTTCCCTGAACCGCGTGGAATCCCCGCGCCTGCCGCGCCTGCTGGTTTTTGACCGGGACTCCTGGCGGGCCGACCGGCCCGGTGAATTCAAAGCCGCCTACGCCGCCTACGCCACGCCCGCTCCGACCGGGGACTCCGCCCAAACAGCCAGGGCCATCACCGGGGCCTATGCCCGGCTCATGGCCGGCGAAAACGAGGCCAGCGTACTGGCAAGCTTTTCCGCGGCCCTGCCGGCGGCCCACAAACCCCTGGCCGAAGCCGCGTTCGCGGACATCCGGAAAGCCCTGGCCGCTTTCTCGCCCGCTGTGAATATTCCGATTAAATAATGAAAAGCCTTTTTGATCGTTTTTTCAAGGCTGGCTTTGGCCCGGCGTCTTCTCTTTGAATTTTGTCAAAAAAACCGGCAGGACGCCCAGAATGGCGAAAAAAAGCGCCCCGAACAAAAGCCCGCCATGGCCGCCCTGAAAGATGGCGGAAGAAAGCCCCAGAACCAGGAAAAATCCGGCCAGGTACTGAAACTTGCCCTGGGCGTAAAGCATTATGCGCAGCATCAGGCCAAAGCGTTTGGATTCCGGGGCGGCGGAACTGCGCAGAAAAAATACAACCACCAGAATCAAACACAGTACCGGGGCCGCAATGGCGATGGTGCTCGGCATTATGTGCGCGTAAATCCAGTTGACCAGCCAGACTATCAGGCCGAACAACACCGCCGCCATGCCGAACCCCGCGCCCCTCAAAGCAGGATGCGCGGCCCGGTAACAAGAAAACATCCGAAGCGCCTTGTCTTTGGAAAACATGCTTCCTCCCCGCCGCGCCCGCGCGGCCCTGTACGGAAATTTCTGGCTGTCCGTGCTTAATTATTATAATAAATTTACCTTGAATTTATGTAAAGCCACAAAACAGGACGGAAAATAATGCGGTTGCGACCGGCTGAAGCAACGGATATTCCGGCAATTACCGCCATTTACAACGAGGTCATCCTGAACTCCACGGCCGTGTATGCCCTGGGGCCGTTCAGCCAGGCGGACCGCCTGGCCTGGTTTGAAGCGCGGCGCGGACTGGGATTCCCCATCCTGGCGGCCGAGGAGAATGGCGAACTGCTGGGGTTTTCCACCTTCGGCCTCTGGCGCGGCAGCCTTACTGACGCGTACCAGCATACTGTGGAACACACCGTGCATATCCGGCCAGGCCAGCGCGGCAAGGGACTGGGCGGCGCACTCCTGGAAGCGCTGTTCCCTCTGGCGGTTCAAATGAACAAGCACGTGATGATCGGGGCCATAGACGCGGACAACTCCGGCTCCATCCGCTTTCACGAGCGCCACGGCTTTGAGCGGACCGGCCGGATCCGCCAGGTTGGCCGCAAGTTCGGCCGCTGGCTGGATCTGGTGTTCATGCAGAAGATTTTGGATTGAATATGAACATTGAAAATGTTCACCAGTCACAACGCGGTTGACATAGCCGCTGTTGTCTATAAACTTTCTCCCATTCTCAGGGCGGGGTGCAAGTCCCCACCGGCGGTAACCCGTATGGGAAGTCCGCGAGCGCCTTTCGGGTGAAAGGGTCAGCAGATCCGGTGCGAATCCGGAACCGACGGTAATAGTCCGGATGAAAGAGAATACGGCTGATCCTGTTGCGAAGTCTTATCTTCCCGTCAACAGCGCGTAGCGTTGCGCCCAGTCGTGCGCCCTGGTTCTGGCACAACCGCAAGGAGGTAAATATGAGCCAGAATCCGCTGTCTTTTTTCGGTTCTCCCAAAGAACGCGTGCTGGCTGCCGTGCGATCATTGCGGAGCGGCAACGGCATCCTGGCCGTCGATGACGACGACAGGGAAAATGAAGGCGACCTGATCTTTCCGGCTTCCACGCTGACCACCGGGCAAATGGCCCTGCTTATCCGCGAGTGCAGTGGCATCGTGTGCCTTTGCCTTACTCCGGAAAAGGCGCAAGAACTCAACCTTCCGCAAATGGCGCCAAATAATACGAGCGCCTACGGCACGGCCTTCACGGTTTCCATTGAAGCCGCCAAAGGGGTCACAACCGGCGTTTCGGCCGCGGACAGGGTACGCACCGTTAAGGCTGCTGTCGCAAAAGACGCGCGGCCGGATGATTTGCGCCGGCCCGGGCATGTCTTCCCGCTTGTCGCCAAAAAGGGCGGCGTCCTTGAACGTCCGGGACATACTGAAGCCACAGTGGATATGATGAAAATAGCGAAACTCACACCAAGCGGCGTGCTCTGCGAACTCACAAACCCGGACGGGACAATGGCGCGGCTCCCGCAGGTAAAGGAGTTCGCGCTAAAAAACGCCCTGCCCCTCCTCTCAGTTCAGGATATCATCGCCTATCGGAAGGAATCCCAGGTATAGCCCCAGCTAGCCGGCCTCAGGCATAACGCAGCCTCAAAAGCCCTGTTACCGGGGCTTTTGAGGCTGTTGACAAAGTCTTCTTTGGCAGCAGCCAGCCACGCAGGCGCAGGCGGCATTCATTGCCGCCGTGAAGCGCCGGAGTGGGCGTGTCTTTACAAAGCCCGGCCTTGCGGGGTTTGTCATCAATCTGAAAAGCCCCGTTGCCGGGGCTTTTCGCGACCTTGCACTCACAACCACCTAATTTTCAGCTCTCATTGCGCGTCCCTGGCGGGCAGCAGGCGTATCCGGCGGATTTCCTCCTTAGCCTTGGCCATAAGCTTGCAAAATTCCTCGCTGTTGTGCAGTTGGGCCATGGTGGCGGCGGCCACCAGGCGGCCGGCGTCCACATCGCTTTGCCAGTGCGCGCCGCAAATCACCCTGGACTGCCCAATTTCAATGCCGCGCTTGATTATGGCGTTCTGGCGCTCCGGGGAAATTTCCGCCAGGACCAGGGCCATGCCGTAGCCCAGGGTGGAATGGCCGGAAGGGTAAGAGCCGTTGCCGCTCAAGTGCTCCTCTTCGGCCGGGGTGCAGGTGGAGCCGGGCGCATTGTAATAAACAAAAGGTCTGATCCGCATATACCGCTCTTTGGCCGAATTGAATGAGGCTATAAGATCCGGAAAAACCCCGTGCAGCAGCGCATAGGTGGCCGGCGTGCCTTCCCGGCTAATCTTCAGGCCAAAGGATTCCGTGAACAGTTCCCCGGCCCCGCGATCCAGGCGGATATCCGCGTCGCGCGCGGCCAGAAGCCAGCGCTCCGTGCCTTTGGCCGCCCTGGTCCGCTCATAGAGCGCCTTGTCCCGCGCCATGTCCGTGGCGCCTTCCGCTGGCGGGGCCGGTAAAAAATCCACGCTCCGGGGAATGTCCGCATCCGCGAGCAGGCTACCGCCCCAGACCGGCATGGAGAAAAGCCCCAGAAGCAGACACAGTAAAAGCGCAAATCTGATTTTCATTGATAGTCCAATGTGTGTTATATGTATTTTTCAGCCATTATCACAAATGCGAACACTTTTTTATTTTAAAAAAATCTCTTGCCTGGCGCAACTTTTGGCGCTAGTGTGTTTATATATATAAACACGATTTATCATAAGAAG
>JAVBSC010000105.1:0-3487 GCA_031547305.1 Desulfovibrionaceae bacterium
GCGGCGACGACCGGATGTTCCGCGCCATGAAGAGCGGCGATTACACGGCCACCAACGCTTTGGAGGCGGATTTGCTGGTCCTGGGCCACACCGAGGCCGCCCAAAAGGTCAAAGACCTGCGCGAAGTCTGCCAGCAGGCCGCGCCGCTGGTGAAAAACGCCCAGGTGCCGCTGGCCAGACGCATGCGTCAGACCGTCGGCTTTTTCGGCACCCTGACCGCGAAATATTCCCAGGAAGCGCTGGCAAAAGGCCAGGGGTTTGCCGCACGGATCTTCGGCAAGGAAGTGAACCAGTTGCGCGGCGACCCGGCCGGCTACGCGGCGGAACGCTCCGGCGACCTGGACCCCGGCCCCGAATCCGTCCAAAACGACACGGGCTTCGCCCCGCTGCTGCCCCGGATCGCGCCGCAATATTCCACGGAAGAGTTGACGGACCGCTCGCTCCGCCTGCAAACCCTGTTCGGCCAAGGGCTGGATGTAAAACCCAAGGTCCTGCCCCTGGCCAAAGCGGCGGAGATCAAGGACAAATTCGAGAGCTTGCCGGACTTCAAACAAAAAGCCGCCTGCCTGGGCCAAATCGGCCGGGACTACGGCCAATCCGCGGCCAGAGCCTTTGCGGAAGCCGGGTTCTCGCCCGGCCTGGCCGCCCTTGGCCCGCTCCTGAACGGACTGCCGGCCAGCGAAGCGGCCAGGGTGGTCCAGGCGGCGGAAACGCATCCGGACGACCTGAAAATCCCGGAAGCCCGCCTGCGGGAGGCGCGGGAGGAAGTGGCGGAATCCGCCATGGCCCATGCCGTCTGGCGCATGGACGCGGCCCTGACCGGCGGGGAGGAGCCCAGCCCGGCGGCGCGGAAGATGATCGGCACGCTGGAGCATTTTTTCGCCCTGGGCGGGAATTTGCGGACCATGGAGCACAGAATCGGCGCGAAATATGGCGACGCGGCGTTGCCGTGGGCGGGTGGCCTTCCGGGGGGCGGGGAACCGGGCGAGCTTTACCGGCAGGCGGTCCAAAGACTTGATCCGGGCCAGACCCCGCGCGGCATTCTTGAAGGCCACCTGGGCCTGGGGGATCTGACGGCCGGGCCGGCACGGAAGCTCATTACCAACCTGAACGGCCTGTTGGGTGATGCGTCCGGCGATTTTGCGGCGAACCCGAACGCCCTGCCGGCGGCGTTGTGGAGCGGCACGGTGCTGCTGGCCCAGCATGACGTGGGGAATTTGAGCGTGGGGCCGGAGCTGGATGTGAAGCTGAGCCATACCCAGGCGGATGCGAGCGGACAGGTGGATGTTGGTGGCGGAATTTCCGCCGGGCCTGAAGTCACGGGCGTACAACCGGGCGATCCCGGTTATGAATATTCGGACAAGCTCTGGGAAAACCCGGATGTGCGCGAGCGGGCGGACAAGGCTGAAGAGCAGGCCACTGGCACTGCCGGATCCACGCTGTCTGATCCGGCAAACCCCGAGGATTGGGCAAAGCTGGTGGCAAAGCCGCAGGGGGTGCTTGCTGAATCAGGAAAGGATGAGGACGGCAAAGATTATATCCGTCACACCATCCCGACCACACTTGAAGATGATCGTATATACAAGGAACGCAATGCACTATTCATGCGCCTGCCGGATGAGCAAAGGCGCGCTGTGACCGAACAGATTCACCCGGAAGATCGCTTTAACATGGCGGCGAATATTCCGGGTGAAGATCCAGAATGGCAAGGTGTAGCAGAAAAACGCCGCACCATTCTTGAATTGCAGGGCATATCGCCTGAATTGGCAAAAAAGGCCGTGGAAATGGACGAAAAATGCGCCAATGCCACGAAACGGGAATTGCCGGGATTGATGCGCGAATATGCACATCAACTAAAGCTTGAAGATCTGCCGGAGAGCCTGCGCGCCGAAACCGCTGCTCAACTCGCTGACTTGGATAACTTATTTAACAATAACGCTGAAAAGTTTTTGGATTTGAAGCGTCGTTGGGAAGAAGCCGGAGAAAACAAGGATCTTAAAGTTGGCATCTTCCAAGAATTTTTTGATGCTCTCAATGAGGCGTTTCCTCCTGGAGACGGGTCCAAACTCATACTGACGTTTGCATCACCAGAAAAGCTGCAAGAATGGGGAACCAACGCCCCGGCCTTCATCAGAGCTGAAAGTGCTTCCAAGAAAGGGGAAATACCCGTATATGTCAACATATGGAATGACCTCTTAAAGCCCAGCGATGTCACATCATTTACTATGGCCATGAGCGCGCTCCGGCATGAAATAGTTCATGTAGGCCAGTATAGAGACGTTCGCGAGGCGGGGGCGGAGACGCGGATTCCGGCTTCCGATATGCTCATAGGCCGGGCCATGGGCATAACGCCGGAAAAAGACCGCTTGATTTCCTCCATGACCCAGGCGCCCGAGATGCAGGCCTATATTGTGCAGGCGGAATTTGAAAGAAAAATGGAACAGTCGTTTGGTAGCGACAAGTAGCTACTATGGAGTTTGTATGAAACGCGGCATATGCCTGCTTATACTTTGCCTTTGCAGTCTGGCGTTTTATCCGGATTCATGCCGGGCAACGGATGTCAAAACATATATCGGCAAACGTGTGCCAATCGCCGAACCGAAGAACCTGTACGAACAGCCACGCCCATTGGTCCTTTATATAGTCCAGAATCTATGGGCATTCTGCACGTCCATAAACCAACATTACCCCAGGGATACTGTAATACCTCGACACATGTACTGGGGATACCTGGTAATTGACGAAGAGAACTATTACGAAAAAGTACCGGTCCAACAGATAATGAGATGGCAAAATGAGAAGCAAGAAAGAAGTTCCCATCGCCTGAACAATCAGTGGGAGCTGGAAGTTCTAATAGAACGCCACGACAGAGGTCACATATATATAGGCAAACCAGGCGACGCGCCTGATGCGGATTGGCTCCCTGATTTTGAAGAAGAACCGGTGACGACCTGTCGCGAGGTGCGCAATAATCCTGGCAGTGCGCACTACGAACATGGTGCAATAAAAAACCTGCTGCCTGGCATGCGGGAGTTGAAATTTAAAAGATAACTTTTAATTACCTGACAACAGTCCAACGTGAGGAATATAAGAGCCAAGCCATAGCTAGCTACGCAACAGCAGAAACAGACCAGGCCTGAAGGTGCAATGCCTTCAGGCCTGGCAAAAAGCCGTCATCAAACGCACCACTTCATATTCCCCGCAAAAGTCATAGCCGGATGCCCTGAACCTCCCCCGTCCGAAAACGGACACGGAAAACCTCATCTCCAACATCAACACCAGCCTGGCTGAAGTGCCTTTGATGATTTGGGGCGGCGTGGCGCTCCGCGCC
The DNA here is from genome assembly GCA_031547305.1 of Desulfovibrionaceae bacterium. Lineage (GTDB taxonomy): Bacteria > Desulfobacterota > Desulfovibrionia > Desulfovibrionales > Desulfovibrionaceae > JAVBSC01. The sequence continues at coordinate 3,332 of JAVBSC010000105.1, forward strand.
TGGAAGCCATTGACGCGGCCCGTACTCCGGAAGAACGCATGCCGTTGGTGAAAGCCTTTGTGGAAGAAACTGTAAAAGCGCTTGGCGTGGACAACGTGCATACTGTAATCATCAAATATGATCCAAAAATGCCAAATCAAACCGGCGATGCAGATG
>JAVBSC010000122.1:0-5186 GCA_031547305.1 Desulfovibrionaceae bacterium
GGCGCGCGGCTGCTGGACGCGCTGAAGCTGGACGAAGAGGTGCTGGACGTCTCCATCACCCCCAACCGGGCGGACTGCCTGTCCGTGCTGGGCCTGGCGCGGGAAACCGCCCTGGCTTTCAATCTGCCCCTGAGCCTGCCCGAGGTGGAGATTATAGAAAGCGGCCCGGCCGCGGAAAGCCTGTTCAAGGTGGAACTGCCGGAGCCGGACCTTTGCCCGACGTATTTTTTGCGGATGCTTCAGGGCGCCAAAATAGCCAGAAGCCCGGCCCGGATGCGCTGGCGGCTGGTGGCCTGCGGCCTGCGGCCCATTTCCAACGCGGTGGACGCCACCAACTATGTGCTGCTGGAACTTGGCCAGCCCCTGCACGCCTTTGACGCGGACAAGACGGAAGGCGGCCTGGTGATCGTGCGCGGCGCGGATGAAGGGGAAAAAACCGTCAGCCTGGACGGACGGGAACATACTCTGAACAAGGCGGACATCACCATCCGCGACGCGAAAAAAACCATCGGCCTGGGCGGGGTCATGGGCGGGGCCAACAGCGAAATCACGGAAGAAAGCCGGAACATCCTGCTGGAGTCCGCGGTCTTCAATCCTTCGGCCATCCGCCGCACGGCCAAACGCCTGGGCATTCCCAGCGACGCCTCCTACCGCTTTGAGCGCGGCGTGGATTCCGGCCTGACCCGCTTTGCTCTGGACCGGGCCTCCGCCTTAATCGCCCGGAACGCCGGAGCGACCATCCTGCCCGGCTGCCTGGGCGCGGCGCTCCGGCCCTGGACGGCCCCGCGCGTCACTCTGCGCAAACAAAAGTGCGACGATTTGATCGGCCTGCCCATGGAAGAGTCCTTCTGCAAAAACACGCTGGAAAAACTCGGCTGTAAGCTGGAATACGCCCCGGCCTGGGAAAACGCCCTGGTCTGGAGCGTCACCCCGCCCAGCCATCGCCTGGATCTGACCCGCGAGGCGGATCTGATCGAGGAGATCGCCAGGGTCTACGGGGTGGACAAAATTCCGGCCGCCCTGCCCAAGGTGCTGCGCCCCCTGGACCGCGCCGGCCGGCCGGAGTCGCGCTTCGGATTCCTGAACCGCGTCAAGCGCATGGTGGCGGATCTGGGCCTGATGGAAGCCATCAACTACAGCTTTGTCGGGCACAAAGATTTGGACCAACTCGGCCTGCCCGAAGAAAACCGCATTTCCGTAAAAAATCCCCTGAGCGCGGACCAGGACGTGCTGCGCAGCGCCATCGCTCCCGGCCTGCTGGCCAACCTGCGCCACAACCTGAGCCAGGGCAATACCTCCTTGCGTCTCTTTGAAGTGGCCAACGCCTTTTTCGCCGATCCGCAAAGCGAAACCACGGCCCGCGAGGAACTGCGCCTGGGGCTGCTGCTCCACGGCGAGCGCCTGGCCCCCGGCTGGCCCAACGCCAGCCCGGCCACGGCCCAGGACGCCGATTACCTGGATCTTAAAGGCGTCATCGAACAACTGCTGATCAAGCTGGGCCTCGGCCCGGCCGCCTTTTCCCTGTCCCCTTCCCCCCAGGCCTGGCTGCATCCCCAGGTGGACATCATCCTGGACGGCCGGAAGCTGGGCTTTGCCGGCCTGGTGCGGGCAAAAATCGCGGATGCCTTTCACGCCCGCAAAGAAGTCTGGATGGCGGAACTGGATATGGCGCTCTTGCAAGACCTGCACGCAAAAGCTAAAGTACGCTTCGCGCCGCTGCCCGTGTTCCCGCCGGTGCGGCGCGATATAACCGTGCGCGCGCCGCTGGCTCTGGAAAGCGGCCAAATAGAGGCGAACATCCGGAGCGCCAAAACCCCGCTCCTGGAAGAAGTCCAGCTTGTGGACCTGTTCGCCCCCAACGCGGAAGAAAAAAACCTGACCTTCCGCCTGACCTTCCGCCACCAGGACAGAACCCTCAAGGACGCGGAAGTCGATAAGCTGCGCGACGCCATAGTGAAAGAGCTGCGGGAAAAATTGTCTGTGGTTATATAATTGAGGGGGACAGAGCCCCCCAATCATCCAGCAGGAGCGCTTTGTGTCCATGACCTATAAAATAGGCGAAGCGGCCGCATTGCTGAACCTTAAAACTTATGTGCTGCGCTTCTGGGAAACGGAGTTTCCGCAGGTTGCGCCGTTGCGCACGGAAAAAGGGCAGCGCCTGTACACGGAAGAGCACGTGGCCGCGTTGAAGCGCATTCGCCATCTTTTGCATGAGCGCGGCCTGACCATAGAAGGGGCTCGCAAAATTCTGGCGGAAGAAGCGCGCGGCGGCAAGCCGGTGTCCGCCTTCCCCTTGCTGGACGCGCTGGATGATGAAAGCTCCGCGCCGGACTACGCCACGCCCGCCAAAAGCTTCCCCCTGGCGGCGGAAGCCGGGGCCGGAATATCTCCGGAGTTGTTGGAGCAGGCCATTATGGAATTAAAAGTTTTGCGCAACCTGCTGGCCGGAGAAAAATCATGATTCTCGCCCCTTCCCTGCTCTCTTCCGACTTCAGCCGCCTGGGCGAAGAACTCGCGGCCCTTGAGCGGGCCGGCCTGGCCTGGGCGCACTGGGACGTCATGGACGGCTCCTTTGTGCCCAACATTACCTTTGGCCCGCCGGTAATCAAGGCTTTGCGCAAAAAGAGCAAGCTGTTCTTTGACGTGCATCTGATGATTGAAAAGCCGGAGCGCTATCTGGCGGACTTTGCCGAGGCCGGGGCGGACATTCTGGTGCTGCACGCGGAAGCCTGCCTCCATCTGGAACGCGCCCTAAGCGAAATCCGCCGCCTTGGCCTGCGTTGCGGGGTGGCCCTGAATCCTTCCACCCCGGTCTGCGCCGTGGAAAACGTGCTCCGGGATCTGGACATGGTCCTGGTCATGAGCGTCAACCCCGGCTTTGGCGGGCAAAAATTCCTTCCTGTTGCTTATGAAAAAATCCGGCGTTTGAAGCGCATGATCGAGGAATCCAAAAGCCGGGCGATCATCCAGGTGGACGGCGGGGTGGATCTGGGTAACGCGGCGGACCTCATCAAAGCCGGGGCCTCGGCCCTGGTCTCCGGGTCCGCCTTTTTCGCCTGCCCACCCTATAGCGAACGCCTGGCCGCCTTTGAAAAAGCCTGTTCCTGCTCCATGGCGGACAATATTTTTGAGAGGAGTATATATGCTCAGCCGTAAAGAGTTGGCCAACGCCATACGCGCCCTGTCCATGGATGCCGTGGAAAAAGCCCAGTCCGGGCACCCCGGCGCGCCCATGGGCATGGCGGACATGGCGGAGGTGTTGTGGAACGATTTTCTGAAGCATAACCCGGCCAATCCGCAATGGTGGAACCGGGATCGCTTTGTGCTTTCCAACGGGCACGCCTCCATGCTCCTGTATTCCCTGCTCCATTTGAGCGGCTACGATCTGAGCATTGAAGACCTCAAAAATTTCCGTCAGCTTAACTCCAAAACTCCGGGCCATCCGGAGTACGGGCTGACGCCGGGAGTGGAAACCACCACCGGCCCTCTGGGACAGGGGCTGGCCAACGCCGTGGGCATGGCCCTGGCCGAGGTTTTGCTGGCCGCGCAGTTCAACCGGGAAGGACTGCCTCTGGTGGATCATTACACTTACGTTTTCTTGGGCGACGGCTGCCTTATGGAAGGCATCTCGCATGAAGCCGCCTCCCTGGCAGGCACCCTGGGCCTGGGCAAGCTGATCGCCCTGTGGGACGACAACGGCATTTCCATAGACGGCGAAGTCAAGGGCTGGTTCCGGGACGACACCCCGGCCCGCTTCAAGGCCTACGGCTGGGACGTCATTACGGGCGTGGACGGCCATAATGCGGAAAGCGTGAAAAAAGCCCTGGCCAAAGCCCGCAAAAGCGCGGCCAAGCCCACGCTGATCTGCTGCCGCACCACCATAGGCCTGGGGGCTCCGGCCAAGGCCGGCAAAGCCTCCTGCCACGGCGCGCCCCTGGGCGCGGATGAAGTGGCCGGCGCACGCAAGGCCCTGGGCTGGAAATACGATCCATTCGTTATTCCCGGCGAAATCAAAAGCGCCTGGGACGCCCGGCGCAAAGGCAAGGCCGCCGAAACCAAATGGCTGAAGATTAAAGAGGACTACCGGGCCGCCTACCCGGATCTGGCCAAGGAATTCGAACGCCGCATGAAGGGCGAGTTTAACGAGGGTTGGGAAGAAGCGCTGCAGGCTTTTACCGCCAAGGCCCAGAAGGCGGCGGAAAAACGCGCCACCCGCGTCACTTCCCTGGATGTGCTTAACGTGCTCGGCCCCCATATGCCGGAGCTTATCGGCGGATCAGCCGACCTGACCGGATCCGTGGGCACCAAAAAGGCCGGTTCGGTGGACGTGAAACCCGGCGAGTTTGCGGGCAACTATATCTCCTACGGGGTGCGCGAATTCGCCATGGGCGCGATTATGAACGGCCTGGCCCTGCACGGCGGGTTCATCCCCTATGCCGGCACCTTCCTGATCTTTTCCGATTACGCCAAAAACGCCATCCGCATGGCCGCGCTGATGAAACAGCGCGTCGTCTGGGTGCTCACCCACGACTCCATCGGCGTGGGCGAGGACGGGCCCACCCATCAGCCAGTGGAACAACTGGCCGGACTGCGCTACATTCCAGGTCTGCACGTCTGGCGCCCCTGCGACGCGGTGGAGAGCGCGGTGGCCTGGAAGAACGCCCTGGCGCGCAAAAACGGCCCCACCTGCCTGGCCTTGTCCCGCCAGGGTCTGAGCACACCGGCCAGAACGGAAAAAGCCCTGGCTTCCATAGCCAAGGGCGGCTACATCCTCCACGAGCCCAAGGGCGGGCCGGAAGCCATCATCATAGCTACCGGTTCAGAAGTGGAAATAACCGTCACAGCCGCCCAGAATATGGAAAAAGCCGGACGCCGCGTCCGCGTGGTCTCCATGCCCTGCCCGGAACTTTTCGACGCCCAGGACGCGGCCTGGAAAGAAAGCGTCCTGCCCCATAAAATCACCGCCCGACTGGCTGTGGAAGCCGCCGCCGCCGACTGGTGGCGCAAATATGTGGGCCTGGACGGCAAAATAATCGGCATGCGCGGCTTCGGCGAATCCGCCCCCGGCAAAGTCCTGGCCGAATACTTCGGCTTTACCGTGGGCAATATCGTTCAGGCCGTCGAAGAATTGCTTAAAGAGAATTAATTGAAGTTGACTTGATAGCGAACGTGGGCTCCGCCCCCGT
>JAVBSC010000098.1:0-31811 GCA_031547305.1 Desulfovibrionaceae bacterium
CAGGCTGTTTGTGGCCGGCATCATTCCCGGCCTGCTGCTCACGCTTATTTTCATCGGCATCGTGGTGTTCATCGCCAAGCGCAATCCGGAATTGGCCCCTACCGGCGAATCGTCCACCCTTAAAGAAAAACTCGTGGCCACTAAGGGCATATTCGCCATGCTGGTCTTGATTGTCGTGATTCTGGGCGGCATTCTGACCGGCATATTCAGCCCCAACGAGGGCGGGGCCGTGGGCGCTGTGGGCACGCTCATTTACGCCCTGCTGCGGCGCAGGTTGAATTTCGCCAAGGCAAAAAGCGCCGTGGAATCCGCCACCACGGTCACGGCCAAGCTGGTCTTCATTCTCATTGGCGTGGGAGTTCTGGGTTACTTTTTCGCGGCCACCCGCCTGCCGTTCATGCTGGCGGAGGTGGTCACCTCCATGCAGGTCAACCGGTACATAATTTTTGCGGCCATAGTGGTGTTTTACATCATCATGGGCTGCCTCATGAACGTCATACCCATGATCCTGCTGACCCTGCCCGCGCTCTTCCCCACTGTGGAGGCTTTGCAGTTTGACCCGGTCTGGTTTGGCGTGGTCACGGTCATCCTTATGGAAATGGGCCAGATCACCCCGCCCGTGGGCATAAACGTGTTCGCCCTAAGCTCCATTGCCACGGACGTGCCTATGATGAACATATTCTTCCGGATTATCCCCTTCTTCTGTGGCATGCTGCTGCTGGTTTTCATTCTGACCCTGTTCCCGGCCCTGGCCACCTGGCTGCCCGACCTGCTCATGTGACGCATTCCCGCCTTTTTCGCCCTCTGACCGCCCCGCCGCGACTGTCCGCGCCGGGGCGGTTCCACTTCTGGACAAAATCTAAAAAAGGGAGCAAGACTTGCGGCAGTTCCGTTGCGCGATTCCCCTGGAACTTTGCGCGACTCCTCAACGCCGAAGGACTGTGACATGAGCAATACTCCGGACTATTCCCAGTACCGCCCGGTAATACTCATTAATCTCAACACGGCCTGGGAAAAGATGCTGCACCTTGGGGTGCCGGTGTCTTTTGTGCCCAGGCAGATCATTTCCGCCGAGGTGGACGGGGCTACACAGGGGTTCTATTATGTGCGCCGGGGAAGAGTCCGTCTGTCCTACATCGCATCCAACGGGCAGGAAAAGGTGCTCTTTTACGTTGGAAAAGGCACGCTGTTCCACGACGTGCCGGCCATAGTAAAATCCACCTCGTGTATCTTTACCTGCATGGACGCCACGAGCGCGGTATTTTTCAACAAAAAAATGCTCTCGCACAAATTCATAAGCGAGCACCCGGAAATCATAACCAACTGGGTGGAATCCATAGCCGAAAAAAGCACCAATTTTTTCCACCAGTTATGCGGCTTCGGCCTGCTGGATTCCTTTGCCAACGTCTGCCGCCTTTTGTACAGCATGGCCCTGTACAACCGGGAGGGCGACAAAATAGTGCCCTACCTCAGCAAGCAGGAATGCGCGGCTCTCCTGGGCATACATCGGGCTTCGCTGCACAAGGCTTTGACCAGGCTCCAGAAAGAGGAGATTATCGGCAAGTACAGCCGCCACGAACTGGAAATTCTGGATATGGACAAGCTGGAGAGCTACGGGCACGGCTAGTGGATTATTTTATCCTCCTTCCATCCGTCACGCTGTTCGCCGTGCCGGTTTGCCCGACTCCGTGGACGAACAACGCCATAGCCATGTCCAATAGGCATACCCCGTGGGGTCTGGGCCGCCCTGCCCTATTGCATGGGGGCCAGCCTGGCCGGCAACGTGCAGCGCCTGGTGGTTGGCGCCGATCTTGGCCTGCCGGCTTTTTTGCGAAGAAAGAATCAATGCCTGGGCGAACGACCTTCTCAAGCCGCCCCGGGCGGCCGGCCCTGGTCCGCGCCCGGAGCTCCGCCCAGGGCTCAAAAGACCCCGTCCGTCCACGACGGTCTGCTGGTGCAGCTCATGAACGTCAAGGTCTGACTGATCAACATAGTGACCATGAGTTCTTACATTGGCGCGGACGAATACCGCTGGATCCGCCTGGGGCTTCTGATGCTGGTGTTTACAGTAGTAGGCCTGACCGCCATGCCCACCTGGGCGAGCGCCGGAGTTCTGATGCGGCGTTTTCTATCTTCCGACGGCATGCGTGTGTGCAATTACCCGCTGGCTTTTCCGGCTCTGTCTGTAGCCTTATATTTTAATATATTGCGGGACCGCGCATGGATTACCTTCTGTTCATCTCCACAGTCACGCTGTTCGCCCTGGCCATGTGCCCCACTCCAGGGCCGAACAACACTGTGGCCATGTCCATAGGCCTGGGCAGCGGGTTTCGCGCGGCTGTGCCCTACTGCCTGGGGGCCGGCATTGGGGCGGATTTAACCATGGCCCTGACGGGGCTGGGCCTGGGGGAGCTGTTCACCCGCTTGCCGGCCTTGTACCAGATCCTAAAAATTGCAGGGGCAATTTATCTGCTCTGGCTGGCCTGGCGTATTTCAGGTTTGAACATGCCGGTGTTTTTACGAAAAAAAGACAAGACCCCGGAAAAATTGATCGATCCGTCCGGAGCCGAGAAGCGCCCGGATGCGGCGACTCCTGATTCAGAAAAAAAGACTCCCGGCTTTTTCCAGGGCATAATTCTTCAACTGGTGAACGTGAAAGTCTGGATAGCCAACATCATTGCCATCAGCGCCTTCATGGGCATTGACGCTTTCCGCTGGCACCGTCTGGCCCTGATGGTTCTGATCTTCACCATCCTCGGTACGATGTGCATGCTCATGTGGGCGGCCGGCGGCGTGCTGATGCGGCGCTTTTTGTCTTCCGAGGGAATCCGCTTTTGCAACTACGTGTTCGCGTCTTTTCTGGCCGCGTCCGTAATCCTTATCTTTATGTAAATCTCATCTTTTGCTGAGTCCGAATTTTTTCAGCTTGTACTGTAGGGTGCGACGGCTCACTCCCAAAGCGTCCGCGGTTTTCTCCCGGTGCCCCTGGTGTTCTTCCAGGGCGCGGACAAGCGCCAGGCGTTCCGCCTCTTCCAGAGGGGAGAGGCCCTGCGGCGCCGGGCCGCTTATGGAAGGCGACGCTTCTTCCTCGGACCAACCCGCGGCCGGATCGCTTTCCCTGAGAGGGCTTGACGCGCCTTCCTTGCCCGCCCCTCTGCCCGGGGCCTCCTGAAGAATGTGCCTGGGCAGGGATTCCGGCCCCAATATATCCGCCCGGCTCAGGATTAGAGCGCGCTCCAGCACGTTTTCCAGTTCCCGCACATTGCCGGGCCAGGCATAGCCGGACAGAACATCCAGAAAAACCGGGCTGACTCCGCGCACGTCCTTTCGGTTTTTGCGGCACAGGCGGTCCAGCAAACGGCTGACCAGGAGAGGCAGATCTTCCAGATGTTCACGCAACGGCGGAGCGTTCACTTCCAACACGTTCAGGCGAAAATATAAATCCTCGCGAAAATGCCCTTCCTCCACAGCCTGACGCAACTTGCGGTTGGTGGCGCTGATGATGCGCACGTCCACAGCCACGGGCTTCACCCCGCCCAGCGGTTCAACCACCCTTTCCTGCAGGGCGCGCAACAGCTTGGCCTGGATTTCCAAAGGCAACTCTCCTATTTCATCCAGAAACAACGTGCCGCCGGCGGCCAGTTGGAAACGGCCTGGCTTGTCGCGCACCGCGCCTGTAAAAGCGCCCCGCGCATACCCGAACAGCTCGCTTTCCAGCAACTGGGCCGGCAGAGCCGCGCAATTAACCTTGACCAGGGCCTGTCCGGCCCGGCTGCTGGCCGCGTGCAGGGCTTCGGCCACCAATTCCTTGCCCGTGCCGGATTCCCCGCTGATCAGCACCGTGGCTTCGCTGGGGCCGGCCTGGAGGATAAAATCGTGCAGCCGGCGCATGGGCTGCGAGTTGCCGACCAGATTATCCAAAGGCCCTTCCCCGGCCAGGGTCTTCTTCAGCTTATGGTTTTCCCGCAGCAGCCGGCCGTATTCCCAGGCTTTGTCCAGCACGGCGCACAACTCATCGTTGTCCGCCGGCTTGGTCAGATAATCGAACGCCCCGTGCTTCATGGCCTCCACCGCCGCGCCCACCGTGCCGTAAGCCGTCAGCAGAATCACCGGCAAGGCGGGAAAATCCGCCTTGATCCGGGCCAGGGCGGCCTTGCCGTCCATACCTGGCATGCGCATGTCCAAAAGCACCACCTGCGCTCCAACCGAACCGTCTTTCAACAACTCCAGCCCCTCTTCCGCCGATCCGGCCTCCAGCACCAGCCAGCCCGCATCTTCCATAACCGCTCGCACCATCAGCCGATGCCCCGGCTCGTCGTCGATCACCAGTAGATTTTTCATATCAGCCTTTAATTATAGGGATTATATCTAATCTGATCGGGTGGCTCCGTCCCCCGTAACACCTGCCAAGGGGCTAACCCTTTGAAACCCATTTCCAGCCGGTCCGCTCCACAAGCGAAACAGACCGGCCGTGAAATGGATACAATGGCGATTACTCCCGGCGGGGTTTGGGCGGAATAACAAATCAAGATCAAGACTCTTCCCTCAATTTATCCGGGAAAAACAGGGTAACCCTGCAACCCTGGCCGGGTTCGGAATCTATTCTGGCTTCGCCGCCATGTTCGCGCATGGTTTTATGAACCAGGGCCAGGCCCAGGCCGGTGCCTTTCTGTTTGGCGGTAAAGAATGGCTCAAAAGCCTGGGCCTTTTGTTCCGGGGTCATGCCCTGGCCGGAATCCTGAACGCTGACGCGCACGCCGTCCTCGGTTTGTTCGGATTGCAGGAGCAGGCGGGGGGAAATGTCCGCGCCGGGGGTGGCCAGGGCGTCCAGGCTGTTCAGGACCAGGTTGAGCAGGGATTGTTTGAGCGAATCCTCATCCGCCAGGACTTCCTTGGCTTCCAGGTCTGTTTCCAAGTTGACGCCGCGCTCGTCCAGCTCAAATCTGACCAGGTTACGCACTTCATCGGCCACAGCGGCAAGATCCACCGGGATGGGCCGGATCTGCCGGGGGCGGGATATGTAAAGCAGATCCGTAATAACGCGGTTCAGGCGGTCCGCCTCGCGCAGCATAGTGTTGGCGTAGTCTTCCTCCGGCTTGCGGCCGGACAGCTTTTTAGCGAAGTACTGGGCAAAGCCGCGCAGGGCGGACAGGGGATTGCGGATTTCGTGGGCCACTCCGGCGGCCAGGGTGCCTATGGCGGCCAGTTTTTCCGCCTGTGCCAGGTCTTTTTCCAGATTGTGCACCCTGGTGCGATCCCGAATGATCAACAGGCGGGTTTCGCCGGACTCGCCCTGAAAAGCCGAAGCCAGAACTTCCAGTTGGGCTCCGCCAAAACTGAGTTGCCGCCAGTCCACCATGCCCGGCCTGAGGGGGGTTTCCGGCAGGCACAAGGCTAAACCGGGCGGCAGAGAGCTAAGTGGTTTGCCGGCCAGTTCGCCGGGCTCTGAGCCGAAAATGGAATGCAGCGCCGGGTTGGCGAACTGGACCGTGCCGGATTCGTCCACGGTCAGCAGGCCGTCCGGCAGGATGTCCAGCAAATTGGCCTGGAATCGTTCCAAAAATACGGCCCGGCGCGCCAGATCCCGGCGCGCCAGAAAACTCACGGCCAGAGCCCAGACGAACAGGGCGGCGGCCAGCGAGTAGGCGGCCTGAAAAAAAGCGTTGTGCGCGAAGCCCCGGTACACGGCCAGGTGTTTTTCCATGTCCAGGCCCACCAGCAGCAAAGGCGGCTTTTCATCCAAAAGGGGCATGGGAAGGCGGTGATCCGTTCTGCGCCAGTCGTAACGCACCTGCTTGCCATAAATGTAAACCGCTTTGCCGCCGAACAATGCCTGGCCGTACCATTCTCCCCGGTTTGTCAACTCACGCAGGGCCTGGGGCGGCAAAACAAGGGTCTGCTCCTTTTTGCTCCCGGTGTTCATCAGGCGCACTCCCTGTTCATCGAACAGGCCGACAAAACGCACTTCGCCGCTTTCTTCCAATTCGCGGAAGTAATCCGCAATGACCGGGCCGCCAGGCTGGCGGCTGCGCATGTGGCCGGGGCGCATCAAGGCCTCCACGGCCTGGAAGACCGAACGGGCCGCCAGCTCAAGGTGCTGGGCGCTGGCTTTGTCCTGCTGCCGCAGGTTCTGCCAGGTGGAAAACACCAGAGACACCCCGATGACCACAAAGGTCACCACCGCAATGATGATGGTGCCACGCTCTCTGGATTGCCTGGCTATTTCCATATGAACTCCTGCAATAGTCGCCTGATGTTACTCCATACCGAGGTGGTGTGCAAGTTTTTGCATGTACACTCAACGCTTGCGGTACGCCCTATTTAGGGCTAAGTAACAAAGTCGGCCTCAATTATAAAAAACCGTTCTGGAGTCCCGCATGGATAAGCGCCGCGACCGTTACCTGATCGGGGATGTGGATTTTTACCATGTGCGCAACCGCAACGAGCTGCGCGTGCTGGAAACGTTGCGTTCCGTGCTGGACAAAAAGCCGCACATCCAACTTGACGCCAAGGGTCTGCTGGACGTATACGCCTACGCTCTGAACCAGCTTATGGCCCGCTACGCGCAACTGGGCACCATCGTGCTGCGCGACCCAATAAAGTCAAGCCACATCCGGACAGCTGTGGAGGCCGCGCTGGATAAGGTGGAATCCCGGCCCAAAAACTAATCAAAACCATAACCCTGAATAATTTATGATCATCGCAGATGTGCATTCCCACACGCTATACTCGCATGCCCAGGCCACCACGGCGGACATGTACGCTTCCGCCCAGGACAAGGGTTTGCGAATCTTTGGGTTTTCCGAACATTCGCCCAGGCCGCAAGGCTATAATTACCCCAGCGACTACCAGGAGCGCCTGGAAAAAGGCTTCCCCCTGTACGTTGCGGAAGTGGACGCCCTGAAGGCCAAAGGCCATATTAAGGCGCTCCTTGGCCTGGAGCTGGATTACATACCGGCGGAAGAAGCCTTTGCGGCCAAAGTTTGCGGTGCGCACGACTTTGACTACGTGATCGCCGGGCTGCATTTTCAGGATCGCTGGGGTTTTGACAATAAGGCTGAAGACTGGGCTTTTGCCGACGGCAAGGAATACGCGGCCCGCTATGAGCGCTACTATACGGATATGGAACGCATGTGCCGGACCGGCCTGTTCAACATCGTGGCACACCCGGACCTGATCAAAATTTTCAGCGTGGAGCGCTTCAGGCATTGGCTGGAGTCGCCCGGGGCGCTTGAGCTGGTGCATCGCGCCCTTCTGGCCGCCAAAGAGGCTGGCATGGCCATGGAACTTTCTTCCGCCGGGCTGCGCAAACCCTGCAAGGAATTCTACCCCGGCCCGCAAATCATGCGCCTGGCCGCGGATTTGGGCCTGCCGCTTTCCGTCGGTTCGGATGCGCACTGCGTGAATACAGTGGCCGCGAACTTTACGGAACTGGAAGACTATGCGCGTTCATTCGGCTATACCCAAAGCGTGATTTTTGAAAAACGCCGGCCAACGGCGGTGCCGTTCCAGTAACGCAAAAATAGGGCTTGCCAATGGCGGGCCTTTGCCATATATACAACCGCTCACGGGATGTGGCTCAGTTTGGCTAGAGCGCTGCGTTCGGGACGCAGAGGCCGGAGGTTCAAATCCTCTCATCCCGACCATTAAAATCAAAGGGTTATGGTGTAAAAACCATAACCCTTTTTGTATCGGGGTACATCTCTTTATTCCCCGACGATCTTTTCTCTGGCGTCCGGGGTGACGGACTTTTGCTGGATGATCTTGCTGCCTGGCGGAACGTCGTGGGTGAGCCAGACGTTGCCGCCTATGACGCTGCCCGCGCCTATGGTCACGCGACCCAAGATGGTGGCCCCTGAGTAAACGATCACACGATCTTCCAGAATTGGGTGCCGGGGCAGGCCTTTAATCAGGGTGCCGTCCTGCTCCTTTGGGAAGGACATGGCCCCAAGGGTCACGCCCTGGTACAGGCGGCAGTGCGCGCCGATGACGCTGGTTTCGCCTATGACCACGCCACTGCCGTGGTCGATGAAAAAATTTTCCCCGATTTGCGCGCCGGGGTGGATGTCTATTCCGGTGGCGGAATGGGCCATTTCACTGATGATGCGCGGAATGAGCGGCACTTTCAGCTTATACAGCTCGTGGGCGATGCGGTGGTTGGTCATGGCCAGAATGGACGGGTAACAGAAGATAGTCTCGCCGGGGCTTTTGGCGGCCGGGTCGCCCTCATAGGCGGCCTGCACGTCGCCGGCCAGCATCCGGCGGATTTCCGGCAGGACTGCTATGAATTTGAGGCTCAACTCCTTGGCCTGGGAATCGCAGTCCACGCATTCCAGGGCGCTCTCCGCGCAGGTAAAACAGGAACCGCGGCGGATCTGCTCGGCCCGCAGGTGGTAAATGCTGTCGATATTCGCGGCCAGATGGTAGCGCATGGACTCCAGAACCACCTGGGAGGCCCCGTAAAATCCGGGAAAAAAAACCGCCCGCAAACGGCTCATCAATTCCTGAAGCGCCTCCAGCGAGGGCATGGGCGCATCGTGCACCGGCCGGTGCAACACGGACTGATAGGAAGCCGGCTCGCACAAGGAGTCGACCACCTTGTCCAGTGCCTTGAACCCATTGGATTTTCTGGGAAGATCAATTTTTTTGGCCATACTAAAGCAATTCCCTTTTAAAACGCGCCTCCCGTCGTTTACGGCGGGCAAGGCCAGCCGCTCCTCATGGGCGCGGAGCCATGCTCCGCAGATCTCCAATGGAGCCTTTCACACTTGAGATACTCTATCCCCTACCAGTCCAGAGTCCCCTTGAACGCCTCGGCCAGGGCTTCCACAGGCTCAAAAAACACCGGCTTGCCGTCCAGCAGCACGCACAAATCCGCGCCATCCACAACCTGCCCCAGGCAAACGCAATCCTGGCTCTTGAACAAGTCCTCAAGGGCCGGCGCGTTCTCCGGAGAAACCGTGACCAGCAGCCGGCTGGCGCTCTCCGCATACAAAAGCTCCAGCGCGCCCAGATCGCCTACTCGCGGCATAAGCCCAAGGTCCACCAGCGCGCCCAACCGGCCGCCGATGGCCATTTCCGCCAGGGCCACGGCCAGGCCGCCGTCGGACAAATCATGGCAGGCGCTGACCAGGCCGGCCTGAATAGCCTTGTACAGAGCCGCATACCGCTCCCTGGCGCTCAAAGCGTCCACCTGCGGCACTTCCCCGCCGGCCAGGCCCAACTCGGCAAACAGCTCGCTGCCGCCCAACTCCCGCGCGGTCCGGCCAAGAAGGTAGATCTTGTCGCCGGGCCGCTTGAAGTCGGAACTCACGGCCTTGGCCGCGTCCGGCATATAGCCGAGCACGGAAAACAACAGGGTGGGGGGGATGGATATTTTGACCCCGCCGCCGCTATAGTCGTTTTTCATGGAATCCTTGCCGGAGACGCAGGGCAGGCCGTAAGCCAGGCAGAACTGGGCCAGGGCCTTGTTGGAACGCACCAGTTGGGCCAGCTTGTAGTGGCCGTCCGGAGTTTTTTCCGACTGCACCGGGTCGCACCAGCAAAAGTTGTCCACGCCGGCAAGGCGGGCCGGATCGGCGCCAACGGCCACGGCGTTGCGCACAGCCTCGTCAATGGCGTTGGCGGTCATCCAGTAGGTGTCGAAGTCGCTGTACTTGGGGCAGATGCCATGGGAAAGCACCAGGGCTTCAGGGCGGTCCAGCAAGGGGCGCATGACCGCCGCGTCAGCCGGGCCGTCCCGCAAAACCCCGGTTAGGGGCTTTATTACGCTGCCGCCCTTGACCTCGTGGTCATATTGGCGAATCAGGTACTCTTTGCTGCAAATATTCAGGCGGCCGAGCATTTTTTTGAGCAGCCCACCCTGATCCGCCTGGGGCGGGACGGCCGGGGCCGGTTCCTGAAGCGGCTTCTCCCAGACGGCCTTCAGACGCATCTGGGGCACGCCGTTGTGCAGGAAGTCCATGTCCAGCCAGGTTACCGACTTTTCTCCGTAAGTGACCGCGAAGTAGCCGGAATCCGTGAATTCGCCCAGGTTGGCGGCTTCCACATCCATTTGCCCCGCCAGATCCATGAAGGCGGCCAGATGCTGTTGCGGCACGGCCAGAGTCATGCGCTCCTGAGCCTCGGAAATGAGGATTTCCCAAGGGTTCAGGCCGTCGTACTTCAAGGGGGCGCGGGCCAGGTCCAGGCGACACCCGCCGGTATCCTGGGCCATTTCTCCCACGGAGGAGGACAGCCCGCCGGCGCCGTTGTCCGTAATGGCGTTGTACAGGCCCTTATCTCTGGCGGCCCGGATAAAGTCGTAAAGTTTGCGTTGGGTTATCGGATCCCCGATCTGCACGGCCGTGGCCGGAGAGCCTTCGTGCAACTCTTCGGAGGAAAAGGTCGCGCCGTGGATGCCGTCCTTGCCGATACGCCCGCCGGCCATGACAATGGCGTCGCCCGGCCGGGCCTGCTTTACGTAGCCGGGCCGGCCGGCCACCACGCGGGGAATCATGCCTATGGTGCCGCAAAAGACCAGAGGCTTGCCCAGATAGCGCTTGTCAAAAACCAGGGAGCCGTTGACCGTGGGGATGCCGGACTTGTTGCCGCCGTGCTCCACGCCTTCGCGCACGCCTTCCATGACCCGGCGCGGGTGAAGCAGCCGGGGCGGCAAAGGACCTTCGTGAAAAGGCGAGGCAAAGCAGAAAACATCGGTATTGCAGACCATGTCCGCACCCAGGCCGGTGCCCATGGGGTCGCGGTTGACGCCGACTATGCCGGTGAGCGCCCCGCCGTAGGGGTCCAAAGCGGAGGGACTGTTATGGGTTTCCACCTTGATGCACAAATCATGGCTGTCGTTAAAGGCCACCACTCCGGCATTATCCGTGAACACGGAGCGGCAGAAATCCGCCTCGCCCATGTTCCGGCGCAACAGTTTTGTGCTGCCCTGGATGCAGGTTTTGTACAGGCTGTTGATTTGCTCGCGCCGACCGGTCCGGGCGTCCTCATAGTCGATGCTGGCGGAAAAAATCTTGTGCTTGCAGTGCTCGGACCAAGTCTGGGCCAGCACTTCCAGTTCCGCGTCCGTGGGATTTTTGTCCAGGCCGGCTTCAAGGCGGGCCTGTTGCCGGGCCGGATCCGCATAATAGGTCTTGATGCGGAGCATTTCCTCCAGTGACAGGGCCAGGGTATTGGCCCGGCTGAATTCCATAAGCGCGGAATCTTCCATGCCGAGGATGTCGATGATCGCCACGCGGTCGCCGGCTTCGCCCAGCACTTTGGCCGCCCTGGGGGGGAAGCCGGGATTTTGAGTCCATTCCGGACCGCTTTTTATTTCAAAACGCTGAATAAGTTCGTTGGCGAAAAGATCTCTGGCCGCGCGCTCCACGTCCGCCCGCTCCAGCTTGCCGTAAAAATGGTACTGCACGCCGGTGTATACGGCCACCGGCGCTGTTCTGGCCAGGCCCAGGGCCAGAACCAGGGTTTCTCTGGCCGTGCGGCCTTCGTTATCGGTTACGCCGGGCCGGAAGGACACTTCCAGCACCCAGTCCGCGCCCAGATCCCAGGGCGCCAGGCTGGCTTCCTGCAAAACCGGGTCATGCAGGATCGCCTGGTCCAGCACCAGGCGGCAATCTGCCGCTTCCAGCCCGTCAACGGTAAAAACCCTTATCCGGCGGGCCTCCCTTACGGTAAGTCCCAAAAAATCGTGCAGCCGGGCCGCGCTCTCGCGGCCCAAAGAATCTATGAGACCCGGCCGGGGCCGGACTTCAATGCGTTGAAGCATCAGCATCTCCTTGTCAGAAACAGACCTTCAGGGCGGTCAGATTGCCTTTCAGATCCCTGGTTTTGTCAAGTATGGCCCAGGAAAGGGATACAGGCGGCAACGGCGGCTCGTGCCGGGAAAAAGCCCTGTAAAGACTTGCGCAGCTTCGCTTCAGCGTTTCTTCATCCGCCTTAGGGAATAGAATCGCGAAAGAAGACGAGCCGTAGCGGCACACTCTGACATCTTCGGTTTTGAGGGCTTCCGCCAGAACTTTACCCGTGGTGAGCAACAGGGCGCTGACCATCCGGGGCCCCGCCGCGTCGGTCAATTGCTTGAAGGACGGGATGCGGCAAACGACAAATCCGGACGCATCGGCGGGGGCGGATTCGTGAAGCGATCTGGCCAGGCTTTCCATAAAGAAATCGTGCGTGTACAGCCCGGTCAGTTCATCTCTGGCCTCAGCCGGGTCGGAAACTTCCTCCGGCGTGTTTTTGTCGGCAAGCTCCGCGGCGAACAGGATAAAGGAACGCATGTCTCCGGTCAGACGCCGGATGGTAAAATCATGGTCCGTGCCCGCCTGGATGCTCAGGCGGCAGGTAAAGGACTCCAAGTCCGCGGCCAGGTTTTCCGCCAGCTCATCCTGATGCGCCCTGGAGGCGGTCAATGATTTGAGGGGCAGACGTTGCGGCAGCGTGCCAAAGCCGAAGCACTGCAAAAAGGAGGCGTTGGCGTCGCGCAACAAGCCGCTCTGTTCAACCAGGGCCACCGGCAGAGGGAGAGCCCGGAACACGGCCGAGCGCCGCTCCAGAGGCACCTGATCCGAATAGTACTCGGCCAGAGCCAGGCTGAAAAAATGCCCGAACAGTGGCAGTTTGTCCCGCCCTTCTTCGCCCCAATGCTGCTTGGGCAGGCGCAACTGCCCCCAATGCGCGTCTCTGGCCGCCAGATCCAAACTGATCAGTCCCGGAGACCAGGGCAGACCGTCCAATTGTCCGCGGGCCGATGGAAAGTTTGGCGGGTTTTCCATACCGGCTTTGTAAAAATCGTACTCTTCCCCATCCGGGGAACGCAAGGCCAGTTCAAAACGGGTGATGTTCCACTGGTAGCGCAGGTAGCGGTGCAAGGATTTTAATATGCCGGCCAGCCCACCGGGGGAATTTTTTATATCCATGCTCATGAAATACATGTTCTGCAGCACATCCAGGGAATGCTCGTAGAATCTGGTGTTCACCGGACCTTCCTGAATACCCAGTTGGGTGAGCAAAAAAGCGAAGCGCCCGGCGCAGACGCCGCGAATATGCTCGACCTGTCCCGGGGGCAGGCCAAGCATGGCGGCGATGGACATTTCAAAGGCCACCAGTTTGGCCGGCTCTTCCAGATTGCCGTGCATAAACTCAGCCCAGCGGGTAGCCATGATGATGCACTTGGTAAGCATCTGGTATTTATCCAGATTGTCAAGGTCATGATGGTGCTGGACCATTTCCACAAAATACTGAGGCATGCCCCAGCAGGTAAAAACATCCGCTGACAAATCCGGATGGGTTACGCCCCAGTATTCTTTTTCCCGCTGGAACTGCCCTTCCGCCGGCATAAAGGCCACTTTGCTGTTGCGGATAAAGTCCGGTTCGTTGCCGCCGGCGTAGGTAAGCAACAGGGAAACGTCCTTCAGAAGCGCGGCCACGTAGGCGTCTGTAGCGCGTTGCGGCTCCAGGCGCAACGCCAGTTCCTCAGCCGCCAGGGCGGACCACACGGTCAGGCGCCAATCCGCGCACAATGACTCCATGGGCCTTTTCATGACCATGCGCAGCTGTTTTTGCAGGGCCAGGGAAATAACCAGCTTGAAAACTTCGCGCGAGCCCAGGACTATGACCGCACGATTGATGTCGGTTATTTTTCCGTCAAAGTGGTAAGCCGGGGAATTGACCAGGTTCAGGGTGCTGCCGGCCAGCACCGGATCCATGGCCAGATAACGGCTGATCATGCTGAAGTCCGGAGTGGGATCGATCAGGGACTGGATAAGGTTTACCAGTACCGGAGAAAATACCAGGTGCAGGGTTTTGTCAAAAATCGTTTCCGCCAGGGTGCCGGGGGGGGTCTGGGTCATGGCAAAAAGACCTTAGTGGTTGCGAGTTTGCAGATATTCAGCCAAAGTCGCCAAAAGTTCAAGCTCCGGATTTTTTGGAACAATGGCCAGGGCGGCCAGGGCTTTGCGGAAGTGTTCCCCGGCCAGGGCTCTGGTGCGGCCCAGGCAATCCAGCGCGCGCATCCGTTCGATGATCTGTTTGATATCCTGATCCGAAAAGCCGCCTTTGCTGAAGGAATCGGCAAA
Source organism: Desulfovibrionaceae bacterium (assembly GCA_031547305.1). GTDB lineage: Bacteria > Desulfobacterota > Desulfovibrionia > Desulfovibrionales > Desulfovibrionaceae > JAVBSC01. The sequence goes on from JAVBSC010000098.1 coordinate 14,076, forward strand.
GGACGCCCGTTCGTCCGGGTTCAGGGACTCCGTATAAAAGCGCACCGGCGGGGTAAGCTTGCCTTCCCGCAGATCCCCGCCCAGGGGTTTGCCGGTTTCCTGGCCGAAGGAAAAATCCAGGGCGTCGTCCACCAGTTGGAAAGCAATACCCAATTCCTGCCCGAATTCAGCCATGGCGCTGACCTGCTCCCTGGGCGCGCCGGCATACAGGGCGCCAAACTCGCAGGCGCAACGGATCACCCAGGCGGTTTTGCCGACAATGATATCCAGATAGGTGGAATAATCCACATCCAGCTTGCGCAGGCAGTTTATTTCCGCGATCTGCCCGGCCGCTGTGCGCATGGCCGCCTGAGCGAACAACGCGGTGATGTCCGGACGGCCAAGCCCGGCCACCATGTTTACGGAAGCGGCCAGGAGGGCATCGCCGGACAGGATGGTGCGCGAAAGGCCGAAAATGGTGTGCGCGGAAGCCGCCCCGCGCCGCAAGTCCGCGTCATCCAGGATATCGTCGTGCAAAAGCGAGGCGGCGTGAAAAAATTCAATGGCGCAGCCCATGGTGTACAGGGCTTCGTTGTTGCAGCCAAAGGCGCGGCCGCACAAAAGCGTGAGCATGGGCCGCAGACGCTTGCCGCCGGCTTCCAGCACATAGCCGGCCACAGGCCGCACCGTGGCGTCCAACTCGGCCGCGTGGCCGGCCAGACACTCATTGATGCGGGCTTGTTCATCAGCAAGGTTTTTTACAAAGTATTCCATAAGTTCACCAGGTATCACTTGACCGCGCAATGCAGGTACACGGCGCCGGAACAAAGCTTTTCGTATTCCACGCCGGAAAAACCGGCGGCGCGCATCTCGTCGGCCAGCTCCCCGGCCGGCGGAAAAGCGCGGATGCTGCTGGCCAGGTAGCCGTAAGCGCCGCCGTCGCCGGAAAAAATCCGTCCCAACAGGGGCAGGGCATAGTCCAGGTACAGGTCATACAAGCCGAACCAAATTTTTTTATGCCCGCCGCCAAATTCCAGCACACACAGACGTCCACCCGGCCTGAGCGCGCGGTAGGCTTCCGCGAGGGCGGCGGACCTGGGCCGCATGTTCCGCAGCCCGAAGGCCACGGTTATACAATCCAGCCCGGCGTCCCTGAACGGCAGAGCCAGGGCGTCGGCTGTAAGCGGGTTGATATGGAGCACGCGCCCCGCGCCGTTTTTCACTATTTTGGGCAGGCCGCGGCGCAGCATTGGCAGGCACAAATCCGCAGCCAGCACTCGGGCGGCCGGGTAGGCCCGGCTGAGCCCTATGGCCACGTCAAATGTGCCGGTGGCCAGATCCAAAATCAGGGAACCGGGGGCAAATCCGGCCGCGCGCACCAAGCGGCGGCGCCATAAAAAATCCAGCCCGCCGCTGAGCAGATGATTCAAAAAATCATAGCGCCCGGCAATACGGGCGAACATGCCCGAAACTTCGCGGCCGTGAACTTCCGGCGAAAAACCGCTCATCGTCCGGCGCCTATTGCAGTCCGGTTTCGGTTCTGATGGTTTGCAGCACAACCTTGTACACGGCCGGAAAAACCTCGGAAAAATTGGCTGGAGAAATCCGCCCGGTTTCTATGAATTTGACCAGAATTTCTTTGCTGGCCTGCAAGGCGTCTTTTTGCAGCTTATAATCAAGGGACGGCGTTTTGGCGTCCCTGGCCGGCTTTTCCATTGCAACTCCGCGGTAAAAATTAAAAACCCGTCCTGGGGAATGGCCCCGAGCCACAATGCCGGACGCCGGACGGGAAAAGGAGAAGCCGCTTAACCACTGCCTTTTTTTACTGAAATATCACCCGCCGGCCGTTTAGTCGATAGGCCATACAACTATAATGTCGCGGCCAGCGCGGCGATTTCCTCGCGGATGACCCTGGCGGCGGAAGCCGCCGCGTATTTTTCCATATTCTCGCGCAAATCCGCCAGTTCGGCCCGCAATACGGCCATTTCCCCGCTCACGGCGTCCTTATGCAGAGCCAGCGCCGCCTCGAAAGAAGCCTGGGCGTCCCGCAACGCGGCAACCTCGCCATTGAGACCGGCGTATTCATCCTTCAGGGACTCATGGGCGTCTTTAAGAGCCGCGTACTCGCTTTCCAATCTGGCCTGCCCGTCCTTAAGGACGGAGCACTCGCCGGCCAGATCCGCATGCGCGCTTTTAAGCGCTTCATATTCCGCTTGCAGTAAATCAAGGCCTTCCTGGACGGCCTGGGACTCCGGAACGGGAGCTGCGGGCGGAGTTTCCGCGGGCTGAATCTGCTCCTCGGACTGCGGGGCCGGTTCGGAGGCCGAAGGCGAAGGGCCGGAAGGCGGCGCTTTGGCGAGCATATCATCCAGCATGGCGTCCAGTTCGTTCAGATCTATGCCGGCATCCTCGTTTTTGGCGGAATCAGCGCTTTCCGTCCGGGCCGGGGCGGCGTCTTCCGCCACGGCTTCCAGCGCTTCTTCAGCCGCAACTTCCTGCGCAAGAGCCGGCTCCGTCTTGGGGGCATGTTCAGCCAGCAGTTCGCCCAAATCAGCCACAGGCGGGGCCAGGCTGGCCTCTGGCGCCCGCTCCCCGAGCAATTCATCCAGGTCCGCCTGGGCCGGAACGGCTTCTTCAGCCACAGCTTCCGGCGCGGGGATCGACTCCGCCCTGGGGGCGTATTCGGCCAACAACGCGTCTACATCCATAGCCGGCTTGGTCTTGGGCGCATCCGCCTTTGCCGCAACGGAGGGCTTGCCGTCCTTGGCCGCGGCTTCGGCCAGGAGTTCGTCAAGATCCAGCCCGGCGGACGGAGATTCAGGAGCGGACGGAGCCGGGGCGGCCAGAAGCTCGTCCAGAAGATCCGCCTCGGATGCGCCGGATTGACTGGACGCGGTGTCTTTGGTTGGCAGGGCGTCCAGATCGTCGTAGTTCGGATCGCTGTTTCCGGCGGCCGGCGCGTCCGGCGCTTTTTGCGACGCCGGTTTGCCGGCGCCCAGTTCCGCCAGCAGAGAGTCAAGGTCATCCATGCTTGGCAGATCCAATTTTTCATCCGGATCCACCAGGTGATCCGCCTCGTTTATATTGGCCGTGGGCACAGCCACCCTGGCGAAGCTTTCATCGCTGTTCCCGGCGGCAGCCTGTTGCGGCGCGGCATTCGCCACCTCGCCCAGTAAAGCGTCCAGGTCCGCCCCAAAATCAACGCCTGTGGAAACTCCGCCGGCAGCTTGCGGCCGCTTGCCCGGACTAACCAGTTCGGTCAAGTCTATAATATCGTCGTCTTCCCGCAGTTTGTCGTCTGTGGCCATGGCAAAACTCTGGCAAAGGGTTTAATAAAAGGATTACTACCTGCAACCTGTTAATAAACATACCTTCTTAATTAAAGCAAGGGGCCGCTTGTTTGCGGCCCCTTGCTTTGCAAAAATCAAAAGAAAATCGTCTCAGAGTTTATTCCCTCTATGGATGGCACACCGACTTGGCGCAACCGGCCAGAGACTTCTTCTTTTCGTTGTCCGCTCCAGCGGTCTTGACGTGGCAGGATACGCAGGTTTCGAACTTGGCGCCCTTGGCCTTGTGGGCAATCTGGTAGAAAGAATTTATGGATTTATCTTTCTGGTCGAAGTTGTCGTGGCAGCCGGCCGTGGCGCAGGACCGGTAATCTTCTTTACCGTCCACCTTGTGGTGACAGTCCACGCAGGCAATGGCCTTGTGGGTTTCGTGTTTAAACGACACGATTTTCTTGCCCTTGCCCAGCTTGATTTCAGCGGTCGGGGCAGCCGGCGCCGCCGCAAAAGCGGGCAGTACGAAAGCCGCCAACAGCAGGGCCGCAAGAATCCAACACTTTTTCATGGTTACATTTCCTCCTTGCCATGACGTCGAAACGATTGGATATTGAACACCAGACAATACCGTAACACTAACCCCACTTTAACTCCAATTTTCATATCTTGTCAAGAATACAGGATATTAGAGCTGTCAGGCTTCTAAAATAACCACAGCCGCCACTGTGTCGCGGCTGTGGGATATGGACAGGTGCGCTTTTGCCGCGCCGAGCGCTTGCAGGCGTTTTAAGGCCGCGTTGTGGAAGCTCAGCAGGGGTTGCCCGGCCAGGCCGGGCAGGGCGCAAAAATCCCTGGGTCCTATGCCTTGGGAAAAACCGGTGCCCAAGGCCTTGGCGGCCGCCTCTTTGGCCGCGAAGCGCCCGGCCAGAAAGTTGACCGGCCGCTCCGGCAGGAGCTCAAGTTCCGCCGGGTGCAGAATGCGCTCCGCAAAACGCAGGCCGTATTTGTCCCATAGGCCGGCAATGCGCTCCAATTCCATAATGTCCAGTCCCATGCCTGTAACCACCGCTTGCCCCTCCGCTGTTGCAACGCATACCTGAAGCGGCAAAAGCGCGCAAGATCAAGAGCGGGCGAAAAAAACGGGGGCCTCGCGGCCCCCGGAAATCAGGACTGCTTTTTTGATCAGAACTTGTACTCAAAGCCGAACTGGGCCTTCCAGGCGTTGTCCTGGGTAAACGTGTCTCCCCAGACGGCATCGTCCATGTTCAGATTTATATAGCCCAGTTCCACCCAGACGTCGAAGTTTTCATAAATCTTGTAGATGCTGGTCAAATCCACTTCCCAGGCGCGATCGGAAGTGGTCATGTAGACAGTCTCGCCCATAAAGGCCAGGGACTGGTTATCCACTCCGCCGGGGGCCAGATCCCGGGTATTCATGGTTCCGTTTTCCACGTTGTTGGTGCCCTGCATATAGTACACGCCGAAATTATGCTTGAGATCCTTGACGAAGCTTACGTCCCACAGGCGCAGGCCAAGGCCCCACATGCCCACGGCGGTGTTGGTCAGCGCCGTTCTGCCGGTGGCCATGGGCATGTTGCCGTACATGCCGAAGCTGGTGAACTGGACGCCGTCATCCACGCCGAGCACGGGAATGCGGCCGAAATCCTTATTATTCGCCGCGTCAGCGTCGTCACCGGTGGAATACCAGCCGAGGATGCCCGGAGTCCCCCAATCCAGCTTGTATTCCAGCAGGGCGGCAAACCACCAGCCGGAACTTTCGACGCCGTTGGAATCGTCGTTGCTGATGGCGCCGTACATGCCGTCGAACTTGATGGTAAAAGGATCAAAGAGGTTGATGGTTGCCGCCAGGCCGCCGCTGTACCAGTCCGAGGAACCGGATTGATCGTCGCTGTTGGCGAAAAAATTGCCGGGAGTGCCGCCGGTTCCGAAGTCAGACGTGTAGTTGGCCCGGTAGTCCCAGTAGCCGGAAGCGTTGCCGATGCTGGAATACAACGCCCAGGGAGAAACCGTGAATCCGTCGAAGCTCAGGGGCAGCACCAGGCCGAACATGTCCATGGCGTCATAGGTGTTGTGCGCGCTGTTATGCTCCTGGCTGTACCAGCTGTCATTGTCAAAGGGGCGGAACCAGAAGGCGGTCAAACTGACGGTGTTGTTGAACTTGTAGTTGCCCACCACGCCGGCGGCGTTGCCGCTGTGCACCGGGCTGTTGCCGGCTGTGGCCGTGGGCAGGCCGAAATCCTGCAAGCCCATGCGGAAGGTCAGATCCGTGTTGGGCACCAGCCAGTCTATGTACATGAATCTGGTTCTGACGTTGACGCCGGTCGTATCCAGGCCGGCGCCCTGATCCGAGCGGCCGTAATCCAGGTTGCCCACCTGGAAGGCGTACACCCCCTTGAGGGCTTCGGAGGCGATGAATTCCACCCAGCCGCGCAAACGCAGGGTGGCCCGGAAATCATCCTCGGTAATGTCCCTGAATGAACTGTTGTCCACCCAACCGAACCCCTGGTGGAAAAAGCCGTAGGTTTTCACGTCCACCGCGCGCGCTCCGTCCACTGAGCCAAAAACAAAGGCCGCGCTGAAAAGTAGTATGGCGATGCGTCTCATGGTTCAACTTCCTTTACTGGTTAAAAGTTAAAAATCCTGACTTAAACCATAAGTACGGACATACGTGGTGGACGTGAATTATTAATCGCCAGCTTATAAAAAAAGCGGGAACCCCGTATGGGGCTCCCGCCAGGTCAAGACAGTTTTGTGGGATTAGAACTTGTATTCGAAGCCGAGCTGAGCCTTCCAGGCGTTCTCTTCGCTGAATTCGTCGCCCCACACGTTTTCGTCCATGCTCAGATGGATGTAGCCCAGTTCCAGCCACACCGCGAAGTTTTCATAGATCTTGTAGCGGTTGGTCAGGTCGACTTCCCAGGCGTTGTCGCTGGTGGTCATGTAGATCGCTTCACCCATGAAGTTCAACTGGTCATTTGCCCTGCCGCTGTGGCGGGTGCCGTTTTCCACGTTGTTGGTGCCCTGCATGTAGTACACGCCGAAGTTGTGGGTCAGGTCTTTCACAAAGCTGAGGTTCCACAGGCGCAGGCCCACGCCCCACAGACCGACGGCGTCGGTGGTGATGGCGGTGTTGCCGGTGGCCAGGGGAGAGTTGCCGTACATGCCGAAGCTGGTGAAGTTCACGCCGTCGTCAGTGCCGACCACGGGAATGCGGCCGAAGTCCAGATCCCGAACGGCATCGGCGTCGTCGCCGCTGGAGTACCAGCCGATGATGGCGGGAGTGCCCCAGTCAAACTTGTATTCCAGCAGCATGGCGGTCCACCAGCCGGCGCTTTCGATCTGGTTGTTGTCGTTGTCGACGGAGCCGTACATGGCGTCAAACTTGATGGTGAAGGGATCCAGCACGCTGATGGTGGTGGCAATGCCGCCATGATACATGTCAGCCGCGCCGCTCAGACCGGAACGGCCGGCAGGCGGGGTGTTGCCGCTGGGGAATTTGGTGCTGTATCTGCCGCGGTAGTTCCAGAAGCCGGAATCGCCGCCGATGTTGGAATACATGAGCCAGGGGCTGATTTTAAAGCCGTCAAAAGACATTGGCAGCACCAGGCCATACATGTCCATGGCATCGTAAGAAGGATTGCTTTGGCTGTCAGGGCTGTACCAGCCGTACTCGTCGAACGGACGGAACCAGAAGCCGGTCAGGCTGACATTGTCGTTGAATTTGTAGTTACCCACGATACCAGCGGCGTTGGCGCTGTGCACCGGGCTGTTGCCGGATGTGGCGGCGGGCAGGCCGAAGTTCTGCAGGCCCATGCGGAAGGTCAGGCTGGTGTTGGGCACCAGCCAGTCAATGTACAGGAAGCGGGTAGCCACGTTAGTGCCGGTGGTGTCCAGCGCGGCGCCGGCGCGGCCGTACTGCAGGTTGCCCACCTGGAAGGCGTACACGCCCTTCAGGGCTTCAGAGGCGATGAATTCCACCCAGCCGCGCAGCCGGATGGTGGCGCGGAAGTCATCTTCGTTGATGTCGCGGAAGCTGGAGTTGTCCACAAAGCCGTAGCTGTTGTGGAAGAAGCCGTAGGTTTTGATGTCGGTAGCGTTGGCCTGGGCGAAAGAGCCCAGCACGAACGCGGCGACCAGCACCAAGGTAATGATGCGCTTCATAGGTTAATCCTTCCTTTGCGTTGAGTTCAAAAATTTGAATGCCTTGACCTGGAAAGACCTCTAACACAGGCGCACAGGCGTTACAAGGGTTTTGATGATTTTTGTTCAAAATTTTTTACTCTTTTATTTCAATATATTATATTGAAATTATCAAAGGCGGATCTCCAGAAAAGCCGGCGAATCCCACATTAGGACAATTTTTTTTACGAAATCATCCCTTATCATATTCGCCACAACATGTTGAAAAACAGGCTTGACCGCATTCGGAATAAGCGCGCCTGAAAAATGCCGCAAAAAAAAGCGGAGGCCTTTTACAGCCTCCGCCAAGCGGGTCAAGACAACTTTTCGCCGGAGTCAGAACTTGTATTCGAAGCTGAGTTGGCCCTTCCAGGCGTTATCGCTGAATTCGTTGCCCCAGACGTCCTTGTCCATATCCAGGTTGATGTACCCCAGTTCCAGGTACGCCGTGAAGTTTTCATAAATCTGGTAGGCGTTTGTCAGGTCGACTTCCCAGGCGTGGTCAGCCGTAGTCATGTAGATGTTTTCACCCATGAAGGCCAGGTCATCGTTGGAGACTCCGCTGTTCATGGTGCCGTTTTCAGAGTTGTTGGTGCCTTGCATGTAGTACACGCCGATGGTGTGGCTCAGGTCCTTGACGACGCTGAGGTTGGACACGCGCGCGCCCGCGCCCCAAGTGCCGACCGCGTTGGTGCTGATGACCGTGTTGCCGGTGGCCAGGGGGGCGTTGCCGTACATGCCGAAGCTGGTCATGGTCACGCCGTCGTCCACGCCAATCGTGGCCAGGCGGCCGAAGTCGCCGTCCTGGGCGGCATCGGCGTCGTCGCCGCTGGCCCACCAGCCCACGATGCCCGGCGTACCCCAGTCAAGCTTGTACTCCAGCAGGGCGCCCAACCACCAGCCGCCGGTTTCGATGCTCTGGCCGGCGGAATTTTCGCCGTTATTTTTGATGCCGCTGTACATGCCGTCAAACTTGATGCTGAGGGGATCCAGCAGGTTGATGCTGGCGGAGATACCGCCGGACCACATGTCGGAGTCGCCGCTCATATCGTCGCTGTTCGCGTAACGGCTGCGGTTATTGCCGTTGATGTCGTGCTTGTAGCTGGACCGGTAGTCCCAGTAGCCGGAAGCGTTGCCGATGCTGGAATACATGGCCCATGGGGTGACTGTGAACCCGTCGAAGCTCAGAGGCAGCACCAGGCCGAACATATCCATGGAGTCATAGCTGTTATGCTCGGAGTTGACCGACTGGTCGCTCCAGCCGTACTCGTCGAACGGGCGGAACCAGAAGGCGGTCAGGCTGACGGTGTCGTTGAACTTGTAGTTGCCCACAACGCCGGCGGCGTTGCCGCTGTGCACCGGGTTGTTGCCGGACATGGCGGCGGGCAGGCCGAAGTTCTGCAGGCCCATGCGGAAGGTCAGCTTGGTGTTGGGCACCAGCCAGTCAATGTACATGAAGCGGGTGTCCAGGTTCACTTCGCTGGTGTCCAACTGGGCGCCGGCGCTGCCTTTGTTGTTCTGGCCGTATTGCAGATTGCCTACTTCAAAGGCGTACACGCCCTTCAAAGCTTCGGAAGCTATAAATTCCACCCAGGCGCGCAGGCGGATGGTGGCGCGGAAGTCGTCTTCGGTGACGTTTTTCCTGAATGTGGAGCCGTCAACAAAACCGTAACTGTTCTGGAACATGCCGTAGACCTTGACGTCCGTGGCGTTCGCCCGGGCAAATGAGCCCAGCACCAACGCGGCGGCGAGCATCAGAGTGATAATGCGTTTCATAAGCTTAGTCCTTACCTTTTACCTTGAGTCACAAAATACGTTGAGTCCAAAAACTTGAATGCCTTGACCTGGGGTACGGCTTAGCACGAATACCCAACTAATCACAATGGTTTTTTGCGATTTTGTTCAAAAAATTTTATTTTATTTCAAGATATTATGCATAAAATAGAATATAGAATAGTACAATTTTTCCGCCTTGATCTATCATCAAAACAAAAAAATTTGCCAAGCGCCAAGGCCGGGCATGGCCGCTCTCCGGGCGCGCGGCGCGCTGCAAACTGAAGCGCCCGGCGGATTTCTCCGCCGGGCGCTTCAGATTAAAGCCGGTGGTTTCTGTTTTTAAAAGTTGTACTGGAACATGGCCTGGCCCTTCCAGGCGTTTTTCTGGTCATAGGTATCGCCCCAGACGCCCTTGTCCATATCCAGGCGGATGTAGCCCAGCTCCAGATAGATGATCAGGTTTTCGTACACTTGGTACTTGCTGTCAACGTTCACTTCCCAGGCGTTGTCATGGTTGGTCATATAGAAGAATTCGCCCATGAAGGAGACGTTGTCCAGGTTCACCACGCCCGGATTCATGGACAGGTAGCGGACGTTTTCGGAGTTGTTGGTGCCCTGGTAGTAAAGCAGGCGCACGGTGTGGCTGAGGTCTTTTAGGAAGCTCAAATCCGCCGCCTGCACGCCGGCGCCCCAAGTGCCCATGGGGCTCAGGCCGATCACGTTGCTGGTGGTGACGGAGGATTCATTGCCGCCAAAACCGAAGCTGGAGAAAAACACTCCGCCGTCCGAGCCGATAACCGGCAGACGGCCATAGTCGTTGTCCTTGGCCGCATCGGCGTCGTCGCCGCTGGCCCACCAGCCGAAGATGCCGGGAGTGACCCAGTCGAACTTGTAATCAGCGGCCGCGGCCAGGTACCAGCCCCGGCTTTCGATCTGGTCGTGGTCGTTGCTGATGTCGCCGTACATGCCGTCAAACTTCAGACTCAGGGGATCGAACATGTTCAGGTTGACGGCCACGCCGCCGACATAGGTATCCGCTGAACCAAGCAGGCCGGAACGGCTAAAATCCTCTTCGTCGCTCAGGCGGTAGTTCCAGAAGCCGGAATCGCCGCCGATGTTGGCGTAGGTGAACCAGGGGCTGACGTCCCAGGTTTCGCCGGTGATGGGCACAATCAGGCCGAACATGTCCATGGCGTCATAAGATGGATTATTCTGAGCCGCATTATACCAGCCGTAATTGTCGAAAGGCCGGGCCCAGAAGGCGGTCAGGCTGACCATGTCGTTGAATTTGTATGTGCCCACCACAGCGGCCACGTTGGCGTCAAACACCGGGTTGCCGGAAACGGCCCAGGGCAGCGTGAGTTCCTGCAGGCCCATCCGGAAGGTCAGATCCGTGTTGGGCACCTGCCAGTCTATGTACAGAAACCGGGTAGCCACATTGACCCCGGTGGTATCCAGAGCGCCGCCCTCTTCAGGACGACCCCAGTTAATCGTGCCCACTTCAAAAGCATACACGCCCCTAAGAGCTTCAGAGGCGATGAACTCCACCTGGGCGCGCAGGCGGGTATTGGCCTGGAAGTCATCCTCGTTCACATGACTGAAGGTCTGCCCGTCCACCCATCCGAAAGCCTGTTCAATCTTGCCTTCCACCCGCACTTCCGTGGCGGCGAAAGCCTGACCTACAGCCCCCAGAAGCAGGACCGCCGCAACAGCCAGAGTCGCGATTCGTTTCATGTTGCTCCTTCCTTAATTTAGAGTTAGCTATCAGAATTAATACTGGAAACGCATATACCTATTCTAAATTATTACGCAAGACTATTATTTGCGATGCAGCGCTCAAAAGGCTATCTAATACAATTGAAAATGGTTTTCAATACCTTTGGTAAAAAAAATTTTCCCAGCCCAAAGATCCTTTGCCAACCCCGGCCGCTTCATAATATTGACAGTCCGGCGGCTTCCAGAAAAATTGCCCCTGGAGCGGATTAGCATTGAAAATGTTCATCCGCTCCGGCTGCGGAATCAGGCGCGGGAGCGGAGCGACCGCGGGGCGCGTGCCAAGAGGGCCATAGTCAAGCTTGTTTCGCCGTTAAACGCCGAAGCGAGCGTTCAAAGTTAAGCTGCTCTGGAGCGGTTGACCCATGCTATCGACGGATTCTGATAAAACATCACCCCAGCGACGCGATCCCGGCCAGGATTACGGGCGTTCTTTCCGCCTGGCCTGCTCGCCGGAAGATATCCACCTTGTGGAAGCCCTGCTGGACGCCGAAGGCTACGAATACGCTCCGGCTCCCCACTACCCCCTGGCCCGCCGCCTGATTGCCGGCCCACGGCCCCTGGGTTCCTCCCTGGCCGGGCGCTTCGGCTACATCTATATACAGGACGCCTCATCCATGCTGCCCGCCCTGGCGCTGAACCCTCCGGCCGGGGCCAGGGTGCTGGACTTGTGCGCCAGCCCGGGCGGCAAGACCTCCCTGCTGGCGCTGCTGGCGGGCAAAAGCGGTTTTGTGCTGGGCAACGAGCCTTCTGCCAGGCGGTTGGGCAATCTGCGCCGCAATCTGGAAGCCCAGAATCTTTTGAATACCGCCACCTGCTCTTTTGCCGGGGAGGAACTGCCGGATTTCGCCTCGGCCTGGGACGGCATCCTGCTGGACCCTCCGTGCAGCGGCTGGGGCACTGCGGAAAAACACCCCAAAGTGCTCAAGCTCTGGCAAGGGGATAAGCTGAAACCGCTTATCGCCCTGCAGCGCAGGCTGCTCCGGCGGGCCGTCGCGCTGATCGGGCCTGACGGCCTTCTGGCCTACTCCACCTGCACCACCAACGTGGAAGAAAACGAGGACCAGGCGCTTTGGGCCGTGGAGGAGCTGGGGCTTGAGCTTGTGCCCCTGCCGGACCCGCCCGGTTTTTGCCTGGAGCCTCCGGCCCGGCCGGACTGCCGGGGAACCTGGCGCGTGGCCGCGACCGCGGATGCGGGCGAGGGCCCGGATTCCGGACCGGCCCAGGGCTTTTTTGTGGCCCTGCTGCGCAAGGCGCCGGACGCCGGTCCGGACGCCGGGGCCGGCTCCGCTTTTCAGCCGGACCGGGTCGTGGACCGGGCGGTCCTGAGAGGCCCTTGCTCGGACGCCGGCCTGCTGCCGGAAGGACAGGTGGCGATATTTAACGACACAGCCTATTTTTTGCCCAAGGCCGCCCTGGGCATTCTGCCGGCCGGCTTTGCCTGGCGCGGTTTTCCCCTGGGCCGGCTGAAGCCGGGCGCGCCCTTCAAACCGCAAGCCTTTCTACGGGCCCTGTTGCCGAGGCCGGCTTTGATCGCGGATACCGGCGGCATTTTGAACCTGGAGGAAACCGGACCGATCCGGGATCTGCTGGCCGGGCGCAGCCTGCCCTGGACGTCCGGCGGCGCGGAGATCGGGCTTTACTTCAAATCCCTGCCGCTCTGCCGCCTGCAGGCCAGGGGCGGCCGGATTTTTTTGCCAAATCATTGAAAACGGACTTGTATAATCTTTATATGCGTATATTTTCTTTGCTAATTCAGCCTGCAATGTGTTAATATGTATAGAGTGACGCCTAGGCTGAACTTTTAGAGCCTACCCGCTTTGAGATTGTCGCTTAACGGCGGGCGCAAGAGCCTGTATGCGCGCCACGCATACGCCAATCTCGCGACAGGGATTTGCGGGCAAACCCTTGCGGAGCGGATGAACATTTTCAATATTAGTCCGCTCTTGCGACATAAATAAAAAATCATCAGGCCTTGGGGGGAGGACTACAGATATGTCTAAAACCAATATACTTCTGGAAAGCGGCACCAACGAGCTTGAGGTCGTGGAATTTTTTCTGGATGAGGAAGGCTACCGGGGCTACTACGGGGTAAACGTGGCCAAGGTACTGGAAATAATCCGCCAGCAGCCGGTTACGGCCATGCCCCAGATGCGGCATCCATCTGTTCTGGGCGCTTTTCCGCATCGCGACGGCCGCGTTGTGCCCATGGTGGATCTGGCGGTTTACCTGGACAAAAAACGTGTTCCTTCCACGGACCCCAAAGTCATAGTCACGGAATTCAATAACATCACCACCGGGTTTCTGGTTTCCGGGGTTAACCGCATTCACCGGCTGAGCTGGCAGGATGTGGAGGCTCCGGGCAACTTCCTCCAGCATATAAGCGCCAACTCCATAACCGGGGTGGTGCGCCTGGAAGGCAGGGTGGTGTTTTTACTGGATATGGAAAGCATAGTCGCGGATCTGGACCCCAACCTGGCCATCCGCCTGGGTACGCTTTCGGTGCGGGAAGGCGAGGACGCCAGCCGGGTGTATACGATCCTGCACGCGGACGACTCCGGCAACGTGCGCAACCTGGTCAAGCGGCTCCTGGAAGAAAGCGGCCGATTCAAGGTGCTTCAGGTGGGCGACGGGCAGGAGGCCTGGGATTTTGTAGACAGGCTGCGCATGCAGGAAGCCCAGGGCGGGCCCAAGGCCGCCGATCAACTGGATGCGGTGATCACCGACATCGAAATGCCGCGCATGGACGGCCTGGCCCTGTGCCGGCAGATCAAAGAAGACCCCATGCTGAAGCCCATTCCGGTGGCGATATTCTCTTCCCTTATTTCCGATCGTTCGGAGCACAAGGCGGTTTCCGTCGGCGCGGACGCCCAGTTCGTCAAACCGGATCTTCAGGTGCTGAGCGAAAAAGTGCTGGACCTTGTACATATGAGAAAAAAAGCCTGAGTTCCAAAACAATTTATTTTTGAAACGCTCCACGCGTCGTTTACGGCCGGAAAAGCCGGCTTCAGACTGATGACAAAACCCGCAAGGCCGGGGGTTTGTAAAGGCACGCCCACTCCCCATGGGCGTGGGGCATGCCGTGCCTGCCTCCTGGATCATTTCATACTTGAAAAGATCTAATTGCGACTTTGACGTTGATGCTTATAATAGACCAACGTTGTAAGGCATACGGCCCCGGAGCGCTCCGCCGCCTCGGGGCCGGGCATTTTTTACAGCAAAGGAGTCCGATATGCCTCTTAAAGTTGTGGTCATAGGCGCAGTGGCCCTGGGGCCCAAAGCAGCCTGCCGTCTGGCGCGCCTGGCGCCGGATGCCCAGATTACCATGGTCGACCAGTCCGGGCACATTTCCTACGGCGGTTGCGGCATCCCCTACTATGTCTCCGGAGAAGTGAACAGCGTGCGCGAGCTGCAGTCCACCCCTTATGGAATTTTGCGGGATCCGGCTTTTTTCAAGGCCAACAAGGGTGTGAACGTGCTCATAAACACCCGCGCCCTGTCCATTGACCGTAAAAAACGCCAGGTGCGCATAAAAGATCTGGCTGCCGGCCAGGAATCGACCCTACCCTATGACAAGCTGGTGCTGGCCATGGGCAGCTCGGCCAACCGTCCGCCCATTCCCGGCCTGGACCTGCAGGGCGTCAGCCCGGCCACCAATTTGGAGGAAGCCGAAACGATTAAAAACACCGTGGCTTCCGGCGGGGTATCCAACGCCGTGGTCCTTGGCGGCGGCTTCATCGGCCTGGAAATGGCCGTGGCCCTCGGCGACATGTGGGGCATACCCACTTCCGTGGTGGAACTGGCCCAGCATATCCTGCCCGGGTTTCTTTCCCCCACCCTGGCCGCCATGGCCGCCCGGGATTTGACCGAGCACGGCGTGAACGTTTATGAAAACGAAAAAATTCTGCGCCTGGAAGGAGAAAACGGCAAGGTCGCCAAAGTAATCACGGACAAACGCGAACTGGACGCGGACCTGGTGGTGCTATCCGCCGGAGTGCGGCCGAATACCCGGATCGCCGCTGACGCCGGCCTGGAACTTACAGACCGCGGCTTGATTATTGTGGATGAAGAAATGCGCACTTCCGATCCGGACATTTTTGCCGGCGGAGACTGCGTATCCGTCAAAAATCTGGTCACCGGCAAACCGGGCTGGAACCCGCTGGGCTCCCTGGCCAACCGCCAGGGCCGAATCATCGGCACCAATCTGGCCGGCGGTCATGCCAAGTTTCAGGGGGCCGTGGGCTCCTGGGGCGTCAAGCTGTTCGATCAGTCCGCCGGAGGCGCCGGCCTGAGCATAGAAGGCGCCAAACGCGAAGGCTTTGATGCCGTTAACGTGCATGTGGAACAGGTGGACCGCGCCCATTTTTACCCGGATCACGCTCTTATGGCCCTGGAACTTGTGGTGGACCGGCCAACCCGCCGGGTTTTAGGCATCCAGGGCCTGTGCGCGGCCGGCGACGGCCTGATGGCCCGCATCAACCCGGTGGCCGCCATCCTTGGCCAGCACCCGGTGGTGGCGGATATAAGCACCTTGGAAGTTGTCTATTCTCCACCATTCTCCTCGGCCATGGATGTGCTGAACGTGGCCGGCAACGTGGCGGAAAACATTCTGGAAGGCCGTTGCCATCCCATGCAGGCCGAAGAATTCTGCAACCTCTGGCTGGATCGCGCCAATAACGAATACTACTTCATAGACGCCCGCGTGCCGTCCAATGCCGGCCCCCTGGCGGAAAAATACCCCGGCGAATGGCACAACATCCAACCTCAGGAAGTGGCCGCGCGCCTCAAAGATATTCCCAGAGACAGACCGCTGGCCATCCTCTGCAACACCGGCCTGATGTCCTACGACGCCCAACTCGCCCTGGCCAAATACGGCTTTACCAATACCCGCAACGTAGCCGGAGGCATGAGCACTATTAAAAGATTAGGGTTGGATATCAAATGATTTGAGAAGCTCCACCCTTTAAACCACCCGCCAGGGGCTAGTGCCGCGTCAAGCGGCACTAGCCCCTGTGGGCGAAACTTGTTTCGCCGTTAAACTCCGAAGTGAACGCCTTAAAGTTAAAATGCCTTAAGTCCCTCGGCGCCCGTTCAGGAGCACAGGAACACACCGGGCTGCGCAGCGGGCGCGGCAGCGCCATGCCGCCGTGGTCGCGGAAAAAAACAAGGTCCGGAAAGACGAAGCCTCTCCGATATATAAAAAGGATATCCATATGAAAAACTTTTCGCCGCGCAGTACGGTTTTGCAGGCGCTTGAGTCCGCCGGCCCGATGGTTGATATCTGTATTTGCGGTTGGATGCGCACCCGGCGGGATTCCAAGGGATTCTCTTTTTTAGAGGTGAATGACGGGTCTTGTTTGGGGAACATCCAGGTTATTGTTGACGAGGGCACCCAGGCCTTTCAGGCTTTGGGCGGGGCGCAGACCGGCGCGGCCGTTGGTCTTCGCGGCGAGCTTGTGGAATCGCCGGGCCAGGGACAGAAGTGGGAGGTCCGGGCCAGGGAGATCCAGGTGTTTGGGGAAGCGGATCCGGAAAGCTATCCCTTGCAGAAAAAACGCCACTCGGACGAATTTTTGCGAGGCATAGCGCATTTGCGGCCCAGATCCAACAAATACGGGGCCTTGCTGCGCATCAGGTCTGAAGCGGCTCTGGCTGTGCATGAGTATTTTCGAAGCAACGGATTTTATTTTGTGCAAACGCCAATTCTGACCGGAGCGGACTGCGAGGGCGCTGGCGAAATGTTCCGCGTGACCACCCTGCCGGTCAATAATCCGGTAAAGCCGGGAACGAATCCCTTTGAGAACGATTTTTTCGGCCGGGAATGCAGCCTGACTGTATCCGGTCAGTTGGAAGCAGAGGCTCTGGCTCTGGCCCTGGGCAAGGTTTACACCTTTGGGCCGACCTTTCGGGCGGAAAATTCCAATACCCCGCGCCACGCGGCGGAATTCTGGATGATCGAGCCTGAATTCGCCTTTGCGGACCTGGACGACAACATGGACCTGGCGGAAAACCTGACCAGGCATGTGGTTGGGCGGGTCATGGAGCGCTGCGCTCCGGACCTGGATCTGTTCAATCGCTTTGTGGACGCCAGCCTGCTGGACGGCCTGCACAAAATTCTGGCCGAGCCCTTTGAACGTATTCCATACCGGGAAGCGGTCAGGATTCTGGGAACGTCCGGCAAAAAATTCGAATATCCCGTGGCTTTTGGCACGGACCTGCAAACCGAGCACGAACGCTTTCTGGCTGAGGAGCATTTTAAAAAGCCGGTCATTGTCTACGACTACCCCAAGGCCATCAAGGCTTTTTATATGCGCCAGAACGACGACAGCGAAACCGTGGCCGCTATGGACGTGCTGGTGCCGCGCATCGGCGAGCTTGTGGGCGGCAGCCAGCGCGAAGAAAGGCTGGACAAGCTGATCAGCCGCATACGGGAAATCGGCCAGAATCCGGAGGACTACTGGTGGTACCTGGACTTGCGGCGCTTCGGCACAGCCCCGCACGCCGGGTTCGGCCTGGGTTTTGAGCGCCTGCTCATGCTCCTGACCGGCATTACCAACATCCGCGACGTGATTCCCTTCCCCAGAACGCCCAGGAGCCTGGAGTTTTAAATGGACGAAGATTTGCTTATCCGGCCGGAAACGGACAAAGACCTGCCGGAAATATACGAGCTTATCAAAACCGCCTTTGCCACCGCCAGGGTCGCGGACGGCGACGAGCAGGATTTCGC
>JAVBSC010000106.1:0-22168 GCA_031547305.1 Desulfovibrionaceae bacterium
CCGGGGCTGCGCGCCTGCCTGGAACTGGTCCGCCAGGCCGCTTCCAGCGACGCGCCGGTGCTGATAATCGGAGAAACCGGCACCGGCAAGGAGCTTATAGCCAAGGCCGTGCACCGCAACAGCCGGCGGGCCAACAATTCCTATGTGCCGGTGGACTGCGGCGCGGTCAGCGAGGCGCTTTTGGAAAGCGAGCTGTTCGGCAGCATGCGCGGCGCGTTTACCGGCGCTGTAAACACCAGGCCGGGGCTTATTCACCAGGCGGACGGCGGCACATTGTTTCTGGATGAGGTGGGGGAGTTGCCGTCCCCACAGCAAAAGTCCTTCCTGCGTGTTTTGCAGGAGCGCAAGTTCCGCCCCCTGGGCGGCACGGCGGAAATCCCCAGCGACTTTCGCCTGGTGGCGGCCACAAACCGCGACCTTAACGCCATGGCTGAGCAGGGGCGTTTTCGCAAGGATTTATTGTTCCGCCTGCAGGGCGTGGTCATAAACCTTCCGCCACTGCGCGCCAGGTGCAACGACATTCTGGAACTGGCCGAATATGCGCTCGCCCGCGCGGGCAAGAGCAGCGGGGAAGCGCCAAAGGATTTTGCCGCGGAAACCGTGCGCGCCATTATGGGGTATTCCTGGCCAGGCAATGTGCGGGAACTTTTTTACGTTGTGGAGTACTCTGTTCTGGCGGCCAAGGGTGAAGCGGTCATCCTGCCGGAGCACCTGCCGCTGCAGGTGCGGGCCAGCGCGGCCCGGCACCGGGTAAGCGGCGAGAACCAGGACCGCCAGGCGGCCGGAGAGGCCTTGCCGGATGCGCCGGCTCTGCTCGGCGGCGAGGCGCCTTTTTCCTTCCCGTTGACGCCAAGGTACTTTGGGGAGGAGCGCCGCATGCAATCCCAGTTGGAGCGCCGGCGCGGCGGCGGCGAACGCCGTAAGAACGGCGCGGGCCAGCCGGTCAGGCAAAGCGCCAGGCCTCCTGTCCGGCCCATGGAGCCGGGTCGCCCGTTCACGGATGAGCGCGGGCATATTCTTAACTGGAAGGAGTTTCATAGTCAGGTGCTGGCCCAGGAAGAAAAGCGCTACCTTTTGCATCTGTTAGAGGAATGCGGCGGCAATATTCCATTAGCGGCGCAAAAAGCTGAATTATCACGGCAACGTCTGTATGTTTTGCTGCGTCAGCACAATATCGCCAGGCAATGGCGTGAGTAGTCAGAGTAATCTGATAAAACAGATTGTAAATTTTTAGTTTACAAAATATTGTATTTTATTATGCGAGAATTAGACCAAAATCGATTGCCTGATAATATAACCTGCTGAATCATAATACTTATTTTGATTATTCAGTTTTGGCACGAAAGTTGGAGAGCACAGTTCAAGATGTGCTTTTCACAACGTAACCAAAACTACTAAGGAGTATTCTATGCGTTCCGAACTTACCAAAATTCTACACAACCTAGTTCTGGACAACCCCATTCCGGCCAAGGTTCTGGCCAAGGAAATAGGCAAGCCCTATTCCACTCTGCTGCGCGAAATCAACCCTTATGACAACGGCGCTAAGCTCGGCGTGGAAACCCTGCTCCAGATCATGAAGTGCACCGGCAACGTCACCCCCCTGGAATACATGGCCGAGCAGCTTGGCTATAACCTGTCGTCCAAACGTGAAAGCGTGGACACCTATTCCCGCCCAAGCGCGGATCTTTCCAACAGGGTTGTTATGTAATGATCAAGCGTAAGTTTCTGACGAAAAAAGCAGGGCCTCCACCCTGCTTTTTTCATTTTAAAATTTAGGGGACACAATACTAAATTGACTATCTCCGGGTAGTCCCTGTACCCGAAGTGGACAAACCCGATGTCCGGATCCTCCAGGCCGCCGGCAAAGCCTATGGGCATGAACAGGTCCGGCAGGCTGTCAAAGAGCGTCACGCCGAAGCTGTCGCGCAGCACATTTGTTCTGTCCAGTTGAAGACGCTGGCAAAATCAGATATATATGCGGTTTCATAAAGATATCTTGAAACAGAACAGGGTGGGCCACCTATGGCAAGTATTCTCACATCAATAGTGGTAGAGTGGGATAAGCCGATAATGATCTCGCTTTTTATCTTATCCATATTCGCCATTGGCTTCTTGGAGTGGCCAAGCCGCCCGCTGCCTGGAGAGCGCAAACCGTTTTGGCGATCCTTTATGATATATGGGCTAGGCAAATGGCCTTCTCGCGTTGTCCCCAAGGAGCATGAAGATTTTTGGGGGCACATAGGGCTATACGGAATCTTCGTCATCTTCATATGCCTGCATGTGATACATATGGGTATGTTATTGGCAGGCATCTTGATTGGGGAATCTTATGAATTAGCGCTGACGGGATGGATGGCTTTAGTTATATGCGCTTCGTATTCCACCTTGTTTTTCCTGGTCTTTCGAAAGCTAGTAGAGCTTAAGCCAAGCGCCTTGCGCCTGACGCAGCTGTTTCTTTCCGGCTACCCTGTGTTTTGCCTTATTATTCCGCTATGTTGTTTTTTTATTATATCAACCCATACTGGTGGCATACCAAGTATGAAGCAGGATATTGACGCCTGGCCATATTCACATCTTGTTGGTAGTTGTATTATTGCCATACCATGGATTTTATATTTCACATTATCTCCTGAAGTAAAAAAACGTTTTCATGGCTACAAACACAACAATTAAGTTGGAATTTTTCCTAAACAATGGTGTTGCCACCCAGTTTGCTAACTCTATATTTATTTATCTTTTTTCTTTGATTCGTCATCTATAGCGTGCTGCGTACCTCCAAAGCCAATCGCCGTCTTTGTGCGTGAAATACCAGTGGCTATTTTAGGCAGATGCTTTCTAATGAATGTGGGCACAGGAATATATTGCCCCACTTTGCCGATAATTTTACCTGGCATATAAAGAGGATCCACCACTGTCCCTACAGCGCCCGCCGTGTTTCCGGCTTTACGCAGCGCGCCCGCCGCGCTTTCCACGCTCTTGGCGATTGCGCTCCCGGCGGGAAGGACTCTGGATGTCATCGCGCCCACCTTGGCGGTCCCTCGCAATAAACCCCACCCGCCAGTGAAGATTGTGCTGATATCTCCGGCTACTCCAACAGGATCATCCGCAATGGCTTTTTTTAAATTGGCAACCGAACCATAGCGATTGAGAATATATTGCGTCATCGCATCTGAATAGGCTCGATATTCGCTCTCCTTCCCGAAAAGCTGGCAAGTGTAACCGGCAATGATGTTATAGACGCCTTCAGCTGTTTGCCCAGGACTCATAACCGCACCGTAGAGATTGCCAGCGAAATCTTTGGCTGAAGGCCAGGCATTGCCCCAACCAGCTACAAAAGCATCAGCAAAGCTGAATTCCGGCTCCTCCCCGCCTCCAGCCGTGAATTTGCCTTCCTCATCCCGTGAAACGCGCGACTCGTCAAAAGTCTCCTGCGTCCATAAGCCTGTCGGATCCGCCATGGTCACCGGATCATCCACGCAGTAATCGTAAACATCGCCGTCTCCGCGCCGATCCCCGGCGGGATCACCCCTGCCATGAAGCTCAAGCAAGCGGCATAGGCTCTACTTTGAACAACTACTGAAAAGGGGATGATTACCGTAGTCCCTGTACCCGAAGTGGACAAGCCCGGTGTCCGGATCCTCCAGGCCGCCGGCAAAGCCTATGGGCATAAAGAGGTCCGGCAGGCTGTCAAAGAGCGTCACGCCGAAGCTGTCGCGCTGGATCTCCTTGATCAGCCGGCCGCCCGCGTCCGTGAATATTTTTGGCGTGCCCACCTGGTCCGCGCCGCAGTAAAGCTCCAGAGTCCGGCCCTCGCCGCCGAAGACGGGGCGCAGCCGCTCCTGTTGCCCTCTGGCCGTGGCGGAGGCCAGCCAGTCTATGCTTAAATCCGACCAGTCCGCATACGGTCCGGGTCGCCACATTTTGCCTGGGCTGATGCGCACCCGCTCCAGAACGCCGGACGCGTCATACGAAAAAGCGTATTCCAACCCTTGATCCATATCCAAATAAACGGCCAGTTGCAACGCGTTCAGCCAGACGTATTCGGCGGCCGGATGGCCGTTGCGGATGCGCCGGACCGGCCCGGGGGGGTTGGCCTTATCATATTCATAGCGGATTTCCGCGCCGGTCGGCAGAATCACTTTGTCCAGCAGGGTGTCCTGGCCGTAAAAGAACCGGGTCGCGCCCCGGCTGTCGATGCGTTCGGCCAGGGCGCCCCCTTTGTCGTATTGGAACGAGGCGTCGCCGGCCCTGGCCAGGCGGCCGGACTCCTCGTAGCGCAGCGGGCCGGCCGCGCCGTCGCTGAAGCCGCGATACGCTCCCCGCCGCTCAATGCGTTGCCCGGCCGGGTTGTATTTGTAGCCTTCCGCGAATGCGCCGTCCCGCAAAACGTTGAACAAATGCCCTTGCTGGTCGAATTGATAGACGAATTCCGTGCCATTGCCGTCAAAACTCTCAATTTTTTTGCTCAGCCGGCCGTTTTCCGCAAAAAAGCAGTCCACGGTCAGGCGGCCGCGCCGAAGTGTGGTTTTGCCAGGCCTGGCTTTTGGGCTGGTTTCCAGATATGCTTGAGTCATAATGCGTTCTCCCATGCAATAGTTAAATGTTTACGCGGCGTTGGCGCCGCAAGGGAAGCCACCGGCAAAAAGTCTTGTGCCGGGATAAAAATAGGTGTTGGATTGATGGCAAACGTACACCTGGCCTGTATTGACAGACGGGGGGCGCAATCTGCGGTATTGTCTGGATGTTACGTCAGGTGGATAGATATGTTACAAAAGAGGCGTCGCAGGACACAGAAGAAGGCGTGTGGTTTTGTTTTAAGATAATTGTCATTATATACCACAAAGGCATTATCTCGTCCAGCCAAGTGAGGATTTTCCCATGGCTACCGCATCTTAATTCCGTTGTGCAGCAGTAATACAGCGTTTTGCCACGCCTCGTTCAGCGAACTTTTTTAGCGACTGCCGTGGCGGCAAAGCAGCAGCAAAGGAAATTAGATGCTCTGGCCCTGAGGATTTTCCGCAGGATGACGAGTGCTGCGGTAGACGCTCAGGATGACAAAAACAAATCCCTTGTCCCGAAAGGAGTGGGGTATGCATGTTTATTCGATTGCCCTGAGATTTTTCGGCATCGCCCCAAACGGCCGTGCGGCTGGCCTAATGGTAGGGGCGCTGTTACCTCCGCTACCGCGAATGTTTTGTGCGAACCGGTTAATCCTTGCCGGAGTAGCTCATGGTGCAATCACGTTATTTTTGGAGCGCCCGCCGGTATTTACATTTTGTTTTGAAGGCGTATATTTCCATAAATGAAGTTGATACCGGGAGGTTGTCATGTTTGAGGTAACGGAAAGCGCGGGCAAGGAATTAGCCGCCTACTTTGAAGATAAAGAAAAATCGCCTATTCGGGTTTATCTGGCCCCCGGCGGCTGAAGCGGTCCCCGTTTGGCCCTGGCTCTGGATGAGCCTACTGATCAGGATAAAACGTTTGAAGCGCACGGCTTTACTTTTTGCATAAACGAATCCCTGCTGACCCAGGTGCAGTCCATAAAGATTGACATGACCTACATGGGTTTTGTGGTTGAGCCAGGCGTGCCCCTGTCCGGCGGCGGTTCCGGGTGCGGCAGTTGCGGCTCCGGCGGCGGGTGTTCCTCCGCCCACTAGTCAGGGAGTTTGTCCAAAACTCGAAAGCCTCGGAACTCTCGGAGTTTCGGGGCTTGTTTTTTTCAACCATCTGAAAATATTGAAAAATACTTTTTGACGCATAAAAAATTTATTTTAAGAGGAAAATGTAGGAAAAGTTACAGCCAAAAAGATCTCCTTGTGCAATAATGCACTTTCTGAAGGGTTCTCCCGTCCGCCCGAGTTTTTTTGTGTGTATGCGCAATAATTTGTTTTTTCTATCTTAAAACTTCATGGAAAGGAGTGTGCTTTATGGGACATCCAACAGTATACCCCACCGGGGTAACCATCTATAACCCTGAAAAATGCTGGAGCGGCTACACCATTTTGCCCGCCGCCGCCCAGGGCGCGTTGCTTATTGACATGAACGGCAACGAAGTGCGCCTGTGGAAGGATTTGCAGGGCTTTCCCAACAAGGTGTTTCCCGGCGGGCACGTCATGGGCAGCCGGGGCATCCGCAACCCCAAATTCGGCCTGCAGGACCAACTTGACCTGATTCAGGTGGATTTTGACGGCAACGTGGTCTGGGAATACAACAAATCCGAGTTCATCGAGGATCCGGGCGAAAAACCGCAATGGATGGCCCGCCAGCACCATGACTTCCAGCGCGAAGGCAGCTCCGTGGGCTATTACGCCCCCGGTTCGGAGCCCAAGATCGACAGCGGCAACACCCTGGTGCTCTGCCATAAGAACGTCCACAACAAGTACATCAGCGATAAAATGCTGGTGGACGACGTCATTTACGAAGTGAACTGGGAAGGCGAAATAATCTGGGAATGGCTGTGCAGCGACCACGTTGAGGAAATGGGCTTTACAGAGGAAGCCCGCAACGCCCTGTGCCGCGACCCGAACATGCGCGGCGGCAGCCTTATAGACAACGCCCCGGAAGTGGGCGACTGGATGCACGTCAACTCCATGTCCACCCTGGGCCCGAACAAGTGGTACGACAAGGGCGACCAGCGCTTTCACCCGGACAACATCATCATTGACGGCCGCGAAACCAACATCATCCTGATCCTGGACAAAAAGACCGGCAAGATCGTCTGGCAGCTCGGCCCCCTGTACAACACCAGTCCGGAACTCAAAAAAATCGGCTGGATTATCGGCCAGCACCACGCCCACATGATCCCGCGCGGCCTGCCCGGCGAAGGCAACATCCTGATTTTTGACAACGGCGGCTGGGGCGTCTACGGCGCTCCCAACCCGGCGTCCCCGCACGGCGTCAAGAACGCCACCCGCGACTGGTCCCGCATTCTGGAAATAGACCCGGTCTCCATGGAAGTGGTCTGGCGCTATACCCCGCACGAAGCCGGCTTTATCGTGCCGCTGGATGCTAACCGCTTCTACAGCCCGTTCATCAGCAGCGCCCAGCGCCTGCCCAACGGCAACACCATGATCTGCGAAGGCTCCGACGGCCGCGTCTTTGAAGTGACCCCGGAACACGAAATAGTCTGGGAATTCATTTCCCCGTATTGGGGCAAGGGCGGTCTGAACCTGAACATGGTCTACCGCGCTTACCGCGTGCCCTACAACTGGGTGCCGCAGCTTGACAAGCCCAAGGAATCTCCTATTCATAAGATCGACGTCACCAGTTACCGCCTGCCGGGCGCCGGCAAGCTGGGGCCCATTTCCACCGTGTGCGTGGAAGGAACTCAGGGCTTTGGCATTGACGGCGGCCACTGCGTGGGCGCCACAGACGAAGAATAACATTTGGGCGCGGGGGGAGGCCCCGCCGCCCCGCGCCTGTTTCCAGAGGCCCGGCCACCCGGACAATGCAAAGGAGGAACAAATGTCTTATACCGTATATACCGCGCCTGGATGCCTGCGTTGCGCCGTGGTCAAAGGCTTCATGCACGACAAGAACATAGAGTTCGGCCAGTACGACTTCAAGGCGGACAAGGAAATTTTCAACACCTTTTTCCGGGCCAACCGCCCGTCCATATACCGCAACCCGGAAGGTGTGGAGTTCCCGCTTTTTGAAACGCAGGAAAACGGCGCCACCCTGGTCAAGCAGGGCAGCGGTGAAGTCATTGCCTACCTTTTGTCCGGCCACAAAATGGAAGTCTGCGTCACCCGCAGCGACCTGCTGCACGGCTGGATTTCCGGTCTGTACGTTTCGCAGTGTCCGCCGGAGCAGGACGAAAATTTTATCACCCTGGTCAAATACCTGGCCCAAGGCGGCCTTAAGGTCTACATGCAAAGCGACGGCCGGAGGCCGGATTTGCTGGAAAAACTCATTGCGGCCGGGACTTTGACCAGAGTGGTTCTGAACATCCTTGGCCCGGATTCCGTTTATCAGGCCCTGACCGGCGCGCCCCTAGACAAGGCTGATTTAGCCAGGAGCATCGAGCTGGCCAGAAAACAGCCGGAAGGTCAGATTCGCCTGCTGCTCAAGCCCCTGGCCCTGCCGGATGGACCGGCCTACCTTACCCCGGCCCAGGCCGGCGAGGCTGCCAAAATGGTGGCCGAAGCCTGCGGCGACATCAAGCTGCCAATCGTGATATCCCTCTCCGACGAAGAGCCAAAAGGCATTGACAAGTTGGAGGAATCCACGCTTCTTAGCTACCGCAGCAAAATGCGCAACCATCTTGTGCTTACGGACATCGCCAAGCCGGAGAAATTGTAAAATCACCATATTGACAAAAAACGGACAGAGATCTAGCCTTGTTCCGTGATAACGCTGGGGGAGCCCTGAAGCGCGCAAGCGCGGGGCTGAGAGTGGCTGAAAGGCCAGACCCCTTGAACCTGAAGCAGTTAGCACTGCCGGAGGGAAGCACAACCTGACTTAAGGTCATGCTTATGCGGCTCGCCTCGGCGGGCCGCTTTTGCTTTCTCCGGCCCAGGAGTCATTTATGAGTGAAACGGCGAATCTGAACATCACGGTGAACGGGCGGGCGACGGATTGCCCGGCCGGCCTCAGCGTCCTGCGATATCTGGAACTGGCCGGCCTGAACCCGGCCGTGGTGGTGGTGGAGCTTAACGGCGCTATTCTAACCCCGGAAGATTTCCAGGACGTCAGCCTTAAAGGGCGGGACAGCCTGGAGATCATCCATTTTGTGGGCGGAGGTTGATACATGGATTCCGATTCTCTGGTTATCGGCGGTGTGGCCCTGCACAGCCGCCTGTTCATCGGCACCGGCAAATACGGCGCGGATTCCCTTATTCCGGCGGTGGCGGAAGCTTCCGGCGCGCAGGTCATTACCGTGGCACTGCGCCGCGTGGATTTGGGCAATCCCAAGGGCAGCGTGCTCAGCCATATTCCGGAGCACATGCGCCTTTTGCCAAACACATCCGGGGCACGCAGTGCGGAAGAAGCCGTGCGCATAGCCCAGCTGGCCAAAGCGGCCGGGGCCGGCAACTGGATCAAGATTGAAGTCATTTCCGACGCCAGGCACCTTCTGCCGGACGGCCACGCCACGGCCAAAGCCACGGAAATTTTGGCCAAGGAAGGTTTTGTGGTTCTGCCCTACATGAACCCGGATCTTTACGTGGCCCGCGACCTGGAGAACGCCGGAGCGGCGGCCGTCATGCCCCTGGGCGCGCCTATCGGCAGCAATCGCGGCCTGGCCACGCGGGAAATGATCGCCATCCTGATCTCGGAAATAAAACTGCCGATCATCGTGGACGCTGGCATCGGCCGGCCTTCCCAGGCCTGCGAGGCCATGGAGATGGGCGCGGCCGCCTGTCTGGTAAATACCGCCATTGCCACGGCCGACGACCCGGCGGCCATGGCCCGCGCATTTGGACTGGCCGTAAAAGCCGGGCGCGACGCCTTTCTGGCCGGTCCGGGCAGGGTGCTCAGCTCCGGCTCCGCCGCTTCCTCCCCGGAAGAGGGTAGTCTGACGGGCTTTTTGAATAGAGGGTAAGATTTTTGTAATAAAAAGAGTATATTATGAGCTATTCAGCCATTCCTGACGGTTTTTGCGCCGTGCTTGCGGAGCTGGCGCAAACCGCCCCTCTGGGCCTGCTGGAAAACAGCACGGATCTAATGGTCCAGCGGGCCCTGGAAGCCCCCATGCTTTCTCCGCGCGACTTCATGGCCTTGCTTTCCCCTGCCGGGGCGCGGCGGCTGGAGCCCCTGGCCCGGCGCTCCCGGGCGGATACCCTGCGCCAGTTCGGACGGGCCATCCAGTTTTTCACCCCCCTGTACCTGGCCAACTTTTGCACCAACCGTTGCGTATACTGCGGCTTCAGCGCCAAAAAACACATCGAGCGCCGCAAGCTCACCCTGGATGAAGTGGAGGCCGAAGCCCGGAGCATAGCGGCCACCGGCCTGCGCCGCATTCTGGCCCTGACCGGCGATGCCCCGGCCCAGACCGGCGCGGCCTACCTGGCCGAATGCCTGGCCGTGCTGGCAAAATATTTCCCTTCCGTGGGCATTGAAGTCCCGTCCATGACGGTTGCGGAATACCGCCTGCTCGGCGAAGCCGGCGCGGATTCCATGACCATGTTCCAGGAAACCTACAACGAGCCGCGCTATCTGGAATTGCATCCGGCCGGCCCCAAGCGCGACTTCGCCTTTCGCCTGGACGCTCCGGAGCGCGCCCTGCTGGGCGGCTTGCGCGGCGTTAATCTTGGCCCGCTCCTGGGCCTGGACAACTGGCGGAGGGACGTTTTTTTTACCGGTTTGCACGCCCAAATGCTCAGCCGGAAATACCCGGAAGCGGAAATAAGCGTTTCCTTGCCGCGCATGCGCCCATGCACGGACGACGCGGCTTTCCAGCCGCAGGAAGTCACGGACGCCGACCTGGTTCAGGCCTTGGCCGCGCTACGCTGCTTTTTGCCCCAGCTCGGCATAACCCTGTCCACCCGCGAGCCGGCCTGGCTGCGCGACAAGCTCATCCCTCTGGGCGTGACCCGCGTTTCCGCCGGGGTGTGCACGGCTGTGGGCGGACATGCCGCTTCCCGCAGCGAGGATACGCCGCAGTTTGAGATTTCCGACGGCCGCTCCGTGGAGGAAATGGCCGCCGCCCTGGAAGCCATGGGCTATCAGCCGGTGTACACGGACTGGTTGCTCACTCTGGACGGCGCCAAAGAGCTTTCCCAGGGGATTGGTTCCGCCCTGGGCGGGCTTAGGGAAGGTACTCGGCCCTATGCGTGGTGACGGCCCGGCAGCGGGGCTTCTGAACAAGGGCCTGGGACGCTACTTTACCGCCGGGCAGTTGGAAAAGCTGGGCGGCGTGCGCGTGGGCCTGGCCGGAACCGGCGGGCTGGGTTCAAACTGCGCCATGCTGCTGGCGCGTAGCGGCATAAAACGCTTCACCCTGGTGGATTTTGACCTGGTGGAGCCATCCAACCTGAACCGCCAGTATTTTTTTCCCGAGCATGTGGGCCACAGCAAAGTGGCCGCCCTGGCCGAGCAATTGCTGCGCCTGGACAGCGGACTGGATTTGCGGCTGCACCAGGCGCGCATCAGCAAAAACAACGCGGCCGCTTTGTTCGACGATTGCCTGGCCGTGGTGGAAGCTTTGGACGAGGCCCCGGCCAAGGCCATGCTCTGCAACGCCCTTACGGAAACCGGCGTGTTCCTGGTTTGCGCCTCCGGCCTGGGCGGCCTGGGCGGCCCGCCCATGACCGTGCGCCGCCTGGGGGAATATCTGTACTGCGTGGGGGATTTTGTCAGCGCCGTGGGTGAAGGCGCGCCGCCGCTGGCTCCCAGGGTCATGCAGGCGGCGGCCATGCAGGCGGATGTTCTGCTGAGCTGGATTTTGGGCAAGCTTTAGGGCGAGGACTTTTTTAATAGTAGAGGGCAGGTTATGGCGCAAAATTTTAGTTCCAAAGTTTTTTCCGATGTGCGCGGCGTTCTGAACGCCATTCTGAAGCATCCCTTCAACCGCGCTCTGGCCCAGGGTGTTCTGGCCAGGGAAAAATTCGTCTATTACATGCAACAGGACAGCCTGTACCTGATTGACTTCGCCAGGGCTCTGGCTTTGATCGGAGCCAGAGCCGCGAACGAGGGGGATATAAGCGCGCTGCTGAAGTTTTCGCGCGAGGCCCTGGAGGCGGAACGCTCGCTGCATGCGCATTATTTCAAGGAATTCGGCGTTGTTCCCACAACGCGCAAATCCCCGGCCTGCCTCATGTACACGGCCTATCTGGTTGAAAGGGCGGCCACGGCCAACCTGGGCGAAGCCATGGCCGCCGTGCTGCCCTGCTTCTGGATCTACCGGGAGGTCGGCAACCATATTTTTGCCGAAGCCGCGACTCCGAACCCCTACGCCAAGTGGATAGAGACATACTCCTGCCCGGAGTTTTCCGTCCTGGTGGACGAGGCCGTCGCCCTGGCCGACCGTTTGGCGGAAGAGGGCGGAGCCATGGAAGAGGCGCGGATGCTGGAAGCTTTCATGACCGCGAGCCGCCTGGAATACTATTTTTGGGATGATGCGGAAAAATTGAATTGCTGGTTGGTTTAGAGTAAATCAGCTTTGAGCTAAAATGCTCCAAGCGATGGAGGTTAGCCATGAAACGCGTGTTTCCCCGAACGGATCTTTACGGCATAACGGATTTTGGCCTGTCCCGGGGCCGGAACAACGTGGACGTGGTCCGGGCCATGCTGGATTGCGGCGTAAAAATTATCCAGTACCGGGAAAAAGATCGCAAGTCCGGGGTCATGCTGGAGGAATGCCGGGCCATCCGCCAGCTTGCCAGAGAGGCCGGAGCCTGCTTTATAGTCAACGATTACGCGGATCTGGCCCTGCTTTGCGATGCGGACGGCGTGCATGTGGGCCAGGAGGATATTCCGCTGGAGGATCTGCGTTCGTTGATCGGGCCGGACCGGATTATCGGCCTGTCCACGCATTCGCCGGCCCAGGCGGAGGACGCGGTGAAACGCGGCGTCACCTACATCGGCGTTGGGCCGCTGTACGCCACCAAGACCAAAAAGGACGTCTGCGCGCCCGTGGGCCTGGAATACCTGGACCATGTGGTCAAAAACCACTCCATTCCCTTTGTGGCCATTGGCGGCATTAAAGAGCACAACCTGGCCGAGGTGGTCCGGCACGGGGCCAAACTGGTCTGCCTGGTTTCCGGCATTGTGGGCGCTCCGGATATTCCGGCGGCCATAAAGGGACTGCGCTCCGCCATGCGCCAGGCCGGAGGTTCCCATGCCTGAAGCCCCGGCCAACATCCTGACCATTGCCGGCTCGGATTCCGGCGGCGGGGCCGGCATTCAGGCGGACGTAAAAACCGCCACCGTGCTCGGCGCGTTCGGCCTGAGCGTAATCACCGCCCTGACCGCTCAGAACGGCGCGGAAGTGCGCGGCATTTACGCCCCGACTCCGGCCTTTGTCCTGGAGCAGCTCAATACCGTGCTGGACGGCTTTCCCATTGCCGCGGCCAAGACCGGCATGCTTTTTTCCGCCGGCATCATGGAGGTCCTGTCCTCCCGGCTGGCCAAACGCGACTTTCCCCTGGTCGTTGACCCTGTGGCTGTCAGCCAGTCCGGCCACCGTCTGCTTCAGGAAGACGCCCTGGAGGCCATGCGCCGCAAAATTTTGCCCCTGGCCGACCTGCTCACCCCCAATCGGCCGGAAGCCGAAGTCCTCAGCGGAATCCCCATAAACTCCACCGGAGCCATGGCCCAGGCCGCCGCCAGACTCCAAAGCCTTGGCGCAAAGGCCGTCCTGATCAAAGGCGGGCATTTTGCCGAAGGCGAAACCGGTGTGGACAGCCAGGTCATGACCGACTGGCTCTTCTTTCCCGGCGGCCGCCTGCTGGCCCTGCCCCACAGCCGTGTGGATACGCACAACAACCACGGCACAGGCTGCACGCTCTCCGCCGCCATCGCCACCTTCTGGGGCCAGGGCGCCCGCCTGGAGGAAGCCGTGCGCAAAGCCCAATCCTTCCTCCTGCGCGCCCTGGAACACAGCTTTGCTCCAGGCCTTGGCGCCGGTCCGCCCAATGTCCTGGCCGGAGCCGGAAGCATCCTGTATGCTTAGCGATACGATCATAGCGATTGCCACGCCGCCGGGCCAGGGCGGAGTAGGGGTGGTGCGATTGAGCGGACCTGAATCCGAACGGATTTTGCGGTCTTTGTTCAGGCCTGGCGGTGGCGGGGAAGGTTTTGTGTTCCGGCCGCGCTTCATGCATCACGGTTGGGTCCTGGATGCCGAGGGCAGGGCGCTGGACGAGGTGCTGGCCGTGTATATGCCCGGCCCGGCCAGCTTTACCGGCGAAGATGTGGGGGAAGTGCATTGCCACGGCAGTCTGGCCGTGCTGCTGGAGGTGCTGCGGTCCGGCGTGGCCCTGGGGGCGCGCCAGGCCGGGCCTGGGGAATTCACCTGCCGGGCTTTTTTGAACGGGCGTATGGATTTGAGCCAGGCCGAGGCCGTGGCGGAAATAATCGGGGCCACCAGCCCGGCCGGAGCCAGGCTGGCCAGGGCCGGACTGGAAGGCGTGCTGGCCGGCCGGGTAAATGCGGCGCTGGAAGGCCTGGGTGGGCTGCGGGCTCAGATTTGCCTGGCTGTGGATTTCCCTGACGAAGAGGCGGAAGTCTGGGATGCCGGGGAGTTCAGGAAGCGGGCGGCGGAACTGAAAGAAATTCTGGCGACCCTGCTGGCCGGGCATTCGCGGGCCAGGCAACTGCGCGAGGGCTTCAGGGTGGTTCTGGCCGGCGAGGTCAACGTTGGCAAATCCAGCCTGCTGAACGCCTTTCTGGGCCGCCGGCGGGCCATAGTCTCGGCCCAGGCCGGCACCACCAGGGATTTTCTGGAGGAAGCCCTGTTTCTGGACGGCCTGGCCGTACGGCTGATTGACACGGCCGGGCTGCGGGAAAGTCCGGACCAGACCGAGGCCGAGGGTGTGCGCCTGAGCCGGGAACTGGCTGCGGAGGCGGACTTTGTGCTCCTGGTCCTGGACGCCGCGGAACTGGCGCGCACGGGCTTTGCGCCGCGCCAGGCGGAAGCTGAACTACTGGCCGGTCTGGACCGGGCCAAGGTTCTGGTGGTGCTGAACAAGCTGGACGCGGTGGATGCCGCCATTCTGCCGGAAGCCATGGACGGCTTGGCCTGCCGGGCTGTTTCCGCGCGCACGGGAGAAGGACTGGAGGCTCTGGCCGCTGACTTGCGCGCCCGCCTGGCCGGCGTGGAGCCGCTAGAGGACTTGGAGGCCGCGCCAAACCTGCGTCAGGCCGGCCTGCTGGAAAAAGCCGTAACGGAACTGGATCTGCTTGATGAAGACCTGCAATCAGGTCTGCCCTGCGATGTTCTGGGCGCGCGCCTGGAAAGCGCGGCCGGCTTTTTGGGCGAAATAACCGGCAAAGTGACTTCCGACGATATTTTGGGTAGGGTATTTTCACAGTTCTGTATTGGAAAATGAACCACTTATCATGGAATAATCATGTCTGAAAACACTCTGCGCACCCAGGCGATTTCTTACGAGCGGTTTATTGAGATCATGTCCGGCAAGCAGGGCCGCAAAGTGCGTCTGGACAACAAGGCCGCCCTGGCCTGGGCTAAAAACGGCGCCACCAACGGCTGTGGGGCCATGTTCGCCATGGCCGGCTGCCCCGTGCTGCTCCTGCTGGGCCTGGTTTCTCCGCTTTTTCTGCCCTGGCCCGTCTTGCCTCTTTGCGTGGTTCTGGCCTTCGTCAGCCTTAAATGCTCCGTGGCCCTGGCCAGAAAAGCCGCCTGGCGCGTGATTCTGGGCGGCGGCGGCCTGCCGCTGGAAGCCCGCCGCGAAATGTACGCCTTTGCCGTGGAACGGAATATTTTGAGCAGCACCTACGACTTTAGCGACCAAATGGCCGAGATCAAGGCGAGCGGGCCTGGAGCATCCAACTTTTAGGAATCCGGCGGTTTGATATTTGGGGACTTTGCTCCAGAAGCCCCGCCACGGCGCGTGAAGCCCTGGACCAGCAGCTATCGGCGCCGCCGTTCCGCTTTGCGAAACGGCGGCGTCGTAAATGGGGTCTGGGTGTGGACACAGCGGTCAAACAGTCATCATCCTGAATTCCTTCACGGGCGCATGGCTTTAACCTGCTCGGCGGTAATCTGGGTGGCGCTGGTGTTGCCGAAGTGGGTGATCACGTAGTTGGTGACGGCGGCGATTTGCTCGTCGTTGAACGTTCTGGCGAAGTCCGGCATGCCGCGCAGGCCGTTCAGCAGGATCATGACGGTATATTCCGGGGCCTGGAGGTTGGAGTTTTTGGCCAGGGCCGGGTACATGCCCGCGCCTTTGGCGCCCTGTCCCTTGTCCATGTGGCAGCTTTGGCAGCTGTAGCGGTACAGGGCTTCGCCGTCGGTATCGGCGTAGGCGCCGGTAACGCGGAAGGGGTCGCTTTTGGCGGCGTCGTTGCTGGAGGCGGCCACGGCCAGGGCGGCGTGGGCCAGGAACAGCACGGACAGGATCAAGAATATGTTGCGCATGATGGGTATCTCCTTTTAGCGGCTCAGGACGCGTTTATGCAGACGTTCCACGGCATCCAGGGATGAAAGCACGGCGCCTTCCAGCCAGGCCGGAATAAAGGAGGCGTGCTCACCGGCCAGCAGGATGCGGCCGTCCAGCTGGCAGAGGTTGTCGTAGTGTTCCTTGCGCAGTTTGTCGGTCCACAGGCCGTAGCAGCCGTTGGTCCAGGGCACGCGGTGCCAGGCCACGGAAACGCCGTTCTCAAATTCCTTGGGGTACTGGGGGTGGATTTGCGCGCCCAGTTCCAGCACTTTGGCAAGGCGCTCTTTGGGGGAGAGGGAGCTGAACTTGTAGGCGTCCGCCCCAAAAGTGTAGGCCGCCAGAAGCACGCCCTTGCCGCCCTGGTTGATGCCGGTCATGGGGTAGCTGATATTGCGAAGGGGCAGATCCGTGAAGGTGATGCCGCCGTAGATGCGCTCGTCTTCTTCCCAGAAGCGGCGCTTGAACTGCACACCGGCTTTGAATGACGCCGCGTAGGGAACCGCGTCCATGGCCGCCTTCATTGGCTTGCCCACCTGAACGTCCAACTGGCTTAGGATGGACAGGGGGATGGTGCACAGGCACCAATCCGCCTTGTGCTGGACCGTCTGTTTGGTTTTAAGATCCGTGGCCGTGACCGTGACGCCTTTTTCATCCTGAGCGATCCTGCTGACCCTGATGTTGTACTTGATCAGGCCGTCCAACTCGCGGGCAAAGGCTTTGGCAATGGAGTCCATGCCGCCCACGGGCTGGAAAATGGAGGTCTGGTATTCGTATAGCTGGCAGTTTGTAAGCTGGGACCAGAGCCGGGAATTGAGCAGGGCTTTGAAATCCAAGGGCTCGGAGTCCTCCTGGCGCGGCATGAGGCCGCCGGCCGGATCTGTGGCGAAGCCGCGCAGTTCGCTCACTTTCCCGCTTTTAACGTAGCGGAGGTCCTTGTCCAGGGCGCCCCACTTGCGCATGGCCTCCAGCAGAACCACTTTGTCGTCGGCGGTCAGGACGTCGTCCATCTTGTTCTGATTGACAGCTTTGGAGAGCAATTCAGCGGTATAGCCCTGAAAATCGATCACCACGTGGCGCAGGCGTTGCGGCTTGCCGCCGAAGGCGTTCTTGGAATGCAGATAAGCGTTGTGGTTGACCTGGAAAAAAGGCTCCAGCTGGACTTTGAATTCGCGGCAGTAGTCCAGGATCGCGTAGTGGTGGTATGGAATGCGCCAGGGGCCGGGGTTGATATACTGGCCCTTGTCGAATTCGCACTTTTGCGTTTCGCCGCCAAGCTCGGTGAACACGTCGCCGCTGTGCAGGGTCCAGCAACGGCCGCCGGCTTTTTCGCGGTACTCCAACACCGTGACTTTGTAGCCGGCTTTGCGCAGTTCGTAGGCGGCGGTCATGCCGGCCACGCCAGCGCCCAGAATGAGCACGGAACTGTTTTTGGGCGCGCCGCTGATGCGCAGCGGACGTTTGTAGGACGGTGTTTCCGCAAAAGCCGTGGAACTCAAGGCCTGGTACATGGCCGCCCCGCCGGCGGCCTGGGCCAGAAGCGCGAGCATGTCGCGCCTGGTGAAGCCGGACGCCGCATCTTGGGACTCAGAGCCGGTTTCTTTGGAGAGCATGGATTAATCCTCCTGGTAGGGAATATGGGATATTGCTCAACCAATAGCATAGAAAAATATATATGAACATAAAAAATAATCTATGGAGCGCTTTTGAGCATAAAAAATGCGGAACGCTGAGCCGGCGTTCCGCATTTTCTTAAAACTCCAACCTGGAGTCGGCTATTTGTTGGCTCAGGCAAAACCTCCGCTCCCGGCGCAGCCGGAATCCGCCGGCCCGGAGGATTCGCCGGAGCCGCCTTCGCTTTTGTGTTTTTGCACTGGGGAGACGATCTTTTGCGTGTTTTTGCTCCCGCAGCCTGGGCAGCAGGGGTTTTCTTTTTCCTTTAAAATGGAAGCCAGTTCCTCAAACTCTTTTTTGCAGTCGCAGCAGTTGTATTCGTAAATAGGCATGGCGCACCTCTTTTTTAAGCATTATTACATAGATCTTGCAAAAAAAGCCACGACAATTTAATTTTAGCGTAATTTCATAGAAAGGCCAGGTGTGTCGGTGGGCAAACCAGGGCAATTGGACCGGCGCATTGGATTTTTAACCTTATAGATCAGGGAGGGCCGCATGGCTGCCAAGAAAATTCTTGTTCTGGCCGGTGATTTTGTTGAGGATTACGAACTGATGGTGCCGTTTCAAATGCTGGTTATGGTCGGGCACAAAGTGGATGTGGTCTGCCCCGACAAAAAGGCCGGCGAGTTCATTAAAACGGCTGTGCATGATTTTGAGGGCGATCAGACTTATTCGGAAAAGCCCGGCCACCGGTTTATTCTGAATGCGGATTTTGCCAAGGCCAAAAGCAAGGATTACGACGCTCTGGTGATTCCCGGCGGGCGCGCTCCGGAATATTTGCGCCTGGACCCCAAGGTCATTAAACTGGTTCAGGAATTCGCCAAGGACGATAAACCCATAGCTTCGGTCTGCCACGGCCAGCAGATTCTGGTGAGCGCCGGGGTGCTCAAGGGCCGGACCTGCACGGCTTACATAGCTGTAAAGCCGGATGTGATCGGCGCCGGGGCCAGGTGGTGCGACGTGAACGCCACAGCCAGCAACGCCTGTGTGGATAAAAACCTGGTCACCGCCCCGGCCTGGCCAGCCCATCCAGAGTGGATTAGGGAGTTTTTGAAGGTTTTGGGGTCAAAGATAGAGCCGTAATTTAAGGGGCCGTGCGGCCCCTTAAAATTACTTCACTATTTCCATCAATTCTATGTCAAAGGTCAGGCTCAGGCCGGCCAGCGGGTGGTTGACGTCAATTACCACTTCCGTGGCCGTGACTTCGGTGATCACCGCGTCCACTTCCTGGCCGCCGGTTTGGCGAAGCTGGAGGGCCATGCCTTTTTTAGGAGTGATCTGCGGCGGAACGTCCTTGATGGGGATGCGGATGGCCAGTTCCGGGTTGTGTTCGCCGTAAGCTTCCGCGGGGGGAATGGTCACTTTGGCGCTTTCGCCAACGCACAGGCCCAGCACGGCCTGTTCAAAGCCGGGAATGAGCATGCCCTTGCCCATGGTGAACTCCAGGGGCTCGCGGCCGCGCGAGGAATCAAACTCCGTGCCGTCGTCAAGGGTTCCGGTGTAATGCACGCGCACGGTGCTGCTTTTTCCGACTGCCGGCCTGTCCATGGTTACCGCCTTTTCAGGTTAAAAAGACTTTCCCGCAACGTTTTGCGGGTAATTCTCAGTTTATGCGAACTCGCTGGAATGCCTTTGGTTTAAATCTTCCTCCTGGCCGTTTTGCCTGCCAGGGCGGCCAGTTCGGCCAGGCGTTTGTCCGCCAGGTCGTACAGGGAGCCTTTGGTGAACCCGCCGTGTTTAAGCGGGCGGCCGGACGGAATGCCGGTGAGCAGTTCCATGGCCTCGTTGATGTGCTCCACCGGGTAGATGTGGAATTTGCCGGCTTTGACCGCATCCGCGACATTTTCTTTGAGCATGAGCTGGTCGATGTTGTCGGCCGGTAGAATCACCCCCTGCTCGCCGGTAAGGCCGTGGCGGCAGCAGACTTCAAAAAAGCCCTCCACCTTGCGGGTTACTCCGCCCACGGCCATGATCTGGCCGGACTGGCTGAGCGCGCCGGTAAAGGCCAGGCTGTATTTGAGCGGCACGCCGGAAATGGCCGAGAGCAGGGCGGCCAGTTCCGCTCCGGAGGCGGAATCGCCCTCCACGCCGGCGTAACTCTGCTCGAAGCACAGGCTGCCGGTGAGAATGAGCGGCCGCTTGCGGGCGAACAGGCTGACCAGGTAGCCCTTCAGGATCATCATGGCTTTGGTATGGATGGGGCCGCCAAGCTGGGCTTCGCGCTCCAGGTCCACAATTCCGCCGTGGCCCACGCCCACGGTGCAGGAAATGCAGTGCGGCAGGCCGAATTCAAAGTCCCCGTACAGGGTGACGGAAAGCCCGTTCACCCGGCCCACGGCCGCGCCGCTGGTGGTCACCTTGATGATCCGGCGGTCGTATTCCTCCATAAAGGCTTCTTCCACCAGGTTGGCCCGGAACATGCGCGCTTCGGCGGCCTGACGCAGGGCTTCGCGATTCACCCTTTCCTTGCCGGACATGGCCGCGCAGGCGGACGCCTCCAGCATCAATTCGCGCAGCAGGGGAAATTTGAGGGACAACTTCTTCTGATCCTCAATGATCAGGGAGCCGAAATCCACCAGCCCTGCTAAAGCTTCCCGATCAAAGGGCAGGATGCCGGCTTCCTCAATTATTCTGCGGATATGCCCCAGGTAGGTGCGCACCCCGGCCGCATCGCGGTTCATGTGGTTGGTCAGGTGGGCCTTGATTTTGAACAGCTTGCCGAAGCGGTCGTCCGTGACCAGCAGGGTTTCGTAAAGTTCTTCGTCGCCGATTAGAATGACCCGCAGGGACAGGCGCACCGGTTCCGGCTGGATGCCCTTGGTTTTGACGCCTTCGCCGTCGCCCGCGTCCTCTATCCTGGACAGGCCGGAGCGCAGGGCGCGCATCAGGCCTTCCCAGGCGTTGGGGTATTGCAGGATGTCTTCCATGTGCAGAAGCAGAAAGCCGCCGTTGGCCTTATGCAGGTTGCCCGCCTTGATCAGGGTGAAGTTGGTGACCAGTGCGCCCATTTCCGCTTCGCGCTCCACGCAGCCCAGCAGGTTGGCCGGGGTGGGGTGGTCGTCCAGCACCAGCGGCGCGCCGTGCGTGGCGCTGTTGTCCACAAACAGGTTCACCGCGTAGCGCGTGGCGATGTCTTCAAAATTAAGGGCATCGTGCCCGCCAGGCTGGGGCGGCGGCGGAACGTCCGGTCCGGTCTGGGGGCCGCCAGGGGGCAAGGGTTCCTGGGGCAGGAAGTAATCCAGATTTTCCAGAATATCCGCCCGGAATTCTTTAAAATATTGCCGCAGCTCCGGGCTTTCGTTCTGGGTCGCGAATTTTTCCAGCACCTGGTCCAGGGAAGCGGCCAGCACTTCTTCCGCCACTTCTTTTTCCAGGGACCGCTCGTTTTCCAGAAAATCCTGTTCCATGCGGCTCAGTTTGCGCAACAGGCCGGTCATGGCCTGAAGCAGCCCGTCGCCCTTGACCTTAAGCTCCTTGCGCTGCCGGGAATCCAGGCTTTCAAATTCCTGTTCGCTGATGCGCTTGCCTTCCATTAGCGGGTACAGGGTCATGCCGCCGTGCTCGTCAACGTCCAGGTTAAAGCCCTGCC
This sequence comes from Desulfovibrionaceae bacterium, assembly GCA_031547305.1. Classification (GTDB taxonomy): domain Bacteria; phylum Desulfobacterota; class Desulfovibrionia; order Desulfovibrionales; family Desulfovibrionaceae; genus JAVBSC01. The sequence continues at coordinate 21,322 of JAVBSC010000106.1, forward strand.
CGCCGGCCACCTCGTCCATTCGCGTGTACAGAACTTCCCGCTTGGATTGAAAGCTGCTCAGCAAACTGCTGCGCCGGCGGGTGTAGGAATCCCGCTCGAAGCTGGAAGGCAGGTCCTTGCGCAGCCTGCCCACCGCCCTGGCCAGGGCGCTTTTGAGCCTGGCTCCCTGCCCGGCCGGCAGTAAAAGCAGTCTGGGCATGTCCGATTTTTCAAAATTGTGCACATAGACCAGATCCGGCGGCGTGGACGCTTTTTTTAGCCTGGGACGCAAAAAATCGCTCAGCATGTAAGTCCTGCCCAGGTTCGCTTCCCCGGCCAGATACACGTTGTACCCGCTATCCTTTATCTGAATGGCCAATTCCAGAGCCTTGTTGGCCCTGGGCTGCGGAAAACGCACCTTCATTCCCCTGGGAATGGCGTCGCTGCCATCCCATGGAATGCGCGCCGCATCCAGCTCCGCCCTGAGTTTGTCCGCGCCGAGCTCCTTGGCTTTATTCATCTTTGCTCCGTAAATATATTAATGGAAATTGGCTATATTGTGGTTGGCGGGACTCCGTCCCCCCAAAACTCCCGCCGAAGGGCCGCCCCTTAAACCCATTTTCGGCGCGCCTATAATGCTTGGCGGTATGGGCGCGCCGAAAAATGATAACACAGGTCAGGCCTCTTGACGAGGGATAGAAAGGAATGCCCTCGCAATCAGCAAAAAAGCAATACTACAAAAAATTCCACCGTAAAAGGGCTAAGGAGGTGGGATGTACGGGGTGGGGGACCACACAGGCAAGCGCGCGTGGGGGTGGGGCCCCCCCACCCATTAGCGAACCCACACCACCCCCAGCCGCGGGGCGGC
>JAVBSC010000065.1:0-4201 GCA_031547305.1 Desulfovibrionaceae bacterium
GGCGTGACTTTGAGCACGCCGGTGCCGAATTCCATCTCCACGTAAGAATCCGCGATAATGGGAATCAGACGGTCCATCAGGGGCAGGCGCGCTTTTTTGCCCACCAGGGCCTTGTAGCGCTCGTCGTCCGGGTGCACGCACAGGGCCGTGTCGGCGAGCATGGTTTCCGGCCGGGTGGTGGCGGTGGTGATGTGGCCGCTCCCGTCTTCCAGCGGGTAGCGCAGAGACCAGAGCTTGCCCTTGACGGCCAGGTGATCCACTTCGTCATCCGCCAGGGCGGTGTGGCAGCGGTTGCACCAGTTGATGATGTATTTGCCCTTGTAAATCAGGCCTTCTTTGTACAGGCGCACAAAGACGCGGCGCACGGCGCGGGAAAGCCCCTCGTCCAGGGTGAAGCGTTCGCGCGTCCAGTCCACGGAAGCGCCCATGGCCTTGATTTGGCGGCGGATGTTGTCGCCGTATTCTTCCTTCCACTGCCAGACGCGCTTGATGAATTCTTCGCGGCCCAGGTCGTGGCGGCTTTTGCCTTCCTGAGCCAGACGGCGTTCCACCACATTCTGGGTGGCTATGCCGGCATGGTCCTCGCCCGGCACCCACAGGACTTTTTTGCCCAGCTGCCGGGCGTGGCGGCACAACACGTCCTGGAGCGTAAGGTTGAGGGCGTGGCCGATGTGCAGGTTGCCGGTGACGTTGGGCGGCGGAATGACTATGGAGTACGTGCCGTCATGACCGGCAGCGTCCATGTCCACTGCAAAGGTGTTCCGGCTTTCCCAGCGGGAGCGCCAGTGTTCTTCCACTTCTTTAGGTTCATAGCCTTTGGGCAGGGCGGCTTCGGACATACAGCTTCCTTGGGATTTTATGTCGTGGCATTCTTAAAATTGTTTTTGAGAGGCGGAGCAAAGGCTCCTCAATACTCTATTTTTTCAGCAAAACCGGCTTTCTCAAAATAGAGTTTTGAAAAGACTTCTATATGGCCCCGCGTCAATGTGCAACCATTTTTGCGCGGCTGTCGGAGCTTGGTTTTGTGGTAATTATAGGGTAAGAGCCGAGATCATGACCGAAGTGTGCGTATTGTGGGACGAGGCCCAGCTCTGGGGCCTGCTGGCCTGGCGTGGAGTAAAGGGCCTTGGCCTGCGGCTTCGTCTGGCGCGCGCCTCGGAAATTTCCGAAGGCCTTTTGCAAAAGTCCCCGCCAGCCATATTGCTGGTCCCGGGCGGCAGCGCCCGCCATAAAGCCCAGGCCCTGGGGCCGCAAGGACTGGCGGCCATTCGCCGTTACGTGGAGGACGGCGGGCACTACCTGGGGTTTTGCGGCGGGGCCGGCCTGGGCCTGGCTTCGGATGAAGGCCTCGGCCTGAACCTCTGCCCCTGGGGGCGTGGGGCCTATACGGACCGCATGCAACACTTCATGAGCGGGCACATGCTGGTCAGCCTGCCCAAAGAGGACCCGGAGGGCCTGCTGCCCGCCCCGAACGGTCTGGCCAAAGCCCTGCCGGTCTGGTGGCCGGGGCGCTTCTGCGTTCAGGATGCCCCGGCTGTGCGCGTTCTGGCGCATTACCAGGCGCCGGGGCCGGATTTCTGGCTGGCCGATTTGCCGGTGGCCGCCCTGCCGGAGGGCTCCTTTGCGGACTGGAGCGATTTATACGGCCTGAACGTGCATCCGGATTTTTTGGCCGGCCAGCCCTGTTTGGCGTACGGCCGCCTGGGCCGGGGTGACTATACGCTCAGCTATTCACACCTGGAAACGCCGGATTCTCCATTCGCCAATATCTGGCTGGCCCACCTTGCTGAACGCCTGGGCGGCGCCAGGGCGGAGCGGCGGAGCGTTCCGGCCTGGAATCTGGATAAAGCGTCGCAGGCCTGGGCGGATAAAGACCTGGAGCGTGCCACCGGCTTGTTGGAAGAGATTTTACGCACCGGTCTGACCCACGGGCTGCTTTTTGCCAGAACCACCTGGCTCACCGGCTGGCGGGCCGGGGTGCCGGGCATGTCCCTGAACAACCTTAAAGCCTTGCTTTGGGCCGCCGTTGGGCGAGAGCCAGCGCCTGGAGCGTTGGCCTTCTGGCTGGAGAGGCGTGAAGCTTTTATGTCCGGCCTGGAATTGTTCGCCAAAGGGGCTGTGGATTATCTGTTGGCTGAGCGCCTGGCTCAGACTCTGGATAAAATCCTGCCGGGAACTCTGCCCCGCAAATTTTTGCAGGAACAGCGCAAAGCCCTGTTCGGGCCGCCCATGCAGCCCGGAGGGCTGTACGGGGAACTGGTCCGCACGCTGGATGAGTTGGCGCGGCTGCAACTTTCCTGACCTATGGATTGCCTCTGAATACCCGCCTGCCGCAAATCCGCCTTTTTCCTCACATTCGCCCCGTTCCTTGCCAGTCTGAAAAATTCAGCCCAAAGTCTGGGGTTCCGGATTTTCACGGTCGGTATTTATAGGCACCCCCTGGGTGTTTTCACTTTAAGACGCTCGCTTCGGCGTTTTACGGCAAAACAAGTTTAGCCTGCGCCCGCCGGCGGACGGCGATTTCCACCGTCAGAGCGGTTGAACGTTGTGTAATGTTAATCTTGTTTAAAATGCCATGAGACACATGATAATTTTATTATGAAATATGATGTTCCGTTGACATTATTTTATCATGCATGGTAGAATAAAAAATTTACTATATTTGAATGCAGCAAGCGGAAAAATATAAAGCAAAAAATGATGATCTAACTCATATAATGTTGACACATAATATGTACTCCTCTAAAAAAATAGGTACTGTCAATAATAGTTTTCAGTATCCCATGGAGGGCATATGACGACGAAAGTGAAGATTATTGTGGGGTTCTCATTAATGATGGTGATGATGGGGAGTTTAGCAATCTTTGCCTACATAGAATTTGACGAATCTACCGATGGTTTTGATGCATACCGCATAGAAGCGAGAACAGCTGTTTTCGCCAATGCCGCTGACGCATTATTGCGAGAAGCGGCCACAGACACTCAGGTTTTTACCAAAACCCTCAACTCCGTGTTTATTGATCAGACGCTTAAGGACATTGAAGACGCGGCGAACTATACCAGAGAAGCGCGTAAAATCGAAAACGATCCGGATAATTTTTCGCTGCTTGACGAGCAATTGGCCAGGTTGTCCACAATCGCCACGACAGCCGGCCTGTATCGTTCCAAAATGCTTGCGGCTGTAAAATTGCGCGATGAAGAGACGCTCCCGGCCGGCCGGAGGATCAACGCTGCCCTGAGTTCGCTTCTGAATGCGGCGGCCTCAACAAACAATACCGCCCTGGTTATGATTATTGACGCGGCGTACAGCGCGTATGTCGACACTCGAGTTCTGACGCGCGCGTATATGGTTGAGCAGCACCCGGAGGTGGCGGCCCAGGCCTTGCATTTTCTCAAGGAGCAGAGCCTGGCTGTGGAGCAAATGGAGCCGCTGGCCCAGGCTGAAGCGGCGCGCGCCGTATACGCCAACCTGCGTGAAGGTCATGAGCATTACGCGGCCAGCGCGGCCAGCATGATTTCCCTCGTTACGGAGGCTGTCCAGGTGCAGGCGGAACTTGAGACGCTTATTGAAAACGCAAGCACAACGTACGACGTTTATACCGCTTCTTCGCAGGAAAGCATGTCGAGTTTGGGCGACGCAACCAGGGCGGGCAATGAAAACGCGCAAATGCTCATGGGGGTGGGCAGCGGCGCCGGCATCTCCATCGCTCTCGCTTTCACCCTGTGGATTGTCATCAGCGTCGTGCGGACGCTCAGGCAGGTCTCCGGCTTTGCCTCGGCCGTCGCCGGAGGCGACTTCAACGCCAAGCTCGCCATCCGCGAAAAAGGCGAAATCGGGACAATGGCCAGGTCCATCATGGAGATACCCGCCGTGCTCACGAATCTCATGGAGCACGGCAGGCAGCTTGCCGGCAATATCGCCGTGGGGCACTTCCGCAAGCGTTTTGACGCGCGGCATTTCAGCGGCGGGTTCAGCGAGCTTTCCAACTGCATCAACAACGTGTGCGACGCCTATACCGGCGTGCTCGACGCCATTCCCTCGCCGCTTATGACCGGAGATAAAAATTGCTCCATCCGCTTTTTGAACAAGGAAGGCCAGAAAGCCCTGGGCGGCGAACATACCGGCAGAAAGTGCGCGGATCTGCTCAAGACAAAGGCCTGCGACTCGCAGGAGTGTTTCGCCAGGAACGCCATAAGCCGA
>JAVBSC010000063.1:0-43317 GCA_031547305.1 Desulfovibrionaceae bacterium
CTCCGTCAGGCGGGCCATGCGGTTGTATGCCCCGCGCAGCTTGAAGGAAAACACGGGCTGCAAGTCCTCGCGCTTCAGATATATATTGTTGCCCGTGCGCGCGGACAGGCGCGGCATGCCCTCCAGGGGGCTTTTTACGGCAACGTCGTAAACTCTGGCGTTCAGTATTTTTTTGATTAAAGTCTGCATCGTTTCTTTTAAGGTTATATTGTCACTTTAGAGGCGGCAGAGCCTAATCAAAATCAGTGAACAACGCGCCGATATGCAAATTGCCGAGCACTGTGCGCAGGTTTTCCGCCCGCATGCGCCAGGCCGCCTCCTGGAGCTGATCGGAGTTTATGCCGTTGCGCACGGCGGTGTAGGCTTCGATAAAGGCGGCCAAGGTGTCGCATATTTTCAGCAGGCGGCCGTCCTTGGGGTCGTACTCGTCGGCGTTGTAGTCGTTTTGCAGGCTGTCGAAGTCCACTTTGCGAATCTGCCCGGCCTGGCGGATGGTGTCGTAGAATTCCGAGCCCAGCTCCAGCCCCAGGTAATAGGAAAGGCGCTGGATGACCTCATAATGGCCCTGCTCGGCCAGAGGGGAGAGAACGCGGCGGCGCAGTTCGCTTTCTTCGTACTCGCGGATCAGATCCCCCAGGCTGCCGGTGGATTTTTTGACCGGCGAGATGATGTCGCGGGTCAGCAGTTCCGGCAGGTCGTGGAACAGTCCGGCGAAAAAGTTGTTGTTGGCCCTGGCCGGGCAGGCTCCCACGGCCAGGCTGAAGAAGTAGGCGTAGCAGGCCACAGTGAACATGTGCCCCATCACGGACGTTTCCGGAATTCTGGGGGTTTGCGACCAACGGGTCTGAAAGCGCAACTGCCCGCAAAGGTTGGCGAAACGCCCCAGGGCGGAGCCGGAGCCGCCACGGACCATTTCCTCCAGACCGTGGATGGAGGCATAGTGGGATTCCAGCTTGCGGATGAAGCTGGTCTCTATTTCCGGCACTTCGTCGTCAAAGCTGTTCATGGGCTTCAATATGTTGAATTCCCAACTGCTGGCGTAAGTATGGGCCGCGTCCAGAATGCGCCGGGGCAGGCTGTCGCTCAGGGGATTGTCAACGTAGTTGGTCAGACGTTGCCAGAACTCCTCGCCCAGCGGCCGTACATGGCGCTCCAGTTCGCGCAGCGCCCAGGAGGCAAGTTGGCGGTAGTGTTCGCTGTTTTCCCGAATGCGGTAGTAGACCGGTGGTTTGATGTCCGTGATGACCAGGCGGAAGAAATAGTCGAACATGCCGTATTCAATGACTTGGCGCTCCAGCAACAGACGGTCCTCTTCCGAGGGCAGGCGCCTGGCGTTAAGCTGGCAGAGCAGCCAGGCCACGATCATTTTATGGGACTGCTTGTCTATTTCAATAAAGTCCATGGGCCTGAGCTTGTCGTTCCAGCGCTTCATGTACGAGCCGGAAAAAACGAACTGTAAAAGTCCTTTGCGTATGCTTGTCATGCGCACTCCTGAAAATCGCCGCGTTCGGCCCGGCATAACAGTTTTCAGAAAACAAGGCCAGGGGCTTATTGGCTGGCGATTGCCATGTCTGTCCGCATGCTCATCTCCATAAATGGCATCCGGAGCATATTTGTTTCGCATTCGCCGCCTGACCACGGGCAATGCGCCGAATCCCGCTCGCTTCCCGCCGGCTGCGCTTTAGGGGGTCGGATTATTGCCTGAGGAGATGACGCAATTCTTGTGGGCGTTTTTTCGTGGACAGGGTTTTTCTCGTGGGCGTGGTTTTTCCTGTTGACATATATTTTGGAAGCCTTTAAGTAATTCGTCTTTCCGGCGGAATGTCCGGCCCGGCCCTGCCGGCGCGTGGATTTCAGAATCCGGATTTTGCAAGGAGCCAAGCGAAATGAAGACTTTTTCTCCCACTCCCGCGGATATCAAGCGCGAATGGTTTGTGGTGGACGCCCAGGACAAAATTCTGGGCCGTCTGGCCGCCCAGCTGGCCCACCGCCTGCGCGGCAAGCACAAGCCCGAGTTCGCCCCCCATATGGACAACGGGGATTTCATAATTGTCCTTAACTGCGATAAGATCGCGGTGACCGGCAAGAAAATGGCTGAAAAGAAATATTACCGCCACAGCGGCTATGTTGGCGGCCTTAAGACCACCAGCCTGGAAAAAATGCTGGCGGAAAAGCCGGAGCGGGTGATTACCGCGGCCGTGCGCGGCATGCTGCCCAAAAACCGCCTGGGCCGGGCCATGCTCAAAAAGCTCAAGGTGTATGCCGGCTCCGAACACCCGCATGCGGCCCAGCAGCCCAAAGAACTGATTTTACAATACTAGGCCAGACCGGAGTATTTTATCATGCCCAATGAATTTGATTACGGAACCGGCCGCCGCAAGAACGCCACGGCCCGCACCCGCCTTTACGCCGGCAGCGGCCAGATTGAAGTGAACGGCCGCCCCATAGAAAATTACTTTCCGCGCAAAACCCTGCAGATGATCGTGCGTCAGCCTCTGGTCCTTTCCAAGTTGGTGGACAAGCTGGATGTGAAGATCAACGTGAAGGGCGGCGGGGTTACCGGCCAGGCCGAAGCCGTGCGCCATGGAATTTCCCGCGCGCTGCTTTCCGTGGACGCCGCTTTGCGCGGTTTGCTCAAGAAGGCGGGCTTTCTCTGCCGCGACGCGCGTAAGAAAGAACGCAAAAAGTACGGTCTGCGCGCCGCCCGCGCCCGGTACCAGTACTCCAAGCGTTAAAAACGGCGTTTCGCGATTTTTTTCCGCAAGGCAGGCCCCCAGGCGGGTCTGCCTTGCGTTTATTCTGTGGCGGTGTCCGCGTTCAGGTTCTTTTGTTCCTTGGCTGTCTCTTTCTTTCGCTCCCCGGCGGCGTGAACGCTAAATGGGCGAAGCCCGCCTCGCGCCTCCGGCCTCGATCCGAGGCGCTAACGCGTCCGCCGCGCCGCCGGGAGTGTTGGCCTCCAATTCAGGAGCATCAAGGACTTGCTCCCTTAATTTGGATGCTTTTTCTTTGCCGGAGAACAAAATTCCCCTGAATGCCGACACAGCCTGAAAGACGGAAAACAGGTCGTACAGGAGAGTAAAGGCATTGTCGAAGAAACGCACCATGCAGCGCTGGAGCGCCGAAGACTCCGCGGAACTTTACAGCATAGGCAACTGGAGCGCCGGTTATTTTGACATCTCGCCGCAGGGCGAGCTTCTGGTCAAGCCCTTCGGCAAGCGCGGCCAGGTCACGGTGAGCATTCCGGCTATCATTGACGGCATTCGCGAGCGCGGCCTGGATATGCCCGTGTTGTTGCGCATAGAGAACCTTCTGGATGCGCAGATCTCCCAATTGCACGAATCCTTCCGCAAAGCCATCAAAAATCTGGGCTACCGGGGAGTTTACCGGGGCGTTTTCCCCATCAAGGTCAACCAGCAGCAGCAGGTGGTGGAAACCATCACCCATTCCGGTTCCCGCTACCATCACGGCCTGGAGGTGGGCAGCAAAGCGGAACTTCTGGCCGCTATTTCACTGCTCCGGGACAAGGACGCCTGCCTGATCTGCAACGGCTACAAGGACGAGGAGTTCATCGATCTCGGTCTGTACGCCCAGCGCCTGGGCCTGAACTGCTTTTTCGTCATAGAAATGCCCGGCGAGCTGGATCTTATTCTGGAGCGGGCCACGGAACTGAACGTCCGGCCGCAACTGGGCATGCGGGCCAAGCTGTCCTCCCAGGCCGGCGGGCACTGGACGCATTCCGGCGGAGAGCACTCCACCTTCGGCCTCACGGCCGCCCAACTGGTGGATGTGGTGGATACCCTGAAAGCCCGCGACATGCTGGATTGCCTTAAGCTTTTGCATTACCACCTGGGTTCACAGGTGCCGAACATCCGGGACATCCGTTCCGCAGCCCAGGAAGCCTCGCGCATTTACGCCGGCCTGGCCGCGGAAGGCGCGCCCATGGGCTACCTGGATCTGGGCGGTGGTCTGGCCGTGGACTACGACGGCACGCGCACCAATTTTCTTTCCAGCCGCAACTACAGCCTGGACGAGTACTGCTCCGACGTGGTGGAAGCGGTCATGACAATTCTGGACGAGACAGAGGTGGAGCACCCTATTCTGGTCACGGAATCCGGCCGGGCCACCGTGGCCTACTATTCCGTGCTGCTCTTCAATATCCTGGACGTAAGCCGCATTTACTACGGGGACGACAGCTCCATGCCCGAGCTTTCCGAAGACGCGCCGGAGCCTTTGCTCAACCTGCGCGATGTGCTCAAGGGCCTGCACGTCCGCAACCTTCAGGAATGCTATAACGACGCTCTGTACTACCGCGATGAGGTGCGCCAGCACTTTTTGCGCGGCCAGATATCCCTGCGCGAGCGCACGCTCTCCGAACGCATTTTCTGGGCTCTGATCAAGCGCATCGCCGTGGAAAAAGCCCGCCTGCCCCAGCCGCCCAAAGACCTGGCGGAAATAGACCTTGCCCTGGCGGACATCTATTACGCCAACTTCAGCGTGTTCCAGTCCCTGCCTGATTCCTGGGCCATCGGCCAGCTTTTTCCGGTTATGCCGGTGCACCGCCTGAACGAGGAACCCACCCGCCAGGCCATCCTTTCCGACATCACCTGCGACAGCGACGGCCGCATCGACCGCTTCATCGCTCCCCAGGGCATCAAGGGCACTCTGGATTTGCATCCGCTCATCGACGGGCAGGAATACTACCTGGGCGCTTTTCTGGTGGGCGCTTATCAGGAAACTCTGGGCGACCTCCACAACCTTCTGGGTGACACCAACGTGGTCTCCGTGCGCGTGGACGAGGACGGCGGATTTGAATTCCTGCGGGAAATTCCCGGCGATTCCGTGGCCGACGTGCTCAGCTATGTGGAATACGACCCCCGCCGCATTCTGGAAGACATGCGCGCTTCGGCTGAACTGGCCGTGCGCCTTGGCCGCATCAGTCCCACCGAACGCTTCAAGATTATGAAAGCTTTCGAACAGGGGCTTCGGGGATACACTTATTTTGAAAGGTAAGGAGAGCGTCAAATGAAAAAAGTTCTGATTATCGGCGCGGGTGGAGTAGGGCAGGTGGTAACCCACAAATGCGCGCAGGTTCCGGAAGTTTTTGGCGAAATCATGCTGGCCAGCCGCACGGAAGATAAATGCAAGGCCATTGCGGCCCAGTTGGATCGCCCCATCCGGACGGCCAAGGTGGACGCGGACAACGTGCCGGAGCTGGTCGCCTTGATTCGAAGCTACAAGCCGGATCTGGTCATGAACATCGCTCTGCCGTACCAGGATCTGCACATCATGGACGCCTGCCTGGAGACCGGCGTCAATTACCTGGATACAGCCAACTATGAGCCCCTGGACGAAGCCAAATTCGAATATAAATGGCAGTGGGCCTACCAGGACAGATTCAAGGCAAAGGGCCTGACGGCGCTCCTGGGTTCCGGCTTTGATCCGGGCGTTACCAACGTGTTCTGCGCCTATGCCCAGAAGCATCATTTTGACGAAATCCACGAGCTGGATATCATTGACTGCAACGCGGGCGACCACGGACACCCCTTTGCCACAAACTTCAACCCGGAGATCAACATCCGGGAGGTCACGGCCAAGGGGCGCTACTGGGAGCGCGGGGAATGGGTGGAAACCGATCCCTTGTCCTGGTCCATGAGCTATGACTTCCCCGGCGGCATCGGCCCGAAAAAATGCTTCTTGATGTACCACGAGGAACTGGAGTCCCTGGTCCTGAATCTGAAGGGCATAAAACGGGCCAGATTCTGGATGACTTTTTCCGACAATTACCTGAACCACCTGAAGGTGCTGGAGAATGTGGGCATGACCCGTATTGACGAGGTGGATTTCCGGGGGCGGAAGATCGTGCCCATCCAGTTTTTGAAGGCTCTGTTGCCGGATCCGGCTTCACTCGGCCCCCGGACCAAGGGCAAGACCTGCATCGGCTGCCTGCTCAAAGGAGTCAAGGACGGCAAGCCGCGCAAATACTATGTTTACAACATCTGCGACCATCAGGAGGCCTACCGGGAAGTGAAGTCTCAGGCCATCAGCTACACCACGGGCGTGCCGGCCATGATCGGCGGCCTGCTCATGCTAACCGGGGCCTGGAAGGGCGCCGGGGTGTTCAATATGGAGCAGTTTGACCCGGATCCCTTTATGGAGCGCCTGAACAAGCACGGGCTGCCCTGGGTGGAGATGTTTTTTTAAATCGTGGATCAGAACATGGAAAACTCATTCCTGGCGCTATTTGAAAAAGGCCTGGGCACGGTGAACAGCTGGGTCTGGGGTCCGGTGCTGATTGTCATGATCCTAGGCGTCGGCCTGTACCTGACCTTTGGCCTGCGCTTTATTTCCATCCGCCGCGTTCCCTTCGCCTTCCGGATGCTGTGGCGCGGCCGCGTGGGCGACAAGGGCGCCAAAGGAGAGCTGTCGCCGTTCAACGCGCTTATGACCGCTCTGGCCGCCACCGTGGGCACCGGCAACATTGTGGGTGTGGCCACGGCCATAGGCACGGGCGGGCCGGGCGCTTTGTTTTGGATGTGGATGACCGCCCTGGCGGGCATGGCCACAAAGTTCGGCGAAACCGTCCTGGCCGTGCATTTTCGCGAAGTCACGCCGGAGGGCAACTTCGTGGGCGGCCCCATGTATTACATCAGGAACGGCCTGGGCAGGAACTGGGCCTGGCTGGGTTTTGTCTTCGCCCTGTTCGGCGCGCTGGCCTGCTTCGGCATAGGCAACATGACTCAGAGCAACGCCGTGGCCGGATATATCGTGAATATTCTGCCGGTCTCCTGGCGCGCCGCCGCGCCGATCATCCCAGGCCTGCCGGACAGCACCCCGACCAAAGTGATCATCGCGGCGATCATGTTCGCCATGACCGCCATGGTGATCCTGGGCGGCGTGCGAAGAATCGGAAGCGTGGCCGGAAAAATCGTGCCGTTCATGTGCGTGTTTTACATACTGGTCTCGCTGGTGGTGGTCGTGCTCAACATCCAGCACATTCCGCGCGTCCTGTATCTGGTCATATACGAGGCCTTTACGCCCACGGCCGCGACCGGCGGATTTCTGGGGTCAAGCATCATGATGACCATGCGGCTGGGCGTGGCCAGGGGCATATTCTCCAATGAGGCCGGAATGGGCAGCGCGGCCATGGCGCATGCCACGGCGGTTACGGGCAGCCCGGTGCGCATGGGGTTTATCGGTATGCTCGGCACGTTCATTGACACCATCCTGGTGTGCAGCATGACCGGCTTCACCATTCTGGTCACGGATATGTGGAGCGCATTGGACCCACTTAGCGGCAAGGCCTATTCCGGCGCGGATCTGACCACCGCGGCCTTCAGTTCCGCTCTGCCCGGCACTTCCGGCGGCATTCTGGTGGCCGTATGCGGCATTTTGTTCGCCTACACCACCATTTTGGGCTGGTGCGTCTACGGCGAGCGTTGCGCCATATATATGTTCGGCGATAAAATTTTAAAACCCTTCCGGGTGATTTTTACCTGCGCCGTGCCCCTGGGCGTGCTGCTGAAGCTCGGCATAGTCTGGACCATAGCGGATATACTTAACGGGTTGATGGCGTTTCCCAACCTGATCGGCCTGGCTCTGCTCAGCCCGATCCTGTTCCGCCTGACCGGTGAATACCTGAAAAACGAAAAACCATGAATGTGATCAACCCCGACAAGCCGGACTTTGAGTATCTGGATTTTCTCAAAGGCGCGGCGATCCTCAGCCTGGTTTTGCTGCACGTTTTTCCTCCCCGCGTGCTGATCTGGCTGCTCGCGCCCCTGCACATCTGGCAGGCCGTGCCGGCGCTTCTGTTTGCGGCCGGCCTCACGGCCACCTTTACCTTCAGCCGTTACGCCGGAGATTTAAAGGCTTATTACTGCCATTTGCCGGCCAGGATTTTTTATCTGTACCTGGCCTACCTGGCGGTTGTGCTTTTGTGCATGGGCTATGAGTCCGAAACAATGAGCCTTTCCGCTTTGCTTTCCCACCTGATTCTGGGGTCCAAGGGGCCTGGCGGCTATTTTGTCAGCCTGTTTTGCCAGCACCTGGCGATCTTCCCCTTGCTGTTGCTCCTTCGGCAAAAGCTCGGCAACGACAGAATTTTTCTGGCCATATGCTTTGCCGTTTCCGCCATACTGGAGTTTTTGTGCCGCTATCCGGGCATTGGGGCGGATGTTTACCGGATTCTGTACGTGCGCTATCTGGCCGTCGCCGCCCTGGGCGCGGTCTGCGCCAGGGGGGAACCCTGGCCCCGCGTGGTAACCCTGGTTCTGGCGGTCCTGAGCTTCGCCTACATAGCCCTGGTCTGTTACTTTGGCCTGGATTTCGGTTTCATTCCAGCGGACTGGGGTTTTCAGCATTACCCGGCCTGGTTCTACACCCTGGCTTTAGTCCTGCTGCTTAAGGAACACTACCGGAAAATCCCTTTTCAGTGGGTTGTCGCCGGCCTTGGCCGCGCCTGGACGGCGATTTTTCTGGTCCAGATGTGGTTTTTCGCCACGGTATGGGTGGGCCTGGCGGATCATTGGATTCTACGCGCCCTCCTGGCTCCGCCCCTGTGTCTGATCCTTGGCTGGCTGCTCCAGCGCGGGCTGAGGTTTCTGGCCGCGCTCAGGAATGTGCCCATAACCCCCAAAACGGCCGACTGAAATGGCGCCGGAAATCCTGCCCTGGGAATCCCTGCCGCTTTTTGCCGCGCCCACGCCCTGTTTCGTGGTGGACGAGGCCAGGCTGCTGCACAATTTATCTATCCTTGAACAGGTAAAGCGCCGGAGCGGGGCGAAGATTCTGCTGGCCCTTAAAGGTTTTGCCATGTTCAGCACTTTCGGGCTGCTGCGGGAAGCGCTGGACGGCGTGTGCGCCAGTTCCCCGCACGAGGCCCGCCTGGGCCGCGAAGAGTTCTGCACCGAGGAAAAAGGCGAAGTCCACGCCTTTGCGGCGGCCTACAGCCGGGAGGATCTGATCGAGCTGGCCGGACTGTGCGATAACATCGTCTTCAATTCCCTGGCCCAGTACGCGCTTTTCCAGTCCTTGCCGGAAGGCGCGCGCGCTCCGTCCGGGCGTTCCCCGGCCTGCGAACTGCGCATCAACCCGGAGCATTCCGAGGGCGCGGTCCCCATTTACGATCCCTGTTCGCCAGGCTCGCGCCTGGGCATCCGGCGGGCGCAATTGCCGGATCTGCCGCCCGGCATAAGCGGCCTGCATTTCCACGCTTTGTGCGAGCAGGATTCCCAGGCCCTGGCCCGGACTCTTCAGGCCGCGGAAGCCGCCTTCGGCCGGTTTTTCCACCAGGTGGATCGCCTGAACTTCGGCGGCGGGCATCACGTCACCCGTCCGGATTACGACGTGGATCTTCTCTGTTCCTTGATTTTGGAGACCCGGCGCAAGTACGGAGTGGAAGTCTATCTGGAGCCGGGCGAGGCTGTGGCCCTGAACTCCGGCGCGCTCACCTCCACAGTGCTGGATGTGGTCCATGCGGACATGCCCGTTGCCGTTCTGGACGCCTCTGCGGCCGCGCACATGCCGGACGTGCTGGAGATGCCCTACAGGCCCGGCGTGGTTGGGGCCGGTCTGCCTGGGGAAAAAGCCTGGACCTGCCGCCTGGCCGGCAAATCCTGCCTGGCCGGGGACGTCATCGGCGAGTATTCTTTTAATTTTCCTCTCAAATCCGGGGATCGCCTGATTTTCCTGGACATGGCCCACTACAGCATGGTCAAGACCAATACTTTCAACGGTATGCCCTTGCCCTCAATCGCCCTGTTGGACAAGTCCACACACGGATTCAAGCTGGTAAAGTCCTTCGGTTACGAGGACTTTAGAAACCGATTGTCGTGACGCCCGCTTGCCTTTGCCGGCAAAAAACAGTAAGCATTCTGAATAAGCGATTGCTTCCATCATGCGCGCCGCCACTTAAGGCAGTATGATTTTGAAACGCTCGGCTCATCGCTGACGGCTGGCAAAGCCAGCCCGCTCGTTACGGGCTCCGCTCCATGCTGGGCATGGAGTGGTCATGGCGTTTCAAAGTCAAAATGCCTTAAAAGCGCCATGTCCCATATAAGGCGTTAATTTTCTGGTTGTAAGGAATCACCAAATGCCGAAAAAAAACAGTAAAAGCCTGTATTGTGCGGCGTTGGCCCTATTCCTCGGCGGTTTGGGATACCTGGTCTTTCTGGGCTTTTCCGAAGGATCCGTGTACTTCCTGAACGTGTCCGAAGCGTTGGCCATGCCCCAGGACAAGCCGCAGTCCGCCCGCCTGTTCGGAACAGTGAAGGCGGAAGGACTGTCCAAGCTGGAGGAAGGCGTGGGGGTGCGGTTCCAACTGGAAGACAAGGACAACGCCGGCCAGTCGATCTGGGTCGTGTACAACGGCGTGGTGCCCCCGGCCTTCAAGCCGGGCGCCGAAGTCATCGTCGAAGGCCGCTACAACGGCCGCGCCGCCGACTTCCAGGCTAAAATGCTCACCACCCAGTGCCCGTCAAAGTACGAAAAGAAAAACCGCGAACCTAACAAAACCTGATTCGGAGAAGGACTTTTTATATGAGGGGCTCCGCCCCCCATACCACCGGCCGGAGGCGATGGTCTCTTGACGGGGGCATGGGGGATGGCGTCCACTATATGGAAAACCCGCATCCCATCAGCTCCAGGAGTTTGTTGCATGCATGTTGCCGCCTATCTGCTGTTGGTGGCGTCGTTTCTGACAGCGCTGTTTTTTTCGGGCACGGCCGCGGCCCAGTTGTTTCAGGGCCGCACCGGGGCGTTGCATTGGGTGGAAAAATCGCAGTATCTGCTTTGCGCTTTTTTAACGCTCAGTTCCATGATTCTGGTCCAGGCTCTGGCGAGCTATGATTTTTCGCTGGTCTACGTTGCCGCCTATACGGATCGGGATCTGCCGGCTTTTTACCGCCTGACGGCTTTTTGGGCCGGCAAGGAAGGTTCCCTGCTGTTCTGGGCCTGGTCTGTCATGGTTTTCGGTTTGTTCTTTTTATTGTCGGAAAGCTACCAGAAGCTTACCGAGCAGACCAAGTTGTGGTTCTGGATGTTCTTTTCCGCAATCATGGCTTTTTTTCTGCTTCTGCTTACCTCCTGGAGCAACCCGTTCATCGCCAATATTCCCGCTCCCCCGGACGGCCGGGGCCTGAACCCGCTGCTGCAGAATCCCGGCATGATCTTTCATCCGCCCCTGTTGTTTTTGGGATATGGCGGCTTTGTCATTCCTGGTTGTCTGGCCCTGGCGCAAAGCCTGTCCACGACTAAAGAGGACACGGCCTGGTCCGTGATCAGCCGGCCGTTCACCATGACCGCCTGGGCCTTTTTAAGCGCCGGAATCATTCTGGGCGGCTGGTGGGCGTATATGGAACTGGGCTGGGGCGGCTACTGGGCCTGGGACCCGGTGGAAAACGCCTCGCTCATTCCCTGGCTCATCGCCACCGCCTACCTGCACACCGGCATTGTGGAAAGCCGGCGCGGCAAGCTTAAGCGCGTCAATGTGTTCCTGATGGTTTTGACCACCATTTCCGCCTTTTTCGCCACTTATCTGGTGCGCGGCAACGTGGTGCAGTCCCTGCACAGTTTTGGCGAAGGCGGGGTGGGCGTGCCGCTGCTGGTTTTTATTCTGGCCTTCACGCTGCTGGCCGCTTATGTGGCCCATTCCGCCGCGCCGGACGGCAAGGAGTTGGAGGGACTGTTCAGCCGTGAGGGATTTCTGGTCATCGTGGCCTGGTTGTTCCTGGCTTTAGCCGTGATTGTTCTTGTGGCCACGCTCTGGCCGGTGGCCAGCAAGCACGGCGGCAAACTCTGGCTGGCGGCCGTGCCGCTCCTGGTTGGAGGCGGCGTATGCCTGGCGCGGTCTTTTGCGCCGGGGATTTTGTCAGGCGTCCCGGGAGACTGGCTGGAACGGCGCCGGGCCGAGGTGTTGCTGGCCTGCCTGGTTCTGGGCGTACTGCTGGTGGCGCTGGCGACGGTGTTCTGGCCGGATGCCGGCACGGCTTCCGCCAAGGTGGCCAAAGGCCTGGACGCGGCCTTTTACAACCGCACCTGCCTGCCGCTCTTTACAGCCCTGGGCGCGCTGCTGCTGGCCTGCCCCTGGTTGGGCTGGCGCGGCGGGGTCAGGCGTAAGGCTGTCCTGGGAGCTTTGCTGGGGATTTTTGTCGCGGCCTGCGCCGGATTCTTCGCTTTAGGCCTTAAGCTGCCCCTGGCCTTTTTGACCGCCGGTGCGGCTGTGGCCATTATCGCCGGGCTGGTCCTGTATTTTGCGCTTTCGCCCGGAGCTCTGCGTCTGCCAAATCTTCTTGGCGCGCACGGCGTACACCTGGGCCTGGCTTTGATGCTTCTGGGCGTGGCTTTTTCCGGACCCTACAAGGTGGGCGAGGATCTGGCCCTGCTGCCGGGCGAAAGCAAAACCTTGGACGGCTATGACATAAAATTGTCCCGCATGTTTCAAGGTAACGGGCCCGGCTATGAATTCCTGGAGGCGGAACTGGAAGTCAGCCACGGCAAGGATCAGATCGGCATTATGGCCCCGCAATTCCGTACTTATGCAAAATATCCGGATCAGGGTTTTGCCGAGGCCTACACACTGTTCAGCCTGGGCGACGAGCTTTACGCCACCCTGCACTCCCAGGACGACGAGGGCCGCTATGTGCTGCATGTAAGCGTTAACCCCCTGGTGAACTGGGTTTGGATCGGCGGCGTGCTGCTGTGCCTGTTCCCCTTGCTGGGCGCTGTCGGGCGGGGCCGGGTGGAGGATTGATGCTTACCCTGCGCCGGGTCGCCAAGTTTTATGGTTCCAGGCTGATTTTCAAGGAAGTCGGTTTCAGCGTGCCGCCTGGCAGCATAACCCTGCTGGCCGGGCCAAACGGCGCGGGAAAATCCACTTTGCTGAAAATCATGGCCGGCCTGCTCCGGCCCAGCGCCGGGCAGGTGGATATGGACCCGCAAATCCGGCTTGGCTACCTGGGGCATCAGACTTTTATTTACCCGGACCTTTCCGCCCTGGAGAACCTGGCCTTCTGGAGCCGCCTGCATGGGCAAAAGCCGGCGGAATCCCGCCTCCTGGCCGCTTTGGAGCGGGTGGATCTGGCGCCGTTCGCCCAGGAGCGGGCCGGCGGCTTTTCGCGCGGCATGGCCCAGCGTCTGAATCTGGCCAGGGTTTTTTTGCTGGATTTCAACCTGCTTTTGCTGGATGAGCCGGGCACTGGCCTGGATTTGCCGTCCGCCGCCATTTTGGCGCGGGAGATTCAAGCGGCCCGGGCGCGCGGGGCGGCCGTGGTCTGGGTCAGCCACAATCTGGTGGAAGATCTGCCCAGGGCGGATTTTGCCGCGATCATCGCCCAGCGCCGTTTGTTGCGGCACGGCCCGGCCGCCGAGTGTTCGGCGAACCCCCGGGACTGGGGCGGCGGGGGGCAGGGGGATTCGCCATGCTGAGTCCTGCCCTGGTTATTTGCGCTAAGGATCTGCGCCTGGTTCTGGGGCGGGGAACCGGCTTGCTTCAGGCGTTGCTGTTGGGGTTGCTGCTGGTTTTTGTTTTCAGCCTGTCCCAGGAGCCGGGGGAGGTTTTAAAACCCCAGGCCGCCGCCGCCATTTTCTGGCTGGCCTCGGTTTTTTGCCAAGTGTTGATTTTTAACATGCTTTACGCTCTGGAAGAAAGCAGCGGCCAGCGCTTGGGGCTGTTGCTCGCGCCCGTGCCCGCGCAGGCGGTCTGGCTGGGCAAGGCTTTGGCCGGGGCATTGCTCATCCTGGCCGCCCAGGCGCTTTTTGTGCCGTCCATAGTGGTGTTTCTGGGGCAGGGCGTTTCCTCCTTCTGGGGTTGGGGATTACTTTGTCTGGTGTTGGTGGATTTTGGCCTGGCCGCGCTGGGGTCGCTTTTGGGAGCCCTGGCTCAGGGGCAGGCGGCCAGAGAGTCTTTGCTGAGCATTGTGTTGTTCCCGCTGCTTATTCCCGTGCTTTTGGCCGGGATCAGCGCCGGAGCGGCGGTGTTCGGCGCGGAGGCATCGGACGGCGCGCTGAGTTGGCTGGGCGTTGTGCTGGCTTTTGACGCCATGTTTATTGCCGCCGCGTTGCTGCTGTTCGGTTTTGTGTATAGTGCGGATGAGTGAGTGAAATATGAATAAATTCGGAAATATCTGGGGAAGCTGTGCTCTGGCCGGCGGTGTGGCTCTGGCTATCTGCCAGTGGTTTATTTTTGTCTATGCGCCGGAAGAGGCGGTCATGGGGCTGGTGCAGAAGATTTTTTACATCCATCTGCCTCTGGCCTGGTGGGCCTTGATCAGTTTTTTTGTGGTTTTCGTGGCCAGCGTTCAGTATTTGCGAACGCGCGGCCGGGACTGGGACGCTCTGGCCGCCGCCTCGGCCGAAGTGGGCGTTGTTTTGAGCGCCCTGGCGCTCGTGAGCGGCTCCGTCTGGGCGCGCCAGTCCTGGGGCGTCTGGTGGAACTGGGATCCGCGCCTGACCACCACCCTGATCATGTGGTTCATCTACTCCGCCTATCTGATCCTGCGCCGCCTGGAGCTGCCTGTGGAACGCCGCTCCATGATCGCGGCGGTGGTCGGGATCATCGCCTTTATCGATGTGCCCCTGGTATTTCTTTCCGCGCGCATGTGGCGCTCCCAGCACCCTAACGTTTTTGCCGCCAAAGGCGGCGGCCTGGACCCGGCAATGCGCCTTACCGTCATATTCTGCGTCCTGGCCTTCGGCCTGTTCTGGCTGGGCCTCACCGGCCTGCGCTGCCGCAATCTGAAGCTGAAATCCCGCCTGGACGATCTGGCCAGGATTGAAACGGATATTTTATAGGAATTTTATCTGGCTATTCATATGGGGACTCTATCCCCCATACCCCCGCCAAGGGGCTGGCCCTTTGCGGGGGCAATCGCCCACGGCGGGGAGTTTGAGGGGAGAGCCCCTCAATGCTCAAAAAGAGGAGTTCATTAAAATGGATTGGGTTTTGTATGCTTGCGCGGCGGTATGGCTTGGCTTGGGGGCATATCTGTTTGTTTTGGGGCGGGCGCAGTCCGGGCTGCTGAAGCGGGTGGAGCGTCTTGAGGCTTTGCGGGGAGAGCGCTGATGGTCATGGCGGAATCGGGTTTGCGCAAAGGTGTGGCGCTGTGGGTGGTGCTGGTGGGGCTTGGATTAATGTTTGCGGCATCCATGGCTTATCGGGTGAACAATCCGTCATTGGCCAGGGTGAACGAGGAGACGCCCGCGCCGCGCGGCATAGGCCAGGAACAGGGAGGCATGGCCGCCGGCATGGGCCAGGCGGAGATAGCCGCTGTGGCCGCGCAGATGGCCAGGCTTAAGGAAGATCCCAATTCTCTGGATGCGCTGCTGACCCTGGGGGATATTTTTATTCAGGGGCGTCAGCCGGCGGAGGCTTTGAAGTTTTTGAACCGGGCGCGCAAGGTCAATGACAAGGAGCCGAGGGTTTATTATTTGATGGGCTTGGCGGAGTTCGGCGAAGGGCATTTCGCCGAGGCGGCCAATAATTTTGAGAGCCTGATCGCCATAACGCCGGAACCGGCGGCGGAATTCAGCCTGGCTATTTTGTACCGCCATTACCTGAGTAAAAAAGAGCAGGGCGACGCTCTGCTGCGCAAAGTCATTGATACGCCGGATGCGTCGGAGGATTTGCGCGACAAAGCCAGGCAGGAGTTAGCGCGTCCCGCTCAATAATCCTCGCCGCCCATGGCGTTGCCGCTTGCCCCGGCCAGAATTTCCATGCGCTTGATGCCCTCGCTGTTCAGGGTGAGTCTGGTGCGCGCCAGAGAACTCTTGCCGTCCTGGGTGATCCGGCGGATCAGGTTCAGGTGGTAGATTTTTTCCCCGCTGAAAACGCGCTCGTAGTCCGGACCGGATATTTCCTCCGGTTGGTCGCCGGCATGGCGTAAAAATCCGCTCACGTCCAGCCTGGCTATGTCCATGAGCGCGGGCTGGCGTTTTTCTTCCCGTCCCAGGGCGGCGTTCATGATCACGTCACGCGAATGATAGAGCACGTCCTCGCTGCGGAAGGAGTTGGCCACGTCCACCAGGTGGCTTTTGTCGCGCAGGCGCAGAACTTCCGGCGGCAAGTCCTTTTCCGCGCTGATGAAGCGGAACATCTCGTCGCAGATGCCCACCTGCAGGGACGGGCTCTTCCAGACAGCCTGGCGCCGGTCCGGAATCCAGCGCCGGAACACGGAAAAAAACTTTTCCCTGAACACTTCCTTCATCCGGTCCTTTAAAATGTAGCCCAGGACCAGGGCCAGAAACAGCGGCGTGCTTAAAGCCCCGTATTTTCCCTGCCAGAAAAAAGCCAGCCCGGTAGCGAAGAGCATGGCCAGGGCGGCGGCCAGGCCGTAAAGCGCGTGCACCAGCAGGGGATCCCCGGTTTTGGGGCGCTGGGTTAGAAACAAGCGGCTGTCCACGTACTTTTTCAGGATGCTCCAGCGGTGCAAAGGCAGTTCGTTGTCCCCTTCCTCTTTAGGCATGGTCAGGGGGAAGCGGGCCTGGCGCAGGTCCATTTCCTTGCGCCAGAAGCTCCGCATGGCCTCGCCGCCGGTTGTGTCCGGCAGGCCGGGCAGCGCGCCGCGCAGCAATCTTGTAAGCATGGCGCACAAATACTCGTGGCAATAGGCAAAGGCCGGCACTCCCAAAACCTTGTCCGCCAGATCCGCCTTGGACTCCACCTTGCGGAAACGCGTCATGAACAGGTTGAGTGACTCAGCCAGTTTGAGCAGGCGGGCTTCGCGTTCATCATGGACCCTGCCCTTCAAGAGGCCTTGCAGGGCAAGGTTAAGGGAACGTTTGACCGTAAGGCAGCACAGCTTGAGCGCATTTTCGTAGGTATGGGCGGAATCCGGGCCAGGGGCGGCCAGTACGGCTTCCAGGGAGGATTCCAGCGCGGCCAGAGCGCCGCCAGGCTCCAGCACGGCGGCCAGAGAGGCCGTGGGCGGGCATAAGCGCAAATAGCTCTTCAGGCTCTGCTGGAAATCTTTGTTCGAATAAGACCAGCGATTCACCTGCAAAGCTGTGGGCAAGAACAGCCAGGTTTCCACGCGGTAGCGCAGGCCGGCGCCGCTGGCATTGCTTTGTGCCGGAAACACCACCCGCTGCTTGACCTCAAACTGCCGTCTGCCCCGGATGCGTTGTGTTGAGAGGATCATAATAAATTCGTGGGGGAGGCTGAGCCTCCCCCACCTTTTATTTTACCACAACTGGCTCTTGAAACCCATGAGGGGCATGACGTAGTGGGTCCAGGGGATTAGCAGAACCCAGATGATTATCAGTTGGGTCATGCCGTACTTGAAGGACTCCCAGGTGGAGTACTGGTCAGTCAGGTAGCTGATGTTCGCGGGCTTGGAGTTGAAGTACAGCACGTAGACCTGGTTGATCATGAAGCCCATGGGCAGGGCGAAGCCGATGATGTCCCAGTTGAACTGCCGGGCTATGCTGATGATGATCGGGAACATGATGATGGTTCGGGCGGTTTTGCTTTCGCTCACAAGGGTGGTGATGCCGAACACCGCGCTCATCACGGCGAAGACCAGCAGTTTGCCGCCGCTGTCCGGGTGGATGTTCCAGTTGTCGAACGCCCGGTGCACGAACAGGCCGACTATGTCGGTTTCGTCCATAAGGCCGCCCAGCACGTAAGCGCCGAAGCTGAACATGAGCATGTGCCAGGGAATGTCCGCGTCGTTCCACTTCATCACGCCTATGCGCGGCAGTTTGGAAAAAGCGGGCATAAGGGCCGCGCAGGCGCCCATGACGGCCACGACTTCCGCGCGGATGCCGTGCACCATGTCCGTGGCCCACAGAGCCAGCACGATCAGGAAGATGATCGCGGCGCGGATTTCCGCCGTGGAAATCTTGCCCAGGGCTTCAAATTCCTTACGCAGGCGTTCCAGGCCGCCGGCAATCTTGGGAATGGCGTCTTCCTTTTTTATGGGGAAGATCAGGCGGGTGCCGGTCCACCAGGCTATGCCGCACTGGATGACCGCCAGGGGGAACAGGGCGATGAACCAGTCGCCGTAGTAGACCTTGGCTCCGGCGTTTTCCAGGGCGTTGGCCGCCCAAAGGTTGGCGGCCGAGCCGGTGATGAAGGCGCTGGCGGAGACGTTGTTGGCCAACAGGTTCAAAAGCACCATGTTGCGGCCCACGCCGTTGCGGTTTTCGCCGCCCGTGGCGCCGTAAATGGCGGAAATGACCATGAACAGGGGCAGGAGCAGGGCGGTCTTGGCGGAAGTGGCGCTGATGAAGGCCCCCAGAATCAGGTTAAGGATGATGAAGGCCCAGAACACCAGAGACAGTTTGTGCCCCATGCGCAAGACCAGATACAGGCACAAGCGTTTGGCCAGGCCGGTGACCACCAGGCCGCTGGCCATGATAAAACTGGCGATGTTCAGGATCATCACCGGCTCGCCCATCATGGCGAAGGCCGGACGCATCTTCATGACCCCGGTCAGGATGGCCGCGCAAATGACGATCATGGATGTCAGATAGTTTGGTATGGCTTCCGAGAGCCAGAGGATCAGCGACGCCACAAAAATACCCAGGGCCGTGTAGCAGTAGGACAACGGCAGCAGTTTCTTGGCCGGCTTTGGGGCCGGGGCGGGTTTGGCTTCCGCCGGTTTGGCCGCGCCTTCGGCCGGCTTTACCGTGGCGTCCGGAGCTTTGGCGGCCGCATCAGAGGGTTTAGCGGCAGGCGCCGGCTTGGGGGCTTTGTACTCCTCTTCCGCCTTGGCCTTGGCCAGAATGGACTCGCGCTCCTCAAAGGCGGTTATGGGGCCGCACCACTGCATGTGGAAAAACAGGAAAAAGAAAATCGCCAGCGGCACGCCTATCAGCTTGAAGCGGTTCATCCAAACGCCGGCTTTGATGTCCTTGAATTTCTCCAGGGAATAATTGCGCATGTCCAGGGGATCGAAGGGAGCGGTTGTGGCAGTTCCGGACATTGTAAACCTCCTTGTTAAATCTCGCGGTTCGGGCGCGCGTTCCGGCCCCGGCAAGGCCTTAGCCGGGGCCGGAACGTCCCGGTCCCCTTTTACATGCCCAATACTTTCTTGGCCGCTTTCAGATAGTTGACGTTAGGCAGGCCGGTCAGGCCCAGCGCCTCAATGGCCTTTTTCATGACGGCGTAATCTTCGCTTTCGCAGCAGGCGGATTCCACCATGGCCCCGTTGAACCAGACCTTGGCGTATTCGCAGATTATGCCTTCCACCATGAAGCCGTAGCGCATTTTTTCCACGGCCACGGCGGCCATATCCGGATGCTTGCGGGCCATCTCGATGAATTCTTCAATGGTGTAAGTGTCTTTTTTCAGGTCCATCTTCACTTTAAGGTTGTCCAGAATGATGGCCAGATCGTCTTTTTTTACCGGGAACTGGAATTTGCCGCGCGGTTGGAATATTTCATAGCCGTCCGGGGTCTCGCCGGTCTTGGTCTTGATGTCCAGCAGGCCGTCGCGCACCTTCACGTTGGCCTCATTGGTGTTGGCGGAAAGAAAATAGGTTTCCGCGGGCATTTTGCGGGCCGCGTGCAGCACGGCTTTGGCGCTCCACATTTTTTCCTGGACTTTGTCGATGATATCCTGACCGAACACGCGGAATTCCGCGCGCGGGATAATTTTGGCGGCGTCGGCGGCGGAGGTGGCTACGTTTTTAGCTAAATTATCGGCCATGGTGGTTCTCCTTCCTATTTTTTCCAGGTGGTGTAGGGGTTTTTAACAAGATTGGAGTTGAAGTACTTGGGATCGCCGGTCACTTCCGCGCCCACCCAGGAGGGCTTTTCAAACTTCTGGTCTTCGCTCTCCAGTTCCACTTCCGCCACCACCAGGCCGGCGTTCACGCCCAGGAACTCGTCCACTTCCCAGGTAAATCCGCCATAGGGGATTTTGTAGCGGTTTTTTTCCACAATGGGTTTTTCCGCCAGGTTGTCCAGCATGGCCGAGCAGTCCGCATGCGGAATTTCATACTCGTATTCCGCGCGGGTGGCGCCCACGGTAATGCCCTTTATAGTCAGAAAAGCTTTGTCGTTGATGGTCCGGATGCGCACGGTGCGCTCTTTGGCGCTGTTCAGGTAGCCCTGGCGGTAATGCGTGCCTTTGGCCAGTTTTTTCCATTCTTCGCCGACCAGCAGAAACTTGCGTTCGATTTCCTTGCCCATGTCATCCTCCGGATTTGGTTTTTTTAAGTATTCTTTACACTGTAAAAAAAGCCGCTGATTTTCATGATTCCTGTCTAGCAAGGTTTTATCATCAGAGGAAATCATATTATAAAATCTATTGTATAAGTATTTTTTATATTATAGACTGCAAGCCATGAATATTGAGCAGCTAAAAGCCTTTCACCGGGTGGCGCAGTTGGGCGGATTCACCCAGGCGGCCCAGGATCTTTTTCTCACTCAGCCGGCGGTGAGCATGCAGGTGCGGGCCCTGGAGCATTCCCTGGGCGTGAGCCTGTTTGACCGCTCCCGCCGCAAAGTGCGCCTGACCGAAGAAGGCGAGGCTTTGTTCGCCTATGCCAAACGCATTTTCGATTTATTTGATGAGGTTTCCGGCATTTTTCAGGATCTGCACGAGCTGCAATCCGGCCGGCTGGTGCTTGGGGCCACGGCTGTTATGGGCACTTACCTTCTGACCAGCCGCATCAGCGACTTCAGCCGTTATTTCCCGCGCGTTTCGTTTTCCGTGCTTATGGGCAATTCCGGGCACGTGGCGGATTTGGTTCAGGAAGGCGAAGTGGAGCTTGGCTTTGGCGGCAAATCCACGGCCCATCCTCACCTTGTGCAACTGCTCATGCACCGTGAGCCGTTTACTGTGGTAGTTGCGCCAGGCTCGCCCCTGGCAGGCCGGAAGGCCCCTGTTTCAGTGGATGAATTCCTGCGCACGCCAATGGTTACACGGGAAAAAGGCGCCAGGGGCAGAGACAAGGTGCATTCCTGGCTCCGGCGGCATAACTGGGACGATTCCGCCATTATCACCCTGTCCAACCTGGAGGCCACCAAGCGGTTGGTGGCCGAAGGCTACGGCACAACGGCTCTGCCGCACCTGGCTGTGGCTAAGGAATTGGAGTTGGGCACCCTGGTTCCGGTACAGGTGGAAGGTTTTGATCTTTTTATTGAATACTACTTGCTTTACCTGCCGGGCAAACGTTTTTCCAAAGCAGCCAGAGCTTTTTTGGCCCTGCTGCGCGATCGCGGCACAGCCCTGCCGGGTGAACTCTGCCTGCCTGACGCGCCGTTTAATCGCGGAAAGTGAATTTTGGGCGGTGGGATGCCCAGCGGGCGGGTTTTGGGGCGGCAGCCCCAAATATTCATGCTCTGGACGGAAGGCCGGCTCTGCTGTATTTATGCTCAGGCGGTCTGTTTTTGTGGCCGCGTAAAATAAAAGGAGTTTCCTGTGAGTGCTGCCGACGCCCGGCCCCAAGCGGATCTTTCGTTGCTGCGGGATGAATTTGTCGCCTTGACCTCCCGCCTGATCAGCATAAAAAGCACGGCGGACCGGCCGGATGAATTGAATCGCTGTGCGGATGTGATCTGTGACTGGCTAAGGGAGCATTCCATCCATTTCCAGCGGCTCTCCAACGATGGATTGCCGTCCATTCTCGTGGGCAATAAACAGGCGGACGCCAAGGTGCTCTTGCTGGCCCATTTTGACGTGGTGGATGCGGCGGCGGATTTGTTCAGACCGGAAGTTCAGGGCAATATTCTGCGCGGCCGGGGCAGTATAGACGACAAATACGCGGTGGCCCTGGGCCTGCTGCTCTTCCGCGAGCACCTCGCGGAATTGCGCCGGGCGGGGAAGGGGCAGGAGGCTTTGCCCTTCATGCTGTTGTTCACCGGCGACGAGGAAACGGGCGGGACGCGGGGCGCGGGATTCGCGGTCAATCAGATCTTGCCGCGGTTCTGCATAGCTCTGGACGGCGGCAGTCCGACGGAAATCATTACCAGACAAAAGGGCGTGTTGCGCCTGCGGCTCACGGCCGGGGGCAGGAGCGCCCACGGAGCGCGGCCCTGGCTGGGGGAGAACGCGGCCGTTCGTCTTATTCGCGATTGTCTGACCGTGGAAAAAATATTCGCGGATCTGGTCCCGGAAGACGCGGCTCCGGCTTCGTCCCATTGGCATCCAACCTGCAACCTGGGCCTGCTCCGGGCCGGGCGGGTGATCAACCAGGTGCCGGACGAGGCCGTGGCGGACTTTGATATTCGATTTACCGAGGACGATTCGGCTGACGGCCTGGCGGAAGCGGTGCGCCTGGCTGTGGGCAGCCAGGTGGAAGTGAGAGCGCTTATTCCGCCCCTGCGCGGCCTGGATTCCCCGTTGCTGCCCCGCCTGCTGGTCCACGCGCCGGCCGCGGCCACCGGCCGGGGCCACGGAGCCAGCGACGCCCAGTTTTTTTCCGAGCGCGGCATACCCTGCGTGGTTTGGGGCGCGGAAGGCGACAACTCCCAGCACGGGCCGGACGAGCACCTGCTGATAGACAGCGCCCTGCAAATTTACCGGCACCTGGATGCTTTTTTGCGCTCCGTACGGGATAGTGAATAATATGCTCCTGCAAGTGGAAAAACTCAGCGTGGCCTTTGATGCGGAGGCCGGCCCGGCCCTGGCCGTTGACGGGGTGAGTTTTTTCCTGGAGACGGGGCAGACCCTTTGCCTGGTGGGGGAGTCCGGTTGCGGCAAGAGCGTGACGGCCCTGGCCCTGCTGCGCCTTTTGCCGGAACCTCCGGCCCGTATCGCCGGGGGCAGGGTGCTTTTTGACGGCCGGGACTTGGCGTCCCTGTCCGAAGACGAAATGCGGGCCGTGCGCGGCCGCCAGATTGGGATGGTTTTTCAGGAACCCATGACTTCGTTGAATCCGGTATTCAAGGTCGGGGAGCAGATTGCGGAATCGTTGCGCCTGCACCTTAAGCTTTCTCGCGCCGATGCGGCGGAAAAGGCCGTGGATTTGCTGCGCGAGGTGGGCATAGCGGACCCCCGGGCCAGGGCCGGTGATTTTCCGCATCAGCTCAGCGGCGGGATGCGCCAGCGGGTGATGATCGCCATGGCTTTGGCCTGTCAGCCAAAACTTCTGATCGCGGACGAGCCCACCACAGCCCTGGACGTAAGCGTGCAGGGGCAGATTCTACGCCTGATGCGGGATTTGACCAAATCCAGAGGAAGCGCTCTTTTGCTGATCACCCATGATCTGGGCGTGGTGGCCCAGGCCGCGGATCAGGTGGCGGTCATGTATTCCGGCAAGATTGTGGAAAACGCCCCGGTCCGGGAGTTGTTCAACAATCCGGCCCACCCCTATACTCAGGGTTTGATGCGGGCCAGGCCCAGGCTGGGACCGGCGCGTTGCGCGGACTCGGGACAAGAGACGTGCGCGCCGGCCCGCGAAGCCAGGCTGTACGCCATACCGGGCACCGTGCCCGGCCCTTTGGAGCGCCCCCTGGGGTGCGCTTTTCAGGCCCGTTGCCCGAAAGTGTTTGATCTCTGCCGTAGGGAAATGCCGCCGTTGATTCCGGTGGGAGCGGACCATGCGAGCCGCTGCTGGCTTAACGACGGCCGGCTGGAGCAGGCATGAGCGGCGAACAGCTTTTGTCCGCGCAGCCGCGGGTGGAAATCAGCGGCACGCTGGATAAAATTCTATTTTGCAACCCGGAAAACGGCTACACCGTGCTGCGCCTGAAACCGCACAACAAGGCGGATTTTATCACCGCCGTGGGCATTTTGCCGCCATTGCAGCCCGGCGGTGGCGTGAAGCTGTGCGGGGACTGGGTGAACCACCCGCGCTTCGGCCGGCAGTTGCAGGTGCAGAGCTGCGAAAACCTTCTGCCGGCCACGGCCGAGGGCATCATCCACTATTTGGGCTCCGGCATGATCAAGGGCGTGCGCGGCGGGCTGGCCCGGCGCATCGTCAGCCGGTTCAAGGAAGACACTTTCCGGGTGCTGGACGAGGAACCGGATCGTCTTCTGGAGGTTTCCGGCCTTGGCGTAAAGGTTGTTGATTCGATCAAAACGGCCTGGGACGAGCACAAAAGCATCCGGGACCTGATCATGTTCCTGCAGCCGCACGGCATATCCACGGCTTACGCCGTGCGCATCTTCCGGCATTACGGCGGGGATTCTTTGAGCATCGTCCGGGAAAACCCCTACCGCCTGGCCATGGACATTCACGGCATAGGTTTTTTGAGCGCGGACGAGGCCGCCCGCAAGCTGGGCTTTGAACGGGACAGCCCCCTGCGCGCCCAGGCCGGCATTTTGTACATGCTGAAGCGCACCAACGATGACGGGCATGTTTACTACCCCCTGCCTGATCTGGTGGAGCTGACTTCGCAGGAGTTGGACATAGACCCGTCCCTGGCGGAAGAGGCGGTCTTTGTTTTGCAGGCGGACGGCAGGGTGGTGGTGGAGGAACTGGCCGACCAGGACGGGCTGGAACACCAGGCCGTCTATCTGAGCCTGTACCACCATTACGAGTCAAAAATTTCCTTTTACCTGCAGCGGCTCTTGCGATCGCCAAAAACCGTGCGGTTTGAGGCTCCGGAATCCGCCCTGGCCGAAGGCTTGGCCAAAAGCCCTCTGGAGCTGGCCGGCGAGCAGGTTGAGGCTGTGGAAGCCTCGCTCACTGGCAAGGTGCTGGTGGTCACCGGCGGACCGGGCACCGGCAAAACCACGGTCATCAACACGATCATCAAGGTGTTCCAGACGCGTAAGGCGAAGATTCTTCTGGCCGCGCCCACGGGCCGGGCGGCCAAGCGCATGAGCGAAACCAGCGGCCTGGAATCCAAGACCATCCACCGGCTTCTGGAATACAGCCCGGCCGAGGACGGCTTCGCCCGGAACGAGGACAACCCCCTGGCCTGCGGCCTGCTGGTGGTGGACGAAGCCTCCATGATGGACACCATGCTCATGTACCACCTGCTCAAGGCCGTGCCCCTGGGCGCCACGCTGATCTTGGTGGGCGACGTGAACCAACTGCCCTCGGTGGGGCCGGGCAACGTGCTCCGGGATGTGATCGCCTCCGGCGTGGTCCCGGTGGTTGAACTGGTGGAAATTTTCCGCCAGGCCGCGGAGAGCGAAATCATCATCAACGCGCACCGCATCAACCACGGCGAGATGCCGGAAACCGGCCAGAAGGAAGGCTTGTCCGACTTTTACTTCATCCGGCAGGAAGACCCCGACAAGGCCGCGGACTTGATTGTGGACCTGGTGAAAAACCATATTCCAAGGCGTTTCAGGCTGCACCCGGTGGACGACATTCAGGTGCTCACGCCCATGCACAAGGGATCAGCCGGGGCCCAGGCCCTGAACGCCAAGCTCCAGGCCGCCCTGAATGGGCAGACGCTTAAGCTCCAGCGTGGGGACAGGGCCTTTCGCCTGGACGACAAGGTCATGCAGATTCGCAACAACTATGAAAAAGACGTTTTTAACGGCGACATCGGCCGGATCTGCCATGTGAATTCGGAAGACCGCGAACTTACCGTGCGCTTTGAAGACAAGAACGTGATCTATTCCAGCGAGGAACTGGACGAGATTGTGCCGGCCTACGCCATTTCCATTCACAAATCCCAGGGCTCGGAGTACCCGGCCGTGGTCCTGCCCATCCTCACCCAGCACTACGTGCTGCTCCAGCGCAATCTGCTGTACACGGCCGTAACGCGCGGCAAAAAGCTGGTCATCATTGTGGGCTCGCCGCGCGCCCTGGCCATGGCGGTCAAAAACAACCAGATGCGCCGGCGGCATACCTGGCTGGCCCAGCGGCTGGGAGGGATATAGGGCAAATAAATATTGAAAATGTTTGTTTGCCGTGAGGCTGTTGATAAAGTCTTTTTTGGCAACAGCCCGCCGCGCGGGTGTAGGCGGCATTCATCGCCGCGTGAGGCGCCGGAGCGGGCGCCTTAAAGTGAAAATGGTCCAGAACCGGAATATTTGAGAGAAAAACTCCACTTTACTCCGCCGGGGCGATCGCCCCGGACTTTTATCCGCCGGCTGTTTCTGTTTTTCAGAAATGGCCGGCTTGGGCGTTTTGGGGGCATTTTCCAGTTATTTTTCCTTAACCAGGCAACAGACAAAGAATTTTACCGTTGTCGTTATAGTCTGATCATTCAACTCTAATTTGCCCATAAAAAATCCGGAAAAACCGTACTTGTCTATATTTTCCAGACTATATTTTTTTTAGGCTTTCATCACTAAGGGCAAGTCTGACAATAGGTTATTATATAAATAATATTTTGAGCGGCTGAGCGCCAGTCCGCTATAACCGGAAAACTCCAAGGTGTTTTTTTAGGTAAAAATATGTATAACACGTTATTTTATTATATTTTATAAAATAATGGCACCATGGTTGCATGATTCTTTCCAGTATTTTGTTGTGATGGACACTTTAAAATGCCGGAGGCAGCTTATGATCCGCCTGAAAATGCTTTTGTGTCTATTGGTCGTGCTTTCCCTTTCTTCCGTGGCTCATGCCGAGTACGCTTCGCCGGAAATTCAGGACGGCGTGTTCGTGGGTTCTCTTCTGCAAAGTAAAGGAGTGAGCGCCACCAGCCTTAATAATTTCAGCGATTTTAACGGGCTGTATGTTAATGTGGCGCTCATCGGCGGCCGGACAGCTTGGGGTCAAGACACCGCCGGCCTATTGAGCGGCTCCAATCCGACCCTGCCGATCACTGTGGAGCAGGCCGCCGCGAACGGATGGTATGCGGAAGCGAGGAACGTGGCCTTCAATTCTCTGTATTTCAAGAGCGAAAGCCCCTTTAATGGTGCCGACGAGTCTTTTGCCCTTAACGACGGCAACCTTGGCATGAAAGGAGACGGGCAGAACAGGGCGTTGGTGGCGTTCAGGCTGAACAATACCTTCAGCTATAACGGGCGCGACTACGCGGCCGGGACAGTTCTGGTTTGCTTTGAGGACATGGTCGGCTATCCCAACGCTGACTATGATTATAATGACATGATCGTGGCCATCACCCCCACCCCCATCCCGGCCGCGGCCTGGTTGCTGGGGTCCGGCCTTGCCGGCCTGATGGCCCTGCGCCGTCGCAACAAGTAGCGCATTAACAGGCTGCCGTACAAGCAGGATAAATAATAAACCCCCGGTCTGGCTCGCGTCAGGCCGGGGGTTTATTGTGGGCATGGCCCCTAGCGCGGCATGGCGGCCAGAACCGCTTCCACAGCAGCCTGGGGGAGCTGTTGCCCGGTCCAGGCGGCGAAGGTTTTTTCCGCCTGGGCAATATACATGCCCCAGCCGCTCTGGGTGTCCCAGCCGGCCGCCTTGGCTTCGCGCAAAAATTTTGTTTCCATCGGGTTATACACGCAATCAAAGGCCAGGGCGCTTTTTCCGGCAAAGCCGTAAGCCGGGTAGGAGCTTTCATTTTCCGCCTTGCCGCGCATGCCGTTGGGCGTGGCGTTAACCAGCAGGTCCGCCTGGTAGTCGCCGCGCTCCGCCCAGGGCAGGGTTTGGACCTGGAACTCTTCCGCCAGAATCCTGGCCTTGTCTTCGGATCTGGCCGTCATGCGAATTTCCGGAAGCGCCAGGGCTTTGAGCCCGGCCAGAACCGCCCGGGATGCGCCGCCAGCGCCTATAATCAGGGCTTTCCTCAAACCGTTGAAGCGCGGGTATGCCTTAAGTGGCGCCATAAATCCGTGCACATCGCTGTTGTCGCCGCAAATTTTCCCGTCCTCCAGCCAGATCAGGTTGACCGCGCCCACGCTTTTGGCCAGAGGCAGGACTTCATCCAGGAATGGCAGCACGGCCAGCTTATGCGGCATGGTCACGTTAAAGCCATGAATGCCCATAAGGCGGAAGGAGCGCATGAAGTCCGGCACCTGTTCCGGGGTGATTTCCCAGGCCAGATGCGCGGCTTGGATATTCAGGGCCTGAAAAGCCGTGTTGTACAGCAGCGGCCCCATGGTCCCACCCAGGGGGTAGCCGATGACGCCGAAAAGTTTGGCGGGAATTAAAGGCATGGGGAAATTTCCTTTTTAATGCGCGCCGCTGTATATGAGCGGTTTGAAGTTGAAATTTTCAATGCGTTCCGCATTATGGCAGCTTTCGCAAACTTTTACATCCGGCTTGCGGGTGATTTTTTCCTTATCGCCGGTTTCCGCGTGCTCCGATCCCGGACCATGGCAGGTTTCGCAACCCACGTCCGCCAGATGCGGGGTTTTTTCAAAGCTCACAAACCCGCCGGTTTTCCCGTGTCCGGTGGTATGGCAGTCGTAGCAGCCCTTGAGTTCCTCCGGAGTGAGCTTGCGGGCCATTATTTTTACGCTGTCCCAGGCGTGGGCTTTTTTGGAGTTCTTTTTAAAGCTTTCGTATTGATCCTCGTGGCACTCCCTGCAAGCCGCCGAACCCACAAAGACCGGGCCGGCTTCCTGGCCGGCGGCCGGAGACCCGCCCACGACCAGAAGCACAAAGAGCGCCGGGAACAGAAGGCTGAGTGCCGGGCTGTTGGAGCGCATCAGTTATTCTCCTTCATACGGGCGATTACGGTGTTCAGCTCTTCCGCCAGGCTCAGGAGCCCGCGCACCGTGTTCGCGGAGCCGGCCATGGCTTCGGCGGTCCGGGCGGACAGCGCGCTGACTTCTTTTGTGGAGTCGGCCAGGTGTTCCCCGGTGGCAAGCTGCTCTTCGGTTGCCGCCGCAACGGCCTGCACTCCGTCCGCCACGGATTCCGCAAGCGCCAGTATGGAGCCCAGGTCTTCCCCGGTAAGCCGCACTTCGCCGGCGCCGCCAACGACAAGGCCGGCGGTTTTTTCCACGGCGTCTATGCTGGATTGCGCGCTGCTCTTAATCCTGTCAATGGTGTTGCCCACTTCCTGCGTGGCCTGCACGGTTTTTTCCGCCAGCTTGCGCACCTCGTCGGCCACAACCGCGAAGCCCCGCCCGGCATCCCCGGCTCTGGCCGCCTCTATGGCCGCGTTCAGGGCCAGAAGGTTGGTCTGGTCCGCGATATCCTGAATAACCTGCATGACCTGGCCGATGTTGTTGGTCATTTGCTCCAGATCTTTCATGCGCAGCTTCAGATCTTCCGTGGCGCCAACTATGGAATCCATGCTGCCGGTCACTTTCCGGGCGCGTTCCGCGCCGTTCTGCGCGCTTTCCCTGGTGGCCTGGGCATTTTGGGCCACCTTTGAAGTGTTGCGGGATGTTTCCTCCAGCACCACTCGCATCTGGTCCAGCGCGCTGGAACTGGAGGCGCTTAAGTCTTGCTGCTCCCTGGCTCTGCTAGTGGTGCGCTCCACCTGCCCGGACAAATCCGCGGCTGCCGCGGCCAGTTCTCTGGCCACGCGGTCCGCTTCCGTGGCCGCGTCGCTGATCATGGCGCTCTGGGCGATTACGGCCTTTTCATTTTCCCTTATGGACGTGAGATCCGTGAGGCTCAAAAATACGCCGATGAAGTCTCCTTCCAGGCTGAGCACCGGGCTGGCGTCAAAACGCAGGTGCAACGTTTTGCCCTGCCTGTCGGCCACCGTTTCTTCAGAGTCAAGAACAGCCTGTTTGGTTTTGAGCGCGACACGGTGCGGCGCTTCCGGGTTGGGCCGGCCAAACACGAATTCATCCAGTGGGGTGCCGAGTGCGTTCTCCGGTTTTTCGGCATGCCGGAGCAGATCCAGAAAGTGCCCGTTGATGAAAGTTATCCGCCCTTCAAGGTCGCACATGGCGGAAGGAACGCTCATGCCCTTGAGCACGCTTTGGGCTATTCCGAGCTTTTTCAGCTCCTCCAGCATGTCGTTCAAATTGCCTGTCAGGCGTCCCAGTTCGTCCTGGCCGGAGTCCGTGAACCGGGTGTTGAAATCGCCGGCGACAATTTTATTGGAACTTTCATCCATGTGCAGAATGCGCCGAATTACCCGCCGCCGCATAAAGGCGTAGAGAAGCGCCGCCGCCGCCACGCCGCCGGTCACGGATATGCCCAGATTCAGCATGGAGTTGCGCCGCAGTCCCCGGATGTCCGCATCCACGTCCTTGATTACGGCCATGGCCCCCAGAATGCGTTGCGCGGACCCATGGCAGTGGTGGCAGGATTTGTCGTTTTTGATGCTGGCAATCTGGACGTATTGCGTTTTACCATCCAGACTTATCAGTTCTCCGTGCCGCGTTTCCTCTTTCAGGGCTTTTTCATAGGCCGCGCTCAACTCCTGGTTGGAGAAAGACTGGCGTATTGTTTTACGTATGTCAGGCTCATTTGTTGAATAAGTGATTGTACCGTCAAAACTGGCTAATGATGTGTGAAGATTAGGAAAAGTTCTGGATAGAAATTCAAATTGGGCAATCGTGCTTTTATTGTCGCCAATCAGCATGGGCTTTTCTATGGACATACGGATTAGCTGCGAGACTTCAATGCTGTTTGAAGATATCTGGTGCATGGTGGAATTGCTGTTCAGGCGATCTGCAATCAGCCACGAACAGATGCCTGACGCCAGTGTTACGACAATAATAAGCAACACCACCTGCGCGCCTAAAGATCCACTCAGGCGTGAAGTCTTTTTTGGCTGTTCGTCTCGCATAAGATATCCCGGTATTATATTGATTATGCATATAGGTAGCAATATATTTCTCCACTTGTCAATTTTTATTATTGCATTTTGGAGTGTCGCTTCGTCGGGCGGCCTTTCATCGCGCGAGGCGGCCAGTCGGGCTGATCGTCTTTTTTTACTTACCCGCAGCGGGTCCGGCCTCTCCCGGAGCAAATTACGCTTGATTTTTTCGCTTAACGGCGGGCAAAGCCCACCTGCGAACAACTCGCGGGCTGCCAGGCTGGCTTCACAGCGCCAGAGCATTTTATCTGTCAGAAAAATACCAAAGTTAAAATGCTCTAAAGGCGTGATTTTTCGAATTGTGCGCTTCATTGCATCGTGCTAATGTTGTATCTTCAAAATAAAGAGATGATGCCAGGAGCGTGCATATGCGCAGTGCGACACTCGGACGGCCGGCGAACCAGGTTGGCGCGGCGGGATGCGCCGTGAGCCAGCGGATAGCGGCGCTTATAGATGACGTGTTGACCACAGTGCCGGAAATAGAAGCGGACCGCGCCCGCATTATTACCGAGTCGTATATGGAGACGGAGGGCCAGCCCACAGTGACCAGGAGGGCCAGGGCCTTTGAGAAAATTATGCGCGAACTGCCCATAGTTATCCGCCACAACGAACTGATCGTCGGCAATATGGCAACAGCTTCGCGCGGCGTGCAGGTTTTTCCGGAATATTCCCATAGGTGGCTTGAAGATGAGTTTGACCGCCTGGAAAAACGTCCCGGAGATCCGTACAGGATTTCTGAAACGACCAAACGGCGGCTTCGCGAGGTTTTTCAGTACTGGCAGGGAAAGACAAATTCCGACCTGGCTACCCGGAACATGGAAAAGCACCCGGAAGTATTCCCGGCCATGGAGGCCGATGTCTTCACTGTGGCCAATTACCGTTACTTTGGCGTCGGGCACGTCAGCGTCGATTACGGCGCCGTGCTGCGCAAAGGGTTCAGAGGCATTATTGATGACGCCATGAAGACCATTGCGGCTCTGGATGTGAAGTCCGCGGAAGCGGAAAAGAAACGGCGTTTTCTTGAAGCAGTGATCATCTCGGCGCAAGGCGTGATCGCTTACGCCAACCGCTTTGCGGTTCTGGCCCGGAGACAGGCGGATGAGCAATCCGATGCGAAGCGCAAAAGGGAATTGGCCTTGATCGCCGCCAATTGCCGCCAGGTGCCGGAACATCCGGCCCGGACATTTTACGAGGCTTTGCAGTCTTTCTGGTTCGTCCACGCGGCCATTCAACTGGAATCCAACGGGCATTCAGTTTCACCCGGCCGCGTTGATCAATACATGTTTCCGTATTACGAAGCTTCGGTCATAAACGGCGGCCTGCCTGAGGAGGAAGTCCGGGAATTGCTTGACAGCCTGTGGGTGAAGCTGAACGAGGTGTGCAAGGTCCGTGATGAAGGATTCGGAAAGTTCTTTGGCGGCTACCCCATGTTTCAGAACATTAATGTCGGCGGCCAGGCCGCTGACGGAGCGGACGCCGCAAACGCGCTTTCTTACGCTTGCCTTGATGCGGGCATCCGCACAAAACTGCCCCAGCCTTCCCTTTCCGTCCGGGTCTGGCCCGGAACGCCGGAGTCCCTGCTGCTCAAGGGCGCGGAACTGGCCCGCACCGGCACTGGCATGCCGGCATGGTTTAATGACGATGTGGTCATGGCCGGCCTGAGCCGGCGGGGAGTTTCGCAGGAAGACGCGCGCGACTACTGCATTCTGGGCTGCGTTGAGCCGAACGTCGGCGGCAAGACGCTCGGCATGCACGGGGCCGCCTTTTTCAACCTTGTCAGGGTGCTGGAAAGCACGCTGAACAACGGTATGCTTAACGGGCGGCTGGTGGGACCGCAAACCGGCGATCCCCGTCAATTCAGCTCTATCGAAGACTTCCTGGCGGCTTACCGCAAGCAGATGGCTTATTTCGTCAAACTGATGGTTCTTGCGGACAACGCGATCGATTCGGCGCACGCTGAACGTACGCCTTTGCCATACCAGTCCAGCCTGATCAGCGATTGCATAGCCCGGGGCCTGAGCGCTCAAGAGGGGGGCGCGCGCTATAACATGACGGCGGTTCAGGGGGTCGGCGTTGCTAATGTGGGCGACTCCCTCATGGCTGTGAAGCATTTTGTGTTTGACCGCCGCATTCTGTCCATGGACGGGCTGCTGAGCGCTCTGGAAAACAACTACGGGCGGGGAGCTTCAGCGGATTCCGGATCTGTTGCCGACAAAGGCGAATACCTCAGGCAAATGCTTATCCAACGCTCCCCAAAGTATGGCAATGACCAGGACGAAGTGGACATGTTCGCGCGTGAAGCCGCGCTGATTTATTGCTCGGAAGTTGAAAAATACCCCAATATGCGCGGTGGCGTTTTTCACGCCGGACTTTATCCGGTTTCGGCCAATATCCCCATGGGCCGGGCCTGCGGCGCGACGCCGGACGGCCGGCTTGCCGGAGAACCGCTTGCCGACGGGGTTTCCCCTTCCGCCGGCAGGGATCTGAACGGCCCCACAGCCGCTATGAACTCGGTGTCCAAACTCGATCACGCCATTGCCAGCAACGGCGCCCTGCTGAACCAGAAATTCCACCCCTCCGCGCTGGAGCGCGAAGAAGGCCTCGCGAACCTGGGCGCGCTGGTCCGGTCTTATTTTGAACGCAAGGGATCGCATGTGCAGTTTAACGTCATCAGCAGGGAAACACTGGCTGACGCGCAAAACAACCCGGAACAATACAAGGACCTTGTCGTCAGGGTGGCCGGGTACAGCGCCAGGTTCGTCACTTTAGATCCGGCCATCCAGCAGGATATTATCTCCAGAACGGAGCAGACGTTCTGAGCCTGGCCCTCGGCGGCTGGGGGGCGTTTTCAGTTCCGGCTAGGAACACAGGCGGATTTTGCGTATGCGGGAAGCGCGGTCAGCGGGGCTTATATTCGACATTCAGCGGTTTTCCGTGCACGATGGGCCGGGCATCCGCACGGCGGTGTTCATCAAGGGGTGCACGCTCCGTTGCGCGTGGTGCTGCAATCCCGAAGGACTGACGCCGGCCAGGCAGCATATGTATGTTGCCGGGAACTGTGTTGGCTGCGGGCGTTGCCGGGACGCGTGCCCGCGAAACGCGATTGTTTTTGCGGATGCGCGCCGGGTGGATATGGGCCTGTGCGAGTTGTGCGGCCTTTGCGCGGAGGCTTGCGTTTTTGGCGCGTTGCGCATGAAAGGCTGGAGGGTTACCGTTCCGGAGCTGCTGGCGGAACTGCGGAAGGATTCCGTGCAATACCGGCAATCCGGCGGCGGCGTGACGCTTACCGGCGGCGAAGCGCTGACTCAGCCGGATTTTTGCGCCGCCCTGCTCAGCGCATGCGCGGCCGAGGGCTGGGACACCGCGGTGGAAACGGCGGCAAATGTACCCTGGGAGAATATCGCGCGAGTTCTTCCCCATGCGGCCCGCATTCTTCTGGACATAAAACATGCCGACAGCGAAAAACACAGGCTGTTCACCAAGGTCCCAAACGAACTCATTCTGGCCAACGCAAGGCGGATAGCCGAATACCCCGGAGTGAACCTGGTAATAAGGGTTCCCGTTATTCCCGGTTTTAACGACACGGCGGAGGAAATCTCGGCCATAGCCGAAATAGCCGGCGGGCTTCCGGGCGTGGAGGTGTTGCACCTGCTTCCGTTTCACCGTCTGGGGGAAGGCAAGTATGAGTCTCTGGGCTGCGAATACGTTATGCGTGGAGTGGAGCCCTTAACAGCGGGGCGCATGGAGGAACTCCGGGCCGTTGTATGCGCCGGGACAAGCCTGCGTTGTAAAATTGGCGGATGAACGCGCCGGAGCGCGGCTTTATCCGTGCTTTTGAAGGAAGCGCCCCGGCAAATGCGGTTGACTTGCCGGCCTGTTCCGGGTAACAGAAGACCGGATCGGAAAATCGCGGATAAAAAACAGGAGCGCGCCATGCTGAGCGAACTTATAAGCAATGCCATGCACTCCACGCCGCAGGGATTTGTTGGCGTGGGCCTCATTTTCATATATTTCGCCATCATTGTGGGCGCGGCCCTGTGGCGGATTAAACGCGGCGAGCACATGCATCACTGAGATCCGCGTTTTTAAAAAAGGATTCGCGAAAAAGCGAATCCGAGCTTGACTTTGCCGGAGAAGGGGGCTAAATGTCCCTTTCTCGTTTTACGGAGGATGTATGTACGCGATTGTAGAGACCGGCGGAAAGCAGTTCCGCGTTGAAGAAGGCTGCAAGCTCAGGGTGGAAAAGCTCGGGGCCGAAGTCGGCAAAGAAGTGGTGCTGGACAAGGTGCTGCTGGTCGGCGGAGCCGCTCTTTCCGTTGGCGCGCCATATGTTGCCGGCGCTCAGGTTACGGCCGAAGTCATGGAACACGGCCGGGGCGAAAAGCTGGTGGTCTTCAAGAAGTGGCGGCGCAACGATTCCCAGCGCACCAGAGGGCATCGCCAGGATTTCACCACCATCAAGATAAAGTCCATCACGGCTTGATGCCGTTATCAGCAGGAGTTTGCAATGGCACATAAAAAAGCAGGCGGAAGTTCGCGCAACGGTCGCGACAGCCAGTCGCAGCGGCGCGGAATCAAGCGTTTCGGCGGGCAGCCGATTCTGGCCGGAGGCATCATCGTCCGCCAGGTGGGCACCAGGGTGCATCCCGGCGAAAACGTCGGCCTGGGGCGTGATTTCACCATCTTTGCCACTTGCGACGGCCACGTGAAGTTTGAAAAATATGTCCGCAAAAGAAAAGTGCTCACCCGCGTGCACGTAGTGCCGGCCGAAGCCGCCGCCTAAGAGCGCCGGCCGCCGTTTTTTGTACAGGGTGGAAAGCCGAGCGCTTTCCACCTTTTTTTTGTAGCGAGGGGCTGGGAGGCGTGGCCGCCCCCGATCTAAATAAGGGTTATCCAAATTATGCGGTTTGTTGATGAAGCAATAATTACAGTGCGGGCCGGCAAAGGCGGGTCCGGGTGCGTGTCGTTCCGGCGGGAGAAGTTTGTGCCCAGAGGCGGCCCGGACGGCGGCAACGGCGGCGAGGGCGGCAACGTGGTGCTGCGGGCCTCACAGCGGTTGCTGTCGCTTTATGACTTCCGGTTGAAGCGGCTGTACGAGGCGCAAAACGGCGAACCGGGCAAGGGTTCGCAGTGCGACGGCCGCAAGGGCGCGGACTTGGTTGTGGATTTGCCTGTGGGCACTCAGCTTTTTGAAGTGGGCGCGGATGGCGAAGCACTGCTGGCTGACTTGCCTGAAGAGGGCGCGGAATTTGTGATCGCCAGGGGCGGCCGGGGCGGCAAGGGCAACGAGCATTTCAAATCCGCCACGCAACGGGCGCCGCGTTTCGCCCAGCCGGGCGAGCCTGGCGAAGAGCGGACCCTGCGCCTGGAACTGAAAATTTTGGCGGACTGCGGTTTGCTGGGTCTGCCCAATGCCGGCAAGTCCACGTTCATCGCGGCGGTTTCCGCCGCCCGGCCCAAGATCGCGGCTTATCCCTTCACCACCCTGGTGCCGAATCTGGGCGTGATGCTGGCGGACGGCGCTTATGACAAGCGCCTGGTCATCGCGGACATTCCTGGTCTGATCGAAGGCGCGCATTTGGGCCAGGGCCTGGGGATTCGTTTTTTGCGGCACGTGGAGCGCACGCGTTTTCTTGTGCATATTCTCAGCCTGGAAGACGTGGACTTCAGCGGCCAGGCGTCCCCCTGGGCCGGGTTCGAGCTCATAAACAACGAACTGCTGATGTTTGATCCGACCCTGGCGGAACGCCGGCAGATCGAGGTCATCAATAAAATGGACCTGGCCACGGAAGAGCAATCGGCCTTTCTGCGGGCCGCCGCGCACAGGGACAGCCGGGAAGTGTTTTTTATTTCCGCCAAAACCGGCGAAGGCCTGGAGTCTTTGGTGCAACGCATGTGGGTCATGCAGGCGGAACTTGCGCGCAACGAGCCCCTGGCCCATCTGCGCGAAATTGATATGCCGGCACTGGAAGAAGAGGAAGTGGACGGAGGTTTCTTATGACGTCATGCGGGCAGGGACGAGAGGCGCTGGGCGGCGCCCGGCGCGTTGTGGTCAAGGTGGGCAGTGCGGTTTTGACGAATGCGCGGGGTGTGAGCCTGGAGATGGTCGAGTATCTGGCCGGCCAACTCGCCGCGCTGCATGACCGCGGGATACAGATTATTCTGGTGTCGTCCGGTGCTGTGGCTTCCGGCCGGGCGGTGCTGCGCCAGGCGGCCGGGGGCGGAATCAGCGAAGCGGACCTGGCCGGGCTGGGGGCCAAGCAGGCGGCTTCGGCCGTTGGGCAAAGCCGACTGATGCATTATTACGATCTGGCCTTCGCGGCCCGGGGCAAGGTTTCAGCCCAGGTGCTTCTGACCAGGGAGGATCTGCTCAGCCGGGGCAGGTTTTTGAACGCCCGCAACACCTTTGCCACCTTGCTGGAGTGGGGAGTGATTCCCGTTGTCAATGAGAACGACACAGTGGCCGTGCAGGAACTGAAGTTCGGAGATAACGACAACCTGGCCTCGCTGCTGCTGAATGCCTGCGAGGCGGATTTATTCATCAACCTGACTTCCGCGTCCGGCGTGCTGGCGGATAGCCCGCAAGTCAATCCGCGGGCCGGGGTTATGGAATGCATTGAGGATATCGAGAGCCTGGATTTGAACAAGCTGTGCGGCGGCAAGACCAGCGTGGGCACTGGCGGAATGTATTCCAAGCTTCTGGCGGTCAAGCGGGCGGCCCAACTGGGCGTGCCCTCGTTGATTCTGCCGGGGCGCGAACCGGGTGTTCTGTTGCGAGCCTTTGCCGGAGAAAAGCTGGGCACCTGGGTGCGG
This sequence comes from Desulfovibrionaceae bacterium, assembly GCA_031547305.1. Classification (GTDB taxonomy): domain Bacteria; phylum Desulfobacterota; class Desulfovibrionia; order Desulfovibrionales; family Desulfovibrionaceae; genus JAVBSC01. The sequence goes on from JAVBSC010000063.1 coordinate 37,306, forward strand.
GCCGGGGAGCGGAGCGTCTCGCGGCGCAAGTTCTGGATGGCTTACAACGCTCCAAGTTCCGGGGCGCTGCAGGTGGATGCGGGGGCGGCCAAAGCCTTGGTAAGCGGCGGCAAGAGCCTCTTGCCGGCCGGCATAATCGGGGTTGAAGGCAGCTTCGGCAGCGGTGCGCTGGTGAATATAACGGATGAACAGGGCAACAAGCTGGGAGTAGGGCTTTCCAATTACCCGGCCGCCGTGCTGCGCCGTATTATGGGGAGAAAGCTCAAGGACGTGGCGGAAATTCTGGGCGGCAACCACCATCCGGAGGCCGTGCACAGGGACAACATGCTCATGCAGGCTGTAGGGTAAAAAATAAGTTTTTATCGCCATAATCGCGCCCAGCTGGTATGTTCCGGGCGGAGAGTCCGCATCAAGCCTTGCCGGTGGCGGGAAGCGTTGGTATTCTTAAAATATGTCTCTGGGATAAAAATAATGCGCAAGCACGAATACGCCAAGATGGACTGCGCCTGCCCGCACAGAGTCACCAATTTCAAGTGCGCGCACTGCGGCGGCATGGAACACGCCAGCCCGGACAAGATCCGGCGGCTTTCCGTCACCGCCGCGCTTTGCGCTTCAAGCGACGCTCCCCTGGTGACGCCGGCGGAAAAATTCAGCGGCTTTTCCGGCGGGACTTTTGATTGTCTGGCTGAGGATTATAAAGAGCACTTCAAGAAAGAAACATCAAAATAAGATTCTCTGAGGGGGTTGTATGGAATATGTCGTTATAGCGATTGCGGTTCTGGCGGTTCTGGCTATCATCCTGGGCGTCAAATCCGTTCCGCAGGGATATGAGTATACAGTGGAACGCTTTGGCCGCTTCACCCATGCGCTGAGGCCCGGCCTGAGCATAATCGTGCCCTTTGTGGACCGTATAGGCCGCAAAATCAACATGATGGAGAACGTTCTGGACGTGCCTTCCCAAGAAGTCATCACCAAGGACAACGCCATGGTCAAAGTGGACGGCGTGGTTTTCTATCAGGTGCTGGACGCGGCCAAGGCGGCTTACGAAGTGGCCTACCTGGAATACGCCATCCTTAACCTGGCCACCACCAACGTGCGCACGGTCATGGGGTCCATGGATCTGGACGAACTGCTGTCCAAACGCGATGAGATAAACGCCAAACTGCTCATCGTCATTGATGAAGCCACGCACCCCTGGGGCATCAAGGTCACCCGCGTGGAGATCAAAGACATCACCCCGCCCAGAGATCTTGTGGACGCCATGGCCCAGCAAATGAAGGCCGAGCGCCTCAAGCGCGCCTCCATTCTGGAAGCCGAGGGGCAGAAGCAGGCGGAAATATTGCGCGCGGAGGGCGACAAGCAGTCCGCCATTCTCCAGGCCGAAGGCAAGCGCGAGGCCGCCTACCGGGAAGCCGAAGCCAGAGAGCGCGCGGCCGAGGCGGAAGCCATCGCCACGCGCACGGTTTCCGAAGCCATCGGCCAGGGCAATATTGCGGCAATCCAGTACTTTGTGGCCCAAAAATATGTGGACGCCCTGTCCGCTTTTGCCAAATCGCCCAACCAGAAAGTCATGTTCATGCCCATGGAAACCACAGGGGTGTTGGGTTCCCTGGCCGGCATGGCCGAACTTCTGGGCAAGGGCGTGATTCCCGCGTCGGGCAAAAAGGACGGCGGCAATGGGTAGCCTGCCGCTGTTGGATCCGGGCTGGTGGAACTGGTACCTGCTGGGCGTTCTGCTCATTTGCGCGGAACTGCTTTCGCCGGGGGTCTGGCTGTTCTGGCTGGGGCTGGGCGCGCTGTTCGCCGGGGTGGTTACACAACTGGCCGGCGGCTTTGACTGGAAGCTGCAATTTTTGATTTTCGCCGCCGCTTCGGTTGTGTCCGTCTATTGCGGGCGGCGTTTCATCCGCAGGGCCGCCCCTGCGGAGTCTGGCACGCTCAACCAGCGCCTGCAACAGTACATCGGCCGTGAGGGCCGGCTGGAAGGCGCGCTGGCCAACGGGCGCGGCCGCATAAAACTGGACGATACTTACTGGACCGTGCGCGGGCCGGATCTGCCGGCCGGAACCCGGGTGCGGGTGGATCGCATCGTGGATGGCGTTCTGGTGGTTGAGCCTTTAGGATACGAAGAGAAACCATGAGTTTTGCAAAGAATTTTTCCGGAGCCGGGCCTGGCCCGGCGCCGGAAGTGTTTGATCTGATCGTTGTCGGCGGCGGGCATGCGGGCTGCGAAGCCGCCTTGGCTTGTTCCAGGCTGGGCCTTAAGACTTTGCTTTTGACCTCCAATCTTGACCGTATCGGTCATCTCTCCTGCAACCCGGCCGTAGGCGGCCTGGGCAAAGGGCACATGGTGCGCGAGGTGGATGCTCTGGGCGGCAATATGGGCTTGTGGGCGGATGAGGCGGGCATTCAGTTCCGCACCCTTAACGCCACAAAGGGGCCGGCAGTGCGGGCCACCAGGGCGCAGCAGGACAGGGCCGTTTATCTGGCCGCCGTGCGGCGTGATGTTTTCCGCCAGAAAAATCTTTGGGTGCGCCAGGATATGGCGGAGGAAATCCTGGCGGAGGAAAAAGACGGGCAAAAGCGGGCCGTCGGGGTGCGCAGTTCCCTGGGCCGCAAAATTCCGGCTCGGGCGGTCTTGCTGACCACCGGCACTTTTTTGCAGGGCCGTCTGTTTATCGGCGAATGGCAAAATCCCGGCGGCCGCCTGGGTGACGCGCCCGCGACCGGGCTTTCAGATTCGTTGCGCGCCCTGGGACTTAAATTGGGACGTTTCATGACCTGCACCACGCCCAGGTTGCGGGCTTCCAGCGTGGATTTTGCCGCCATGCAGGAGCAGCCGGGCGACGCGCCGCCGCCGCGCTTCAGTTTTCGCGGACCAGGGCCAAAACTGCCCCAGCTTTCCTGCCACATCACCTGTACCACGCCGGAAAGCCATGCCATCATCCGCCGGGGCCTGATGCGTTCCCCCATGTACAATGGGGCCATTCCAGGGGCCGGGCCGCGTTACTGCCCGTCCATAGAAGACAAGATCGCCCGTTTTCCGGACAAGGCGCGGCACCAGATTTTTGTGGAGCCGGAAGGCCTGGATAGTCCGGAGTGTTACCCCAACAACATTCCCACCGGTCTGCCACTGGACGTGCAACTGGAGCTTTTGGCCTCCATACCTGGGCTGGAGCGCTGCGAGGTGATCCGGCCTGGTTACGCCATAGAGTATGATTACATTGAGCCCACCCAGTTGCGCGCCACTCTGGAGGCAAAAAAGGTTTCCGGCCTCTGGAGCGCCGGACAGGTCAACGGCACTTCCGGCTACGAGGAAGCGGCGGCCCAGGGCATCTGGGCGGGCCTGAACATTTTTTGCAAGCTTGGCGGGCTTGCGCCCTTCCTGCCCGGTCGGGAGGAATCCTACATCGCGGTCATGGTTGACGATTTGGTCACTCTGGGCGTTACAGAGCCGTACCGCATGTTTACTTCGCGCGCGGAACATCGCCTGCTCCTGCGCGAGGGTAACGCGGATCTGCGCTTGACGCCGGAAGGCCGGCGCATCGGCTTGGTTACGGATGGGCACTGGGCGGCTTTCAGCGCGGTAAGAGATGAACTGGAGCGCCTGCTGGCGGAGCTGGAAAATCGCAAAATCCGGCCTGACATCGCGACCAGGGAGCTTTTTTCCGATCTTAACGAAAGCGCGCCGTCCGGGGCGATGAGCCTGGCGGAACTGCTCAGGCGGCCCCACCTGGATTGCGCCGGGTTGGCCCGTTTCTGGCCCGGAATAATGGAGTTTTCCGGCACGGCCCGGCAGGAGGCGGAAGTATCCCTGCGCTATGCCGGCTATCTCAAAAGACAGGCCGAGCTGGCCGCGCAGGCCGCGGAACTGGACAAAATACCGTTGCCCCGGTTCGATTACAGCCAGGTAAGCGGCCTGAGTCGTGAAGTTGTGGAAAAGCTCGGAGCGGTGGAACCTGGCAGTCTGGGGCAGGCGGCGCGTATTTCCGGGGTCACTCCGGCGGCCATAAGCTGCCTGCGGATTCACCTGAAAAAACTTGAGCGCGCGCGCAACGAGCACCCCTAATCGCTGAACCGGCCAACGTACCGCCAAGCGAATTCAGAATTGATTATTTTGCAAGTTTTTGCGATAGTAAAGTGTATTTTAAAAGAAAGGTGTTTTTAGCGCGAGGTAGCCTTTGCATTTTTTTAAATCCATGCAGTTCATGCCCGGCCTGCCCGGCGCGACGCAAAGCTCTTTTTTTCTTTTTGAAGTAAAGGACAGCTTTTTCAGCAACGCGCAGTGGTGGCGCGACGCTTCCGGCTGGCTGATCGGCCTGGGTGCGGCTATTGCCTGCATTCTCGCGCTCATGCTGATCAAAAAATTCCTTAACCGCAAGGTTGCCTACATCCCGCCCGGCTGGGTTTCCGATCCCAAGCAGATTCTTTATGTCCTGGAGATGGCCCTGGAGCAGCGCCGGACTTTTGAGATCCAGTTTTCCAGCGACAAGAGCCAGCGCCGGCCGGTGCTGCGCTGCTCGCCGGACGAGGTTTCCGGCCGCGTCCTGGCGGTTATCGCGGACGGTCTGAGCGATGCGGCTTTTTCCTGGGTGGATCGCGAAGTGGAGGGCTATTTCAGGATATCCGTAAAAAAGCAGGATATTCATTACGCCTTTTCCACAATCATCACCAAGGTGGAAAACTACGGCAAGACCCGCAGCAAAATAGTGTTGCGCCTGCCGGAAAAGCTTGAAAACAGACAAAAGCGCGCCTTTTTGCGCATTTCTCCGCCGGAAGAATACGTGCTGGGCGCGGCTTTATGGCACCAGTCCAACCGCCCGGATGGCCAGAGCATGCTGGATATTATCAAATGGCCGGCGCCAAGCCTGACTTTTTTGCCGGATACGGTTATGCAGTTCATTCTTGGCGATATTTCCGCCGGCGGGATTCGCATATCCATTCCCAAACAGGAACTGATCAAGGCCGGGCTTGAGTTTTCCGTGTCCGACCGTATTATCCTACTCCTGGATTTGCTGGACCCGGACGAGCGCCGGCGTTCGCGCTTCTGGCTGAACTGCCGGGTGCAGAACCTGGCTGTGGCCTTTGAATCGCAAAGCCTGGACCTGGGCCTGCAATTTTTGGAGTGGGCCAGGGTAAAGGACGGCGCTTCCACGGAAGTGGAATGGTTCAAACTTGGAGCGAACAACGAGGTGGATCCCCTGGGTAATTGGATTATCCGCCGTCACCTGGAGACATTCAGGGAACACGCCGGCGCGGGCCTTGCGCAGGGCGGGCAATAGAGCGTTTCAAAATGAAATTGCTTTAGAGGGGATTTTTTTGAGGCAGTCAACCAGGGAGGAAGTTTTGGACGAGGATTCCGAAAGTAGCATCTGGCAACGTCTGGGCCGGTTTTTCCACAGCAGGAACGAAAGCGTGGAGCAGGCTATTATGGAGGCCAGCGAGGAAGGCGAGCTTCAACAGGAAGAGGAATCCATGCTTTTGCGCGTTCTGCACCTGGACGAGTTGCAGGTGCAGGACATTATGACCCCGCGCACGGACATAGCCGCGGTGGAAGATGCCGATACAGTCATAACGGCCATTAAGCTTATAGTGGAAACCGGGCACTCCCGCGTGCCGGTCTACCGCGACAACCGCGACAACATAGTCGGTATCGCCTACGCCAAAGACCTGCTGATCCACGCCATAAATCCGGATAAATCCGACCTGCCGGTTTCCGAGGTCATGCGCCAGCCATATTTCGTGCCGGAGACTAAAAACGTCCTGGAGCTGCTTCAGGAACTGCGCACCAGAAAAAACCACATGGCGGTCATCCTGGACGAGTATGGCGGCACCGCCGGCCTGGTGACCATTGAGGACGTGCTGGAGGACATAGTCGGCGAAATCGAGGACGAGCATGACGCGCCCAAGGAGCAAGATATTCAGTCCGTTGGGGATGGCGCCTGGCTGCTCTCCGGCCGGGCTTTTCTGGAAGATTTGAATGAAAGCCTGAATCTGGATCTGGACTCCGAC
>JAVBSC010000024.1:0-30033 GCA_031547305.1 Desulfovibrionaceae bacterium
TTGTGTGGGGCCCTTGCGCCCCCGGCCACTGCGGTCGCCGCTCCCGCCCCGCCTTAGGTGCCACCCTCCGCGGGGCCCCCCCCCCCCCCCCCCGCTTCTTGGCCCCGGCTCTCGGAAAAAAAGCCCGCGGGCCGCTTCGAAAGTCAATTTTTATGATTGTAGTATTTTCAGACTTTCCGGCGGAAAGTTCTAAAAAACAAAAAAGGAAGTGCGTTATGTATACAAGTAAGAAATTATCTTTGCTGTGCGCGGCCGTTGTCTTTGCGCCGCTGTTTTTTGCCGGAGCGGCCCGGGCTGAGTTGATGGCTCCCTCGTATATGTCCGCCAAAGATTATGCGGCCAGTGTAGAGAGTTATCTGCGCACGGATAAAAAGCTGAACAGCCAGGGGATAACCGTCAAGGCCGACGACAACGGCAATGTGACCCTATCCGGCACGGTAAGCGGCCCGGCTCTGCGTGATGAGGCGATCCGCCAGGCCGAGCGCGCCCCCTATGCGTATGTTCACTCGGATCTACATGTTAAGTAACCTCGCCTTTGGGCTGATTTTTGAAGCGGGTGGCGCGCGGGGCCGCCCGCTGCTTTTTTCCGGCACGGCCAGAGCGCCTGATGGGGACTCGGGCGGCTGGACTGCCCCCGGTTTTATGACGGCGAAAGATTTTACGGACAGCGTGAAGAGTTATTTGCGCACCAGCAAGAAATTGGACGGGCAGAATGTTTCGGCAACTTCCAACGATCGGGCGATGTGACTTTGTCCGGCACGGTTAGCAGCCCGGCCTTGCGTGACGGGGCGGGCCAATAACCTCAATTGCCAAAGTTTTTGAAAAGAACTATCTGTTCCTGAGTCCGTCGGGCTCAATCTTTAAACTCCACAAACGCAAAGGCGACACCAAGATGGCTTTACTGCAAAAAGGCAAAACCAAAGACGTTCACAGCCATGGGGAGCATACTCTGGAACTCCGGTTTACGGACCGCGTGACCAAAAACCAGCAGGGCCAGATTGATCCGGGCGGCAACACCGTGGCCGAAGTCACCGAGCCCGGCCAGGGCCTGGCCTGTTTATCCATGACCACGGCCATTTTTGAATATCTTGCCCAAAACGGCGTTCCCACGCATATGGTTTCTTACGATTTGGGGGCTGTGTCCATGGTGGCGCGCAAGGCCGCGATCTTCCGCCCAGGCCTGGAATGGGTCTGCCGCTGGGTGGGCACTGGCAGCTTTATCCGCCGCTACAAGAACGTGCCGGGCGTGAGCGACGGCATGCGCTTTGCCGACCCGATAACGGAAATAACCATCAAGGATGACGCCGGACAGGATCCGCTGATAGTGCCGGACGCCATTGTGGCCCTGAACATCGTGCCCAGGGCGCAGATCGAAGAGCTGCTTGTCCTGAACGCCAGAGCCATGTCCTTGATCCACGGCCTGTTCAAGCGGAAGGGGCTGGATTTGTGGGACATTAAGATAGAGTGGGGCAAGGACGCGGAAACCGGTGGCCTGCTGCTCATTGACGAAGTGAGCGCCAACTCCTGCCGCGCTTTTGACGCGGCTTCCGGCAAGCGCGTGGAGGGGCGGGAGCTGTCGCGCCTTTTCCGCCCATAATTCCCGGGGCTTGCGCCACAACGCGCCTTTTTTCTTCCGAACCGCTTCAAACGCCGATTCCGATCCTGGGCTGTGCGGTAAGAGTACCGCCACCCGGACCGGAATCGGGAAGCTCAAGGCGAAACGCTTTGTCCGCTCAGTAAATGCTGCTCGGGTAATAATGGTCGCGCGCGTTTTCTCTGGTGACCAACTCGGAAGGTATGACGATTTCTTTGGGGAAGTTCTTGTTCTCCAGCAGGCGTTCTATGGCCAGCCGGACGCCGTCGAAAACCATTTTGGGCGGGTAAGTCACCGTGGCCCGGACCAGGGGGTCCCCATCAAGGATCCGTTTGATGATCCTTTTGGAGCCTCCGCCGCCCAAAAACAGCTTCACGTCCTTGCGTCCGGATTCCTCGTAAGCTTTGAGCGCGCCTTCCAGCACGTCGTCATCACCGCACCAGACCGCGTCGATGTTGGGGAATTGCCGCAGATAGCGCTGCATCAGCTCGTAGCCCTTTGGCGGGCTCCAGTAGGCCGGCTGGCTGTCCATGACCACGATTCCGGGGGCATCCCGGATGCCTTCCTTGAATCCGTCCACGCGCAGCGTATTGCCTTCGCAGGGTATGCCTTCAATAACCACGATGTTGCCCTTGCCCTCAAGCGCGCCGGCCAGGTAGACGCCGCACTCGCGGCCAAAACCGTAGTTGTCCCCTGCCAGGTATACGTCCTTGGGCACTTTGGGAATGGAGCGGTCCACCACCACAATGAAAGCGCCGGTCTTGTTCACCTTGTTCAGAACCGTGGTCAGCGGCGCCGGCTTGTGGGGCAGAATGACCAGGGCGCGGATTTTTTTGGCCAGCAGGTATTCTATATGCTCAGCCTGCTCTTTGTCCGAGTCCGAAGACAGGTAGATGAACTCCAGATCCGGGTATTTTTTGCCGAATTCCTTTACAGCCTGCTCCGTCCACCAGACGATCCCGCCGGTCCAGCCGTGGTCCGCCGTGGGCGTGGATATGCCCACCAGAATTTTTTCCTGGGCGAAAGCGTCGGGTGTTGCAAAGCACAGAAGCAGGGCCATGAAGCATAGTGACGCGGTCGATTTTTTCATATTCAGGCCTCATTTTTAGGGTATAGCTATTGTTTGCGCTACAAAAACGGCATGATCAGCCAGGGATAAATTGTAACGATTCCAATGATCCGGACCGTGTGAAAAACCGAAGCGGTAAAGGAATCCGCGCCTATTTCCTCCGCATAAACCGCTATCTGGCTCAAGCCGGCCGGGGCGGAGCAGAGCAGGCAGGTTGTCAGATCCCAGTCCGTGGTTTTGTACATCAAAAGAGTCAGCAGGGCGCATCCGGCCAGCATGACGGCGGATGTGGCCAGAATCGGCAAAAACAAAATGCCCAGGTGGGAAAGGACATCCTGGTTCATCCTTTCCCCCATGACCAACCCCAGGCCGATCTGGGCGATCAGGCGAAGCTTGGGGTTATACAGGTATTTTTTGTTCAGACACAGGACGAGCAGTCCGCAAAAAAACATGGCCCCGAGCATGGAGCCGGCCGGGATCTGGAGCCATCTTCCCAGAGAGGCTCCGGCCAGAGCGCAACACACCAGGGCCACATAGTCCCGCCGGGCGAATTTGAGTATCAGGGAATCCGCGCTCCGCCCTATTTTTACCGGGGCTCTCCGGCCGGCCAGCTTTTCCGCAATCATTGAAAGGCGCGGGATAATGGCCAGGAAGACGATGATCCGAAAAAGCTGCGCAAAGGCGATCACCGCCACGTCCGCATGCACGGAGATGCCAAAAACGATCATCTCGGTCATGCCGCCGCCGGAGGCGCAGATAAGGGAGGTGGCCAGGGAGATGTCGCTTCCGACCGCGCCGGCCATAAGGTGCATGGTGAAGCCGCAAATCATGGACAGGACAAGGATGCCGCCGGCCTGGGTAAGCATCGGCCGGATCAGCAGGCGGGCGCGGCGCAGAACGTTGCGGTCTATCTGCCGCCCCAGCATGATTCCGATCAGCGCGGTGGCCGCAAAGGATACCGGCCAGGTTGTGAATTCCGGATACCAGCCGGCCACGTTCAACGTCCCGGTGGCGGCCATTGAGCCCAGCAGGGCCGGGTTGGGAACCCGCAGAAACCTGAACAGAAAAAATCCGGCCCAGCCCGCGGCAAAGGCGAGACAAAAGCCTGAAAACTGCGCCATGGCAAGCTCCAACGGCGGGAAAATGCGGCCGCAAAAACAGGCCGGTCAAAAAAGGAAGACCTCTTCTTGAGCCAGCCGGAATATAATGCCAAGTCCGGTCATATATATAAAACCGGCATTTGTCACCTGCCGGCCGCAACGGGCTCAGGGCTTCTTGCGGAATTCCCTGTAGCTCAGATTGTATCTGGACATGCGCAGGCCCATAATCCGCTCGCTTACGCCCAGGCGGCGGGCGGCCTTGGCCATGTTGCCGTTTTCCGCCTCCATGGCCTGGACAATCAAGCCTTTTTCCACTTCCGCCAGGGTTTTGTCCAGGGGGCGGCATTCCGGCGTTTTTCCGCCGCCGGGCTGGATGTACCCGGTCGTGCAGGGCGCCGCGTTTTGCAGCCAGGCGGGAAGATGGCGCGGCTCGATCACGCCCTCCGGTCCGCACAAAATGACCGCCCGCTCCACCACGTTTTCCAGTTCGCGAATATTGCCCGGCCAGGCATAGGACATCAGCATGGACACGGCTTCCGGCGTGATGCGCGCCACGCGTTTTTTGTTGGCCGCGCTGATGCGTTCCACAAAATGCGTGACCAGGGCCATTATGTCTTCGCGCCGCTCGCGCAGCGGGGGCAGAATAATCGGAAAAACGCTGAGCCGGTAATAAAGATCCTGGCGGAACTGCCCGGCAGAGACCATGGATTCCAAATCCCTGTTTGTTGCCGCAATCAGGCGCGCGTCCACACGCAATGTTTCCGTGCCGCCCACGCGCTCAAATTCCTTTTGCTGGATTACCCGCAGCAGCTTGGCCTGGGTGGGTAGGGTCATGTCACCCACCTCGTCCAGGAATAAAGTGCCGCCGTGGGCCATTTCAAAACGCCCCCGGCGCAGTCCGGCCGCTCCGGTAAAGGCCCCGCGCTCATGCCCGAACAATTCGCTCTCCACCAGCCCTTCCGGCAAAGCCGCGCAGTTTACCTTGATGAACGGTTGCCCGGCCCTGGGGCTGTTGGCGTGGATGATCCCGGCTATCAGTTCCTTTCCTGTTCCGCTCTCCCCCCTGATAAGCACGGTCGCGCCGGTGCCCGTAACCTGGGCCAGTTCTTCCAGCACCGCCCGCATGGGCGCGGAAGCTCCGACCATTTCCCCCACATCCAGCGGGCTGTGCAGCAAATTGCGCAGCCGGCGGTTTTCTTCCACCACGGCCGCGTGCCTGGCCTTAAAATCCCGCCGCGTGCGTACCGCCCTGGCAATGAGCGAAGCCAGCACCTGCAGCAGGCGCATATCTTCTTCCAGGCACACCGAATCCGCGAACAGCCGGTCCGCCGAAAGTGCGCCCACCGCCCGGCCGCTGACCAGAATGGGCACGCAAATAAAGGAAATCTCCCCCTTGTCCAAATCCCGCGCGCCCGTGCGGTTCAAAAACAGCGGCTCACGCGAGACTCTGGGCACCACCATGGGCGCGCCGGTGGCGATCACCCGGCCGGTAACCCCTTCCCCCACCCGGTACCTGGCCCGGCGCAACTCGTCCGCCTTCAGGCCATAAGCAGCCTCAACCACAATCTCCTCGCTGTCCGTCCCCAACAACGCCAACGTGCCGCGCATCATGCCCGTGTAGCGCGCCATAAGCTCCAAAGCCGTCTCCAGATGATCAGACAACTCGGATGCCCCGTCCAGCAACTGGCTGACCTCAAATAACAGCCGCAGCTCGTTCGTCTCGTATCTTATTTGTATGTCTGGCATGTCGTTCACCTTGAGGTGGCGCCGCCCCTCCAGTATTAAGCCGCATATAAACCGGACCAGCAAGCGGTGCAGTATTCGTTTTGTGCCGTGCCCAGATTGCTGACGAGTCCTTGCAGGGACAGGTAGCCCAGGCTGTCCATGTCCAGGATGTTCCTGATTTCTTGAATATCGTGCTTATGGGCCAGGAGTTCATCGCGGCTGGGGAAGTCCACGCCGTAAAGGCAGGGGTGGCGCGTGGGCGGGCAGGCGATGCGTAGGTGGACTTCCGCCGCTCCGGCGGCGCGCAGTTCCGCGCTCAGGGTGGTGGTGGTGGTGCCCCGGATCAGGGAATCGTCCACCAGAACCACGCGCTTGCCGCGCACCACTTCGCGCACCACGTTGTGCTTCATGCGCACCGCGGCCACGCGGGCGTCCTGGCCTGGCGCGATAAAACTGCGGCCCACGTAATGGTTGCGGATCAGCCCGCGGTCCAGGGGCAGGCCGGATTCCAGGGCAAAGCCCATGGCCGCCGACATGCCGGAATCCGGTATGGCCACCACCACATCCGCTTCCACCGGGTGTTCGCGGGCCAGAGACCGGCCGCAGGCCACGCGAAATATATGCGGGGTATGGCCGAAAACCACGGAATCCGGCCTGGCGAAGTAAATGAGCTCCAGCAGACAGCGGGCCGGGGTAGGATTCTGTGCGGCCAGGCGCAGGGATTTCAGGCCGGAAGCATCGCAGACCAGCATTTCGCCGGGATTGATCTCCCGGATGAACGTCGCGCCCACCTGATCCAGAGCGCAGGTTTCCGAAGCCACAACGTGCCCGCCCTTCAGCCCGCCCAGGACCAGAGGCCGGAATCCGAAGACGTCGCGCACGGCAAGCAGCCGGTCCGCAAAGAGCATTACCACGGAAAAGGCCGCCCCGGCCCTTGCGAAGACTTGCGCGATCTCCTCGTCCCGCACCGCCCGCATTTGGGCCATGAGGTGCAGAAAAAGCTCGCTGTCCGTGCTGGTGCGCAAAAAAGATCCGTGCTCCAGCAGTTCCTTCTGGAGCGCTTCTCCGGCCGCGATGTTGCCGTTATGCGCCAAAGCCGCCTCGCCGCCGGCATAATGCCCCAGGAGCGGCTGGGCGTTCACCAGGCAGCTTCCTCCGGCCGTGGAATAGCGCACATGCCCGATGGCCGAAGCCCCAGGCAAATCCCTGGCCTCTCCGTTGCCGAACACCGTGGCCACCAGACCCATGCCCCGCCGGGAATGCAGCGCGCCCTCGGCGCAAGACACAATGCCCGCCGACTCCTGCCCGCGATGCTGCAGTGCGTGCAAGCCCAATGCCGCCACCTGGGCGGCTCCATCCACTCCCCATATGCCCACCACGCCGCACGCCTCGCGCGGCGAATCATTAGTAACCAATGTAGTCTCCTTAATATTGGCCTTGGGGAGGCTCCGCCTCCCCAAGATTGATTACAAACCCCGCAAGGCCGGGGTTTGTAAAGGCACGTCCACTCCGGCGCTTCACAGCGGCAATGAATGCCGCCTGCGCCTACGTGGCGGGCTGCTGCCAAAGAAGACTTTGTCAACAGCCTTGGGGAGGCTCCGCCTCCCCACCCTCCCCGCCAGGAGCGTCATTCCACTGACAAGGGAGCTTGAGGGGACAGCCCCCCTCAGGTCTTCTGGTATAATCAACACGTCTTCAATTCATTATTATAATAATCCTGTAACGGGGCCACGCTGCGGGTTTGGGTCTGACGGGCCTCCAGTCCTTCCACGGCGGCGGCAAGGGCGGCCAGGGTTGTAAACAGGGCTATACGTTTGCTCAGGGCTTCGGCGCGGATGAGTGTGGCATCGCGGGCGGAAGCGGGTCCGCTGACGGTATTTACCAGCATGCGGATTTCGCCGTTGCGCATAAGATCCAGGAGATGCGGGCGGCGCGGTCCTATTTTGACCACTTCCGAGCAGGGCACGCCGCTTTGGCGCAGGACTTCGGCGGTGCCGGGCGTGGCGTGGATAGTGAAGCCGAGTTTGAACAGGCGGGCGGCCAGGGGCGCCAAGGCCTGTTTGTCGTGGTCGGTGACGGTGAGCACGATTGAGCCGCTGTAGGGCACTGGGGTGCCCGCCGCGGATTGGGACTTGAGGAAGGCCATGCCAAAGCTGCGGTCTATGCCCATGACTTCGCCGGTGGAGCGCATTTCCGGCCCCAGGCTGATTTCCGCGCCGGGGAAGCGCTCAAAAGGCAGAACAGCTTCTTTGACCGTATGATACCAGAGTGTTGGTTCCTGGATAAAATCAGTTTGGGCCAGGGTTTGCCCGGCCATGACGCGAGCGGCGATGCCGGCCACGTTGCGGCCAGTGGCTTTGGAAACGAAGGGCACGGTGCGCGAGGCGCGGGGGTTGGCTTCCAGAACGAAAACCTCGCCCCTGCGTACGGCGAACTGCACATTGAGCAGTCCCACGGTATTCAGGCCCATGCCGAGTTTGCGGGCATATTCGCGAATGCGTTCCAGGGTTGGGCCGCCTAAGGTGTGCGCCGGGATGGAGCAGCAGGAATCGCCGGAATGCACTCCGGCCTGCTCAATGTGCTCCATGACCGCGGCGATGGTGACATCCCGGCCGTCCACCACCGCGTCCACGTCCACCTCCACGGCGTCTTCCAGGTATTTGTCCACCAGGATTGGCGATGCGGGGTCCAGGGCGTGGCCGGTCATTTTGCCGCTCACGTAGGCGCGCAGATCCGCTTCGCCGTGAATGACGCGCATGGCCCGGCCGCCCAGGACAAAGGAGGGCCGGACCATGACCGGGTAACCGATTTCCTTGGCGATGCGGCAGGCGGACTCCTCGTTGCCGGCCATGCCGCTGGCCGGCTGTGGGATGCCCAGGCGGGCGATCAGGGCGGAAAAGGCTTCGCGGTCCTCGGCCAGGGCGATGCCGGCCGGCTGGGTGCCCAGAATGGGCACTCCGGCCTTGGCCAGCTCGGCGGCCAGGTTAAGCGGGGTCTGGCCGCCGAACTGGACGATCGCTCCGTCCGGGCGCTCGGCTTCGGCAATGGCCAGGATATCCTCGGCGGTCAGTGGTTCGAAGTACAGACGGTCCGCCGTGTCATAGTCCGTGGAAACAGTTTCCGGGTTGGAGTTGACCATGACGGTTATGACGCCCATGTCCCGCAGGGCAAAGGCGGCCTGCACGCAGCAGTAGTCAAACTCCACGCCCTGGCCGATGCGGTTGGGGCCGCCGCCCAGGATCATTACTTTCGCGGGCCGGTCTGGAGTGTTGGGGGCGTTGGGCCGCTCCAGCCGCGTATGCGCCGGGTCAGGCCAATCCGCGTCAAAGGTGGAGTAAAAGTAGGGGGTCAGGGCTTTGAATTCCCCGGCGCAGGTATCCACGCTACGGAAGATGGGACGGATCCCGGCGGCCAGGCGCAGGCGGCGCAGGGCGTCCTCGCTTACCGGCTGGCTGGGTCTGGCGGCGCTGAGCAGGGCGGCCAGGCGGGCGTCGCTGAACCCCTGGGCCTTGATGTGCCGGAACAGCCGGGTAAAGGCGGGAACAAAGGCTGATTCGTTGTTATCCAGAGTTTGCAGGGCCTCGGCGAACAGGGGAGCGAATTCCGCGCCGATGCGTTTTTCCGTGTCCACAATCAGGCGGATTTGCTGAAGAAACCAGGGATCGATGCCGGTTATGGACTGGGCTTCCTCAAGGGGCAGGCCGAGCTGCAGAGCTTCATACAAAAGGGGCAGGCGCTCCGGTCCGACGCGGTGCAGGCTTTGGCGCAACCGTTCCAGGCGGCCGGAGCGGGACAGGCTGGAGCCGTTGCCTAAGGTGGCGCGGCCGGGGGCTTCCAGACCGGCGAAGCCGGTTTCCAGGCCGCGCAGGGCTTTTTGCAGAGCTTCGCGAAAATTGCCGCCCAGGGCCATTGTTTCGCCCACGGAATGCATTTGCAGGCCCAGCACCGGGTCCGCGCCGGCGAATTTTTCAAAATTGAAGCGCGGGGCTTTGACAACGCAGTAGTCGATGCTCGGCTCAAAGCAGGCCGAGGTGCCGGTGATGCTGTTTTTAAGCTCGTCCAGTCTGTAGCCCAGGGCCAGCTTGGCCGCAACGCGGGCTATGGGGAATCCGGTGGCTTTGGAGGCCAGGGCGGAGGAGCGGGACACGCGGGGATTCATTTCTATGACCACGCGGCGGCCGCTTTGGGGGTGGATGGCGAACTGGATGTTGCAGCCGCCGGTATCCACGCCAACGGCCCGGACCACGGCCAGGGCGTCGTCGCGCAGGGACTGGTATTCCACGTCGGAAAGGGTCTGGATGGGGGCCACTGTGATGGAGTCGCCGGTGTGCACCCCCATGGGGTCCAGGTTTTCAATGCCGCAGATTACAATGGCGTTGTCCGCCCGGTCGCGCACCACTTCCAGTTCTATTTCCTTCCAGCCCAACACGGACTCCTCAATGAGCACCTGGCCGATGGGAGAGACTTCCAGTCCGTGGCGGGCGATGTTTTTAAATTCCTCCAGGTTGAAGGCCACGCCGCCGCCCGTGCCGCCCAGGGTGTAGGAAGGCCGGACCACGGCGGGGAATCCCACCAGGCGCAGCACCTCCAGGGCTTCCACCACGGAGGAAGCCAGGCCGCTGGCCGGCAGGTCCAGGCCGATGCCGCGCATGGCCTCGCGGAACATCTGGCGGTTTTCCGCCAGGTCAATGGATTCCGGCCGGGCGCCGATCATTTCCACGCCGCATTCGCCAAGAACGCCGGACTTGTGCAGTTCCATGGCCAGGTTCAGGGCGGTCTGGCCGCCCAGGGTCGGCAGCAGGGCGTTGGGCCGTTCCCGGCGGATAATCGCCGAGGCCATGGCCAGGTTCAGGGGCTCCATGTAGGTGCGGTCGCTGAAGCCGGGGTCGGTCATGACCGTGGCCGGGTTGGAGTTGAGCAGAATAATCCGGCATCCTTCCTCGCGCAGGGCCTTGCAGCCCTGGGTGCCGGAATAGTCGAATTCGCAGGCCTGGCCGATGACGATGGGGCCGGAGCCCAGAACCATGACGGAACGTAATTCCTCGCGTTTAGGCATGTTTCACCCCCTTGAACTCCAGAATACGCCGGCGGAACTCCATAAACAGCGGGGCGGCGTCCATGGGGCCCGGCGCGGCCTCAGGGTGGAACTGCACGGAAAAAGCGCGCAGCCCGGGCGCGTCCAGGCCTTCCAGGGTGTCGTCGTTCAGGTTCCAGTGTGAAACCTCGGCCGCTTGGGGCAGGGTTTGCGCATCCACGCAAAAACCGTGGTTCTGGCTGGTGATGAGCACGCGGCCGGAGCGCAGGTCTTTGACCGGGTGGTTCGCGCCGTGGTGCCCGAAAGGCAGTTTGACGGTTTTAGCGCCCAGGGCCAGGCCCAGGATCTGGTGCCCCAGGCATATGCCGAACAGGGGAAGGCGCCCCAGCAAGCCGCGCGCGGCGGCTATGGCCGCCCGGCAGGGCTCCGGGTCGCCGGGGCCGTTGGAAAGCAGCACCCCGTCCGGCTTGGAGGCCAGGATGTCTTTGGCGGAACTCGCGGCCGGCCAGACTGTGGGGCGCAGGCCCAGAGCGGCCAGGCGGTTCAGGATGGAGCGCTTTACTCCGTAATCCAGAACCGCAACCTCCGGCGCAAAGGGGGTTTTTCCAGTCAGGCCTGGTTCTCCCGGTTGCGCGGAGCCTTCATAAGCATATGGAGCCGCGCAGCTCACCTGTTCGGCCAGGGCCAGACCCTGCATGGAGGGCAGGGCTTTAGCCCGGCGCAACAGTGATGGCCTGTCTGAATCAAGGGCGCTGATGATGCCGTTGCGCGCTCCGTGCTCGCGCAGATGCAGGGTAAGGCCCCGGGTATCCACGTTCCGGATGCCGGTTATGCCGAAGGCCTTAAGTCGCGCGTCCAGGGACTGCCCGGCCCGCCAGTGCGGAAATGGGGATTCGGAGTCCGGGATGAACAGATCGTGAAAAATAGCCCCGCCGGCCCGGATCAGGGGGGCTTCGTCATCCTGGGGGCTCACGCCGTAGTTGCCCATCTGGGCGCAGGTAAAGGCCACAATCTGGCCGTAATAGGAAGGATCGGTCAATGTTTCCTGGTAGCCGGCCATGGCCGTGGTAAAAACCACTTCGCCAGCGGCTTCGGCCTGGGCGCCGCAAGCCAGGCCTTCAAAGCAGGCTCCGTCGTCCAGCATCAGGAGCGCCGGGATATCAGTCATATGTTTTCTCCGGGGACTAACTGATCCTGAATGCGCAAAAGGAATGCGCACCGGATCCTGGTTAAAAGTAAAATCCCAAGGATGATGCAAAGAAAGCGCCAGCCGGAAAACGCGCATTAAATAATACAGGAATGGCCTGTTTTTGATATGTTTTTTCTAAATCACGGGGGTGGCGGACAGAGTTTGCCGACACCAGCGCTAAGCGTTGAAAATACATAATGGTGGTATTTTTACACAAAAACAACGAAAATGTATGAATAATCGGCAAAAGCTTTTCCGCAAGTCGCAACGCTAAGGATTATTTAAAAAATTTCCCCTGGCAAAACGGAGTTATAGTGTCTCTTTCCCCAAAATCAGTCTTTGCCTTGCACAAAAGTTGCTTCATCCTGGCAAAGTGGTCTTTCCGGTATGATTTTAGCGAAAGGAGCCTTTACATGCCTAAAAATATACGCAACGCCATGCGCGCCGTTCTGGCCGCCAATCCCGGCGTCACCACTCCCCATGACTTTCCAGCCCCGGCGGAACTCTTTGGCCGCGACGTCTTCAGCATGCGGGTCATGCGCGAGCGCCTGCCGCGCCAGGTCTTTACCCGTCTGGAACAGGCCGTTGCCGTGGGCGGCGGCCTGCACGAAGGCGACGCGGATATAGTGGCCAGCGCCATGAAGGACTGGGCCATCGGGCGCGGGGCCACCCATTACGCCCACTGGTTCCAGCCCATGACCGGGACCACGGCGGAAAAGCACGACGCTTTTCTTTCCCCTGTTCCCGGCCCGCGCGGCGATGTGCAGATCATTAATGAGTTTTCCGGCAAAATGCTGGTCAAAGGCGAGCCGGACGCCTCATCCTTCCCTTCCGGAGGCCTGCGTTCCACTTTTGAGGCGCGCGGTTATACCGCCTGGGACCCCACCAGCCCGGCCTTTCTTATGGAAAGCGGCGCGGGCAGAACGCTGTACGTGCCTTCGATTTTTCTGTGCCACACCGGGGAATCCCTGGACCGCAAAACTCCGCTCCTGCGTTCCCTGGACGCCCTGTCCGCCCAGGCCTTGCGCATTCTGCGCCTGTTCGGCAACACCAGGGCCACGCGGGTCAGCGCCATGGTGGGCGCGGAGCAGGAATATTTTCTGGTGGACCGGCGCTATTACACGCTGCGCAACGACCTTATGCTGGCCGGCCGCACGGTTTACGGCGCGCCGCCCAGCAAGGGGCAGGAGCTTGAGGACCATTACTTCGGGGCCATCAGCCCGCGCGTGCTGGCTTTTATGGCCGAAGTGGAGGAACGCATGCTCGCCCTGGGCATTCCGGCACGCACCCGGCATAACGAAGTGGCCCCCGGCCCGTTCGAACTGGCCCCCCGGTATGAGGCCGCCAACCTGGCCACGGACCACAACATGCTGACCATGCAGATCCTGCGCGACACCGCCGCCCGCCACGGCTTCGCCTGCCTGCTGCACGAAAAGCCCTTTGCCGGCGTGAACGGTTCCGGCAAGCACAACAACTGGTCGCTCTGCGATTCCGAGGGCAACAACCTGCTGGACCCCGGCTCCACACCCCTGGATAACGCCCAGTTCCTGGTTTTTCTGGCCGCCGTGCTGCGTGCCGTGCACAAGCACGCCATCACCTTGCGCCTGGGCACTGTGGGCGCGGGCAACGACCACCGCCTGGGCGCCAATGAGGCCCCTCCGGCTATTCTGTCGGTTTTTCTGGGAGAGCAGCTTACCGCAATCATCGAAAGCCTTGTCCTGGGCAAAAACAACGGCAAGGGCGACGCTTCCGGCTGGGTGGGCGGCCACATGGAAATCGGCGTCTCCGCCATGCCGAAACTGCCGCGCGATATCTCGGACCGCAACCGCACCAGCCCATTCGCCTTTACCGGCAACAAGTTCGAATTCCGGGCCGTGGGCTCGTCCCAGTCCATCGCGCCGGCCAACATCGCCCTGAACTCCGCCGTGGCCTGCGCCCTGGACGACATCGCCACGGATCTGGAATCCGCCCTGCGCGGCGGAACCCCCCTGACCCGCGCCGTGCAGGAACTTCTGGCCCGCCTGTACAACGAACATATGCCCATAGTCTTTAACGGCAACGGCTACTCCGAGGAGTGGCGCGAGGAAGCCGCCCGGCGCGGACTTCCGAACCTGCGTGACTCTGTCAGCGCCATAGCCCGCTACAGCGACCCGGAGGTCATGGAAGTCTTTCTGCGCACCGGCGTGCTCAACGAGCGCGAACAGCTGGCGCGTCAGGAAATCCTTTTGGAAATCCATATCCGGGCCGTGCATGTGGAAGCCAAGCTCGTCTCCAACCTGGGCCGCGCGGTCATTTTGCCCGTGGCCCTGGAATGGCTGGAAAAAACCGCGCGCGTCACAAAATCCTCCCTGGACCTGGCCGCTCCCGGCTCTCCACGTCCACTGCCGGAAGAAGCTTACTACGCCAGGGTGCGCACCCATGCCACCGGCCTGATGGTCGCCCTGGACGAACTGGATGAATGCCACGTCGCCCTGGACCGTATGGAAGGCACCTTGGCCAGAGCCGAGGCCGCCCGCGACAAGCTCATGCCCCTTATGGGCAAATGCCGCGCCCACGCCGATGCCCTGGAGGGTTTGGTGGACGATAAGCTTTGGCCGTTGCCCAAGTATAACGAGTTACTCTGGCAGCACTAAAATGCATAAAAATATTTCACCTTTATTTGACCCGCGCCGTGAGCATGACGCCTGCGGTGTGGGTTTTCTGGCCCGGCTGGATGCCATGCCCACGCATGCGGTGGTGGAAGAGGCGGTTATGGCTTTGGAGCGCATGGCGCACCGGGGTTGTTCCACCTGCGGGACGCACGGCGCGGATGGGGCCGGATTGCTTTTGCCGTTGCCGGAGCGATTTTTGCGTCGGGTCTGGCAGCCGTTGATCCGGAGGAAAGGGGATGGAGTCTGGCCGGAAAAATATGGCGTCGGGCAGTTTTTTTTGCCGCAAGACGCGGTGTTGCGGGGGCGGATCGAGGGCACTGTGAAGACCGCGCTGGCGGAGCACGATCTGGAGGTTCTTGCCTGGCGGGATACGCCGGTCAGAAGCGATTTGCTTCAGCCCCGGGCCCTGTCCTCCATGCCCGCCATGCGCCAGGCGGTTATAGCGCCGACTGAAGGCATGCCCGGCGATATGGATGCCGAGGCTTTTGAACGGTTGCTGTATCTGGTCCGCCGGCACATGGAATACGCGGTAAGGCAAGCGTTGGCGGCGGAACTGGGCGAGGATTTTTGCCTGGGTGAATATTTCCATGCCGCCTCGCTGTCCTCGCGCGGCATCGTGTACAAGGGCATGCTTCCGGGCGGCCAATTGGCCGCTTTTTACCCGGACTTGGCGGACCGGGATTTTTGCGCGCATTTCGCGATTTTTCACGAGCGGTACAGCACCAATACCCGGCCCAGCTGGCGCCTGGCCCAGCCGTTCAATCGCCTGGCCCATAACGGGGAAATCAACACGCTTACCGGCAACCAGGCACATATGAGCATACGCGAGCCGCTGCTGGATTCCAAACTGTTCACCGCCCTGCATCCGGAAGCCATGCGCTGGATTCGGCCGGTTCTGGATCATACCGCCAGCGATTCAGCCATGCTGGACAGCGCCCTGGAACTGCTCACCCACGGAGGCAGAAGCCTGAGCCACGCGGCCATGATGCTGCTGCCCGAGGCGTTTGGCGCCTCGTTTGTGATGGGCGACGACAAACGGGCCTTTTATGAATACCACGCCGCCCTGATGGAACCCTGGGACGGCCCGGCCGCCCTGGTTTTTACGGACGGCAACCGCCAGGTGGGGGCCATGCTGGACCGCAACGCCCTGCGGCCCTGCCGTTACGCCGTGACCAGCGACGGGGTGGTGCTCCTGGCTTCCGAAGCCGGAGTGCTGGATCTGCCGCCGGAACGGGTGGTCCGCCGGGGGCGTCTTCAGCCCAGGCGCATGCTCCTGGTGGATTTTTCAGGTCATCGGGTGATCACGGACGCGGAATGCAAGAGCCGCGTGATCTTTGCCCGTCCATACCGGCACTGGGTACAGGAAAAAGGCCTGACTCTGCGGGATCTGCCCCTTCCCGCGCGCCGCCGCCGGGAGAATGACCATGGGCCGGCCGGCCTCCAGCGCGAGCAGCGCCTGCACGGCTACGGCAAAGAGGAGCTTGAGGATATTCTGGCCCCCATGGCCAGGGACGGCCAGGAACCCGTGGGCAGCATGGGCCTTGATATTCCGCTGGCGGTTCTTTCGCAGCGGCCGCAGCTTTTGTTCGATTATTTGAAGCAGCGCTTTGCCCAGGTGACCAACCCGCCCATAGATCCGTTGCGCGAAGGAATGGTCATGAGCCTGATGGGTTTTGCCGGGCGGCGCGGCAATTTGCTGGAGGAAAGCCCGGAACATTACGCCATGCTGCGCCTGGCTAACCCGGTGCTTTTTCCCGAGGATATGGAGCGGATCAGAGCCTCCGGACGCCAGGAACTGCGCTCGGCCTGCCTGCCCATGCTTTTTATGGCCAATGGCGCGGCGGCGTTGGCGGACGCGCGGCTGGAGCTGGGCCTGGCAATCTTGTGCGCAACAGCGGAAAAAGCCCTGGCTGACGGCGCATCCATTCTGATTCTTTGTGATGCCGGAGCGGATAAAAGCAATGCCCCGATCCCATCCTTGCTGGCCGTATCCGCCCTGCACCACCATCTTCTGCGCAAAAAACTGCGCCACGCTTGCGGATTGATCGTGGATTGCGGTGACGCGCGGGAGGTCATGCACCTGGCCCAGCTCATCGCCTTTGGGGCGGCCGGGGTCTGCCCGCGCCTGGCCTTCGCCAGCTTGGAAAGCCTGGCGGAATCCGGCCGGCTGGGTAAAAACGACACTCCGGCCAAAGCGCGCAACGCTTATGCCACAGCCCTGCAAAAGGGTTTGCTCAAAACCTTCTCCCGCATGGGCATTTCCACCCTGCGCAGTTTTCAGGCCGGCCAGGCCTTTGAAGCCCTGGGCCTGGGCCGGGAGTTGGTGGACAAATACTTCACCGGCCTGCCCAGCCGCATTGGCGGCATCGACTTGCAAAGCATCGCGTTGGATTCCCTGGCCCGGCACGCGCAAGCGTACGCGGCTGACGAGAAATCCGTTCCTCTTACGGATACCGGCAGGCACCGCCACCGCAAGGACGGAGAAAAGCACCTCTGGTCCCCGGCGGCCATCCGCGCCATGCACAAGGCAGTGCGGGAGAATGACCTGGAAAGCTACAAGGCTTACGCAAAGGAAAGCGACGAGCAACTCGCCCGCCCCGTGACTTTGCGCGGCCTGCTGCGTTTTGCCAGGGCTGAAGCGATCCCTCTGGCGGAAGTGGAGAGCGAGGAATCCATTTTACGGCGCTTTACCGGCGCGGCCATGAGTTACGGCTCCATCAGCCCGGAAGCGCATCAGGCCATCGCCATGGCTTTCAACCGTCTTGGCGGACGCTCCAACTGCGGCGAAGGCGGGGAAGCGCCGGAGCGTTCGAACATTCTGCCGGATGGGCGCAGCGCGCGCTCCAGGGTGCGCCAGGTAGCCTCCGGCCGCTTCGGGGTCACGGCTTTTTATCTGACCCAGGCGGATGAAATCCAGATCAAGATGGCCCAGGGAGCCAAGCCTGGCGAAGGCGGCCAGCTTCCGGCCCGTAAGGTCCTGCCGGACATCGCCAGGGTACGCCGTACCATACCCGGCGTCACGCTTATCTCGCCGCCCCCGCACCATGACATTTATTCCATAGAAGACCTGGCCCAGCTCATTTTCGATTTGAAGCGCCTGCACCCGGGCGGATTGGTTTCCGTAAAGCTGGTGGCCGGCTCCAACGTGGGGACCGTGGCCTGCGGCGTGGCCAAGGCCGGGGCGGACGTCATTCTTATTTCCGGGCACGACGGCGGCACCGGCGCTTCCCCGCGCAGCGCCATCAGCCATGTGGGCCTGCCCTGGGAACTTGGCCTGGCGGAATCCCACGCCGCACTGACTTACAGCGGCCTGCGCGGCCGGGTCATCTTGCAGACGGACGGCCAGTTGCGCACCGGCCGGGATCTGGCTGTGGCCGCTCTTCTGGGCGCGCAGGAGTTCGGCTTCGGGGCCGGGCTGCTGGTGGCCCTGGGGTGCCGCATGCTGCGCGTTTGCCACCAGGGAAGCTGCCCGATGGGCGTTGCCGCCCAGGATCCCCGGTTGCGCGCCAGGTTCGGCGGTCAGCCGGAGCATGTGGAACGCTATTTGCGTTTTTTGGCCGCGGACCTGCGCCGCCATATGGCCGCCCTGGGCTGCAAATCTCTTGACGCCATGCTTGGGCGGGCGGACCTTCTGGAACCAGTGCCCCCGACGGAAATCGAAGCGGCTCTGCCGCCGGATTCCCTTAATGGCGTGATGCGCGCGGCATGGCTGGGCAAAGTCGCCGGTCTGGATTTCTCTTCCCTGCTCGCGCCTGTTCAGATTGTGCCGGATTTGGATGTCGGCCATCCGGATCGGTCCGCCTCTTTTGCGGATTCCTCCCTGGAATCCGCCATTTTGGCCGCTGTGCGCCCCGCCATTGATTCCGGTCGCCCGGTTCGTTTTGAGGGCCGGGTCCGCAACACGGACCGTTCCCTGTGCGCCCGTTTGTCCGGAGAAATCGCCCGTTGTCACGGCGAAGCCGGGCTCAGCCCCGGCGCGGTGGAAATCCACCTCACCGGCACGGCCGGGCAGAGCGCCGGGGCTTTCCTTGCGCGCGGCGTCTTCCTTAAAATCAACGGCGAAGCCAACGACTATGCGGGCAAAGGCCTTTGCGGCGGCGTTATCGCCATAGCTCCGGAGCAGCGCAGCGGCGGCGACGCTTTTGGCGAACAGGCGGCCATAGGCAACGTGGCCCTGTACGGCGCGACTTCCGGCGAGCTTTACGTCGCCGGCACGGCCGGCGAGCGTTTTGCCGTGCGTAACAGCGGCGCCACGGCCGTGGTGGAGGGGGTGGGCGATCACGCCTGTGAATACATGACCGGCGGCGTTGTGGTGGTGCTGGGCTCCACGGGATGCAACTTCGCGGCCGGCATGAGCGGCGGAGCGGCCTACGTGCTGGACCGCAGCGAAATGTTCCAGACCCGCTGCAATATGGACAGCGTGGATATTGAAAGCGTCTGGCGGGCGGAGGACGTGCGCCTCTTGCGCGGCCTGCTGGAGCGCCATGCGCGCCACACCGGCAGCGCCCTGGCCGCCGGCCTCTTGCGGGACTGGGAAGCCTGCCTCCCACTGTTCCTTAAAGTAAGCCCAATTGAATACCGTCACGCCCTGGCCCGTCTGAAAGACGGCGAGGGACGCCACGCCGAAAGCGTGGCCGCCACCGAGGAGGTGTACAATCCGTGATCAACGCCGCTGAAGCTGAAACCCTGCGCGCCGTTCTGAAACAATCAGGCCTGCCGCGCCGCCTGCCCTTTGCCAAAATGGAAGGTTTGGGCAACGATTACGTTTATATGGAGGAATTCGACTCCATCCTAGAAGCCACGGCAACTCTGGCCAGGCTGGTCAGCAACCGCCACTTCGGAATCGGCGGGGACGGACTGGTGCTGCTCAGCCGCTCCAAACGGGCGGATTTTCGCATGCGCATGTTCAACGCGGACGGATCGGAAGGCGAAATGTGCGGCAACGCCGCTCGCTGCATCGGTAAATATCTTTATGAGCGCAAACTTACCGGTAAGCATGAAATCACCCTGGAAACCCTTGCCGGCATCCGCATCCTTCGACTTGAAGTCAAAAACGGCCTGGTGGCTTCCGTCACCGTGGATATGGGCGAGCCGCGCCTGGCTCCGGCGGATATCCCCATGCTGTCCCCTGGCGACAATTTTATTGACAGCGAAATAACCGTCGGCGGCCGAATATTTAGGGGGACCGCCGTTTCCATGGGCAATCCGCATTTGGTGGTGCCGGTGGAAGATCTGGACAGTCTGCCTCTGTCCGCCCTCGGGCCGCTGTTCGAGCATCACCCGATGTTCCCAAAGCGCGTGAATACGGAGTTCGTGGAAATTCCGGCCCCGGAGCGCATCCGCATGCGCGTCTGGGAACGCGGCTCCGGAGAAACCCTGGCCTGCGGCACCGGCGCCTGCGCCGCCCTGGCGGCCTGCGCTCTGAACAACCTCACCGGCCGCAAAGCCGCCGTGGAACTGCGCGGCGGCAACCTGTTCATCGAATGGGACGACGATAACATCATTCATATGGCCGGTCCGGCCAATTTCGTGTTTGTAGGGGAGTATACGGTGTGGTGAAGGGACACTAACGGAGTATCTTTATGGCTTATATAAATTCAAATTATCTTAATTTGCCCGGCGGTTATCTGTTCAGCGAAATCGCCCGGCGGGTGAAGGCGTATCAGGCGGAATGCCCGGATGCCAAGCTTATCCGCCTGGGCATAGGCGATGTTACGCGTCCTTTGTCCAAAACGGTTGTGGCGGCGTTGCTCCAGGCCGTGGAGGAGCAGGCGGACCCCAAGGGATTTCGCGGCTACGGGCCGGAACAGGGCTATGCGTTTCTGCGCGAGGCCATTGTGGCGGACGTCTACGCCGGACTGGGCGTTGCGGCGGATGAAATTTTCGTCAGCGACGGCGCTAAATCGGACATCGGCAATTTTCAGGAGCTTTTTGACCGGGACAGCCGCGTGGCTATCACCGATCCCGTATACCCGGTGTACGCTGACTCCAACGTCATGGCCGGGCGTGCCGGAGCGCCGGGCGAAGACGGGCGCTTTCCCGGCCTGATCTATTTGCCCTGCACGGCGCAAAACGGTTTTGTGCCGGATTTGCCCGGGGAACGCGCGGATCTGATATATTTATGTTATCCCAACAATCCCACCGGCGCGGTTCTGACAAAAGCGCGGTTGGAAACTTGGGTAAAATATGCGCGGGATAACGAGAGCGTGATTTTGTACGATGCGGCCTATGAGGCTTTCATCAGCACGCCTGGCGTGCCGCACAGCATTTATGAAATTGACGGTGCGCGGGATGTGGCTGTGGAGTTCCGGAGCTATTCCAAGATGGCCGGATTCACCGGCCTGCGCTGCGGCTTTGCCGTGGTGCCCAAAAGTTTGCGCCGCAAAGGCCGGGACGGACGGGAGGGCGGATTGCACGCCATGTGGATGCGCCGCCAGACCACCAAGTATAACGGTTGTCCCTACATTGTGCAGCGCGCGGCCGAAGCCGCGCATACCCCGCTGGGCCGGGCGGAGCGCAAAGAAATCATCGCCGCGTATATGCGCAACGCCGGGCGCATCCGGTCCGGCTTCGCGGCCCGGGGCCTGGCGGTGAGCGGCGGTGTGGATGCGCCTTATGTCTGGGTGCGTCTGCCTGAAGGCGTAAAATCCTGGGATTTTTTTGACCTGTTGCTGCGCAAGGCCAATATAGTGGGCACGCCGGGCGCGGGCTTCGGCCCCTGCGGCGAAGGGTGCTTTCGCCTGACCGGCTTCGGCAGCGCGGAAGATACCGAGGAAGCCATGGCCCGGCTGGATAAGCTGAGTTTGTAATTTGCAACTCATAACACGGCCTTCAAGCGGCGCAAAAAATGAAAAAAGCCTGGAGTCCGCTTTTGCGGAAATCCAGGCCCTTAAGAGCTCGCCCGGCGCTTAACGGCGAAACAAGTTTTGCCTACGCGGCACTATTCTTCCATGCCGACTCCGCCCAGGCCAAAGGCGTCGTGCAGGGTGCGCACGGCCAGTTCGGTGTATTTTTCCTCGATCAGGCAGGAAATTTTTATTTCCGAGGTGCTGATCATGATGATGTTGATGTTTTCGCGGTGCAGGGCGGAAAAAGCCTGGGCCGCCACTCCGGAATGGTTGCGCATGCCAACGCCGATTGCCGAAACTTTGCACACGTTCGCATCGTGGCGCACATCCTTGATGCTGATGGATTTGCCGATTTCTTCCACCACGGCCAAGGCTTTTTTCAGATCTTTGCGGGACACGGTGAAGTTCATGTCCGTCACCCCGTCATGGCTGGGGGTTTGCACGATCATATCCACGGCTATGTTGGCCTGGGCCAGGGGGGCGAAAATGGCGGCGGAAACGCCAGGCTTGTCCGGCACGTCGCACAGGGTTATTCTGGCCTGGTCTTTGTCGTAGGCAATGCCGGAAACAAGAATGTGTTCCATTTTCTTATCCTCCTGGGTCACCAGGGTGCCCGGGTTGTCCGTGAAAGTGGAGCGCACATGCACGGGAACTTTATATTTTTTGGCAAACTCAACAGAGCGGATTTCCAACACCTTCGCGCCCATGCTGGCCATTTCCAGCATCTCGTCATAAGAGACGCGGTCCAGCTTGCGGGCTGTGGAGCACAAGTTCGGGTCCGTGGTGTACACGCCGTCCACATCCGTAAAAATCTCGCAGTATTCGGCCTCCAACGCCGCGGCCAGAGCCACGGCAGAGGTGTCCGATCCGCCCCGGCCCAGGGTGGTGATGCGGCCGTCTCCTGTCACGCCCTGAAATCCGGCGGCCACCAGCACGTCATATTCGCAAAACATCGTCAGCAGGGCATCCTTGTTGATGGAACGGATGCGCGCCTTGCCGAAGTTGGAATCCGTGACTATGGCCGCCTGGAACCCCAGCAAAGAGCGGGCTTTTACGCCGGCGTCCTTGAGGAGCATGGTGAAAAGAGCGGTGGAAACCTGTTCTCCCGTTGCGACCAGGGAATCGCACTCCGCCGGATCCGGATCCGGAGACCATTCCCCGGCCAGAGCCAGCAGGCGGTTGGTGTCCCCGGCTCTGGCGGAAAGCACCACCAGCATTTTGTAGCCTTTGTTCAGACCGGCTTTTACCTTGGCTTCAACCTTACGCATGCGGGCGAGATCCGCAACGGAGCTGCCGCCGAATTTTTGAACAAGAATACGCATGCACCCAACCTTTTTGATTTTAAAGCATTAACGCTTCAGCTAAACCACAGCCTGGGCAGGGTTTCTTCCAGGCAGGCCGCTTTTTTCCCATAAACCAGAAGTTCCGCTGTACGCCCATCCGGCAACTCTTTCAACCAGCAATGCAGCCGCTCGGCCGGCAGATCTTCAGCTTTCAGCCGCTCACCCCATTCCACCAAAACAATCAGGCCGGCCGGACCTTTTTCTTCAAGCAAATCCAAGGCTTCTAAAAATTCCTCAGCCGGGCCGTCCTCCAGCCGGTACAGATCAAAATGCAATACCGGCGGCACAGTCGCATAACTGTTGCACAAAGTGAAGCTGGGGCTGCTCACCTCCGCTTCGCCTCCCCCCTTCAACTCCCCAACCAGATGCCTGGCCAGAGTGGTCTTGCCAGCTCCCAGGCCGCCGTAAAAAACCAGCAGGCCCAGGCCGCACTCCACCATGACCCTGGCCAGGATCCGCCCCAGCTTCGCGCTGTCTTCCAGATTTTTTAATTGTATGTTCATATCGTTTTTGAAATGATGGGCTCCGCGCGCAAGCTTCCCCCCAGGGGAACGTGGTCCCCCATTTATAGCTCAGTCAACTTCCCCATAATCTCCGGAATAATTTCAGCGATTTCTCCGGCCAGGTTGCCGCCGGCCGGGTATTGTCCGTGCAGGGCTTCGCCGGCCCGGCCGTGGATGTGCACAGCCAGGCCGGCGGCTTCAAGGGCCGGGTGGCTCCGCGCGGACAGGGCGGCGCACAGGCCGGCCAGCACGTCTCCGGAGCCGCCAACGGCCAGGTTTGTCAAACCGAAAGGCGCGATGATCAGCGGAGAGCCGTTTTGAGCGATCAGCGTCCCCGGTCCTTTGAGCACAAGCACAGCCCGGCAGTGGCGGCTGAATTCACGGGCGACCGTAAAGCGGGAGGCCTGGAGCAGGTCAACCGACGTCCATTTGGCCCGCGTGTCTTCCGGCAGTTCCTTGCTTTGCAGCAGGCGGAGCATCTCGCCGGGGTGCGGAGTGATGATGTCGGATTCTTTTAGCAGCTCCAGGGGCGGGCCGCAGGACAGGGCGTCCGCGTCCAGGATCAGCGGGGGCCGTTCCTCAAGGGAAAGTACGGCCCGGAGCATATCCTGGGCCGCCCGCGCGCGGCCCAGGCCCGGCCCTATCAGCAGGGCGCTTTTGGAGCCCAGGGCGCGGATGCGTTCCAGCAAGGCTGGAATGTGCCCGGCTGACCAGTTGAGGTCTTTGGGGTCGCCCAGGGGCAGGGTCATGAGTTCCGGCCGGGCGCTTTTAACTTGCGTCGCCAGTCCGGCCGGGCAGGCTATGGTCACCAGGCCGGCTCCGGCGCGCAGAGCGGCCAGTCCGGCCAGGTGGGCCGCGCCGCACAAACCGGGCGAAGCGCCGGCTATTAAAACCCGCCCACGGTCGCCCTTGTGCTCCAGGCCGGAAGGTTTTGGCAACACTCCGGGTTTGGGGGCGAGCAGGGCGTGGGAAGCGGGGTATTTTACCTTTGCCAGCGCCGGCACGCCGATGGGCCGTACCTCCAGTTCGCCAACCCAGGGCCGGGCTTCCGGCAGAATCAGGCCGGGCTTGGCCGCCTCAAAGCTTACAGTGACGTCCGCCCGCACCGCCTCCGGCCTGGGCCGGCCGGACAGGGCGCACAGGCCGCTGGGAATATCCAGCGCCAGCGTAAAAGTCCGTTCTCCGAGTCCGTTCATCCACCGGACCAGACCAAGCCGCTCCGGCCGCAAATCTCCGTTCAGGCCGGTGCCGCACAAGGCGTCCACCAGAATATCCGGCCGCAGGTCGCCGGGTATTTTCAGTCCTCCGCCTGAAGTTCGCATGGGCACGCCGCAGCGCCGGGCCAGCAGGGCATGGGCGCGGGCGGCGCCGCTCAGCCGGCTCACGGCCCGGCTGAGCAGAACCAGCGCCCGGCCGCCGTTGTCATGAATATAACGGGCCAGCACAAAACCATCACCGGCATTGTTGCCGCTGCCGGCCATAACAACCGCCAGCTTTGATTCCCCATACTCCGGCCGCGCCCGCAAAACCTCCCAGGCCGCCCGCCCCGCGTTCTCCATAAGCGTGAATTCCGGCAGGCCGAATTCCCGGCCGCAGGCTTGATCCCAAGTCCGCATCTCCTCCGGTACCGGCAAAGGCATGAGGATATTTTTCATAAAGAGCGAAGCCTCATTGAATTAAGCCAGGGCCACCAGGTCGTAGTCCATGGCTTCGGTTATTTCGGCGCTGATTATTTTTCCGGGGGCCACGGAGGGGCCGCTGATGTAAGTTACGCCATCCACTTCCGGGGCCTGGAACCAAGCGCGGCCGGTGTGCAGCCCGGGCCACTCGTCGTGGGGCGCGTCCACCAGAATGGGCAGTCGCGTGCCCACCAGGGTCTGTAGAAACGCGGCGCTGATTTCCGCCTGGATTTCCATAATGGAGTCGCGGCGCCATTCTTTGACGTTGTCCGGCGGTTGATCCGGCAGGTCAAAGGCTTTGGTGCCCTCCTCGGATTGGAAGGCGAACACGCCCAGGTTGGTGAAGCGGGTTTCCAGCACAAAGTCGCGCAGGGCGGCGAAGTGGGCTTCGGTTTCGCCGGGATAGCCGGCAATGAGGCTGGTGCGCAGAGCGGCCAGGGGGAAATGTTTGCGGATGCGCTCAATGACCAGCCTGGGATTTTGGGAGAAAGGGCGGCCCATTTTTTTCAGGATTGCCGGGTGGGCGTGTTGCAAAGGAATGTCAAAGTAAGGCACAAATGGAGCGCCGGCGGACTTGAGGAACCGGAGCAGCTCTTCGGTCACGCCGGCCGGGTAAAGGTACATCAGGCGCAGGCGCTCCAGCCCGGGCAGGGGCAGCAGGTCTTCCAAAAGTTGGATCAGACTGTGTTTTTTGCCCAGATCCCGGCCCCAGGCGCTAACGTCCTGGGCCACAAGGACGAGTTCCGCAACACCCTGGTCCAACAGGGCTTCAGCTTCTGCTTTCAGGCCAGCGGCCGGGCGGCTGCGCAGTGGGCCGCGAATGGCCGGAATGGTGCAGAAGGCGCATTTGTGCTCGCATCCGTCGCTGATTTTGAGCCAGGCGTAAGAAGGGCCTGTGGAGAGCAGGCGGCCTGTGGCGGCCGGTTCCGGCAGGCCAAGGGCCTTAGCCAGTCTGGCCGGCCATTCCGCAATATCCCGGTTGTCCAGCCAGAGATCCACTTCCGGCAAGTCCGGGGCCAGATCCTTGATGCCGTAACGGCCCACCAGACAGCCGGCCACAACCAGCAGTGGACGTTTTGAGCCGGCGTCCGCCAGGGCGTCGATGGTTTCCACGATGCGGCGCACGGATTCCCGCACCGCCGGGGCGATAAAGCCGCAGGTGTTTATAATCGCGCAATCCGCTTCAAGGGGCTGGTCGGCGGATTTTATTTCAACGCCAAGCCCGCCGAGCAGATGTTCGGTATCCACCCGATTTTTCGGGCAGCCAAGACTTACGGAGTATATAGTCAACACGTATTTATATCCTGTACGGCCACTGGTCAAAAGAGGCGGCATGTTTTATTAATAGCGGATAGCGGAACGCTGTTGGCCGTGCCGGCAGCGCGCCAAGGAGGGATTATGTTACGCAGAAAACGCGGCCCGCGCAATGGGGCGGACTCCACGCTTTTCCGGGTTGGAATCTGCGGTGAAGGATCCGTTCTTGAACTTTTGGCCGGCATTATCGGCCAGGGCGTTTTTGCGGAAACCTTCCCGGGAATAACCGTGGTCGGCCGCATTGCCGGCCAGGCCGGCAAAAAATTGCCGCCCCTGCCCGGAAAAATGGGCAAGGTCCAGCGTTACGCCAGTGTTAAGGAATTTTTTGAGGATCACCCGGACTGCAACGTTATTCTGGATCTGGACGGCAGCCGCCGGGAGGAGATCCGGCAGTACGCCCCCGCCGGCGTGACCATGCTGGGAGCGGAGGTGGTGAACTCCTTTTGCCAGTCCGCGCTGGACGGGTCCATGATCATCGGCGGCGGAGCCAGGCTGCGCCGGGCCAGGGACATGTTCGCCATTCTGATCAACCAGTTGGACGAGGATGTGATCATCCTGGACGCAACCGGCCGGATCATTGAAGTCAACCAGCACGTCCTGGACCGCAAGGGCGGCCGGAAAAGCGACTATATCGGCCGGCTGTGCCAGGAACTGGATGGCGAAGACCTGTGCTGCGGCACGGGGGCGGTCTGCCCCTGGCGCGAGGCGGCCGGCATCAGCAAAAGAATCCACTCCACGGTGCATAAGGTTACCGAGGACGGCAAGCTTCAGTATTTCCGCATTTACGCGTTTCCTCTTACCGGCGAAGACGGCCTGACCAGGCGCATGGTTCTGATGCGGCGCGACATAACCGAACGGGTGCATATTGAGCAGCGCCTGCAGCAGTCGGAAAAAATGGCGGCCATAGGAGAACTTTCCACCTACATCGCGCATGAAATACGCAACCCGCTCTTCGCCATAGGCGGATTCGCCAATTCCCTGCTGCGCGCCGGAGATCTGAGCGAGTCCAGCCGGGAAAAGGCCAAGATAATTCTGGAGGAATCCCACCGCCTGGACGCGATCCTCAAAAGCATTCTGAACTTCGCCCGGCCTATGGATCAAAGCCTGGGCGACGTTGACGTAAGGGAAGTGCTTGAACAGACCGTGGGCCTGATGAGCCTGGGCGATGAAGCCAAGGGCATCAAAACCGTTCTGAAGGTTGCGCCGGGGCTTCCTAAAATTACCGGCAACCCGGATCAATTGAAGCAATGCTTTATAAACCTGGTGAAAAACTCCCAGGAAGCCATGCGGGACGGCGGCACGCTCACCCTCAGCGCCTATCTGGAGTCGGGCCGGGTGGTCCTGACCGTGGAGGATACAGGTTGCGGAATTCCTCCGGAATTGCACGAAACAATATTCAACCCCTTTTTCAGCACCAAGGACAAGGGGGCCGGTCTGGGGCTGGCCATGACCAAAAAAATTGTGGAAGAACTGGGCGGATCGGTCTCCGTGTTCAGTAAACCTGGCCAGGGCACCAAATTCATTTTTCACCTCAAGCCAGCCCTGGCCGTTGAGAACAAGGAACAAACGAATGGGTAAAATAGTTCTGGCCACGCGCAACCCGGGTAAAGTTGCGGAAATGCGGCCGCTCTTCGCGGGACTGGGCCTTGAGACGTTCAGCCTCTCAGACTTTCCGGGCCTGCCTGAAGTGGAAGAAACCGGCCTGACCTTTGAGGAAAATGCCTTGCTTAAGGCCAGGGCCGTCAGCGCGGCCACGGGGTTGGTCGCCCTGGCCGACGATTCCGGCCTGGAGGTGGACGCCCTGGGCGGAGCGCCCGGCGTGCATTCCGCCCGTTACAGCGCGGAGCCTGGCCGGCCGGCCACCCCGGAGCGCAATAACGCCAAGCTTCTTGAAGCCATGCGCGACGTGCCGGACGCTAAACGCTCCATCCGCTTCATCTGCGTCATGGCCGTCTGCGCTCCGCACAACGCTGAATGCCTGGTTACCCGCGGCGCCTGGGAAGGCCGCCTGAACCGCGAGCTTGTCGGCGCGGGCGGCTTCGGTTACGATCCTCTGTTTTTTGATCCGGAACTGAACCTCAGCGCCGCCCAGCTTACTCGCGAACAAAAAAACCAGCGCAGCCACCGGGGTAAAGCCGCGTGCGCCCTGCGCCAGGCCTGGCCGGATTTTTTGGAAAAGTTAAATAAGTTATGATGTTGGGAGATTTTATGTCCGATAAAAAGGTTACGGTGTTGTTGACTGTTTTTAACGGCATGCCGTATCTGGAGCGGACGGTCCGGAGTATTTTGGGCCAGACGCTGGATGATTTTTGTTTTTTGATTTTGGACAACGGTTCCACGGATGCCGGCGGGAGTTATTTGGAAGGCTTGAGGGACGAGCGGATCCGCCTGCTCAAGCTGGAGGAGACTTTGCCGCGCACCCAGGTTTTGCGCAAAGGGCTGGATCTGGTCGAAACCGAGTACACGGCCATAATTGATGCCGACGACCTGGCGGAGCCGACGCGTCTGGACGAACAGGCGGCTTGGCTGGAGGCCAACCCGGATTGCGCCCTGGTGGGCAGCGACGTCATTTATATTGATGAGGCGGACCGGGTGATCGGGCATATGAATTATCCGACAGCAAGCGGGGAGTTGCGGGCCAATTTGCCTGTGCTTAACCAGTTCGCGCACGCGGCCGTGATGTTCCGGACCGGAGCCGCCCGCGCGGTTGGCGGTTACCCGGCGGAATTGGGGCATTCCCAGGATTTGGGATTGTGGATCGCCCTTCTGCGGGCCGGGCATGGGGTTGGCAGCCTGCCAAAAGCGCTGGCGCGCATCCGCCTGCACGCCCGGCAGACCAGCGGAAATCCCGCCGGCATAGCCAGGGCCAGGGAAGACGGGCTCCGTTTGGCCGTAGACATGGCCGCATTGCCGGGACTGCCTGTGGAAGCCCGGCAGCTTGCCGAACTGCGCGCCGCGGGTTACTTGTTTTTGTTGGGGCGCCGCAAAGAAGCCTGGGACGGTTTTGCGCGGGTTTTCAGGCTTGCGCCGTTGGGTTTTTTTGTAAATCCCTATGCCTGGAAAAGAATAAAGCATCAGTTGAAGATATGGATGGGGTTTGCGGTAAGACCGTGATCCCTGGGAAGGATTGACATGCGCGTACCACTGGGCGTCCTCTTGCCGCCTTATCTGCGCCAGGGCATAAAAACCGCTCTGGCTGTCGGGTTGACCATTTTCATAGACTCGCAGTTTTTGCATTCGCCGGAATACGTCTGGGCGGTGCTGGCCGCCATAGTTGGCATGTACTGCAACGTGGCGGAAGTGGTGCAGATAGGTTTTAACCGCCTTTCCGGCATCATTCTGGGGGGAAGCTGCGCCCTGGCTTTTCTGTTCTTTTTTCAGCCCAACGGCATTTGGGGGCACATTGCCCTGACCTGCGGGGTGGCTTTGTGCTCGGCCCTGGCCCGTTTAAATTCCCGCTACTTCATGGCCGCCATAGCCCTGGCCTGCGTTTTTCTGGCCGGCCAGGGCCAGGCGGACGCCGTAAGCTCCGCGTTGCTGCGTCTGACGGACATAGGGCTGGGGGTGCTTTGCGCTTTTGTGATTTCCGTGAGCGTCTGGCCGGTGCGCATGACCGACGCTCTGCGCCAGGATCTGGGACGGCAGTTTCACGAGGCGGTGCGTCTGCTGGATGAACTGGTGAACGCCCTTTTGCGCGGCGGGCGGGGTTTGCCGGCGGATTTGCTGGACCCTCTGCTGGAACAGGCTGCCGCCAATCACGAATTTTTGCGCCGGGTGCGCGCCAGGGAGCTTCTGGGATACCGGCGCGGCAGCCAGGTGTTGGACGAGCAGGTTCGAATCATGGATCGCTGCACCGAGCATTTGCATGTGGTGCTGGATGCCCTGAACGACAGCCACGAGGAAAAACACGATCCGGACATGTCCGCGGCCCTGCGCCGGGTGGCGGACTCCCTTATGCCCGCCCTGCGGCACCTGGGCGGGGA